>DASZNF010000125.1:0-105515 GCA_035551355.1 Pseudonocardiaceae bacterium | reverse complement strand
AGTCCTCCCCGGGCCCGCTGCGTGCTGCGGCCCGCACCACGGGTCACCGGGAGATCATCGCAGGAGCCGGGTCAGCCGCCCAGCTTCTGCAGGCACAGGATGGTGCCGTCGCTCTCGCCGTCGTGCCCCTCCCAGAACACCGCGTCGGCGTTGGGCACGTCGGTGCAGATGCTGTCGGAGTTGTAGTCGGACTCGCTCTTGTTGTCCAGCACGGCCAGCACCTTGTAGGCGGCGTTGCTGGCGGTGCAGTCGGTCTGCTTGACCGAGTCGGCCGAGTTCAGGTCGCCGGACAGGCACTGACCCACGCTGGCGCCGGCCGGGTCGCTGTGCGAGTTGATCACCGCGATGACGATGCCCACGATCACCACCACGGCCAGGATGCCCAGCCGGATGAACAGCCGGGTGCGCCGCGGCCGCCGCGGGCCCATCCCGATCGGCTGGCCCGGCGCCTGCGGGTAGGCCTGTCCGGGCGGCGGGTAGCCCGGCCCGGGCTGGTTGCCGAACTGCCCGGTCGGCGGGTAACCCGGCCCGGGCTGGTTGCCGAACTGCCCGGGCGCGCCCTGGCTCGGGAAACCCGGACCGCTGCCGGGAAAGGCCGGTCCGGAGCCTGCGGCCGGCATGGCCGGCTGACCCCCGGTGTGCGGCGCGCCGGCCGGCTGCGGGGGCTGGCCGTACGGACCAGGTTGCTGCCCGCCCTGTGGCTGCTGTGGATCAAAGGGGGTGGACATGAGGTGTTCCCTTCCAGAACTGATCTTGCTCGATCGGGCATGCGGCAGGGCAACTGCCCGTGCGGAGCATCGCGTTGTCGTCCGGATACGGTCAGAAATCGCTGGTGAGGTGGATGTTGTGCGGCCGGTGTGCGGATACGTCTCGGGCGCGGCCCCGATCGTCACGCCCCAATTGACCCGGATTGGGCGCGTGACTCCGCTCCCGTCCCCCTTCGGTCTCCGGTTCGGCGGCCGGAAACCGGCGGGGCTGGGCTCAGGACTGCTGGTCTCCTTCAAGCTCTGTGCGCCACGGGCTGCGGCTGTCGGTCGGCCGGGTCGGATCGCGGAACCTGGGCGAATCCGGCTCGTTCCCGCGCAGTGGACGCAGTCCGGAGACGATGGCGCGCATGATCCGGTCCCGGGCGCGGACCGCGTCACCTGGTTGGGTGACGCTTAGACCGGACAGATCGACGATCGGACCAAAATTGACCCGAAATGTGGGGCGAGTCACAATCGCCCGCAGCCAGGAGGTCGCCACCGGACGGAAGTCGGCCCAGCCGGTCACCACCTCGGTGCCCCAGTACGCGGCCTCGTGCGCGCCCCACTGGCTGACCGGCAGCACCGCGGCGTCCGCGGCCAGCGCCAGCCGGGCCACGCCGCTCTTGCCGCGTTCGGGCCACAGTCCCGGATCGTGGCTGATCCGGCCCTCCGGATAGACCAGCACCGCGGCCCGGCTGGCCCGCAGCGTGTCCACCAGATCGCGGAACGCACCGCGCACATCCCGGCCCTGCCGGTTGACGCGCAGGTGATCCGACGCGGTCAGCGCCCAGCCGGCCACCGGGGCGTCCATGATGCCCGCGGTGATCAGAAACCGTGGCGCCACACCGATCCGGCGGCATGCCTCGGTCAGCACGAACGCGTCGAACGTGCCGATGTGGTTGGCCGCCAACAGCACCGGCCGGCCGCGTAGTTCCTCGGGAAAGGCGCCGGTGACCTCGAGTCGTCCGGTCAGCGCCACGAAACCCCGGTTGACGGTCATCAGCGCGCGCCAGAACAACGGGGTCGGCCGAGGGTCGCTACGGCGTGTCGCCTGGGCCCGGCGGGGACTGCGGACAACCATGGCTGTGCAGCATGGCAGAACTCCCGTTCGGTACGACGAGGAGTTTCCGAATCTTGTCTTTCGCCGGTGACTGTAGTTACTGGTGAGGCTGGAGCGACTACCGTGTGGGGTATGGCTAGCCGGACATCGACCTCGAAACGTGCGACGAGTGGCGCCCGGGCCGGGGGTTCGAAGTCCCGGTCCGGATCCCGGTCCTCCGGGTCCTCGTCCTCGGCCAGAACCAAGGCCGCGGCGCCCAGGAAGAAATCCTCCGGCTCGGTCGGCGGGGTGCTGGCCGGTGGGGTGGGCAAACTGGTGCGCACCGTCGGCCGCACTCGCGACCTGGATCCGGCGCACCGCCGCGACGGCATCGGCGTGGTGCTGATCGCGCTGGCCGTGGTGGCCGGGGCCGGCGTCTGGGTGGGCGCGGGCGGCGTCATCGGACACGCGGTGAACGTCGGAGTGCGTAGTGCGATCGGCAATGCCGCGCTGCTGCTGCCGGTGGTCCTGCTGATCACCGCGATCGCGTTGATGCGCAGCGGGGCCCGGCCGGAGATCCGGCCCCGGCTGGTCATCGGTTCGCTGCTGTTCTGGTTGGCGCTACTGGGTTTGCTGCATCTGGTGGGACATCAGCCGGTCACCAACGCCAACCGGATGTACGCCGGCGGCGAGCTGGGTTACCTGGCCGGCGGGTTCCTCGCGCAGGGCCTGACCGGGTGGGTGGCCGGGCCGCTTCTGGTGCTGGTCATGGCTTACGGCGCGCTGGTGTTCACCGGCACGCCGGTGCGGGAGATCCGCAACCGGCTGCGTTCCGTTGGACAGCACGGCAATCCGGCCGACGGAGAGTCCACTGAGGACGGTGCCGCGGCCGGGATCGACCCGATCGACGAGGACGCCGCGACCAATGTGCGGCTGCGCCGCCCGTCCCGGCGCCGGCAGGCCACCGGCGCGGAAGTCCCTGGCACGCAACCGGAACTGCCCTACGACGAACCGGCGGCCAAGACCAAGCGGACCGCTCCGGCCCAGGCGCCCGCGCAGGTGCCCGCGGCCGAACCGGCGGAGAAACCGGCCAAACAGCCCAAGGCCGCGCCGCCGCGCGCGGTGGTCGGCGACTACCTGCTGCCGCCGACGGATCTGCTGACCGAGGGTGATCCGCCCAAGGCGCGCAGCCGGGCGAATGACTCGATGATCGAGGCGATCACCGGGGTGCTGGAGCAGTTCTCCATTGACGCGCAGGTCACCGGTTTCACCCGCGGTCCGACGGTGACGCGGTACGAGGTCGAGCTGGGCCCGGGTGTGAAGGTCGAGAAGATCACCGCGCTGACCCGCAACATCGCCTACGCCGCGGCCACGGACAACGTGCGGTTGCTGGCGCCGATTCCGGGGAAGTCGGCGGTGGGTATCGAGGTGCCCAATTCCGACCGGGAGATGGTGCGGCTGGGCGATGTGCTGAAGTCCACGACCGCGACGCAGGACGCGCACCCGATGGTGATCGGGCTGGGCAAGGACATCGAAGGCCACTACGTCACGGCGAATCTGACCAAGATGCCGCACCTGCTGGTGGCGGGTTCGACCGGTTCGGGTAAGTCCAGCTTCGTCAACTCGATGCTGGTGTCGTTGCTGGCCCGGGCGACGCCGGAAGAGTGCCGGATGATCCTGGTCGACCCGAAAATGGTGGAGCTGACGCCGTATGAGGGCATTCCGCACCTGATCACGCCGATCATCACCCAGCCCAAGAAGGCGGCCGCGGCGCTGGCCTGGCTGGTGGAGGAGATGGAGCAGCGGTATCAGGACATGCAGGCCAACAAGGTGCGCCACATCGACGATTTCAACCGGAAGGTGAAGTCGGGCGAGATCACCGCGCCGCCGGGCAGCGAGCGCGAGTACCGGCCCTATCCCTACATTCTGGCGATCGTGGACGAACTGGCCGACCTGATGATGACCGCGCCGCGCGACGTCGAGGACGCGATCGTGCGGATCACCCAGAAGGCCCGGGCCGCCGGAATCCATTTGGTGCTGGCCACCCAGCGGCCGTCGGTGGACGTGGTGACCGGCCTGATCAAGACCAATGTGCCCTCGCGCCTGGCCTTCGCCACCTCGTCGCTGACCGACTCGCGGGTCATCCTGGATCAGCCCGGCGCCGAGAAACTGATCGGCATGGGCGACGGTCTGTACCTGCCGATGGGCGCGTCCAAACCGGTTCGTGTTCAGGGTGCGTACATCTCCGACGAGGAGATTTCCAAGGTCGTCGAGTTCACCCGCGAGCAGGCGCAGCCCGAATACACCGACGGGGTGACCGCGGCCAAGCAGGGTGAGGCCAAGGAGATCGACCCGGATATCGGCGACGACCTGGAATTGCTGGTGCAGGCCACCGAGCTGATCGTGTCCAGCCAGTTCGGGTCGACTTCGATGTTGCAGCGCAAACTGCGCGTCGGATTCGCCAAGGCGGGCCGGTTGATGGACCTGCTGGAGAACCGGGGCGTGGTCGGGCCGTCCGAGGGGTCCAAGGCACGCGAGGTGCTGGTCAAGCCGGACGAGCTGGCCGGGGTGCTCTACAGCATCCGCGGCGGCGGGCCGGTGGACGACGAGGCCGACACCGAGGAGTAGCCCTTGGGAAGCTGTCCGGCCATCTGTGCGGTTCACCTGCGCGTATGGTCGTGTAGCTGTCTGCCGAGGGGGTGCCGGGTGCTGCGCGGCTTCCGCGTGTCCAACCACAAGCCGATCCGTGACGAGCAGGAACCGGTGCTGCTGCCGGCCTAACCGATCGTGGTCGCCGACCGGTGCCACAGGCGGTTGGTGGCCAGTTCCGCGCCCTGCACCAGCGATTCGAGCTTCGCCCAGGCGATCTGGGGGTGGATGCGGCCGCCCAGACCACAGTCGGTACCGGCCAGCACGCGCTCCCGGCCCACGCCATCCGCGAAACGCTCGATGCGGTCGGCGACCAGTTCGGGGTGTTCCACCACGTTGGTCGCGTGGCTGACCACGCCCGGCACGATCACCTTGCCGTCGGGCAGTTTCACGTCCTGCCACACCCGCCATTCGTGCTCGTGGCGCACATTCCCGGCCTCGAACACGTACGCGCCGGCGTTGATCTTCAGCATGACCTCGACAATGTCGCGCATCGGGATGTCGGTGGTGTGCGGGCCGTGCCAGCTGCCCCAGCACAGATGGAAGCGGATGCGGTCTTGCGGCAGACCGGAAATGGCGTGGTTGAGCGCTTCCACTCGCTTCATGGTGAACGCCTGGTAGTCGGCGACGCTCGGCTCGGGGGTGATCTGGTCCCAGTTCTCCGCGATGCACGGGTCGTCCAGCTGCAGGATCAGCCCGGCGTCGATGATCGCCTTGTACTCCTCGCGCATCGCATCGGCGCAGGCGAAAAGGAACTCGTCCTCGTCTGCGTAGTACTCGTTGAGCACGCGCGCGCAGCTGCCGGGCGCTACGGCGGTCATGAAGCCTTCCTCGACGCCGGCCGCCCGCAGTGCCGCGGTGAAGTTGGCGATGTCGGCGGCGATCGCGTCCTGGCCCCGGTAGGTCAGCGGGGCCACACACGCCGGAAAACGGCGCGGGCCACCGCCGACGGACGCCCCCGAAGTGCGGTCGGCGTAGGCCTCGGCGAACCTGGTGCGGTCCCGGCGGTGACCGAAGCTGGTCAGCACGATGTTGCCGGGACCGGACTCGTGCGGCGGGGTCTCGAACAGGGTCAGGTCGCGGATCTCCAGGCCGGCCAACCGCTGGAACGAATACGTCCACCAGGCGCCGTAGTCCAGTTTCTGGCCCATCGCCTTGCCGTACTCGCCATCGCCGGGCATCGCGATGCCGATGTCGCGTTGCCTGCGCACCAGGTCCGCCACGGATTCGGTCAGGGTGCGCTGGAACGCCTCTTCGTCGGTGAACTCGCCGGTCAGGCGCCGGTGGTTCAACTCGATCAGTTCGTCCGGGCGGGGCAGGCTTCCGGCGTGGGTGGTGACGATCGCGTCGCTCGATGTCCTCATGGCGCCCCTCTCACGGGTTACAACTGCAACAGCATGCGGGTGTTGCCCAGGGTGTTCGGCTTGACGTAGGGCAGGTCGAGGAACTCCGCGACCCCGGGGTCGACCGAGCGGCGCATCTCGTCGTACACCTCCTGCGACACCGGGGTCCCGTCGATCTTGACGAACCCGTGCCGGGCGAAGAACTCGGTCTCGAAGGTCAGCACGAACACCCGGGCCAGCCCCAGCTCCCGGGCCACCTCCGCCAACCGCGCCACCACGGCGTGCCCGACGCCGCGCCCCAGCACCTTCGGGTGCACCGCGACCGTGCGGATCTCGGCCAGGTCCTCCCACAACACGTGCAGCGCGCCGCAGCCGACCACCTCGCCGTCCGCCTCGGCCACCCAGAACTCTTGCACTCCCTCGTACAGCGTGACCAGATCTTTGGCCAGCAACACCCGGCCGGCGTAGTGGTCGACCAGTTCCTTCACCGTCCGCACGTCGGCGATGCGCGCCCGGCGCACCTCGAACGACCCGGATTCAGTCACTGCTCACACCCACCGATTCCTTGTCCTGTAGCGGTTTCGGCACCTCGCCGAACCGGGCCAGCAGCACCGCCGCCGACACCGCGATCACGAAACCCAGCACCGCCACCGGCGCGAACCCGGCCCGCGCCCGGTCGCCCAGCACCAGCACGCCGATCAACGCGGGCAACACCGTCTCCCCGAGCACCATCATCGCCGTGGCGGCCACCACCCCGCCGCGTTGCATCGCGGTGGCGTAGAACAGCGCGCCGACGATCCCGGCCACGATCACCGCGTACACCGCCGGATCGCGCACCAGCACCGCGGGCGACAGCGACGGGATCACCCGCCCGGCCAACCCGACCACGCCGAAACCGAGCCCGGCCACCAGGCCGAGCAGCGCGGTGCGCGGACCGGTCGGCAGCCGCCCGACGGCGATCCCGGCCAGCACGCACGCCACCGCGGCGATCAGCAGGCCGAGGTGGAAACCGAAACTCGCGTGCCCAGCGCCCTCGCCCTGCGCGGACAGGCCCAGCAGCCCCAGCCCGGCGCACAGCACGCCGACCGCGCTCCACTCCACGCTGGACATCCGCATGCCGAACCAGCGCACCGCCAGCACCGCGGTGACCGCGATGCTGGCCGACATCACCGCCTGCACCACGAACAGCGGCAGGCTGCGCAGCGCGGCCAGCTGGGTGAGGAAGCCCAGTCCGTCCAGGCCGAGGCCGAGCAGATAACGCCACTGGCCCAGCAGCCGTACCAGCAGACCGGGATCGATCCCGGCGCGATCGTCCGCGGTGGACCGGGCGGCGGCGGCCTGCATCGGCGTGGCCACGCCGTAGCACAGGGCGCACGCCAGCGCGCTGACCAATCCGAACCACATGATGTGTCTCTCCAGCCCCAGAGCGGGGCCGGCCGCCCTCACCAGCGATGGTAGTCGGGCGCGGTCCGGCGGGCCGGGCAGGGGAGGTCCATGGGCGGTCCGGGTGCGCGGGTCTTTCGGCCCTGGCGACCCCGTGTGCCCGCTCCATATTTTTTTCGCACTGGGGTAAGTTCGTGCGAACACGCGAATTGCTCGCGTACCTGGAGAAATCAATGTCGAACCCGATGGCCACGTTGCCCGGCTGGTGCGGTGGCGACGGCAACGCGGCCTATTTGGACAAAACTCTCAGACACGGCCCGATGGAGGAGTATTTCGACGAGGCGGTCGCCGGGAACACCCTGTGGCGGTTGTGGGGACGAGCCGCCGTGGTGTCCCTGTTGTGCTTCCTCGACTTGTCGATCTTTGCCGCTTTCGGTGGTCTGCTGATGCTCGCTGTGGCCGGAAGTGTTGCGGTAGCGGCGTTTCTGCTCGTCTTCCTGCTCGCCCGGCTGGTCGAGCCGGTGGGCGAGTGGCGGGTCGTGCCGGCCGACCGCGCGGCCGCGGAAATGTCCGTGTACAGCGCGATCCGGGGCAAGCTGGCCGAACGCGAACTGCCAATTGAATCAATGCGGATCCGGCGCAGTGCGACCGGCTTCGGCTCGGTGAACAACCGGCTGATCCTCACCGACGGCCACTATCAGGTCTATGTTTCGGTTTTCTGCTACGGCACCAGCCTCTATCTGGGTTGGATGATGTGGCGAACCCGTACCGGCGCGGTTTTGACGGGCCGATTCTTTTCGGATCTGTTCGCCGGGCTCACCGGCCGGCTGGACGTGATCGGGCTCATGCTGCGCACCGAGCGGCCCCGGGCCATGCGCGAGGTGGTGCACGCGCTGTGCCGGGAGGGCCTGCACGTGGCGGTCGAGCAGATCGAGGTGCCGGCCGGCTACGGCTTCCCGGAGGGTGTCCCACCGGTCGAGCCGTTGCCCGGCGCCGGACCCGGCTTCGGCTCGGCCACCGAGCGGACCATGGACCGCGCGTCCCGGACCTCGGCGACCGCACGGAACTCGGCGGGCCCGCGACCTTCCCCGGGTGCGCCGCGCCAGCACCGGTCGCCCGCCGGATGAGCCCGATGCGCAGCCTGCTCCCGGACGGCACGGCCACCCTGGCCGGTCCGCACGGCCGCTCGCCGGTGGCCGCGCTGCGGCTGGCCCCGCTGCCCGCCACGCGCGGCCGCCGGGACCCGGCGCCCGCGTCCGCGGCCACCGTCCGCAACCTGATCACCGGCGACGCGACCACCGTGGTGCAGGCCGGGACGGTCGCCGGAAACGTGTATCTCGGTGAGTCCACGACCCCGCCGATGCGCGACGACCGCACCTGGCTGCGGGCGTTGTGGACGGTGGCGGTGGCGGTGGGCGCACGGCTGGAACTGCGCTACCTGACCGCGCCCGGCGGCCTGCAGGCCTTCCTGCTGGTGCGGCTGCCCGGCGCGGAACCGGCGCAGGCGATCAACCTGGTCGCCCGGCTGGCCGCGGAGCTGCCCGGGCACCTGCGGGCCCAGCCGGTGGCCTCGGGCGAACAGCTGCGCAAGGTGCTCGACCCGTTCGTGCCGCACGCCACCGGAGTGGTGGAGATCCGCAAGCGGCTCACCGGCCAGCGCACCAGCCGCGGCGACACCGACGCGCCCTGGCTGACCGCGGTCACCCCGTGGCGGGCCGGGCAGCCGCGGTCCTGGAGCCCGTTGTTCACCGAGCTGGCCGGAGTGTCCGGGCGGGCGGTGCTGTCCATCGGGCTGGTGCCCTTCCGGATCGGGCCGGGCCTGCGCGAGCACCTCAAGCTGCGGGCCAACGAGTTCACCCGGCTGGCCCGGCCCGGACCGCCGCCGGTGTACGGGCTGTACGAGCAGCCCCGGCCGCCGGACCGGTTCGCCGCGGCCGCGGTGCCGCTGCTGGCCGAGGCGGTCGGCCGGTACACCGATCACGCCTTCCAGATCCGGGTGTCGCTGGCCGCCGACCGGGCGCTGCCCGACCTGCTGGCGGCGCGGGCGGCCGAGACCATCTCGGCCGGGGAATCGGGCGGGGGCTTCCTGGAGGCCCCCGCGGTCGCGGTCCGGCCGCTGCCCGGCGAACTGGCCACCGCGTGGCGCAACATCGCCGAACTCAACTTCGATCCGCTGCCCGGCGCACACCTGCAGGGCTTGCCGGACGAGGCGGTGGGCGAGGTGGAGCGGGTGCTGGGCGCGATCGTGGACCTGGACGAGGCCGCCGCCGCGGCGCGGCTGCCGCACGAGGCCGACCGGTCGGTGTTTCCACCGATCGAGCAACCTCGCTGAACCTCGCTGGACCGACGGTGCGCAGCCCATATCCTTTCCGGTGGGCTGTCGTCGATTCCAGGGGTGTTCATGACGGGGTTTGGCCGGGACGCGTTCGCCGAGGCCGAGCAGTACGCGGGGCAGGGGTGGACCACCACCCTGGTGACGCCGGACGGGTCGCACTGGCAACTGGTGCCGCTGGTGGGCTGGCTGCGGTTCGTCGGCGGCCCGGCCGGGTGGCAGCCCAGCGGTCCGCCGATGGACCCGCAGGCCCGGATGTCGGCCCGGGTGGTGACCACCGAACCGCCGAAGCAGGGCGGGCCCGGCCACCCGGGCGGACCGCCCGCGCCCCAGACCAGCGGCTATCCACCGGCCCCGCAGTCGCCGGGCTACCCACCGGCGCCGCAGGCCTCCGGTTATCCGGCCGCGCCGCCGGAGACCGGCTACCCGTCCGCGCCCTCCGGCTTCCCGAGCGGTCCGCCCGCCCCGGCCGGCGGCTATCCGGCGACGCCGCCCGGTGGTTATCCGTCCGGCCCGCCCGCCGGATATCCGGCCGGTCCGCCGTCCGCACCGGGCGGGTATCCGGCCGCGCCCGCCGGTCCGCCGCCGGGCCACCCCCCGGGCCCGCCCGCGAATTTCCCCGGTCCGCCCTCGGCGCCGGGTGGGTATGCCGCACCGCCCGCCGGTTACGCCGGTTTTCCCGGACCGGCCCCGCAGGCCAGGCCGCCGTATCCGATGCCGCCACCACCCGCGCCGCAATCCGTTGCGCCGCAACAGATCGGCGGACAACAGCCGCCCCCGGCGCGGACGCCGACGGCGATTCCGCAGGCGCCGCAATCGGTTCCGCAGCCGCACGACGAATGGCCGGACACCCTCTACGAGGACCTCGATCTCGAACAGGACGACGAGCTCCGCACCTTCATCAGCGACGGCGACCGGGCCAAGGAGTTCATCGACCGGGTGGTCCGGGTGGTCAAGTGGACCGCGGAGTGCCGGGATTCCAGCGCCTACGAAAGCCAGCCCAACCCGGTGCTGCTGTTGGTCGGGCAACCCAATTCCGGACAGCTGATGCTGGCCAAGGCGGTGCGCCATGCGTTGTTCCGGGCCGAGGCGATCAAGGAGCGCGAACTCATCTACAGCTCGGGTGACGAGATCGGGCGCAACTTCAAGGCAGCCGCGGCCGGGCAGAAGGTCAAGGAGAACTTCCTGCGGTACTCCGGCAAGGACAAGAAGGTCTACCTGATCCGGCACGCCGACGGGTTGATCGGCACCGAGGAATCCCGCGCCGGGCTGTTCGACGCACTGAACACCATCGCACAGGACCGGACCGCCTCCGGGGTGCTGATCCTGGCCGGCACCAAGAAGTTCCACGACACGCTGCACGCGGGCGCGCCCTCGGTGGTGGGTAGCCAGTTCGTCTACCGGTTGCCGGATTTCCGCAACCCCGAGGTGCGCGGCGACGTGCTGACCTACCTGGCGATCGAGGCCCGGGCCTCGGTGACCGACGCCGCGAAGGCCCGGATCGTTGGCTACGCCGGGCAATGCATCGACGCGGGCACGGACACCGGCGCGCAGCCGCTGGTCACCGCGTTCGAGCAGGCCAGCCGGGCGGCGGTGATCCGCGGTTCGCTCGACCCGCTGGGCAAGGTGGTGGTCGACCTGCCCGATCTGGCCGAGCTGACCGATCCGGCCGAACCGGAGAAGACGCAGGCCAAGACCCAGGCCGAGCTGATGGCCGAGCTGGACGGCATGGTCGGCCTCGGCGCGGTGAAACGCTCGGTGCGCGCGCTGATCAACGAGATCGCGGTGAACCGGCAGCGCGCGGCCGGCGGCATGAAGGTGGCCACCCGCAGCAGGCACCTGGTGTTCACCGGCAACCCGGGCACCGCGAAAACCACGGTGGCCCGGTTGATCGCGCAGATCTACGCCGCGCTGGGCGTGCTGTCCACCGGACACGTGGTGGAGGTGCAGCGGGCCGATCTGGTCGGCGAGTTCGTCGGCAAGACCGCGCCGAAAACCCGGGCCGTGGTGGAAAAGGCCATGGGCGGGGTGTTGTTCGTGGACGAGGCCTACGAGCTGACTCCGCGCAGTGACAACGATTTCGGCGCCGAGGCCATCGCCGAACTGCTCACCCAGATGGAGAACCACCGCGACGAGCTGATCGTGATCGCGGCCGGTTATCCCAAGCAGATGGACGAGTTCCTGGACGCCAACCCCGGTCTGCGCTCCCGGTTCACCAACCGGATCGACTTCCCCGACTACACCAACGACGAACTGGCCAGGATCTTCGAGGTGCTGGCCAAGGCCGAGGGCTACGAGCTGGCCGAGGATCTGGTGGCCGCGCTGCCCGGGCGGATGGCCCGGATCGGCCGGGGCAAGGGCTTCGCCAACGGCCGGTCGGCCCGGGTGCTGCTGGAGGCCGCGCTGTCCGCGCAGTCGGGCCGGCTGGCCGCCGCTCCCGAACACGACAAGGCCGAGCTGAGCACGCTGCTGCTGGCCGACCTGCCGGCGGCCGGCACGGGCGGGGTGGGGCAGTCCGACGACGCCGGCCCGCACCGCGGGCTGACCGAACTGCTGGCCGAACTGGACCGGATGATCGGCCTGGACGCGGTGAAACAACAGGTCCGGGCCATGACCGCGGAGGTGCGCCTTGACGCCCGGCGGCGCGCGGCCGGACTGGCCGTGGCCGGGCGCAGCAGGCACCTGGTGTTCACCGGCAACCCGGGCACGGCCAAGACCACGGTGGCCCGGCTGCTGGCCCAGATCTACCGCGAGCTGGGCGTGCTGTCCTCCGGGCACCTGGTGGAGTCCAGCCGGGCCGACTTCGTGGCCGAGTACGTCGGGCAGACCGCGCCCAGGACCCGGGAGTTGTGCGCGCGGGCCATCGGCGGGGTGTTGTTCGTGGACGAGGCCTACGAACTGGCCCCGCGCAGTGACAACGATTTCGGCACCGAGGCCATCGCCGAGCTGCTGACCCAGATGGAGAACAACCGGGGCGATCTGATCGTCATCGCGGCCGGGTATCCCCAGGACATGAACCGGTTCCTGGACGCCAACCCCGGCCTGCGTTCCCGGTTCGGCGCGACCGTGCTGTTCCCGGACTACACCGACGAGGAACTGGTGGGCATCGTGGACGTGACGTTGTCCGCGCAGGGCTACCACGCAGACGAGGAGCTGACCGGGTTGCTGCCCGGCGCGGTGGCCAAGATCGACCGGGGCGCCGGGTTCGCCAATGGACGCAGCGCCCGCGGGCTGGTGGAGCTGATGGTCGAACGGCAGTCGATCCGGCTGGCCGGGCCGGACGCGGACCTGGACGCGCTGGACGCGGCCGCGCTGACCGGACTGGTCGCCGACGATCTGCCGCCCCGGTTCCGCTGAGCGAGATTCCAACGGGACCAGGAAACCGGGGATTATCGTGGCCTTGATCGGCCGCGAGCGGATGATCTCCGGCCGAGTGGCGCCGCGGATCGCGGTTCGTCTCGGTTGGCTGCCGGTGCGCTGCGACCGGGCGTTGGCGGTTACCCTGGGCGGGTGTCCGCTCCCGCCTCTGGCCGCCGTTTCACCCTGCTCACTCTCGGCTGCGCTCGTAACGAAGTCGACTCCGAGGAGTTGGCCGGGCGCCTGACCGATCGCGGCTGGCAACCGGTGGACGGCGAGTCCGGGGACGCCGACGTGATCCTGGTGAACACCTGCGGATTCGTCGAGTCGGCCAAGAAGGACTCGGTGGACACCCTGCTCGCCGCCTCGGACGTGGCCAAGGAGTCCGGCGCCAAGGTCGTCGCGGTCGGCTGCATGGCCGAGCGCTACGGCAAGGAGCTCGCCGAGAGCCTGCCCGAGGCGGACGCGGTGCTCGGCTTCGACCACTACGCGGCGCTGGACGAGACGCTGGACGAGGTGGTCGCCGGGCGCACGGTCGGCTCGCACACCCCGGTGGACCGGCGCACCCTGCTGCCCATCACCCCGGTGCAGCGGCCGGCGGCCGCCGCGGCCGACCAGGTGGCACTGCCCGGGCACGGCTGGGGGCCGCGGGTGGTGCGGGCCCGGCTGGGCAACGCGCCGGTGGCCCCGCTGAAGATCGCGTCGGGCTGCGACCGGCGCTGCTCGTTCTGCGCCATCCCGTCCTTCCGCGGCGCGTTCGTGTCCCGGCTGCCCGAGGAGATCCTGGCCGAGGCCCACTGGCTGGCCGGCGAGGGCGTGCGGGAGCTGTACCTGGTCAGCGAGAACTCCACCTCCTACGGCAAGGACCTCGGCCGGGAGCACGGCGGGGCGGACGCGCTGGCCGTGCTGCTGCCCAAGCTGGCCGCGGTGCCCGGCATCGGCCGCGTGCGGGTGTCCTACCTGCAGCCCGCCGAGACCCGGCCCGGCCTGGTCGACGTCATCGCCACCACCCCGGGCGTCGCCCCCTACTTCGACCTGTCCTTCCAGCACTCCAGCGAGGCGGTGCTGCGCCGGATGCGCCGGTTCGGCAACACCGAGTCGTTCCTGGCGCTGGTCACCCGCATCCGCGAGCTGGCCCCGGAGGCGGGCATCCGGACCAACGTGATCGTCGGCTTCCCCGGCGAGACCGAGGACGACGTGGCCGAGCTGGAGCGGTTCCTGACCGAGGCCCGGCTGGACGCGGTCGGCGTGTTCGGCTACTCCGACGAGGACGGCACCGAGGCCGAGGGCCTGCCCGGCAAGCTGGACGCCGACACCGTCACCGAGCGGGTGAGCCGGATGTCCGAACTGGTCGAGGAGCTGACCGCGCAGCGGGCCGAGGACCGGATCGGCACCGAGGTCGACGTGCTGGTCGAGCGGCTGGACTCGGACGAGGCCGACGCCGGTGGCCGGGCCGCGCACCAGGCGCCCGAAGTGGACGGCGAGTGCGTGCTGCTGGAATCCGAGGGGCTGGCCGTGGGGGATCTGGTGCGGTGCGTCGTGGAGGACACCGAGGGTGTCGATCTGCTGGTCCGTCCGGTCGAGGTGGCCGCGCCGGAGCGGACATGACCGGCGCACCGGACGCCGGCGGTCCGGCCGCCGCACCCGCCTCGACCGCGGTTCCCGGCGCGGCGGTGGCCCCGGTGCCGCTGCTGAACGTGGCCAACGTGCTCACCGTGTCCCGGCTGCTGCTGGTGCCGGTGTTCCTGGCGGCGCTGTTCGCCGGGGACGGGCACCAGGCCGGCTGGCGGCTGGTGGCCACCGCGATCTTCGCCGTCGCCTCCATCACCGACCACGTGGACGGCAACCTGGCCCGCAGCCGCAACCTGGTCACCGACTTCGGCAAGATCGCCGACCCGATCGCCGACAAGGCGCTGACCGGGTCGGCGCTGGTCGGGCTGAGCCTGCTGGCCGAGCTGCCCTGGTGGGTGACCATCGTGATCGCGGTGCGCGAGATCGGCATCACCCTGCTGCGGTTCTGGGTGATCCGCTATGGGGTCATCGCGGCCAGCCCGGGCGGCAAGGCCAAGACCCTGGTGCAGGTGGTCGCCATCGGGCTGTTCGTGCTGCCGCTGCCCGCCGGGTTCGATCCGGTGCTGTGGGTGCTGATGGGCGTGGCCATCCTGCTGACCGTGGTCACCGGGGTGGACTACGTGGTGCGCGCCGTCCGGTTGCGCTCCGGGGCCCGCAGGCGGGCCGCGCAGGCGGCGGAGGCGGCCGGTGACCGCGCTGCTTGACGCGCTCGGCCTGGACGAATCCCGGGTGGCCGGACTACTGGCCGCGCTGCGCGAGCGGGACCAGACGCTGGCCACCGCCGAGTCGCTGACCGCCGGGCTGGTGTGCGGGGCGCTGACCTCGGTGGCCGGCTCAAGCGCGGTGGTGCGCGGTGGGCTGATCGTGTACGCCACCGAACTGAAGATCAAGCTGGCCAACGTGTCGGCGGCGCTGCTGGCCGAGCACGGCGCGGTGCACCCGGAGGTGGCCGGGCAGCTGGCGGCCGGGGCGCGGGCGGCCTGCGGAGCCGACTGGGGACTGGGGCTGACCGGGGTCGCCGGGCCCGATCCGCAGGACGGTGTGTCGCCCGGACGGGTGTACGTCGCCGTCGCCGGGCCGGGCCCGCGGCGGGTGCGCGAGCTGGATCTGCCCGGGGATCGACACGCCGTGCGCGCCGGCGCGGCCCGCGCGGTGCTTGAGCTGCTCCAGGAAGCCGTTCCGGCCGCGAAGTGAAACGCGCTGGTCAGCACGTTGCGACTCGACCTTCGGGAACACCAGGCCCGGTTCACGCGTTCGCCCTTGGCAGACGAGCCACGAAGTCGCTGCCGACCACCGCTCCGCTCGGTAGCCTGGTTGGCACGGGACAAGTGAAGGGAGGCGCGCCATGACCGTGCTGCTGCGCGAGGCGATCGGTGATCGGCTCCGTCATGCTCGCACCAACCAACAGCGCACGCTGCGCGAGGTCTCCCGGACAGCTCGGGTGAGCCTTGGCTACCTCTCCGAGGTGGAGCGCGGCCGCAAGGAGGCATCAAGCGAGCTGCTCGCCGCCATCTGCGAGGCACTGGATCTGCCGTTGTCCGAACTGCTGCACCGGGTCGCCACCGACGTCGGCGTGGTCGACGAGGTCACCGCCGTACCCAGCCAGGAGCCGGCTCGCACGGCGCGTGGCGAGGCGGAGTCCGAGCGTGAGCGGCAGCCCGCTGAGGCCAAGATGCAGGGTGGCCGGATGGTGCCTGCCGTGGTCGGCCAGGACCTGTCCGACCTGCGATTGCAGCCGATGCTGCGGCACCCGCTGCCCAGCACGCTGGGCCGGACCGGTGGAGGTGTGGTCGTCGCTGCCTGACAATTGCCGGGGGCAGTGGAAGCCCGCGCCGCCACCTGACACGATGTAGCTCATAACGGTACGAGGTTTGTTGCTCGGTGCCGGGATGGGCTCACCTATCGTGGTCCGGGGCAGCATGGGGAGAAGGCAGGCGGACAAGAGATGGCCAACCCGTTCGTGAAGGCGTGGAAGTACCTCATGGCGTCGTTCTCGTCGAAGGTCGACGAGTACGCCGACCCCAAGGTACAGATCCAGCAGGCCATCGAGGAGAGTCAGCGCCAGCACCAGGCGCTTTCCCAGCAGGCCGCCGCAGTCATCGGCAACCAGCGGCAGCTGGAGATGAAGCTCAACCGGCAGCTGAGCGAGGTGGAGAAGCTGCAGTCCTCCGCCCGCCAGGCCCTGGTGCTGGCCGACGAGGCCCGCGGCAAGGGGGACGAGGCCAAGGCCACCGAGTTCGAGAACGCCGCCCAGAACTTCGCCACCCAGCTGGTCACCTCCGAGCAGAGCATCGAGGACCTGAAGACCCTGCACGACCAGTCGCTGCAGGCCGCTGCCCAGGCCAAGCAGGCGGTGGAGCGCAACGCGATGATGTTGCAGCAGAAGCTGGCCGAGCGCACCAAGCTGCTCTCCCAGCTTGAGCAGGCCAAGATGCAGGAGCAGGTCTCCAAGTCGCTCAACCAGATGTCCGAGCTGGCCGCGCCGACCAACGTGCCCTCGCTGGAAGAGGTGCGGGACAAGATCGAGAAGCGCTACGCCACGGCGCTCGGCTCGGCCGAGCTGGCCAAGGACTCGGTGCAGGGCCGGATGCTGGAGGTCCAGCAGTCCACGGTCAACATGGCCGGCTCCAACCGGCTGGAGCAGATCCGGGCCTCGCTGCACGGCGCTCCGCAGGTCACCGCGGGCAGCTCGTCCTCGGGCAACAGTGCCTCGGCCAACATCCAGCAGGAGATCGAGCAGCGAGTGCAGCAGCAGGCCGGTTCGGCCGAGCAGAAGCCGCAGGCCGGCTCGGCCTGAGCCTGAGCGTGACTGGCGACCGGCAGACCTGAGGTCAGCTGGGACCGGCTGTCGGGGCACGCACCGCGCCTGTCCTGACGCGGTTCGTGCTGCGTCCGTGGGCCGGGCTGTGCGGGCTGACCGTGGCGCTGTTCGGCAGCACCGGGCTGGTCGCCGCGGTCGATCCGAGCGCGTCCGACCGGGGTGCGCGGTTCGGCGGCTCGGTCGTGCTGGCCTTCGCCACCCCCGCCATCATGGTGCTGCGCAGCCCGCGGCTGCCGTGCGGCGCCGAGGCGTTCGCCGGGCTGGTCGCGGCGGCTGAATCCCCGCTCTCCGGCACCGGATCGACGGAGGCGCCGGCGGTCGCCACGTATCGCCTGGTCGAGGCCGCGCCCCCCGGTGCCTGATTATCGGACCGTTACCCATATGTTGTTCGACCGAGGCATGGCACTATCTTGTCCAACCGTTCGAACCAGTTGGCCGAGTCCCTGGAGGAACCCGCGTGGCGCTGTGGACCGTGCACGGCGACGGGCGGCGACTCGCTGAGGGCGAAATGGTGCGCGCCGACGAGCGGTTGAGTTGGCCGTTGACCGCGAGTCTCGGCCTGCAGCACGTCGCCGCGATGTTCGCCGCGACCGTCCTGGTGCCCAAACTGACCGGCTTCTCCCCGGCCACCACGCTGCTGTTCTCCGGCCTTGGCACCCTGCTGTTCCTGCTGCTCACCCGCAACCGCATCCCCAGCTACCTCGGCTCCTCCTTCGCCTTCGTCGCCCCGCTGGCCGCCGCCCGCGGCGACGGGGTGGGGGCCGAACTGGGCGGGGTGCTGTTCGCCGGGGTGCTGGTGGTGTGTGTCGGCATCGCGGTCAAGGCGCTGGGTGTGCGGCTGCTGGAGTCGGTCATGCCGCCGGTGGTCAGCGGCGCGGTGATCATGCTGGTCGGGCTGAGCCTGGCCCCGTTCGCGGTGCCGGGCGCGGAGACCCAGCCCGGGCTGGCCGCGGTCACCGTGGTGGTCACCGGGCTGTGCGCGGTGCTCTCCCGCGGCCTGCCGGCCCGCACCGCGGTGCTGCTGGGCGTGCTGGCCGGGTGGCTGGTCGGGCAGTTGTCCGGGAACGTGCCCTCGGCCGCGTGGGCCGGAGTGGGCCGGGCCGCCTGGTTGGGCTGGCCCGCCCTGCAGACGCCGGAGCTGCGCTCCTCGGTGATGCTGCTGGTGCTGCCCGCGGTGATCGTGCTGGTCGCGCAGAACACCGCGCAGGTCAAGGCGATCGGCGAGGTCACCGGCCGCAACCTGGACGGCAACATCGGCGACGCGCTGATCTCCGGTGGGCTGGCCTCGATGCTGGCCGGCGCGGGCGGCGGCTCCGGGCTGACCACCTACGCCAGCAACATCGGCGTGATGGCGGTGACCCGGGTGTTCTCCACCGCCGCGTACGTGGTGGCCGCGGTGTGCGCGATCGGGCTGTCCTGCTCGCCGAAGGTGACCGCGGTGCTGGACACCATGCCGGCCGGAGTGTCCGGCGGGGTGACCCTGGTGTTGTGCGGCGCGGTGGCCATGCTCGGCGTGCGGGTGTGGATGGCCAACGATGTGGACCTGACCGACCCGGTGAACCTGATGGCCGGGGGCACCGCGGTCGCCGCCGGAGTGGGCGATGTGACCATCCAGCTCGGGTCGATGCAGTTCGACGGGATCGTCTGGGGTTCGCTGCTGATCGTGCTGGGGTATCCGCTGCTGCGGACGCTGCGCGGGATGCGCCGCTGAGCCGCTGCGCGGGATGCGCCGATGAGCCGTTTTCGGCCCGTCCGAACCTGGCCTCGTTGTTCCCACTAATGGGTCTGGACCAGTGTCCCAGGGCCGTTTAGTGTCTCCGATCGACGTCGCCGATCAGGAGGCCGCCGTGCGCCGAGTTCTCGCTGCTGCCGTCACAGTCGCCATCGCCCTGGCCGGGGTGAGCGTCGCCGGCGCCGCCCAGGCCGCCGCCCCGACGGTGGAGCTCAACTCGCAGAATCCGGTCACCGCCGAACCTCCGGTGTCCCGTCCGCACACCCGGTCCTGCACGCGGACTCTGGCCGATGCCTTCCCGTCCAACGCGGCCGACGGCTCGGCCCAGAACTTCACCGGCACGCTCACTCCACCGGCCAGCTGCCCGGGCCCGTGGGCCAAGGTGGTGCTGGACTGGACGACCAGCGTGCAGGGCCGCCAGTACGACCGGTCCGGTTTCCTGGACCTGGGCGCCACCCAGGTGTATTTCGGCACCACCTACGAGCCCGATCCGGACGGGATCACCTACCACTTCGCCAAGGACGTCACCGAGTACGCCTCGCTGCTGCACACCGCGCAGCCGTTCAACGGCGGCATCGGCAACTACACCAGCAGCGTGTACACCGGCGTCTACACCCAGACCGTGACGCTCACCTACTACCAGGCCGATCGGGCCGACCCGGCCCCGGCCGAGCCGGACACCGTGGTCGGCCTCGGTTCGCCGGACGCCTCGGGGAGCACGCCCACCGTGCACCTCACCGCGGCCGACCTGCCGCGCAACATCACCCGCGCCTACCTTGAGGTGTACATCAAGGGCAACGGCTGCGACGAACAGTGGTTCACCGCCGTGCCCGACGACGTGGCCGCGAAGTTCCCGGCCGCCGGGATGTGCGGGGGCGGGCCGTACCGGGAGGTGTCGGCGGCCATCGACGGCACCCCGGCCGGGGTGACCCAGTACTTCCCGTACATCTACACCGGCGGCATCGTGCCCACGTTGTGGCGGCCGATCCCGGCGGTGGGCACCTTCGACATGAGTCCGGAGCTGATGGACATCACCCCGTTCGCCGGGTCCTTGGTCAATGGCGGTTCGCACGATGTGGCGCTGACCGTGGCCAACGCCGACGACGTGTGGAACCTGTCCGCGAACCTGTTGCTGTACACCGATTCCCGGGCCAGGACGACCTCCGGCGGACTGCTCGCGAACACTCTCGCGCCGTCCGCCGCCCAGCACACGAGCGAGAAGTCCAATTCGGACGGTACGGTCACCGCGACGGTGAAGGCGAACCGGGACTGGTCGATTTCCGGCTATGTCAACACCTCCGCCGGTCGAGTGCTCACCACGGTCAGCCAGCACGCGGCGTTCGCCAACACCGACACCGTGCGGGACAACGGTTTCGGCCAGCATGTGGTGGAAACCGACGGAGGCTGGAACCGCACGGTCCGCTCGGACGGCAGCGCCAGCACGCACACCTGGTCCTATCCGATCACCATCGACGCCACCTACCAGATCACCGACGACAACGACTTCACCCTGTCCGGTACCGTGGACATGACCCGGAAACTCAGTGACACCGCGGTGTCTCCGCGCGGAGTGTCCATTGTGGATGCCTCGACCGACGAGGTGAACTCGACCGCGAACGACCAGCGGGCCAATGGGGTGATCGTGGCCGCGGACGGCACCGAGTGGCAGCACTACGTGGGCGCCGACGACACCGGCGGCTGGTACGACCACTACCTGGCCGCCGCGCACGGCTACGTCACCGCCGACCGGCTGCTCACCTGGCCGCACGGCCCGAGCTGATGGGACGAGAAGGATCGCCGTCCCGGCTGCGGACCTGGCCGCACGGCCCGCACTGGGGCCGGATCACCGGCGGCGGGTCGCGGCCGCGCGGCTGATGCCGCGGACCAGGCCGGGCCCGGCGTAGATGAACCCGGTGTAGATCTGCACCAGGCCGGCCCCGGCGTCCAGCATGCGCAGCGCGTCGGCCGGGGTGTCGATGCCGCCCACGCCGATCACCGGCAGCCCGCTTTCCTTGTGCACCAACGACACCACCTCGCGGGCCCGCTCGGCCAACGGGCGCCCGGACAGGCCGCCGGTCTGCTCGGCCAGCGGGGTGTCGGCGGCGGCCAGGCCGTTGCGGGACAGCGTGGTGTTGGTGGCGATCACCCCGGCCACCCCGCGGGCCAGGCACACCTCCAGCACCTCGCCGATGGCCCGGTCGGTCAGGTCCGGCGCGATCTTCACCAGCAGCGGCTTGGGGTCTTCGCCGCCGGCCAGCGTGTCGGCCTCGGCCCGCAGCGCGGTGACCAGCTCGTCCAGCAGGCCGCGGTCCTGCAAACCGCGCAGCCCGGGGGTGTTGGGCGAGCTGACGTTGACCGCGAAGTAGTCGCCGTGCGGATAGAGCGCGCGCAGCGAGTTGCGGTAGTCCTCGACCGCCTCGGCCACCGGGGTGATCTTGGACTTGCCGATGCTGATGCCCACCGGCAGCGGCGCCCGGCCCAGCGCGGCCAGGCGCTGGGCCAATGCCTGGGCGCCGAGGTTGTTGAAGCCCATCCGGTTGATCAGCGCGTGGCTGGCCGGCAGCCGGTACAGCCGGGGCCGTGGATTGCCCGGTTGCGGGTGCCAGGTGACCGTGCCCACCTCGACATGGCCGAAGCCGAGCGCGGCCCAGCCCGGGATGGCGATGCCGTTCTTGTCCATCCCGGCGGCCAGGCCGACCGGGTTGGCGAACCGCACCCCGAACACGGTGCGTGGCGCCGACCCGCCGAACCACCGGCGCAGCGGGCCGATCAGCGCGGGGGCCGCGCCGGCCCGGGCCAGCGCGGCCACGGTGCGCTCGTGAGCCACCTCGGGATCACCGGAGCCGAGTGAGAACAACGCGGGACGAACGACGCGGGAGTACAGCACGGCTACATAATCCCTGGTGACACCGTCGGCGTTACGCCACGGTCAGGTGTTGTCCGGGCCCGTGGCCTGGATCACCTCGAACTCCAGCAGCGCGGAGCCGCTGGCCACCGGGTTGGCCCGCTGGCCGGCGTGCGCCTCCTTGGCCGGGCCGTTGGCCCAGGCCTGGAACGCCTCCTCGGACTCCCACTTGGTGTACACGAAGTAGCGGTCGTCGCCGGACACCGGGCGCAGCAGCTCGAAGCCGAGGAAGCCGGGCTGGTTGTCCACCGCGTGCAGGCGGTGGGCGAACCGCTTCTCCAGTTCGGGGCCTGCGCCCTCGGGGACCTCGATCGCGTTGATCTTCACGACTGCCATGCGGCCATCGTAGTTCGTCAGGGATGAGGGCCCGGTTGGCAGGACGGGCAGAACCAGGTTCCGCGTTGCCGAACGTCGCTGCCCTGCCTGGCCACCTCGATCTTCGTGCCGCAGCGCAGGCAGGCGTTGCCGTGCCGCTGGTAGACGAAGTGCTGGCGGCCGCGCGCGGTCTCGCCGGTGGTGCTCTGCTCGGGCCGCCAGGCGTTGCGCAGCAACAGTTTCCGGCTCAACGCCACCGCCTTGCCGGCGTCCACACCGGACACCGGCGACCACGGCGACACGCCGAGCAGGAAGCACACCTCGGCCTTGTACAGATTGCCCACCCCGGCCAGATTTCGCTGGTCCAGCAGGGCCAGGCCGATCTCCTGGTCCGGCTGGGCGGCCAGCCGGCGGGCCGCCTCGGCGGCCTGGTCCTCGTCCCAGCCCGGGCCGAGCAGGTCCGGGCCGAGGTGCCCGACCAGGTCGGATTCGGCGTCCGTGGGCAGCAGGGCCAGATCGTGCAGCCGGAAGCCGATGGCCTGCCGGTCGGCGGTGGTCAGCACCACCCGGGCGTTGTGCGCGGGCTGCCGCCAGCGGCCGCCCGGCGGGTAGAGGTGCCAGGCGCCGTCCATCTTCAGGTGGTTGTGCAGGCTGCGCTCGTCGTCGAACCGCACGAACAAGTGCTTGCCCACCGTGCGCACCCCGCGCACCGTCCGTCCAGCGAGCTCCACAGTGGACAGTTGGGGATGCCGGATTTCGCCCCGGGTCAGGATTTTCCCGGCCAGCGCCTCGGTGAGCCGTTGCCCGGTCAGGAAAACCGTGTCCCCCTCGGGCACCGGTCAGTCCTCCGCTTCGACTTCCTCGTCCACCTCGATGCGCGAGCGCCGCCGGCCCGCACGCAGCAGCCGGGCCAGCAGCAGGTTGAACGCCAGCGACACCTCGCGCGCGCCCGGCGTGTTCCACTGGTGGATGGGCAGGCACGCGCCCTGGGCCTGCTGCACGGCCAGCCGGTCGGGCAGGTTGACCGGCATCACCAGCGGCCCGAACAGCTCACGCAGTTCCTCGATGCGGAACTGGTGCTCGTGCGAGCGGGGACGTACCCGGTTGACCACCACGCCCAGCGGCTGCAACCGAGGGTTGTGCAGCTCCCGCTCGGTCTGCACCGCCTCGAACGCCCGCTGCACGCCGGACACCGCGAACATGGTCGGCTCGGTCACCAGCAGCGCGCGGTCGGCGGCCACCAGCGCCGAGCGGGTCAGCTGGCCCAGCGACGGCGGGCAGTCCAGCAGGATCAGCTCGTACGGGCGGTCGTCCTCCTCGTCGAGCAGTTGATCGGCCAGTTCCAGCGCCTTGCCCAGCTTGGCCAGTTTCTGCGAGCCCGGCTCCGGGTGGTTGAGGCCCTCCACGTCCTCGGAGCCGACCAGCACGTCGATGCCCTCGCCCCACGGGCTGGGCGCCACCGCCGAGCGCAGGCTGGCCAGCCCGGGCCGGGCCAGCACGTCCACCAGGCTGCCCTCGGTCTCCTGCGGGTCCAGCGTGGCCGTCGCGTTGCACTGCGGGTCGAGATCGACGACCAGCGTGCGTATTCCGCGGCGCAGGGCAGCCGAGGCCAGCCCGAGCACGACCGTGGTTTTCCCGACCCCACCCTTGAGGCTCAGCACCGCGACAGTTTGCACGCAGGAAGCCTAGAGGCTGCGGCAATGCGCGCCGAGAACCACGTGCCGTTTCAGGCCGGTGCGCTGCCCGGCTCGGCGGTCAGCGGCCCGGTGATCGGCTCGCCGATCAGGGCAGCCGGTTGCGCCGCGGGCCGGATCACCAGCACCGCCGCGCAGGCCAGCATGCCCACCATGATCACCAGCAGCAGGATGCGGTAGTCCACGACGCCGATCAGCAGTGCGCCGACGGCGATGGACGCGGTCTGCGGGGTGGTCAGCAGCATGCCGCCGGTGGCCCCGACCCGGCCCTGCAACCGCGGTGGGGTGTGCCGTTGCAGCGCGGTGCTCCAGCCGACCAGAAACCACGGCACGCCCAGCCCGAGCACGAACAGCCCGGCCAGCACCACCGGCAGGGCCGAACTGGCCGACAGCAGCGCGCCGATGCCGACCGCGGCCAGCGCCAGGCCGACCAGCCGGGCCTCGCCCAGCCGGCGCAGCACCCAGCCCGCGGTCAGTCCGCCGAGGATCGCGCCCGCACCCTGCAGGCTGGTCAGCACGCCGTAGAACGTGGGCGGCCGGTGCAGGCCCTGGTCCACCACGGCGAATCCGGCGGTCTCGAACAACCCGATGACCGCGAACGCGGCCGCGCCCACGATGCTCAGCTGGCGCAGCAGCGGCACCGAGCGCAGGTGGCCGAACCCGGCCAGCACCTCGCCCAGCAGCCGGGCGCCGGTGCGCGGCTGCGGGTCGGACTCGGTCAGCCGCACCCGGGCCAGCACCAGCACCGCGCCGCCGAGTAGGCCGGCGTCGATCAGCGCGAACGTACCCCCGCCGACCGTCGCGAACAGGGCGGCGCCGACCAGCGGGGAGATCAGTTGCAGGCCCTGGGTGAGGGTCTGCAGGGAGGCGTTGGCCGAGCCGAGCTGATCGGCAGGCAGCAGGTCCTTGAGCATGCCGTTGCGGCAGGCCGACACCAGGTCGGTGGCCAGTCCGGTGGCCGCGGCCGCCAGGTAGATCAGCCACAGCTGGTGGCGGCTGTGCACGCACAGCAGGGACAGCAGGGTCAGCGCGAACACCACGAGGGTGGCCAGCAGCAGCGGCTTGCGGCGCACCCGGTCGGCCAGCACCCCGCCCAGCGGGGCGAACAGCGTGGGCACGCCGAGGGCCAGGAACACCGAACCGGCCAGCGCGTTGCTGTCGGTCAGCGCCTTGGCCCAGACCCCCAGCACCAGGTACAGCGCGGTGACCGCGAAGCTGGCCAGCGTCAGCCCGGCCAGCAGCAGCCGGAAGCGGGGGTCGCGTAACGGACCGGATCTCATATCTCCTCCCGGGGTGGGGCCACGGTGAGCGACATGAACATGCGCACCGGCCGGGCGTCCGCCGGCCGGAGCCCGGGCTGGTCCTGACGGTCCCGGTACCGGTCGTAGATCGCCTCGATCTCCTCGCGGACCTTGGCCGCCTCCTGTGCGGTGAGGAAGGTGTTGGTGGCGTTGGTGCCGATCGCCTCGCGCCACGGCTCAGGCTCCAGCTCGTAGCTGTGCAGGCGGTCCTTCAACTGGGCGAACTCGTGGTCCATCCAGGCGTCGATGGCCGCGCCCGCGGCCAGCCGTCCCTCCGGTTCCAGGCCCTCGGGGGAGACGGTGATCTCCTCGGTGGTCGCCCGCCACGGCTTCTCCCGGCCCTGGCCGCCCGGTGCCTCCTCGATGAAGCCGTACTTGGCCAGGATGTTGAGGTGGTAGGAGCAGCTGGCCACGCTCTCGTCCAGCACCTCGGCGCACCGGGTCGCGGTGGCGCTGCGTTCCTCCGCGAGCAGGCTCATCAGCTTCAGCCGCAACGGGTGCGACATGGCCCGCAAACGCTTGGGATCGCGGATCTGGTGCTCGGCGTGCTTCTTCTGCATGTACTCAAGATAGCTTTAGAAAGGTTTCTTGTCATGGGTTCCGGCGAGCCGGTCCCAGGGCGCGGTGCAGCCGGAACGCGGGCCGCGGACCCGCGCCCTAGACTGCGCGCCATGCGATCAGACGCGGTGCAACGGGTGCTGGAGACCGAGGTGACCGCCGCGCGGGATCGCCGGGGCGGCCAGCCCCCTCGGGTGCTGGACGTGGGCGGCGGCAGCGGGGTGTGGGCGGTGCCGCTGGCGGCGGCCGGCTGCCGGGTGACCGTGATCGAGCCCAGTCCCAACGCGCTGGCCACGCTGCACCGGCGGGCCCAGGACGCCGGGGTCGCCGAGCTGATCACCGCCGTGCAGGGCGACGCGGACGCGCTGGACGTGGCCGCGGAATCGGCCGATCTGGTACTCGCCCACGGGCTGCTGGAGGTGGTCGACGACGTGCCCGGCTCGGTCGCCGCGCTGACCACGGCCATCGCGCCCGGCGGGGCGCTGTCCGTGCTGGTGGCCAACCGGTACGCGGCCGTGCTGCACCGGGCGCTGGCCGGCAAGCTGGCCGACGCCCGCAAACTGCTCGACGACCCGGCCGGCGGACTGGCCGAGATGGGCGAGCCGGTGCTGCGCCGGTTCGACGTGCCCGCGCTGACCGGGGTGCTCACCGACGCCGGGCTGGCCGTCGACGTGTTGCAGGGCCACGGCGTGGTGTCCGACATGCTGCCCGGCTCGGTGCTGGAGGCCACCGGGGCCGCCGAGGCGCTGGCCGAACTGGAGCTGGCCGCGGCCGGCCGGCCACCGCTGCGCGACGTGGCCGCCCGGCTGCACGCGCTGGCCCGACGCCACTGACCTGACCTGTCCTGATCTGTCCGTCCCGGCGGTTACACTGACCTCGTCGAACAGCTGTTCGGGCGGTTGCGGGCAGGGGAGTGGGCATGGGGCGCAGCGGCGACCTGCCGCGCGGGACCGAGCGGTACCGGGCGAGCGCCGAGGGCTGGCCGGACGACACCGGCTGCCCGATGCTGCACGTGGACATGGACGCGTTCTTCGCCGCGGTGGAACTGCGCACCCGCCCGGAACTGCGGCACCGCCCGGTGATCGTGGCCGGGGGCGGGACCCGGGGCGTCGTGCTGTCGGCGAACTATCCGGCCCGCAAGTTCGGCGTGCGCTCGGCCATGCCGGCGGCCCGGGCCCGCAGACTGTGCCCGCTCGGCGTGTTCCTGCCACCCACCAGGGGCGCGTACTCCGAGGTGTCCCAGCAGGTGTTCGAGCTCTTTCGCGAGTTCACCCCGCTGGTCGAGCCGCTGAGCATCGACGAGGCCTTCCTGGACGTGTCCGGCGCGCTGCGCCGGTTGCGCACCACGCCCGGCGAGATCGGCCAGCGGATCCGGGCCCGGGTGTTCGCCGACCACGGCATCACCTGCTCGGTCGGCGTGGCCGCCACCAAGTTCGCGGCCAAACTCGCCTCCGGCATGGCCAAACCGGACGGCATGCTCGTCGTGCCGGCCGACCAGATCATCGCGTTCCTGCACCCGCTGCCGGTGTCCGCGCTGTGGGGCGTCGGCGCCCGCACGGCCGAGGCGTTGCAGCGGGCCGGGATGAACACCGTGGCCGACGTGGCCTTCACCCCGCTGTCCCGGTTGCGCCGGGTGCTGGGCGTGGCCTCCGGAGAACACCTGCACGCGCTGGCCAACGGGCACGACGACCGGGCGGTCACCCCGGAGTCGGTGGACAAGTCGATCGGCGCCGAGGAGACCTTCGAGATCGACCACCACGACCGCGACCTGATCAAACGCGAACTGCTGCGGTTGTCCGAGCGGACCGCGGCCGGTCTGCGCAAGCGCGGGCTGCGCGGGCGCACGGTGTCGATCAAGGTCCGGTTCTCCGATTTCTCCACGATCACCCGGTCGCGGACCCTGCCGGTGGCCACCGACGTCACCCGGGAGATCCACCACACCGCCTGCCAGCTGCTGGACAACCAGACCCCGCCCGGCGCGATCCGGCTGATCGGGGTGCGCATGGAGCAGCTCGACGACGGCGCCACCACCGGCGAACAGCTGCTGCTGGACGCCCCGGAACACGGCTGGCGGGAGGCCGATCAGGCCGCCGACCAGGTGCGGGCCCGATTCGGCGGGCTGGCCGTCGGCCCGGCCTCGCTGCTGTCCAACCGGCCCGCGCCGGACAAGGACTGAAATTCGTTCGCGCGAGATCGACCCAGCGGCTAACGTCCGGGCGTCCCGAATTTCGAACGACGAAGGAGGTGGAACGCCGATGGTCCGCTCGATGATCACGCGCCGCCGCCTCGTTCCGGGGACACCGGGGATCTGATTCGGGGGCGCACCGCCCTCCGAAGGGATTCACATGACCGAATTGGTCGTTCGCTGCCTCTCCCCGGGCGAGGAGAAACTGTTCGACTCATTGCCCGATCCGGGATTGGTCGGTTTCGCCGCCCTTGGCCGGACATTTCTGGACATGTACGCCGAGGAGTATTACCGCCCGCAATGGTGTTTTGTGGCGTTGCGCGGGGACACCGTGGTGGCCCGAGCGGCTTGGTGGGCCGGTCCGGACGATCCGGAGCCGTTCACCCTGGACTGGTTCGATTTCCGCGCCGGCGAACGTAAGGCGGGCGCGAAGTTGTTGCAGATCGCACCTTTCCGCACCGAGTATTCATTGCGGGTGCCCCCGGACTGGCGGGAGGAACCCTTGGTCCGGGCCGCCGCCGAGGACCGGCTGGCCGCGGCCGGCGCCGCCGGAATGCGGGTGCTGGTGGAGCGCTACATCTACCGGTGGACGCCGGAAAACGGAATTCCGGAGCGGCCGGGGCGGCTGATTTTCCGGCCGGAACCCGACGACGGCGTGGTGTTCGACCTGTTGCGCCGCATCGAGGTCGGCAGCCTGGACGCGCACAGCCGGCGCGCCGCCACCGAGTACGGCCCCTACACCGCGGCCGCGCAGGAACTGGACATCCTGCTGAGGATGCCCGGCCCGCGGGACTGGTGGCGGCTGGCCTTCGACCAGCGGGGCGAGATGGTCGGGTTCGTCGCGCCCACCCGCAATGTCAGCTCCGCGAATGTCGGTTTCGTCGGCGTGCTGCCCGAGCATCGAGGCCAGAGCTACGGCTACGACCTGCTGGTGGAGGCCACGCACCTGCTCGCCGCCGCCGGCGCCGACCCGGATCACCGCCGGGACCGACCTGGCCAACCGGCCGATGGCCGCCGCCTTCGCCCGGGCCGGGTACCCGGTGGCCAACCACCGCATCGACCTGGCCTGACCCGGAGAACGAGGAAGGGGATTCCGCACTGCGGAATCCCCTTCTGAGTGAGCTAGAGACCCGGTTGCTGGAAGAGCACCGAGGGTGCGGTCGACGCCGCGTGGGGGACGATCGGGGCGTCGAAGTGGAGCTCCGAAGTGTCCGGTTCGGACGGTTCCGGTGCAACTTGCACGGACGCACGCTGAGCTTTGGGTTCCTCGGCCGAATCCAGCGATCCGCGCGCCTCGTTGATCCACATCAGCCACATGACCTCGTCCCGGGTGCCGCGCACCTCGGCCCGCAGCGCGGACAGCGCGCCCCGCACCTTGGCCGCCAGCAACGGGTTGTCCCGCACGATGGCCCAGGTCCGTTTGGCATACGAGTCGTGTTGTTTCACCGACATCCGGACAGTCTCGACCAATTCATCGCGAGACAAGGACATCCAGTGGTCCACGAGGTCACGTTTGATGGCCACGTTTCAGCCTCCAGAGCACGGCATTCGGTACGGTCGGATGTGCGGACCGCAGCCGGGTTTTGGCACGGCGGCTCGTCGGAACGGCACGTCGAATGAACCCAGGTTATTCGGTCGGCCTTTCTTTGTCACGCTCCGACTTGTGATGCTCGACACCATGCCGGTCCAGGCCCTGGTCGGCTCAGGTCCTGGCGTCCGAGTTGTCCTGCGAGCCGCCCTGGCCGTCCTGCTGCTGTTGCTGGGCCCAGGCCTGTTCGGCCTGGGTGTGGATGTCGGTGAGCTGCTTGTCGACCTGCACCGCGTTCTTGGCGATCCAGCCGATGAAATTCTTCGAGCTCTTCGCGTCGGCCAGTCCCTTGATGATGGGATACCGGTTCGGGAATTTGTCCTTCACGAAGTTGTCCATGAACTTCATCTTGTCGTAGGACGCCGGGAAGAAATCCTGCAACACCTTCTCGTGGGCCTTCGTGAACTTGATGTCCTTGCTGGCCAGCGCCGACTTCGGGTCCCCGGACCCGGCACCGGATCCCGCGCCCGAACCCTCTCCGGAGGCATGGCCGGACCCATTGCCGGTTTGCTCCGGGGGATTCTGCGCGGGCGGGTCATCGCCTGCGTTGCTGGGCGTGGTCGTGTTCGGCTCGTCGTCGCCATGTGTGGCCGGATTGGCCGGCGGTGTTCCGGTCTCGTCGCCGTGCGCGGCGGGTGTGGTGCTACCGGGCGTGTCGTCGCCGTAGTGCTGGTAGTGATTCGCCCAGTCGCCCAGCGGATCGTCGTTGGACTGGGAACTGCTCGGGGTGGTGTTCGGTTCGTCGGCACCGTGCGAACCGGCGGCCGAGGGCGGGGTTTCGGCCGGCGTGGTCGGCGGGTCCTGCGGCGTGGTGCCGTGCGGCGCGTCGTCGCCGTGGTCCGCGGTGTCGGTCGGCGGATCGTCGTTCTCGTGCGGGGTGTTACCCGGATTGGTGTTGGCCGGGGCGGTGTCGTCGCCGACCGGATCGCCGTGCCCGTTCGCTCCCGGGGCCGCCGGTTCGTTCTCACCGCCGGGCGGACGGCCGGTGCCGCCGGGCGGCAGATCGTCCAGCTCGTGTCCGGCGCCGGTGGCCTCGCTGCCGGTTTTCCCGTTCTTCAGCGAGGAAATCAGGTTGTGCATGCGCACCCCGGCCCGGCCGGCGAACACGGTCAGCTTGTCCACCTTGGCCGCCATGTCGGCCGCCTCGACCGCACCCTCGGCGACACATTTCGCGGTGCCCGCCACCAGCGACGCGCCGAACGTGATCACCGCGGTGGCCAGCGTGATCAGCATGGTGGCGATGAAGTCGCCGAGAATGGTGGTGATCATGTCGCGCAGCAGCGCCCGCACCGCGGCCACGATCGCCATGGTCGTCTCCACCACGTAGCCGACGATGTCCACCGAACGTCCGGCGGCGTCGACGTTTCCCCTGTGGCCCTCCATGGCGCTGTGGAACCTGTCCGCCGCGTCCCCGGTCCGGTGATCTTGGCCAGCTGGTTGTCCAGGTCGGTCGCGGCGTCGCGCAGTTTCTGGCCGGTCTGGTGCAGTTCGTCGGCCATCGCCTTGATGGCGTCCGGATTTCCGGCCAGTTCGTCCAGGCCCTTGCGCAGGAAGCTCACGTGCTCGATCAGCCAGCCCAGTCCGGCCGCGATCAGCTTCGCGAACGGGTCCATGATGAGGGCCACCGTGTCCAGCGCCGCGCTGACCACGCTGAAGCCGATCTCCACCGCGGTGGCCGCGCGGTCCGCGCCGTGCTCGTTCTTGATCTGCTCGCACTCGGTGACCACGCTGTGCCAGCTGTCGATGGCCCCGGCGCCGGTGGTCGAGTTCGACGCGCTGACATCGATGCTCATGACTACCGGCTCCCGTTCACGCTGGTGAAGCTCTGCGCGTTGTCCTGGTCGGTGCTCTGGTAGTTCTTCGCGGTGGAGTCGGTGGTCGAGGCCGCACTGTCCAGATCCGACCTGAGTTTGTTCAACGTGTCCGCGCCCGCGCCGAGCGCGATCCACGCCGGCACCGCGAGCACCTGGGCCAGCACCACACCGAAGGCGTCGTTGTCGAAGCCGGTGGCTTTACCGTTCAAATCCGACGCGGCGGCCTGCACGACCGGCTCGGTGGTGTCGCGGATGAATCCGGAGAACGTGGTCAGCTCGCTGGGCTGAACCTGGAACCGTCGGCCACGGAAATGCGCCTCCCCTTACCACGGCTGCTGGAAATCGTCGTCCTGATCGTCGAGCCGCGGCCTGCGCTGCTGCGGGCGCGGCGCGGGCCGGGACGGCTGCCGCGGTTGCTGCGGCGCCTGCGGACCGGAACCGGACCACGGTTGCGGCGGCGGGGCCTGCCGGGCCGGCGGCCGCTGCGCGGGACCGGGCTGTTCCTCGATGGCGCCCCACCGCTGCCCGGTGGTCTCGCCCTCGTCCTCGTCGCCCGGATCGGCGGGCAGGAACTCGGTGAGCACCTCCATGGCTTTCGAGTTCTCCCCGACCAGACCGCCGAATGCCGCCATCACCTTGGCGCTGACCTTCTGCTGCCCTTTGGCGACGAGTTTCATCACGGTGGCGGCCAGTTCCTGCGGCGGGCGCTGATAGGCGCGTTTGGTGAACTTCAGGTCGACCAGCGCGCCGCCCGGGCCGACGGTCACCGTGGCCGCGCCGTCCTCGGCGGACACGGTTTCCATCGCCTCCCGCACCCGCGCCTGAGCCAGGTCCGCCTTGGCCTTGAGCTGGGCGAGCTCGCCGTCGAGTTCGACCGGTTGCGAGCCGTCGGGTGAATCTGCCATGAATGTCTCCGGAATGCGCCACTCGCCGCTCGGGCCGCACCACCCGATGTAAAAGTTTTACCACAGGCGACCGGCCACGGAACAAAATGAAAATGCGTTTGTCCGCGAGGTGTACCGGAGCTGAACAGTAGGGGACCGAAGGGTTCACGTGCGAGGATGCCCTGTGCGGCAAGGGTTCCGGGTCCGTCACGTCGGTGACCGACAATAACCCGAAGAATTGTGTGAATGCGTCCCGGACGGCAGAAACGGCGTACCGGAAAGATTCTTCCGATACGCCGTTCGAAGTCGCGCCAGACTACGCCTGGCCCATTTCCGTGCGCTGCCGGCCGAGCCCCTCGATCTCCATCTCCAGCACGTCGCCCGCCTTCAGGTACGGGAACCGGCCGGACATGGCCACCCCCTCCGGCGTGCCGGTGTTGACGATGTCGCCCGGTTCCAGCACCAGGTACTGACTCAGGTCGTACACCAGCCGGGCGACCGAGAAGATCATGTCGGCGGTGTTGGAATCCTGCCGGGATTCACCGTTGACCCACGAACGCAGTCGAAGCGCTTGCGCGTCGGGCACCTCGTCGGCCGGCCGCAGCCACGGGCCGAGTGGGTTGAACGTCTCCGCGCATTTTCCCTTGCTCCACTGGCCACCGGAGAGATCCTTCTGCAACTCCCGCTCCGACACGTCGTTGCCGATCGTGTAGCCGGCCACGTAGGCCAGCGCCTCGTCGGGCGAGTCCAGATAGCGGGCGCGCTTGCCGATGACCGCGGTCAGTTCCACCTCCCAGTCGGTCTGGGAGCAGCCGCGCGGAATCAGCACCTGATCGTGTGGGCCGACAACCGTGTTGGGGTGCTTGAAGAAAATGATCGGGCGCTCGGGAGGAGCCGAACCCGACTCGGCGGCGTGCGCCGCGTAGTTCTGTCCAATGCAGACCACCGCCGTCGGCCGGGCCACCGGCGCGCCGATCCGCTGCCCGGCGATGTCGATCCGGGGCAGGCCGCCCCCGTCCAGTTCCGCGCGCACCCTGGCCAGGCCGTCCGCGGCCAGGAATGCGCCGTCGACATCCTCGGCCAGCGGGGTCAGGTCGTAGGCTGTTCCCGCATCGTCGAGCACCACCGGGCGTTCCTGGCCGAACGCGCCAATTCGCATGATCTGCAAGGCAATCCGCTCCTTTGTCGGTTCGCGTGCGATGTGCTCCGAGCACCGTAGGGCGTGCCCGGCCGGGTTCACCGCGGCCCATCGCACCCCTTGGTATCCAACCGCACTGCGCCGCGCAACGGCACCCGTGCGGGGCGTGATCTCGGCTTACCTCGTCCGGCTGTCCAACCGGGACATGCCGAGACGGTTTGCGCATTAGGCGGGTATCGTTGATTATCATCCAACCAGACGGACAAGCCGGTCCCGCACACCCAAACGGTGTTCTGGGGTGCATGGCAAATTGAGGAAGAGAGTAAAACCATGGCGCGCAAGGTCCTCGTTCGACTTGTCGACGATCTGGACGGAAAGCCCAGCGAAGATGTGTCTACGGTCACCTTCGCGCTGGACCGGGTGGAGTACCAGATCGATCTGAGCGAGGCGAACGCCAGCCAGCTCCGGGAGAAACTGGCCGGCTATGTCGCTTCCGCGCGGCGCACCGGCGGCCGGTTGAAGCGTGGCTCCGCCGCCCGCACCGCAGAAACCCGTTCTTCGGACGCCTCGGCGGTCCGGGAATGGGCGCGGTCGCAGGGTCACGACTTGGCCGACCGCGGCCGCATTCCCGCGCACATCGTGGAGGCCTACGAGGCCGCCAAGAGCGGCCGGGGCGCGACCAAGCAGGCTCGCGGGCGCGCCGCCGCGGCCACCTCCGCGCCGCGCCGGGCCGCCGCCAGGACCGCACCGAAGTCGGCGCCCAAGTCGGCCGCCAAGGCCGCGCCGAAGACCGCGGCCAAGTCGGCGGCCAAGGCCGCGCCGCGGGCCACCGCCAAGGCCGCGGTGAAGCCGGCCGCGCGTACCACCCGCAGCGCAGGCGCCGCCAAGACCACCGCGGCCAAGTCCACCGGGCGCGCCGCGGCGGCCAAGTCGACCGCGAAGGCGGCCCCGAAGGCGGCGGCCAAGTCGACCGGGAAGGCGGCGGCCAAGAGCACGGCCAAGCCGAAGGCGGCCACCCGGCGGAGCACCAAGAGCCGCTAGACCGGCGGTTGCGGCGGCTTGTTCACTGTCAACGAGTGATCGACCGCGTGGGCATGCCGCCGCTCGATGTAACCCTTCAGTAGCCCAACCGAATGATGATGGCCACGATGTGGATCCATCATGGTTCGTCGGCTAGTCGCCGGGTCGTCCGGATCGTATCCTTGTTGTGACGACCCCAGGGCGGGGCGCCCGCCGGGCCCGGCGGAACCGTGACCACCCGGCGCCTACTAGAGCAGTGCCGGAGGAGGAGCCATGCCACTCTCCGAGCACGAGCAGCGACTGCTCGACCAGATTGAGCGGGCGCTCTACGCCGAGGACCCGAAATTCGCGTCCAGTGTGCGTGGCGCGCGCCTGCGCCCGTCCCGGCGGCGACGAATTCAGGGAATCGCCCTGTTCGTCCTGGGTATCGCGTTGCTCGTGTGTGGGATGCTCGTGCCGCTGAAGGTGTTCAGCGTGCCCGTGGTGAGCGTCGTGGGATTCTTCACGATGTTCGTCGGGGCAGCGCTGGCCTGGGTGTCCCTGCGGCAGGGCGCCGCGGCCGACACCCCCAAGGGTGAACAGGCCAAGGCCCAGCGCAGCGGCTTCACCCAGCGAATGGAGGAGCGCTTCCGCAAGCGCTTCGAGGGCGAGTAAGCACCACATCGGCCGCGTTGGACGCCGCTCCCAGTGGAGCGGCGTCGCACTTTTGCCTGCTCCGGAGTCGGGATTGGGCCTGCCCGCGGCCCGGTCCGGCCGTAACCGAACCGTAAGCCGGTGCGCCGGTCAGCCGCGCCACCAGCGGGACGGGTGCAGCACCGACCGGGGCCACAACCGGGCCCGCAGGGCCAGCGGCGCGTTGCGGTGCATGCTGGCCCGCACCCCGTCGAACGCCGTCACCAGGGTGTCGTCCGGGCCACCGGCCGTGCTGTCGGCCGCCCCGTACCAGGTCCGCTCGACCGCGCCGATCAGCGTGCGCAGCCCGGCCTGGCCCTCCTCGTCCAGCCCATGCTCCCGGACCAGCCGGGCCGCGGCCACCCGGACCGTGCTGGTGTCGCCGATCTCGGCGCCCCGGTCACTGGACTCGGCCAGCACCTCGGCCCAGGCCGCGCCCACCGCCCGCGCGCCCAGCGACACGATCGCCTGGTGCCGCTCCCGCCTGCGCACCTCGCGCACCAGCGACGGGGTCGCGGCCAGGCCGAGCACCATCACCAGCGCGGCCAGCCACCAGGACACCACCGCGGCCGCGAAGAACACCGTCACCAGCCAGCCCAGCACCGCCGCCCACCGGGCCGGCCGGTGCCACCGGCGCAAGCCCTCGCCCAGGTCGAAGCCGCCCCGCCCGCGAGTGCCCAGGGCGAGGGCGGTGGCCAGCGCGGACAGCACGGCCAGCGCCAGCACCGTCCACCACTGCCAGCCCGCGCCCGAGCCGGTGCCGTTGGCCTGGTTGGCGCCCGGGGTGACGGCCGGCCCGGTCGAGGTGGTCGGCTTGTGCGCACCGCCGGTGCCGCCGTCGGGCTCCTGCAGGTGCCCGGTGCTGCCGGAGTTGGTGGACGAACCGGTGTTGCCGGTGGAGGACTGCAGGTAGCTGGGGGTGTGCGAGCGGCCGCCGCCCAGCGGGGTCGGATCGAACGGGAACCAGCCGAGGCCGGGGAAGTCCACCTCGTCCCAGGCATGCGCGTCCTGCGAGGTGATCACCTGGTGGCCGTTGGAGCTGTAGCCGTCGGTGAACCCGATGGCCACCCGCACCGGCACACCCACCTCGCGCAGCAGCACCGCCATCGCGGTGGCGTATTGCTCGCAGAACCCGGAACGGCCGTAGAACAGGAAGTCCACCAGCGGGTCGTTCACGCGCGGGGCCGGGGTCTGGGTGCTGTAGGTGAACGGGCTGCCCGGACCGCGGAACAGGTTCCAGATGGCCAGGGCCTTGTCGAACTCGGTGTCCGCGTTCGACGTCAGCTGCTCGGCCAGCGCCTTCACCCGCTGGTCGGCCGACACCGCCAGGTACTTGGGGTCCACGCTGCTGCTCACGTCGGTGCCGGCCGAGCGCAGGGTGGCCTGGCTCGGCTCGGCCAGCGAGGTCAGCTCGGTGTACGGGCCGGGCTTCTGGGCGTGCTGGCTGAACACGAACCCGCTGCTGGCGTCGTAGCGGTAGGTCCCGGCCACGCCGGCCAGCCGCTGCGGGGTGCCGAAGATCGGCAGCCACAGGTCCTCCCAGTGCACCGGCTGGATGCGGATCGAGCTGGCCGGCCCGGTCGTGGTGATCTGGTTGTCGCCCTGCAACGGGCCGCTGTTCGCGGCCACCCCGGCATTCATCTGCGGGTCCAGCACGAAACCCTTGCCGGGCACGTAGGTGCTCAGCGTGACCGCGGTCAGGTAGGGCGCGTTGGCCGGCAGGCCGGTCACGTCGAACAGTTCGGTGTCGGACTTGTTGGTCAGCAGGCCCTGCAGGCTGGAGATCGGGTTGATGCCCAGGTTGCCGTCGCCGCCGGTGCCGCCCCCGGCCACCCCGGGCAGCCGGCCCACCGTGCCGACCACGGTGAACGTGCCGCCCACGAACAACGCGATCACCGCGGCCACGGCGGTCACCGCGGTCGCCGCCGGGGCCACTCCGCTCGGGCCGCCCGAGGGCAGGCCGAGCTTGCCCCGCCAGGCCTGGTGCCGGGCCACCCCGTCCACCGCCAGCATCATGGTGAACGCGGCCGTGCCGAGCACGAAGCTCCACCAGGGCAGCAGGTTGTCGTCCAGCGAGGCCGGCACCGCGTAGACGCACAGCAGGATCAGCCCCGCCGTGGCCGGTACCCGCGCGGTCACCGCCAGGTTGTCCACCGCGATGGCCACCGTGCCGATGGCCACCACGATCAGGCACAGGATCGGCGCGTCCGCGGTCACCGGGGGCACCCCGGTGCGCACCTCGGCCACCGACTGGGACAGCACCGTGCCCAGATCGCCCAGCGAGGTCGGCCCGGGCAGCACCACCAGCACGCCGGTACTGGTGAACAGGGTGACGGCCAGGCACAGCAGCACGAACGCCTGGCCGATCCAGACCAGCGGCGCCGGGGTGCGCAGCGCGCGCAGCGCCACTCCGGCCGCGGCCACCACCATGGTCACCACGACCACGTAGACCAGCCAGGTCAGTCCGCCGACCACCCCGGAGACCGCGGTGGACGCGCAGACCACCGCCACCGCCGCCGCGGTGGGCATGGCCAGCAGCGAACCCGCCGCGGTCCGGTCGTCCATCGCCGTCGCCGTCATCGCTGTTCCCGCTCCTGTGCACCGCTCACCGATGGGTCACCGAGCCGACCCGGCAGATCTCGGCCCACACGTCGGTCATCTGGTCGCGCGGCCGGGCCACCACCACGCGCCATCCGGCGTCGCGCAGCACCCGGGCGCTCTCTTCCTGCTCGGTCGCGGGCACCTCGCCACCCTCGGGCGCCTCGGCGCCCCACCGGGTGACCTCCAGCAGCACCGCGAGGCTGCGGGTGCGCCGGGGCCGCAGGGTGCCCAGCGCGGCCGCGCTGGCCGGGGTCAGCGCGCCGAAGATGCCCAGCAACTCGTGCCCGGCCCCGGGGTCGATGCCCCAGGCGATGTCCGTGCGGTGGGCCGGGGTGACCGCGGCCAACGCGTCCAGCACCGCGTGGTCGCTGTGCGCGGCCTCCATGGTGTCGCCGGTGAGCACCCCGCCGTCCTCGGTGACCAGCCGCACCTGCTGTCCGGCGTGGTGCAGGTGCAGGCACACGCTGGCGCAGAAGGACACCGCCCACTCCAGGCTGGACCCGGGCCCGTGGCCGCGGTGCGCGCCAAGGCGCCGGTCCAGCAGCACGGTGGTGCCACCGCGCCAGGGCCGTTCCTCCACCCGCACCATCAGTTCGTCCCGGCGCGCGGTGGACTTCCAGTGCACCCGGCGCAGATCGTCGCCCTGCCGGTACTGGCGCACCACCGCGTCGTCCTCGCCCTGGCCCGAGCGCAGCAGGATGGAGCCGTCCTCGCCCGAGCCAACCCCGGACCCGCCGGGCAGCCCGCCCAGCGGCACGGTCCTGGGCACCACCACGACCTTGCTGGTCCCGGCCAGCTCCCGTTCGAACTCGGCCAGGCCGAACGGGTCGGTCACCCGGGCCCGCAGTGGGCCGAGCTGGTGGATGCCGCGCATCGCCGGGTGCACCCGGTAGCCCAGCCGGGCGGTGCCCCGCCAGCGCAGCCGCTCCACCACGAACCGCGGCCGCCCGCCAAGGAGATAAGGCACGCCGTCCTCCAGCAGCAGCCCGCCCGCGGGCACCCGGCCGGTGGCCTTGATCTCCAGCACCACTTCCGTGCTCTGGCCGGCGTGCACCCGTGCGGGCAGCAGGAACCGTTTCGCGGACAGGCCGACCCGGGCGGTCGCGGCCAGCCCGGCCGACAGCAACGGCAGCGCGATCACGAAGGCGGAGACACGCAACAGGTCCCGTTCGTTGAGCACCACCGAGCACAGCGCCGCGGCGAATCCGGCGGCCAGCAGGCAGCGGCCCCGCGTGGTCAGGCCGGACATCGCGCCTTTCATCGGCGGTTACCGTCGTTCGCTGCGCAGCCCGGCGGCCCACTGGGCGGTCGGATCCAGCGCGCCGTGCGGGACGGGAACCCGCTGCAACAGGTTGCGCACCAGTTCGGCCGGCGCGCGGCGGGCGGCCTGGGCCTCCGGGGAGAGCACCAGCCGGTGGGCCAGCACCGGGATGGCCACGGCGTGCAGGTCGTCGGGCACCACGAAGTCGCGGCCGGCCAGCGCGGCCTGGGCCCGGCCCGCGCGTACCAGGTGCAGGGTGGCCCGGGGGCTGGCGCCCAGCCGCACGTCGGGCAGCCTGCGGGTGGCCGAGACCAGTTCGACGGCGTAGCGGCGGATCTCCGGGGACAGGTGCACCTTGCGCACGGTGGTCACCAGGGCGCGGATCTGGTCGGCGTTGGACACCGCGCTCAGCGCGGCCAGCGGGTCGGTGCCGGAGTGCTCGTCCACCATGGCCAGCTCGGCGTTGGCGTCCGGGTAGCCGATGGACACCCGGGCGGTGAACCGGTCGCGCTGGGCCTCGGGCAGCGGGTAGGTGCCCTCCATCTCGATCGGGTTCTGGGTGGCGATCACCATGAACGGCGCGTTGAGCGTGTAGGCCCGGCCGTCCACCGTGACCTGCCGCTCCTCCATGCTCTCCAGCAGCGCGGACTGGGTCTTGGGGGAGGCGCGGTTGATCTCGTCGCCCACCACGATGTTGGCGAACACCGGGCCCGCCCGGAACTCGAAGTCCATGGTCTGCCGGTTGTAGATGGACACCCCGGTGATGTCGCTGGGCAGCAGATCGGGGGTGAACTGGATGCGGTTGACCGAGCAGTCGATGGACCGGGCCAGCGCCTTGGCCAGCGAGGTCTTGCCCACTCCGGGTACGTCCTCGACCAGCAGGTGACCCTCGGCCAGCAAGGTGACCAGCGCGATGCGCACCACCTCGGGCTTGCCCACCAGGACCCGCTCCACGTTGGCGCCGATGCGCTGGGTGATCGCGTGCAACTCGCCGAGGGCGGCGGTGGCCGCGGTGGCCGGCGGCACGGCCTTGCCGTTGTGCGCGTGGCTGGCGGTGGCCCCGCCACCGGTGTTGCCCGGGTTTCCCGGATTACCGGAATTGCCCGGGTTGCCACCGTGGTCGGGCAGCGCGGCGGGTCGGCTCGTCGACGTCACAAAGTCTCCTGAAACCTGGTGGGCTTGCCGTTACAGCGTCCCACGAACCGCGGCGGGAAAGCACGGCCCTGGTCTGGACCGGCCCCGCCCCACTTCACCCCACGGACGAAATCAGGTGTACCACGCTGTGCGCTCCCGGTGGGCCGGGTCAAGCCCTCCAGCTGGGCCGGAACCGGTCGACCGGGTTGCCCGGCGGGCACACCGCCGGATGGACGGTACCCGCGCGGCGTGGCGGTTTGCCCCGGCCCCCCCGGATGGGTGAGGGTGGGGCCCCCACCCGCCCCCCACCTCGCCCCACCCCGTCTCACCAGCGCAAATGTCACGGAATTTCTCGGCATGTCGCCGGTTTTGACGTTGACTGTGGTGAAAAGTGGGGTACTGTGGCGGCAAGTGGGGCAGACGGGGTCCCGCGACCGGCCGAAGGGCCGGTGGGGAGGTGAGTGCGGTGTTTCTCGGCACGCACACCCCCAGGCTCGACGACAAGGGGCGGCTCACGCTGCCTGCGAAGTTCCGGGACGCTCTGGCAGGGGGTCTGATGGTCACCAAAGGCCAGGATCACTGCCTCTACGTGTTCCCGCGGGCGGAGTTCGAGCAGATGGCTCGCAAGGTCGCGGAGGCGCCGTTCACCAACGAGGCGGTCCGCGCCTACCAGCGCTATCTGTTCGCCGGCACCGACGAGCAGCGGCCGGACGGTCAGGGGCGTATCTCCATCGCCACGGAGTTGCGCCGCTACGCCGGGCTGAACAAGGAATGCGTGGTGATCGGCGCGATCACCCGCCTGGAGATCTGGGATTCCGAGTCGTGGCAGCGCTACCTCGACGAACACGAGGACAGCTACGCCCAAGCTCAGCAGGAGGTCCTTCCGGGAGTTTTCTAGCGCGTCGGCGCAACCGGCCGGAGATGGGAGTCGCGGGCCGGAACGCGAAGACGACAAGCACGTAGCCGGATGCCGTTTGGCCTCTGTCCGCTCGGCTACCGCCCCTGGCGCACCTTCCCCGGCGCCAGGTGCGGCGGGCGGGCGGGGACCTGACGGCATCCGGTTTTCGGATGGGAGCACCGAGGTGGAGCTGTGAGGGGGTTGGCGATGACGGAGCCGCAGCACGTTCCCGTGCTGCTGGACCGGGTGCTGGCGTTGTTCGCGCCGGCCCTCGCCGACCGTCCCGCCGTGCTGGCCGACTGCACCCTCGGCCTCGGTGGCCATGCCGACGCGTTGCTGTCCGCGCATCCCGGACTGACCCTGATCGGCCTGGACCGCGACCCGAGCGCGCTGGCCCGGGCCGGCGCCCGGCTGGCCCACCACGGCGACCGGGTTCGCCTGGCCAACGCCGTCTACGACCAACTGCCCGAGGTACTCGACGAGCAGGGCGTGCCCTCGCTGGACGGGGTCCTGTTCGACCTCGGCGTGTCCTCCATGCAGCTGGACGAGGCCGACCGCGGCTTCGCCTACGCCCAGGACGCCCCGCTGGACATGCGGATGAACCAGCAGACCGGGATCACCGCGGCCGAGGTCCTGAACACCTACGCCACCGCCGACCTGGCCCGGATCCTGCGCGAGTACGGCGAGGAGCGCTTCGCGGGCAAGATCGCCGGGGCCGTGGTCCGGGAACGGGCCAAGGAGCCGTTCACCACCAGCGCGCGGCTGGTCCGGTTGCTCTACGACACGGTGCCCGCGGCCAGCCGGCGCACCGGCGGCCACCCGGCCAAGCGCACCTTCCAGGCGCTGCGCATCGAGGTCAACGCCGAGCTGGACGTGCTGCGCCGGGCCATGCCGGCCGCGCTGGCCGCGCTGGCCCCGGGCGGGCGCATCGTCGTGGAGTCCTACCAGTCGCTGGAGGACCGGATCGTCAAGCGGGAGCTGGCCGAGTGGGCCGCCTCCCGGACACCGGCCGGCCTGCCGGTGGAGCTGCCCGGGCACGGGCCGCGGCTGCGGCTGCTGACCCGGGGCGCGGAACAGGCCAACGACCAGGAAACAGCGCAGAACCCGCGAGCCGCATCCGTGCGGCTGCGCGCGGCGGAGCGGATCGGGGAGGCGTAATGACGGCACCGGCACGCAGGACCGCACCACCCCGAACCGCGCCCAAGACGACCAAGGCCGCGCCGCGCACCGGCAAGGACCACGAGGGCACCACCACTCGCAAGACCACCACCCGGTCGGCTGCCGCTCGCGGCGCGGTGAAGGCCGCGCCGCAGCCGGAGCGCACGGAGGCGGCCAAGGCTCGCAGCGCCGCCGCCGAGCGGGCCTACGCCCGGCGGGCCCAGCGCACCGAGCGGACCATGGTCGGCCCGAAGCCCGAGCGCAAGCCCGGCTCGGCCTCCCGGGTCACCTTCGTGGTGCTGGTGATGGGCCTGCTGATCGTGGGCGTGGTGGCCAGCCTGTGGTTCTCCACCCAGGCCACCGCCGACGCCTACTCGCTGGAGCAGGCCAAGGCCAAGACCCAGGCGCTGTCCCAGCAGGTGCAGTTGTTGCAGCAGCAGGTGGCGCAGGCCGATTCGGCGCCCTCGCTGGCCGCCCGGGCCCGCGCGCTGGGCATGGTGCCCGCGGGCGACCCGGCGCACCTGGTGGTCGGCACCAACGGCGCGGTCACCGTGATCGGCCAGCCGGCCGCGGCGACCCCGACCACGCCGGCCCCGCCGCAGGTCACGGCGCCGACCGGGAGCGCGGTCACGCCACCGTCCACCGGGTCGGCGAGCTCGGCCACGCCGGGGCGGTGAGGATGCCGACCCAGACCCCGGCCAGGCCGCGCGTTCGTTCCAGCACACCGCCGCCCCGGCCGAGGCGGCGCAAGCGCGGGGTGGTGGGGGCCAACTCCAAGCCCCGGCTGGTGATCGGCCGGATCGTGCTGGTGCTGGCCCTGGTGGTGGCCGGGCTGAAGCTGATCGACGTGCAGGGCTTCCAGGCCGGCGCGTTGTCCGCGCAGGCCCAGCAACAGCTGCAGACCCCCATCCCGCTGCCGGCCAACCGGGGCGCGATCACCGACCGCAACGGCACCCAGCTGGCGTTCAGCGTGGACATCAAGGCGCTCTACGCGCAGCCGGCCCGGATGCGCAAGGACTGGGCCGCCGACGCCGGACTGCACCCCGGGGTCAGCTACGAGCAGCGCACCCAGGACATCGTCGACCTGATGACCCAGCTGCTGGGCGACCAGGTGGACGGGCCGACCCTGTTGAATCAGCTGCGCTCCAACGCCAGCTTCGTCTACCTGGACCAGCAGGTCACGCCGGGTGTCGCCGCGCAGATCACCGGTCAGTACGCCGAGATCGGCGCCGAGGACCGGTCGCTGCGCCGGTACCCGGAGGATTCGGTCGGCGCCAACATCGTCGGACTGGCCAACTGGCGGGAGGACACCGTGCCCGGCGCGGTGGGCGGCCTGACCGGGCTGGAGTCCGCGATGAACGCCCAGCTGGCCGGCAAGGCCGGGTCCGAGATGGTGGACACCGAGCAGGGTAACAACAACGTGGTCATCCCGGGCAGCGAGCGCAACGTGCAGGCCGCGGTCAACGGCGAGGACGTGCAGCTGACCATCGACACCGACACCCAGTACGAGGTCCAGCAGCTGCTGGACGAATACGTGGCCAAGACCCGCTCGGTCAGCGGCAGCGCGGTGGTCATGGACGTGCACACCGGCCAGGTGTACGCGCTGGCCAACAACGACACGTTCAACCCGAACCAGCCGCTGACCGGGACCAACACCAACACCGGCGACCAGGCGGTGACCAACCCGTTCGAGCCGGGCTCGGTGAACAAGATCGTCACCATGGCCGCGGCCCTGGACGCCGGCGTGGTCACCCCGGACACGGTGATCGACGTGCCGCCCTCGCTGCACGTGGCCGACCGGACCATCCACGACGACTGGACGCACGGCGACTGGAAGATGACCGTGGCCGGGGTGTTCGCCAAGTCCTCCAACATCGGCACCGACGAGCTGGCCCAGCGGGTCGGCCCGCAGAACTACTACGACCTGCTGATGAAGATGGGCCTTGGCGCCCGGACCGGTGTGGGGCTGCCCGGGGAGAGCTCGGGGTACGTGCCGGCCATCAAGAACTGGTCGGGCAGCACCTTCGCCAACCTGCCCTTCGGTCAGGGCCTGTCCGAGACGGTGCTGCAGATGGCCGGGATGTACCAGGCCATCGCCAACGGCGGGGTGCGGGTGTCGCCGCGGATCATCAAGTCGGTGACCAAGCCGGATGGCAGCGTGGTGACCACGCCGCAGCCGGCCGGGGTGCGGGTGGTCAAGCAGCAGACCGCGGACACGCTGCTGAACATGATGCGCGGGGTGACCCAGAAGGCGGCCTACCCCAACGACGCGACCGGCCCGTCGGCCGCGCTGCCCGGCTACCAGATCGCCGGCAAGACCGGGACCGCGCAGGAGATCGACCCGGCCACGCACAGCTATTCCGACACCATGAACACGGTGACCTTCGCCGGCATCCTGTCGGCCGAGAATCCGCGGTTCGTGGTGGGCATCATGCTGCAGAACCCGGCCGACCACGCGGAGAGCGCGCAGACCGCCGCGCCGCTGTTCCACGACATCGCCGCCTACCTGGCCCAGCAGTACGCGCTGCCGGCCACCTCGGCGACCGCCCCGTTCATGACCTTCGTCGAACCGCAGTCCTGACCGGCCCGGCGCATACGGCGGTGCCGCGGTTCGCCGGGAACCGCGGCACCGGCTTCGTTGTCGATCAGTTGTCCGCCGGATGATCAATTGCGCCGGATGGCGGAGCGAATTGATTCAGTACTGGTTTCCCGGCCCGGAAACGGTGGTGTTCACCAGCAACTGCGGACTGGGCAGGTTCACCCCGGAACAGGCCGAGGTGGCGGCGGTGAACGGAATGAACATCGCGGCGGTGTCGTCCGGCGCGTAGACCCGGTAACCGCGCACCGGAACCGCATTACAGGTGCTGGCGTCGTAATTTCCGCTCTCGCCCACCTGCAGCAGAGCCGAGGCGACCGCACCCGGCCGCAGCGTCACCTCCGGCCCGATCGAGCCGATTCGCTTGGCCGGATCGCCGACCTGGTGCCCGTCGTCACCGGCCACAAAGGACACTCCGGGGAATCCGTCCATGACGCAGGTTTCCCGGCTGATGTTGGTGAACTGCAACGGGGTGTAGGTGCTGCCCGCGGCCGCGCCCAGCCGCCCGAAGGTCAGCTTCAGCTCGCCCGCCTTGCACTCGGGCAGCAGTGCCGGGCGCGGATTGGCGGTGGCGTCCGATCCGGCCTCGGCCACGGACGCGACCGGCACCGGCTGGTCCTGCGGTTGCAGGTTCTGCGTCGCATTGTCCTGCGTGTCCGGCGTTCCGGTGTTCGGCCCGACTAATTGTGTTGTCGCCGGAGCGGAATTGGTCGATCCCGAATTCGACGCGGTGCCGGTAATCTGCCCGGTGCATCCCACGGTCAGAATGCCGATGAGCGCGCCACCGGCCAGTAGCAGAGAACGCTGAAACATGGGCTTCCTCCAAGAGTCCCCGATCCCAAGCCCTACACGAACAATGACGCTCGTGGCCCGAAATGGTTGCCTCGCGCGGCCCGCCCGGCCCGGCGAACGCCGTGACCAGCGACGGCGCTCCGGCCCCGGGTGCGTGCGGCCGAACGGAGCAGCGGCCGCGCTGGCCGGCCGGGCCCGTCCGGGTGGATCACCGGATCGATCACCCGGCGGTCCGCTTACCAAGCGTGAACAGCGGCCCGGCCCGGCGGGCAGGGTGTGGGCGTGGTGACGTGCGCCGGTAACCTTCCCCGCGTGCCTGCCATTCCGGAGGGCAAGGCGCCCAGCGTGCCTCCTCGACCCACCCTGATCACACCGGTCGGCCGCGCCGAACTGGCCGACCTGGCCGCCTCCCTCGGCGGCCGGCTGGTCGTCGGCGACGACGCGCCGGTCACCCACGTCGTGGGCGCCACCCTGCGCGCCCAGCACGTCCGTCCGGGCGACCTGTTCGCCGCGCTGCCCGGTGCCCGAGCCCACGGCGCCGACTTCGCCGGTGATGCCATCGCGGCCGGTGCGGCCGCCATCCTCACCGACGAGACCGGCCTGGCCCGGCCCGCGCTGGCCGGCACCAACCTGCCGGTCGTGCTGCACCCCAGTCCGCGGCGCATCCTCGGTGCGCTGGCCGCCCGCATCTACGGCAACCCGTCCCGCAAGCTGGCCGTGCTGGGCACCACCGGCACCTCCGGCAAGACCACCACCAGCTACTTCGTTGAGGCCGGGCTGCGCGCCGCCGGGCTGGTCACCGGGCTGATCGGCACCGTGGAGACCCGCGTCGCGGGCAACCGGCTGGCCAGCGCGTTCACCACCCCGGAGGCCCCCGACCTGCAGGCGCTGTTGGCCCTGATGGTCGAGGAGGGCGTCTCGCACGTGCCCATGGAGGTGTCCAGTCACGCGCTGGACATGGGCCGGGTGGACGGCATCGAGTTCGCCGTCGGCGCGTTCACCAACCTCTCTCAGGACCACCTGGACTACCACCCGACCATGGAGGACTACTTCGCCGCCAAGGCCAAGCTGTTCGACGGCCGGTCGCGGGCCGAGGTGGTGTGCGTGGACAACGAGTGGGGCCGGCGGCTGATCAAGGACGGCGTGGTCACCGTGTCCACCACCGGCGACGCCGCCTGGACCGCGGTCGACCAGCGGGTCGGCGCGGACGGCGGCCAGGCGTTCACCGCGCTGGGCCCGGAGGGCGAGCGGATCGAGCTGTCGGTGCGGCTGCCCGGCGTGTTCAACGTGGCCAACTCCTTGCTGGCCACCGCGATCCTGCGCCAGGCCGGTATCGGCCCGGAAGCCATCGCCCTCGGCCTGGCCGAGGTGGACGTGCCGGGCCGGATGGAGCGGGTCGACCTCGGCCAGCCGTTCACCGCGGTGGTCGACTACTCGCACAAGCCGGCCGCGGTCGCGCTGGCGCTGGACGCGGTGCGCGCCCAGCTGGACCGCGCGGGCGGCCACGGCCGGGTGATCACCGTGCTGGGCTGCGGCGGCGATCGGGACCGCGGCAAGCGGCCGCTGATGGGCGAGGCCGCGGCCCGCCGGTCGGCCCTGCTGGTGGTCACCGACGACAACCCGCGCAGCGAGGACCCGGCGGCCATCCGCGCGGCCATGCTGGCCGGCGCGCTGGACGTGCCCGCGGCCGAACGCGGCGAGGTGGTCGAGGTGGACGGCCGGCGGCTGGCCATCCGGCGCGCGATCGCCTCGGCCGAGCCCGGTGACGTGGTGATCGTGGCGGGCAAGGGCCACGAGACCGGCCAGGAGATCGCCGGGGTGGTCTACCCCTTCTCCGACCGGGACGAACTGGCCGACGCCATCCACGATCTGGTCCCCCATGAGATGCACACGGTGAACGCGAGGTGACGCGGTGATCGGGTTGACGCTGGCCACCATCGCCAAGGCGGTCGGCGGCCGGACCGACCGGATCGACGGCGACCCGCTGGTGACCGGTTCGGTCGAGTTCGACTCGCGCAAGATCGGCCCCGGCGACCTGTTCGTGGCGGTGCCCGGGGAACGGGTGGACGGCCACGACTTCGCCGCCGCGGCCATCGAGCGCGGCGCGGTCGCGGTGCTGGCCGCCCACGAGGTCGGGGTCCCGGCGGTCATCGTGCCCCGCCCGGAGACCGGCGGCGGCAGCCGGGCGCTGGCCCTGGCCGGGGACACCGACGGCTCGGGCGCCGCGGTGCTGACCGCGCTGGGCAGGCTGGCCAACCACGTGGTCGGGCAGCTGCCCGGGCTGACCGTGGTCGGGCTGACCGGCTCCTCGGGCAAGACCTCGACCAAGGACCTGATCGCCGCGCTGCTGGCCCCGCTGGGCCCGACCGTGGCCCCGCCCGGCTCGTTCAACAACGAGCTTGGCCACCCGTGGACCGCGTTGCGGGCCACCGAGGACACCCGGCACCTGGTGCTGGAGCTGTCCGCCCGCGGGCCGGGCCACATCGCCGCGCTGTGCGAGATCGCGCCGCCCAGGATCGGCGCGGTGCTCAACGTGGGCAGCGCGCACCTGGGCGAGTTCGGCTCCAAGGCGCAGATCGCGGCCACCAAGGGCGAGCTGGTCGAGGCGCTGCCCGAGGACGGGGTCGCGGTGCTCAACGCCGACGATCCGCTGGTCGCGACCATGGCCGAGCGGACGAAGGCCCGGGTGGTGTTCGTCGGCGAGTCGGCCCGGGCGCAGGTCCGGGCGGTGGACGTCACCCTGGACGCCGCGGCCCGCGCCCGGTTCACCCTGGTCACCCCGCAGGGGCGGGCCGAGGTGCGACTCGGCGTGTACGGCGCGCACCAGGTGGGCAACGCGCTGACCGCCGCGGCCATCGCGCTGGAACTGGGCGCGACCGTCGAACAGGTGGCCGCGGGCCTGGGCGGGTTCACCCCGGTGTCCGCGCACCGGATGGCGGTCACCGAACGGCCCGACGGGGTCACCGTCGTGGACGACGCCTACAACGCCAACCCGGAGTCGGTGCGGGCCGCGCTGAAGACGCTGGCCGCGCTGGCCCGGGAGCGCAACGGCCGCAGCTGGGCCGTGCTCGGGCACATGGGCGAGCTGGGCGACACCGATATCGCCGAGCACGACCAGATCGGCCGGCTCGCGGTGCGACTGGACATTTCTCGGCTGGTGGTGGTCGGCGAGGACGCCGCGGCCATGCACCGGGGCGCCAACCTCGAGGGATCATGGGGAGAGGAGTCGGTACTCGTGCCGGACGTCGAGGCCGCGGTCGCGCTGCTGCGCGCCGAACTGGGCCCCGGTGATGTCGTGCTGGTGAAGGCATCCAACGCGGTGAGGCTGTGGCGGGTGGCGGAGCAGCTGCTGGAGGACGCTCGGTGAAGGGCATCCTGATCGCCGCCGCGCTGGCGTTGTTCGTATCCATCCTGTTCACGCCCTACCTGATCCGGACGTTCTCCAAGCAGGGCTTCGGCCAGGAGATCCGCGAGGAGGGGCCGCAGGGGCACGCGTCCAAGCGCGGCACCCCGACCATGGGCGGTCTGGCCATCATCGTGGCCACCTGGGTCGGCTACATCGGCGCGCACCTGATCACCGCGATGTCCTCGGGCGGCCGCAACAACGGGCCCACCGCCTCGGGTCTGCTGGTGCTGTTGCTGACCACCTCGCTGGGCCTGGTCGGCTTCCTGGACGACTTCATCAAGATCCGCAAGCAGCGCAACCTGGGCCTGAACAAGACCGCGAAGCTGATCGGCCAGCTGATCGCCACCATCACCTTCGCCGTCCTGGTGGTGCAGTTCCCCGACCACAACGGGCTGCGCCCGGCCTCGATCGACCTGTCCTACGTCCGGGATGTCACCACCATCTCCTTCGGCGCCATCGGTTTCGTGATCTTCTGCTACATCGCGGTGGCCGCCTGGTCCAACGCGGTGAACTTCACCGACGGCCTGGACGGTCTGGCCGGTGGCACCTCCGGCATGGCGCTGGCCACCTACATGGTCATCACCTACTTCCAGACCACGCACGACTGCTCCACCGCCACCACCGCGGCCCGCCTGCTGGGCTGTTTCCAGGTGCGTGACCCGCTGGACCTGTCCCTGGTGGCCGCGGCCGCGATGGGCGGCTGCGTCGGCTTCCTGTGGTGGAACGCGGCTCCGGCCAAGATCTTCATGGGCGACACCGGGTCGCTGGCCCTGGGCGGCCTGTTCGCCGGGCTGTCCATCGCCACCCGGACCGAGCTGCTGATGGTGGTCATCGGCGGGTTGTTCGTGGTCGAGGCGCTGTCGGTGGTGCTGCAGATCGCGGTGTTCCGCACCACCCGTCGACGATTGTTCCGAATGGCCCCGTTCCACCATCATTTCGAGCTGTCCGGGTGGGCGGAAACCACGGTGATCATCAGATTCTGGCTGCTCGGCGCGGTGGGCTGCATGTTCGGGATGGGCCTGTTCTACAGCGAATGGCTGGCCTATGGCGGCGGGTAGCCCGGTGCTGGCGCCCGGCGCCGAGGTGCTGGTCGCCGGGGCCGGGGTGACCGGTGTTTCCACCGCGCGGGCGCTGCTCGCGCTGGGCGCGCGGGTCACCGTGACCGACGGCAACGAGCCCCGGCTGCGCGCGCTGGCCGAGGTGTTGCCCGAGGTGCGCGCCGAGCTGGGCCTGGACACCCCGCCCGCGGGCACCTCGCTGGTGGTGACCAGCCCCGGCTGGCGCCCCACCGCGCCGCTGCTGGTGGCCGCCGCCGAGGCCGGGGTCGAGGTGATCGGCGACGTGGAGCTGGCCTGGCGGATCTGCGCCGCCCGGCCCGGCCCGCCGGCCTGGCTGGCCGTCACCGGCACCAACGGCAAGACCACCACGGTCGGCATGCTGGCCGAGATCCTCACCGCGGCCGGGCTGGACGCGGTGGCCTGCGGCAACGTCGGATTGCCGGTGATCGACGCGCTGGAGCACGAGGTGCTCGCGGTCGAGCTGTCCAGCTTCCAGCTGCACTGGGCGCCCTCGGTGCGCCCGGCCGCCGGGGTGCTGCTCAACATCGCCGAGGACCACCTGGACTGGCACGGCGTGATGGCCGAGTACGTGCGGGCCAAGGCCGGTGTGCTGACCGGCGAGATCGCCGTGGCCGGGGTGGACGATCCGCTGGTCGACCGGTTGCTGGCCGAGTCGCCGGCGAGCACCAAGGCCGGCATCACGCTGGGCGAGCCCGGAGCCGGTCAGCTCGGCGTGCGCGACGGGCAGCTGATCGACCGGGCGTTCGGCCCGGCCGAGGAGGCGTTGGCCGAGGTGGCCGAGGTGCGCCCGCCCGGCCCGTCCGCGCTGTTCGACGCGCTGGCCGCGGCCGCGCTGGCCCGGGCCCACGGGGTGCCGGCCAAGGCGGTGGCCGAGGGACTGCGCGCGTTCACCCCGGGCGCGCACCGCGCGGTCACCGTGGCCGAGATCGGCGGCGTGGCCTATGTGGACGACTCCAAGGCGAGCAACCCGCACGCGGCCGCCGCGTCGCTGCGGGCCCACGACCGGGTGGTGTGGATCGCCGGCGGCCTGCTCAAGGGCGCGACCGTGGACGAGCTCGTGATCGAGGCCAGGCCCCGCCTGGCCGGCGCGGTACTGCTGGGCGCGGACCAGGAGGTGATCGCGACCGCGCTGCAGCGACACGCGCCGGATGTCCCCGTCTACGCAGTGTCCTCGGGAGACGATGACGCCATGACCGTGATGTCCCAGGTGGTGCGCGCGGCCCGGGACCTCGCCCGGCCGGGTGACGCCGTGGTGCTGGCGCCCGCCGGTGCGTCTTGGGACATGTTCACCGACTACGGACACCGGGGGCGGGCGTTCGCCGACGCGGTGGCGCTGCTGGCGGACGATCGGCTGGAGGCTCGGTGACCAGCGCGGTGACCCGCCCCGCCAGATCCCAACGCGCGCCCAGCCGGGTGAACCGGCTGCGGGGCGCGCTGGGGCCGCTGACCGCCTGGCTAGGCCGTCCGCTGGCCTCGTTCCACCTGGTGCTGGCCGTGTTCGGCCTGCTCACCGCGATCGGCCTGGTGATGGTCGCCTCGGCCTCCTCGGTCGCCTCCGTGCAGAACGGCGGCACCTCGGTGTACGCGCTGTTCAAGAAGCAGCTGGCGTTCGCGCTGCTCGGGCTTCTGGTGTTCTGGCTGGGCATGCGGGTGCCGCTGCGCCGGATCCGGTCCCTCGGCGGGCCCGCGGTGACTCTGTCGGTCATCGTGCTGCTGCTGGTGCTGTCCCCGTTCGGGCACAACGTGTCCGGCTCCGGGCGCTGGTTCGCCATCGGCCCGATCTCCATCCAGCCGGTGGAGGTGGCCAAGCTGTCGCTGGCCCTGTGGGGTGCGCACGTGCTGGTCAACAAGCGCGCCGTGCTGCACCAGTACCGGCATCTGCTGGTCCCGGTGGTGCCGGTGGCGCTGCTGATGTTCACCCTGGTCATCCTGCAGCCCGACCTCGGCTCGACCATCACCCTTGGCGTGGTGCTGATCGCGCTGCTGTGGTTCGTGGGCGCGCAGCTGCGGCTGTTCGCGGTGATCCTGGCCGGCGGTCTCGGGGGCCTGGTGGTGCTGGCCATCAGCGCGCCCTACCGGCTGGAACGGGTGCTGAGCTTCCTCAAACCGGGCGCGGACACCGCAGGCGCCGCCTACCAGTCCAGCCAGTCGCTGTACGCGCTGGCCAACGGCGGGCTGTTCGGCCAGGGCCTCGGCATGGGCTCGGCCAAGTACCGCTACCTGCCCAACGTGCACACCGACTTCATCTTCGCGCTGATCGGCGAGGAACTCGGCTTCATCGGCTGCGCCCTGGTACTGGGCCTGTTCGCCATGGTCGCGGTGGTCGGCATGCGCATCGCCACCCGCAACATCGACCCGTGGAACCGGCTGGTCGCCTCCACCCTGACCACCTGGCTGGTCGCGCAGGCCGGCATCAACGTCGGCTACGTGGTCGGGCTGCTGCCGGTGACCGGCATCCCGCTGCCGATGATCTCCTACGGCGGCTCGTCGCTGGTCATCACCATGCTCGTGTTCGGCATCCTGGCCAACATCGCCCGGCACGAGCCGGAGGCGGTGGCCGCGCTGCGCAGCGTGGGCCCGGGCCGGGTCGGCGGCCTGCTCAACCTGGCCGCTCCCGAGGTCTATCAGCCACCCACCCAGCGCCGCCGGACCCGCCCGTCGGCCCCGCCCCGGGCCGGTGGCCGCCCGGCCGCGCCCCGCTCGGCCGGCCGCGGTTCGGTGGCCGCCGCGGGCGAGGAACGCCGCCGGGGCAGCGCCGCCGACCGCCGCCGCACGGGCGGTCGAGGCGGTGCGGAACGATGGGCGGCAGGACGGCACGGTTCTCCTCGTGCCGGTGGACGGTCCGGGGAAGGAGGCAGCCGGTGAGCGACACGCACTACACCCAGCGGTTCTCCGGCACCGAGCTGTACAGCCAGGGTCCGGTCGTGGTGGTGGCCGGGGGCGGCACGGCCGGGCACATCGAGCCCGCGCTGGCGCTGGCCGACGCGGTCAAGCGGCTGCGCCCGGACGCCCGGGTGGTGGCCCTGGGCACCGAACGGGGCCTGGAGAAGACGATCGTGCCGCAGCGCGGCTACGAGCTGGAACTGATCCCGCCGGTGCCGATGCCCCGCAAGCCCACCCCGGACCTGCTCAAGCTGCCGCTGCGGGTGCGCGGCGCGATCCAGGCCACCCGGGCGGTGCTGGAGCGGGTCAAGGCCGACGTGGTGGTCGGGTTCGGCGGCTACGTGTCGCTGCCGGCCTACCTGGCCGCGCGGGGCCGGGTGCCGATCGTGGTGCACGAGGCCAACGTGCGGCCCGGGCTGGCCAACAAGGTCGGCGCCCGGTACGCCGTGCGGGTGGCCGCGGCCGGGCCGGGCACCGGGCTGGCCAACGCCGAGGTGATCGGCATTCCCCTGCGCCAGTCCATCACCTCGCTGGACCGGTGGGCGCTGCGCGGTCAGGCGCGCAAGCACTTCGGCCTGGACCCCGAGGCCCCGGTGCTGTTCGTCACCGGCGGCTCGCAGGGCGCCCGCTCGCTCAACGTCGCCGTGTCCGGCGCCGCGCACGAGCTCGGCAACGCGGGCATCGGCGTGCTGCACGTGTACGGCCGCAAGAACAGCGTTGCCGTGCAACAGGTTCCGGGCGCGCCGCCGTACGTGACCTTCCCGTACATGGACCGGATGGACCTGGCCTACGCGGCCGCCGACGCGATCCTGTGCCGCTCCGGCGCGATGACCGTGGCCGAGGTGTCCGCGGTCGGCCTGCCCGCGGTGTACGTGCCGCTGCCGCACGGCAACGGCGAACAGGCGCTCAACGCGCAGTCGATCATCGAAGCCGGCGGCGCGCTTTCGGTGCTGGACGCGGAACTGACCTCGGCCAAGGTGGCCGAGTTGTTGATCCCACTGCTCAAGGACAACCACAGGCTGCACGAGATGAGCATCGCGGCCCAGGGCAGTGGACATCGGGTGGCCGACGAGGTGCTGGCCAAAATGGTGCTGGAGGCGATCCGAAAATGACTGCCGACGTCCTCAAGGGGGCGCATTTCGTGGGGATCGGCGGGGCCGGGATGAGCGGTATCGCCCGGATCCTGCTGGCCCGCGGCGCGGCGGTGTCCGGTTCCGACGCCAAGGATTCGCGCACCGTGCTGGCGCTGCGCGCGCAGGGCGCGACGATCGCCGTCGGCCAGCACCCGGACAACCTGGACCTGCTGGCCGACGGCCCGCAGGTCGTGGTGGTGTCCAGCGCGATCCGGCCGGACAACCCGGAGCTGGTGGCGGCCCGGGAGCGCGGCATCACCGTGCTGCACCGGTCCCAGGCGCTGGCCGAGCTGATGACCGGGCGCCAGGTCGCCTGTGTGGCCGGCACCCACGGCAAGACCTCGACCACTTCGATGCTCACCGTGGCGTTGCAGCACTGCCGGCTGGACCCGTCGTTCGCCATCGGCGGGGACCTGAACGAGTCCGGCGCCAACGCCCATCACGGCACCGGCGCGGCCTTCGTGGCCGAGGCCGACGAGAGCGACGGCTCGTTCCTGGCCTTCTCGCCCCAGGTCGCGGTGGTCACCAACGTGGAGGCCGACCACCTCGATCACCACGGCACCATCGACTCCTACGTGAAGGTGTTCGACGAGTTCGTCGGCCGGATCGAGCCGGGCGGGGTGCTGGTGGCCTGCGCCGACGACCCGGGTTCGGCCGCGCTGGCCGACCGGGCCGAGGCGGCCGGGGTGCGGGTGCGCCGCTACGGGTTCTCCGCCACCGGCGACCACGACGCGATCCTCTCGGACTTCCGGCCGGTCGGCGGCACCAGCGACGAGCGGGCCGGCGGGGGCGAGCTGACCGTGTGGATCGGCGAGGAGACGATCCCGCTGCGGGTCGCGGTGCCCGGCAAGCACATGGCGCTCAACGCGGCGGCCGCGCTGCTGGCCGGGCTGGAACTGGGCGCGCCGGGCGACGGGCTGGTCGAGGGGCTGGCCGCGTTCGGCGGGGTGCGCAGGCGGTTCGAGTTCAAGGGCCGGGCCGGCGGCATCCGGGTCTACGACGACTACGCGCACAACCCGACCAAGGTGGCCGCGCAGCTGACCGCCACCCGGCTGGTCACCGGCGAGGGCAGGCTGCTGGTGATCTTCCAGCCGCACCTGTACTCCCGTACCAAGGATTTCGCCGCCGAGTTCGGCGAGGCGCTGGCCCTGGCCGACGAGGTGATCGTGCTGGACGTGTACGGCGCCCGCGAGGAGCCGATCGCCGGGGTGACCGGCCGCCTGGTGGCCGACGCGGTGGCGCTGCCGGCCGAGCACGTGCACTACGAGCCCGCCTTCGACAAGGTGCCCGGGCTGGTCGCCGGGCTGGTGGGCCCGGGCGATCTGGTGCTGACCATGGGCGCGGGGGACGTGACCATTCTCGGCGCGGAGATCCTGGCCGCGCTGGACAAGGAGTCCGCCGAGGGTGAGTGACGAGCCGGACGAGCCGGAGTCCGGCGGCCCGTCGCCGTCGGAGTCCTCGGCGCGCCGTGCGGAGCCCGGCCGCCGGGCCGGTCCGGCCAGCGGGCGGACTCGCCGGCCGCGCACCGCATCGCCAACACCGGACGGTGAGCACCGGGAAACCAAGGCCGGTCAGCAGGCCCGGGCCGCGCGCGCGGCCCGCGAGGCCAAACAGGCCAAGACCGGCCGCGCCCGCCCCACCGGCACCGACGACTCGGCCCGCACCCCCCGCTCCGGCTCTCGCGCCGACACCGAAGGCCGCGCCACTCGTGCTGGCACGGACAACGAGAACCGGACCGGCTCCGACCCTCGTGCGGCCCGGTCTGGCCCGCGTTCGCGGGTCCGGTCCACCGAGGAGGACGCGGCCGAAGGCACCGCCCGCCTGAGCGAGTCCTCGCGTGCGCCGCGCAACCGCACGGCCGAGGACATCCGGGCCCGGGCCGAACGCCCCGGCCCGGACCGCGACCGCTCCGGCGGTTCCGCCCGCCCCCGCGCCGGCCGGTCCCGGTCGACGCGCCGCCGCAAGCCCACCCGCCGCCGCATTCTGGCCCGCCGCTGGGGCGCGCTGGCCGTGATCCTGGGCCTGGCCGCGTTGTTCCTGGTGGTGCTGTTCACCCCGCTGCTCGGCGTGCGCACGGTCGACGTGTCCGGCAACGAATCGCTGACCGCCGACGCGGTGCGCGGCGCGGCCCAGGTGCCGATGGGCGACCCGATGTTGCGGCTGGACACCGACTCCATCATCGCCCGGGTGGCCAGGCTGCCCCGGGTGGCCGGGGTGGACGTGGTGCGGGAGTGGCCCTCCACGGTGCTGATCGAGGTCACCGAGCGGGACCCGATCGGCGTGCTGACCACCGCGTCGGGTGTGCACCTGGTGGACGCCACCGGCTTCGACTACGCCACCGTGCCCGCCGCCCCGCCCGGCCTGCCGGTGATCCAACTGCCCTCGGCCTCGCCGAACGACCCGCTGACCCGGGCGGTGGTTTCGGTGCTGTCCGCGCTGCCGGCGCAGGTGCGCCCCCAGGTGATCTCGATCGGCGCGCAGACCGCGGGCAGCGTGCAGTTCGGCATGTCCGGCGGACGCACGGTGCGCTGGGGCAGCGCCGACGACTCGGCCCGCAAGGCCGCGGTGCTGGCCGCGCTGCTCTCCCAGCCGGGCAAGGTCTATGACGTCTCCAGCCCCACGTTGCCGACGATCCGGTCGTAGAAACCGCGCTCGTAGCCCCTGACCGACCAAACGGCTGTTTCCACGGAAAGCTGAGCAAGGGAAGGGTCAGGACCGGTTGGGATAGAACTGGGCCCGGTTCCCGGTGGACGGGCTGATCTTGCCCGCCGGTCCCTGACCGAACAACAGCATCAGGTTCGTGGTCATCTGCCTCACCCCGGCCGCCGGGCAGCCCGCCTGATTCGCGCACGGGGTCAGCGCCGGAATCCAGTTGTTGGTGCCGCTGTCCCACACCCCGGCCCCGCTGGCCGGATCGCTGTAATAGGTCATGTCGGAGAAGAAGTTGCCGCCCTGCCTGGTGTTGGCCTGGGCCTGGTTCACCGGCAGGGTGGAATGGGCCAGCACCTCGACATCGGGCGGGTAGGTGTCGTTTCCGGCCAGACTGTCCACATCGGACCCGATGGCGTTGGGCACCCCGGCCCCGTTGGCCAGTCCGGTGCCCCGGAAGATCCACGAGCCCGCGTTCACCACGGTCAGATCCTTGGTCACCTTCGGTTCCAGGAATCCGTTGTAGGACTCGCCGACGAACGGTGTCTCCGACCAGCCGGCCGGTGGCGAGGTCCACGTGTTGCCGGTGACCTCCAGCGGATTTCCCTTGCCGTTCAACGGATCCTGGGTGGAATCGCGATAGTCCACCGCTTCCCGGTCGGCCCCCATCGGCGAGGCCTGGGTGCGCACGTGCCGCAACACCGCGCTGGCCCCGAAAAAGGCCAGATTCATCCCCTTCTGATAGGCCGCCACCGCCGCCTGCCGCTCCTGCAACGACCAGCACTCGTCATGCCCGAGGGACAGCAACACCTTGTGGTTGCCCAGAAAATCCGGATGCTCGGCCACGGTGACATCGGTCGCGTAGGACACGTCCAGCCCATGCTGCTCCATGAACCGCACCAGCGGCGCCTCCAGCCACAGGAAGTCCCCGGTGCCCTGGCCGCCCGCGTCGGCGAAGTCGTAGGGCCGGTCGTAGGACACCACCCGGGCCCGCGAGCACAGCGGATACACCCGGGCCGGGCAGGAGCCGACGCCCTGGTAGTAGTCGTAGCCGCCGTAGGGATTCCAGGCCTGCCAGGTGAACACGTCGTTCTTGATCAGGTAGGTGCCGTGGCTGTCCGGCTGCCAGATGGTCAGCGGCACGTAGCTCTGCTCGTTGAACGCGCCGACCAGTTTGAACAGGTAGTCGCCCTGCGGGAAGTCGCTGGGAATGCGCAGGGTGAACGAGGGAGACCAGTTGTCGCAGGCCACCATGTTGGTGCCCGGGGCGACCGGGCAGGCCGGTTGCTGCTGGCCCGATTCCACGCCGGACTGCCACACCAGCCGCGCGCCGTTGCCCTGGTAGTAGCCGACCCGGTAGGCCTCCACGTGGAAGCTGGGCGCGCTGCTGTTGACGTAGAAGGTGACGTTCTGCCCGACCTGGGCGTAGGTGACATCGGCGAATCCGGCGATGCCGCCGGTGGCCGGGGCGCCGGTGATCTTCCATTTGGTGGTGCCCGGCCGCTGGTTCTCGGTCAGCACCCAGTCGGAGCGGACCCCGTCGGCGGCCAGATAGGCGGCGGACTGGTCCGGGGCGGCGGCGGAGGTGCTGGGGGCCGGGGGTGCGGCGGCCGGAGTGGCGGGCTGCCAGGGTTGCCAGACCGCGATGGCTCCGGCGGAGGCCAACACGACGACTCCGGCGAGCAGCGCGGCTCTCCTGCGGAGAGTAATCACCGGCTGAGAATGGCCCGCTCGGTGCTGACCGGCAACCCCCGAGCGGAGCATTACGACGGATGGGTCACCTGGCCGAATCCTCGGCGGCTGACCGGATCGAGCGGTATGTCGCCGATCGGCCGCAGCCGGTGTGCGCCGGCCGCGACCGATTACGGCCGGTCACAACGGTGCGCCGCCGACAGTTGAGTCAATCGCGCGTGAACTGACTCAGGCCGCCGCGGCGGGCCGGGCCGCGCGACCCGGCCCGCCGCGGATCGGTCAGTGGGCCGCCGCGACCTCGCGGTAGACCCGGGGCCGCACCGCCGCGCCGCCGCCGGCGAAGATCGAGTCGACCTGGCTGGCCTCACTGGCCGCCGGTATGGCGTTGGTGCACGCGGTGCCCGCGCTGTGCCCGGACATCAACAGCGAGCAGTCGCCGTTGTAGTTGTCCGGCAGGCCCAGGATGTGGCCCAGTTCGTGGGCGGTGATCCGGGTCTTGTCGTACCCCTCGGTGACCGCCTCCTGGCCCAGGTACACCGTGCCGGACCCGGGTTGCGAGGTCTCGGTCTCCGGCCAGCCGCTGTCCGCGACCAGATCGACCGTGGAGTTGCTGGAGTCGCCCGCGGCGAACTTCACGTTGGTCAGCGCGGCGTTCCAGTTCGCCACCGCCTGGGTGACCGCGGCCGACCAGCCGCTGCCCGCCTCGTTGTCGTAGTAGACCGTGGTGACCGCGTGCGGGGCCGGGGCCGCACTGGCCGGGACCGCGCCGAGCAGCGGCAGACCGGCCAGCATGGCACCGGCCAGCACCCGGGTGAGCGTCTTGGACAGCATGGTTTCGCCTCCGATGGCAGGGATTCGGCTTCGGACGTGTCCGTTCTTAGGTCGGACGGGGACACTTCGAATACCCCCGAAGTTCGGTAACAGTTGACCGACCGTGATCGGTAAGCTGCGGAAGGCGCAAGGGCCAGGGCACGGTTGCCGACGTAGCGTGAGCAGAACGTCCCTGGTGCTACGGCGTGGCTGCTGGACCCGGCGTTTTCCTACGCCTACCGTCCAGTTCGAAGTACGGGGTTGACATAACTCTGAAGCTCTGGTTGAGGTTCAGAGTTGGACCGGAACTCGGACAGGACGTGGTCGAGCCGGCGACGTGAACACCTGCGCACGGACAAGGGCAGCCACGATCAGGAAGGCGGATCCGATGACGCCCCCGCACAACTACCTCGCGGTGATCAAGGTCGTCGGCATCGGCGGCGGCGGAGTCAACGCCGTCAACCGGATGATCGAGGTTGGGCTCAAGGGTGTCGAGTTCATCGCGGTGAACACCGACGCTCAGGCCCTGCTGATGTCGGACGCCGACGTCAAACTGGATATTGGCCGCGAACTGACCCGCGGGCTCGGCGCCGGGGCCAACCCGGAGGTCGGGCACAAGGCAGCCGAGGATCACCGCGAAGAGATCGAAGAGGTGCTCAAGGGCGCCGACATGGTCTTCGTCACCGCGGGTGAGGGCGGTGGCACCGGCACCGGTGGCGCCCCCGTGGTGGCCTCCATCGCGCGCAAACTCGGTGCGCTCACCATCGGCGTGGTGACCAGGCCGTTCTCTTTCGAGGGCAAGCGCCGGGCCAAGCAGGCCGACGACGGTATAACCGAGTTGCGCAACGAGTGCGACACCTTGATCGTGATCCCCAACGACCGGCTGCTGCAGCTGGGAGACGCGGGGGTCAGCCTGATGGACGCGTTCCGCTCCGCGGACGAGGTGCTCCTCTCCGGCGTCCAGGGCATCACCGATCTGATCACCACCCCCGGTCTGATCAACCTGGACTTCGCCGACGTGAAGAGCGTCATGTCCGGGGCGGGCAGTGCCTTGATGGGCATCGGCTCGGCCCGGGGCGAGGGCAGAGCCATCCAGGCCGCGGAGAAGGCGATCAACTCGCCGCTGCTGGAAGCGTCCATGGACGGCGCGCACGGCGTGCTGCTGGCCATCGCCGGTGGCTCGGATCTGGGCCTGTTCGAGATCAACGAGGCCGCCTCGCTGGTCCAGGAGTCCGCGCACCCCGAGGCCAACATCATCTTCGGCACGGTGATCGACGACTCGCTCGGCGACGAGGTGCGCGTCACCGTGATAGCGGCCGGGTTCGACAGCGGCGGCCCGACGCACAAGAAGCTGGACCCGAGGGTGGTCGGCTCCTCGCGGGCCGCGGTCGCCTCGGCCGAGTCCGGCCAGCTGGGCCAGGGCCAGCCGCAGCCGACCGCGTCCGCTCCGGCCGCGCAGGCAGAGCAGCAGCGTCCGCCGGCCCGCCCGACCGACCCGCCGCCGCGGCAGCAGCCGGGTCCCGACCCGCAGCAGCCCGGTTACCAGAGCTCCTACGGCTACGGCAGCCAGCGGGACGCCTCGGCGCCGCCCAGTGGCAACCGGCCGAACCTGCCGACGTCCAACCAGCAGCCCACCGGCACCACGGGCGGCCTGCCCAGCCGGGCGGTCCCGGTGGCCGACGACCCCGACGACGAGGTCGACGTGCCGCCGTTCATGCGTCGCTGAGCTCACAAAGCATCAACATCGGACCCGCACACGCCGAGACCCCGGATAGGGTTTCGGGTGTGCGGGTTCGTCGTGTCGTGACCACAAGGGCGGGCGGTCGATCCGTCGCGCCGTATGACTCCTTCAACCTCGGCGCCCATGTCGGCGACGAACCGGAGGCGGTCGAGAAGAATCGCTCCAGGCTCGCCGGAGAGCTCGGCCTGTCACCCGACCGGGTGATTTGGATGGAACAGGTGCACGGCCGCACGGTCACCGTGGTCGACGGTCCGCGCACCGAGCCGGTCGAGGCCACCGACGTCCTGGTGACCGCCGTGCCCGGGCTGGCCGTTGCGGTGCTGGTGGCCGACTGCGTGCCGGTGCTGCTGGCCGATGCCGAGGCCGGGGTGGTCGCCGCCGTGCACGCCGGCCGGGTCGGCGCCCGGGTGGGCGTGCTGCCCGCCGCGCTGGCCACGATGGCCCAGGCCGGGGCCGAGATCGGCCGGGTCGAGGCGCTGCTCGGGCCCGCGGTCTGCGGCGAGTGTTACGAGGTGCCCGCCGCCATGCAGGCCGATGTGGCGGCCCACCTGCCCGGCTCGGCCAGCCGCACCCGCTCCGGCACCCCCGGCCTCGACCTGCGGGCGGGCCTCTGGCAGCAGCTCGCGAACGCCGGAATCGCCAAGATCGGACTCGATCCACGCTGCACCGTCGAGGACCGCACGTTGTACTCACACCGCAGGGAAGGCGCCACCGGACGCATCGCCGCTGTCACATGGGTTGAAAAAAGGGGTATCTGAGGCGTATGTGACTGCTGTTGTCACTAGGTACCGCCTGGACCCCGGAGGTGAAGTGAGGACTGCCGTCATGACCGACCGTCGAGCCGACATCGCCGCGAACCTCGCCGCGGTCCGGGATCGCATCGCCAGGGCGTGTGCCGCGGCGGACCGGGATCCGGCCGAGGTGTCGCTGCTCGCGGTCACCAAGACCTTCCCGGCGTCCGACGTCGCGCTGCTGTCCGATCTGGGGCTGACCGAGTTCGCCGAGAACCGGGACCCCGAGGCGGTCGGCAAGATCCCCGAGTTCGACCGGCTGCGGCCGGACGCGGGGGCGCGCTGGCAGATGGTCGGCCGGTTGCAGCGCAACAAGGCCCGGTCGGTGGTGCGCTGGGCGGACACGGTCCAGTCGGTGGACTCCGAGCGGCTGGCCGACGCGCTGGCCAGGGCGGCGGCCACCGCGTTGGACAAGCGCGAGCGAAGCGAGCCGCTGGGCGTGCTGATTCAGGCCAGTTTGGACGGTGACCCGGCCCGCGGTGGTGTGCCGCTGCCGGAATTGCCGAGTCTGGCCAACCGGATCGCGTCCGAGGCGTCTCTGGAGTTGCGGGGCGTGATGGCGGTCGCGCCGCTGGGTCAGCCGCCCGAACCGTACTTCGAACGGCTGGCAGATGCGGCTGATCGGCTGCGCACAGATCATCAAGGGGCCATAGTGATGTCAGCGGGAATGAGCGGGGATCTGGAAGCCGCTATCGGGTGGGGGTCCACCTGTGTGCGTGTCGGAACGGCGCTGCTCGGTACCAGGGAGCTAGCCTCCCAGGCAAGCGTGGAGGAGGGGCAGCCATGAGCGCGTTGCAGAAACTGAAGGCTTACTTCGGGATGATGCCCGCCGATGAGCTGGACGAGTACGAGGAGGACGGCTACGGCGGGTACGGCTCCGCCTACGCCGCCGCGGACTCGGACGGCTACGACGGTTACGCCAGCCGTCGCCCGCTGCGCAGCCCCCGGCCGGTGTCCCGGCTGGAGCCCGCCGACGACTTCGGCTACGACGCCGAGCCCCGCGCTCGCCGTCCGTGGACGCCGGAGGGCGGCTCCCGCACGGTGACCCCGGTTCGCGGCGCACTGGCCGAGCAGCCACAGGTCGAGCCGATGGCTCGCCCCCGGCCCGCCCCGGAACCGGCCGCGCACCCGCTGTCCAAGATCACCACGCTGCACCCGCGCAGTTACCTGGAGGCACGGACCATCGGGGAGCGGTACCGGGAAGGCACCCCGGTGATCATCAACCTTACCGACCTGGACGACGCGGATGCCAAGCGGCTGGTGGATTTCGCCGCCGGACTGGCGTTCGGGCTGCGCGGGTCGATGGACAAGGTCACGAACAAAGTGTTCTTGATCTCACCGCCGGATGTTGACGTCACCGCCGAGGACCGTCGCCGGATCGCCGAGGGCGGCTTCTTCGGCTGATCGCTGCCCCTCCGCGAGTTGCGACACGCCCGTCGCGACACCCGGAGGGGCACGATTATTCTCACAGTCGGCCTGAAGTAGGGTCGGGCGGCGGCGCGGCCTGTACTAGTGGCACAGTTGTCACTGTGGAGACCGCCCGCACCGTGCTGTACTACCTGCTTTTCGTCTTCTGGCTGCTGCTCACCGCGCGTGTCGTCGTCGAGCTCGTCCGGGCCTTCGCCCGGGAGTGGCGGCCGGCCGGCGGGGTTGCGGTCACGCTGGAGACCATCTACACAGTGACTGATCCTCCCGTCCGCTTGGCCCGTCGGGTGATACCGATGGTGCGAATCGGGGGCGTGGGGCTGGACGTATCGATTATGGTGCTCCTGCTGGTTGTGTTCATACTGATGCGATTGGCGTACCCGGGTTGAGACGGGGACCGGGTATAACAGCCGCGAGTGCGTGAGGTGATCTGATGGGCTTGACCCCCGCTGACGTGCACAACGTCGCGTTCAGCAAGCCTCCTATTGGTAAGCGGGGCTACAACGAGGACGAGGTCGACGCCTTCCTCGACCTCATCGAGGCCGAGCTGGCCCGCCTTATCGAGGAGAACAACGAGCTTCGCCAGCAGGTCGAGCAGCTCGACCAGCAGCTCGACTCGGCGCGCGCGGACCTGGATGGGGCCCGGTCCGCTGCCCCGGTCGTGCAGGAGGCGCCGTCGCGCCGGCTGGCGCCCGTTCCGCCGCCCTCCTCCATGGAGGAGACCACCCCGGGCCCGATGGGCGGGGGCGACCACCACGTGCAGGCGGCCAAGGTCCTGGGCCTGGCCCAGGAAATGGCCGACCGGCTGACCGGCGAGGCCAAGGCCGAGGCCGACGGCATGCTGGCCGAGGCCCGGACCAAGTCCGAGCAACTGCTGTCGGAGGCACGCGCCAAGTCCGACACGATGGTCAACGAGTCCCGCACCCGGGCCGAGACCATGCTCAACGAGGCCCGGTCCCGGGCCGAGACGCTGGAGCGCCAGGCCAGGGACAAGGCGACCACGCTGGAGCGCGAGTCGCAGCGCAAGCACAACGAACTGCTCGGTGCGATGACGACCGAGAAGAAGGCCCTGGAGAAGGAACTCGAGACGCTGCGCACGTTCGAGCGCGAGTACCGGACCAGGTTGCGGACATTCCTCGAATCCAGTCTGCGGGACCTCAACGAGCGTGGTTCCGCGGCGCCCTCGGAGAGCCGGGCCGCCAACAGCGGGTACTCCTTCGGGCCGCGCGCCGAAGCCGGCTGAGTTCGCGGCAGTACTGATCATTCCGTATCGAAGAAGAACAACCAGCGGCGAGGGATGACCAGTGCTGGTCATTGTGCTGGTGCTGGTACTGGCGGCGTTCGCGCTGCTGGTACTGGCCCTGGTGAGCACCTCAATGGTGTGGGCCTGGCTCTCGGTCGCGGTCAGCCTGATCGCCGCGGTCCTGCTGTTCGTGGACTACCTGCGCCGCAGGCGGGTTGCACTGGCCGCGAGAGACCGGGCCGAACAGGCCGAATACGACGACGTCGCCGACTCCGGTTCCGGGGTCGGCGACGCCTCGCCGTCCGAGCCCGGCGAGACCGGGCCACCGGACTTGTCCGGGCTGGACGACGAACCGGACGGCGAGCCGGACGAGGAACAGACCGACGCGGCCGACATCCTCGCGGTCAGCGACTCCGATCTCGAGGTCCGGGTGGTCGACGAACGGCCGCGCTACCACCTGGCCGCGTGTTCCTGGCTGGCCGGCCGCCCGACGCTGGGCCTGCCGGTGCGGGAGGCCCGCGAACTGGGCTTCACCCCGTGTTCGCGGTGCGCCCCGGATCGCCGGCTGGCCGCGCTGTCCCGGCGGGGCACGCGGGAATAACCGGTTTGCCGGGACCCGTTAGGCTGGAGCGCACACAGGCGTCGATCCGGCCATCACCGGGGAGCCTCCGGAAGAACGGGTCGTCTCGGCCTCAGTAGAACCGGACGGGTCCGGCCCGTCACAGCCGGCGAACGAGTGGCGCGCGGATCCTTCGCGGTCTTCGCGCGCAAGCGGGGTGGTACCGCGGGACGCCGGAAAACGGCGTGTCGTCCCCGTATGGACGGATTGCGAAGCCATACGAGGAGTGCCGCGATGAGCTACCCCAAGGCGCAGCTGGGTGATGTGGCCGGGGTGCCCGCCCAGCCGTCCTTCCCCACGCTGGAAACCGCCACCCTGGCCTACTGGGCCGCCGACCGCACGTTCACCGCCAGCGTCGAGAACCGGCCCGCGGGCCAGAACGGCGCCAACGAGTTCGTGTTCTACGACGGCCCGCCCTTCGCCAACGGCCTGCCGCACTACGGCCACCTGCTCACCGGCTACGCCAAGGACGTGGTGCCGCGCTACCAGACCATGCGCGGGCACCGGGTGGAGCGCCGGTTCGGCTGGGACTGCCACGGCCTGCCGGCCGAGCTGGAGGCCGAGCGCCAGCTGGGCATCAAGCACAAGTCCGAGATCGACGAGCTGGGCGTCGGCCGGTTCAACGACGTCTGCCGGGTCTCGGTGCTGCAGTACACCCGGGAGTGGCAGGAGTACGTCACCCGCCAGGCCCGCTGGGTGGACTTCGACAACGACTACAAGACGCTCGACATCAACTACATGGAAAGCGTCATCTGGGCGTTCAAGACCCTGTGGGACAAGGGTTTGGTCTACGAGGGCTTCCGGGTCCTGTGGTACTGCACCCGGTGCGAGACGCCGCTGTCCAACTCCGAGACCCGGATGGACGAGAACACCTACCGGGACCGGCAGGACCCGGCGGTCACCGTGGCCATGCCGCTGGAGACCGGCGAGCGGGCGCTGATCTGGACCACCACGCCCTGGACGCTGCCCTCCAATCTGGCCATGGCGGTCAACCCCGAGGTCGACTACGTGACCGTGGAGCCCTCCACCAGGCCCGGCGAGCGCTACCTGCTGGCCGAGGCCCGGCTCGGCGCCTACGCCAGGGAACTGGGCGAGGACGCGGCCGAGCACGTCGTGGCCCGATACAAGGGCAGCGAACTGCTGGGCCGCCGCTACACCCCGCCGTTCGACTTCTTCGCCGGCCGGGAGAACGCGCACCAGATCCTGTCCGCCGACTACGTCACCACCGAGGACGGCACCGGGATCGTGCACATCGCGCCCGCCTTCGGTGAGGAGGACAAGGTCGTCACCGACGCGGCCGGCATCGAGCCGGTGGTGCCGGTGGCCTCCAACGGCCAGTTCACCGAGGAAGTGCCGCCCTACGCCGGGATGCATGTGTTCGAGGCCAACCGGCCGATCATCCGCGACCTGCGGGAGAAGGGCCTGCTGCTGCGGGACGAGAGCTACGTGCACAGCTACCCGCACTGCTGGCGTTGCGACACCCCGCTGATCCAGCGCGCGCTGTCCTCCTGGTTCATCGCGGTGTCCCGGTTCTCCGACCGGATGGTCGAGCTGAACCAGCAGATCAACTGGGTGCCCGAGCACATCCGGGACGGCCAGATGGGCCGGTGGCTGGAGAACGCGCGGGACTGGAACATCTCCCGCAACCGGTACTGGGGTTCGCCGATCCCGGTCTGGCAGTCCGACGACCCGGCCTACCCGCGCACCGACGTGTACGGCTCGCTGGACGAGCTGGAGCGCGACTTCGGGGTGCGGCCTGCGGATCTGCACCGCCCGGCCATCGACGAGCTGACCCGGCCCAACCCGGACGACCCGACCGGCAGGTCCACCATGCGGCGGGTGCCGGAGGTGCTGGACTGCTGGTTCGACTCCGGGTCGATGCCCTACGCCCAGGTGCACTACCCGTTCGAGAACGCCGACTGGTTCGACCGGCACTACCCGGGCGACTTCATCGTCGAGTACAACGCGCAGACCCGTGGCTGGTTCTACAACATGCACGTGCTGGCCACCGCGTTGTTCGACCGGCCCGCGTTCCGTAACTGCATCGCGCACGGCATCGTGCTTGGCGACGACGGACGCAAGATGTCCAAGTCGCTACGCAACTACCCGGACGTCAACGAGGTGTTCGACCGGGACGGCTCGGACGCCATGCGCTGGTTCCTGATGTCCTCGCCGGTGCTGCGCGGCGGAAACCTGGCGGTGACCGAGAAGGGCATCCGCGACTCGGTGCGCCAGGCCGTGCTGCCGCTGTGGAACTCCTGGTACTTCCTGGCCCTCTACGCCAACGCCGAGGGCGTGGAAGGCCAGTGGCGCACGGATTCCAAGCACGTGCTGGACCGCTACATCCTGGCCCACACGCACGAACTCGTGGTGGACGTGACCGCGGCGCTGGACAACTACGACCTGTCCGGCGCGTGCGCCGCGGTCGAGGGGTTCCTCGAGGTGCTCACCAACTGGTACGTGCGCCGGTCCCGGGATCGGTTCTGGGCCGGGGAGAAGGACGCGGTGGACACCCTGCACACGGTGCTGGAGGTGACCTGCCGGGTCGCCGCGCCGCTGCTGCCGCTGACCACCGAGTCGGTGTGGCGCGGGCTGACCGGTGAGCGTTCGGTGCACCTGGCCGACTGGCCGGATCCGTTGGGGCTGCCCGCGGACGCGGCGCTGGTGTCCACAATGGACGAAGTGCGCCGGGTCTGCTCGGCCGCGCTTTCCCTGCGCAAGGCCAACAAGCTGCGGGTGCGGCTGCCGCTGGCCAGGCTCACGGTGGCCGCCGAGCAGGCCGAGGCGTTGCGCCCCTACCTGGACCTGATCCGCGACGAGGTGAACGTCAAGGACGTGGTGCTGGACGAGGATGTGGCCGCGCACGGCCATTTCGACATCGCGGTGAACGCGCGGGCCTGCGGTCCCCGGCTGGGCGCCGACACCCAGAAGGTGATCCGCGCGGTGAAGAGCGGCGAGTGGTCGGCCACCGGGCACGGCACGGTGGTGGCCGCGGGCATCGAGTTGCGTGCGGGCGAGTTCGAACGGCGGCTGGTGGCCACCGATCCCGGCGCCACGGCCGCGTTGCCCGGCGGCAACGGCCTGGTCGTGCTGGACACCGCGGTGACTCCGGAACTGGCGGCCGAGGGCGTGGTCCGGGACGTGCTGCGCGCGGTGCAGCAGGCCCGGCGCGATGCCGGTCTTGACGTGTCCGACCGGATCACCCTGCAATTGTGGGCCGAGCCGGGCGTGCTGTCCGCGGCGCGTACGCACGAGGCGTTCCTGCGGACGGAAACGTTGACGGACAACGTGTCCTACGGTCCGGCGGCCGACGCGCCGGAGGGTGCCGCGCACGGTGCGGTGACCGACGCCGATGGTGTGTGGATGCGCGTCACCAAGGTGTGATTGGTTTCGTGGGCGTCGCGGTGAGTTTTCGCCGTGGCGCCCACAACCACTTTTTGGCGGATTGACATGCGTTGTGCCCGCACCGGAATACTGGATGTCATGGCGGTGGATGTTCGGATTCGGGTGCCCAATGACGTGTATCGCGCCTTGACGGCAAAGGCGGCTCAGGTCGGCCAGTCGCTGGCCGAATTCCTGGGCGCCGAACTGGCCAAGGTCGCCGGTCCCGCGCCGTATCCCGCCGATCCGGTCCGGGCCACCGAGGTCGCCCCCTGAGCGGGCGCAAGGACTAGCGAGGCGGTGATCCACCTGGCCGGGGCGTTTTCGGCCGGATACTTTGCGCTGCCGGTGAAACTTTTCGCGCACCCGGAACGGAAACGCCGCGTCCGCCCGGTTCGGGGACGGCCGGCTGGCGACGCGGTGCGCGCGGGATGAGAATCGGCATCCGGGTACGGCCGGGCGCTCGCCGGGACGCGGTGGGCGGCCGGTGGGACGGTCCGCGTGGCTCGTCGCTGCTGGTCGCGGTGGCCGCGCCTGCGGTGGACGGGAGGGCGAACGAGGCGGTGTGCCGGGTGCTGGCCAAGGCGTTGGGCGTGCGCCGGGGCCGGCTGGAGATCGTGGCCGGGCAGCGCGGCCGGGACAAGGTCGTGTCCGTCGACCGGCCGCCGGAGGGCCTGGCCGACCGGGTCAGCGAGCTGATGCGCGGAGAGTAGATCGGTCACATTTGCCCATTTCGGCCGATTTCCGGGCCACAATGGACGTGTCCCCCCGATCGCCAACGCCGGAAGGGCGCCAGATGGCCGAACTGTCATTCGTTCTCGGGATCGCCGCTGTCGTCCTGCTTGTCGCGGTGCTCGCGGTTCGGGTGTCGGTGAAACTCGGCCTGCCCTCGTTGTTGCTGTACCTGGGAATCGGGCTCGCGCTGGGCGAATCCGGCCTGGGCATCCGGTTCGACAACGCCGCACTCACCCAGTCCCTCGGCATCGCCGCGCTGGTGCTCATCCTCACCGAGGGCGGCGTGACCACCCGGTGGTCGACCGTGAAACCCGCGCTGGGACTGGGTATCGCACTGTCCACTGTGGCCGTTGTGGTCAGCGTCGCGGTCACCGGAACGGCGCTGCACTTCGTGTTGTCGCTGGACTGGCGCACCGCGCTGCTGTGGGGCGCGGTGCTGTCCTCCACCGACGCGGCCGCGGTGTTCAGCGTGCTGCGCTCGGTCGGGGTGAGCCGGAAACTGGCCGGCGCGCTGGAACTGGAGTCCGGCCTCAACGACGCCCCGGTCTATCTGGCCGTGGTGCTGCTGGCCTCGGGCGGCGCGGTCACCTGGTCCACCCCGCTGCTGGTGGTCTACGAGCTGCTGGCCGGCGCGGCCGTCGGCGGCGCGCTCGGGTTCGCCGCGGCCTGGCTGCTGCGCCGGGCCGCGCTGCCCGCCACCGGCCTGTATCCGCTGGCCGCGGTCGCGGTGTGCGTGCTGGCCTACGCGGGCGGGGATCTGGCCCACGCCTCCGGGCTGCTGGCCACCTACGTGTGTGGCCTGGTGCTGGGCAACTCCCGGCTGCCGCACCGCTCGGACACGTTGTCCTTCGCCGAGGGCCTTGGCTGGCTGGCCCAGATCGGCCTGTTCGTGCTGCTGGGCCTGTACGCCTCGCCGGCCCGGCTGCTGGCCGCGGTGGTCCCCGCGCTGATCGCCGGCGCCGTGCTCATCCTGCTGGCCCGCCCGCTGTCCGTGCTGCTGGCCGCGCTGCCGTTTCGGATGAGGTTGCGGGAACAGGTGTTCCTGTCCTGGTCGGGCCTGCGCGGCGCGGTGCCGATCGTGCTCGCGCTGATCCCGCTCACCGACGGCGTGCCCGGTGCGCAGGAACTGGTGTCCACGGTGTTCGTGCTGGTGGTGGTGCTGACCGTGATCCAGGGCGGCACCCTGCCGATGCTGGCCAAGTGGTTGCGGCTGGCCGGTTCCGCGCAGCCGCAGGAGCTGGAGGTCGACTCCACCGCGCTGGACGAGATCGACGCCGGGCTGGTGCAGGTGCGGGTGCAGCCCGGCTCCAAGCTGCACGGCGTCTACCTGGCCGAGCTGCGGTTGCCGCTGGGCGCCACGGTCAGCCTGATCGTGCGCGGCGAGGAGGGCTTCACCCCGCTGGAGACCACCCGGTTGCAGGAGGGCGACCAGCTGCTGGTGGTGGCCACCGAGGCCAGCCGGGAGGCGGCCGAGCGGCGGATCCGCGCGGTCGACCGGGCCGGCCGGCACGCCCGCTGGCGCGGCGTGGTCTGAGCCCCCGGGTTGAGCCCGGGTCAACCCGGGCTCGGCCCGGGGATGGATGTCCGCCGGAACTCCGCACGGTTGACTGCCGGGGTGACCGTGACTGGGGAGTTCATCGGGGACGAAACCGACCGCACACCAAGGTTCCGCTGGCCGCAGGCGGGTCTGCTCGGGGTGCTGGTCCTGGCCGCGCTGCTGTGCTGCTGGTCGCTGGGCGACCGCGGCCTGCAGCCCTACTACGCCGCCGCGGTGCACTCGATGTCCCGCGGCGCGACCACGTTCCTGTTCGGCGGCTACGACCCGGCCGGGTTGGTGACCGTGGACAAGACGCCGTTGGCGTTCTGGGTGCAGACCGCCGGGGTGTGGGTGTTCGGCTACCACTGGTGGGCGATCGCGCTGGTGCAGGCGATCGAGGGCGTCGCCGCGGTGTTCGTGCTGCACCGGATCGTGCGCCGGTGGGCCGGGGAGGGCGTGGCGTTGCTGGCCGCGCTGTTGCTGGCGATCTCGCCGGTGAACACCGCGATCGACCGGGACAACGTGTCCGACGCCCTGCTGGTGTTGTTGGTGTTGCTGGCCGCGTACTGCCTGACCCGGGCTGTCGAGCACGGCCGCACCGGCTGGCTGATCGGCGCGGGTGTGTTGGTAGGACTGGGTTTCACCACGAAGATGCTGGCCGCCTGGGTGGTCCTGCCCGCGCTGGCACTGGGCTACCTGCCCGCCCCGGTGCCCCCGCGCCGCAAGACCGCGCAGTTGGCGGCGGCCGGGGTGGTGGCGCTGGCGGTGTCCCTGGCCTGGCCGGTGTTCGTCAGCGTCTGGCCCGGGCAGCGGCCCTACATCGGCAGCACCACGAACAACTCGATCTGGCAATTGATCTTCGGCTACAACGGTTTCGGCCGCGTGTTCGGCACCGGCACCGGCTCGCTCGGTTCCCTGGGCAACACCATCGGCTCCGGCCTGGCCGGTGACCCGGGGCCACTGCGTCTGCTCAACAGCGCTCTGGCCGGTCAGATCGGCTGGCTGCTCCCGGTGGCCGTCGGCGCGGTGCTCGGGGCCGTGATCTGGTGGCTGCGCACGCGCGGTGGTTCGGCGTCGCAGCGCTCGGCGTGGTTGTTGTGGGGCGGCTGGCTGGTGCTGACCGTGCTGGTCTTTTCCTTCGCCGGTGGCATTTTCCACCGCTACTACACGGCCGAACTGGCCCCGGCCGTCGCCGTGGTCACCGCGGCCGGCCTGGCCGCCTGCTGGCGCTGGTACGCCGCCGGTCAGCGAGCCGGCTTGGTGCTGCCGCTGGCTGTCGCCGCGACCGCCGTGGAGGCGTTCGCGGTGCTGGACCAGACTCCCGACTGGCTGCCCTGGCTGCGGGTGGCGATCCTGGTGGCGGGTTCGGGTTCCGCCCTGGTCCTGCTCGCGGTGTTCCCGGGCTGGCGGCAGACCGGCGTCGGCCTGACCCCGATCGCCGCGATCGGCCTGGCCGCGATGTTGGCCGGCCCGGCCGCGTATTCGATCGACACGGCCGGGCAGCACTGGGACCTGTTGTCCGCCAGCGACCCGAGCGCCGGTCCGTCCACAGTGGATGTAGCGGCCGGGGTAGGTGGCGCGCTGGGCACCGGCCCGGCGGCCCGCGCCTACGAGGCCTTCATGGACGGTGCGCAGCGGATCACGGCGGGAGAGCGGCAGATCCTGGCCTACGCCACCGCCCACGACAACGGTGCTCAGATCGCGCTCGCGGTCGAGGGCGGCACCTTCGGCGCCGACCCGTACCTCATCAACACCGACGCGAATGTGGCCGCACTGGGCGGATATCTCGGTTTCGACCAGACGCCCACGACCGGCCAGTTGGCCGACTGGACCAATTCCGGCCGCCTGCGCTTCGTGCTGCTGCCCCGGGTGTTCCTGGAAATCAGCCAGGCCGCCGCCCGCGACGGCGCCGCGGCCAGCACGGCCAGCGCGGGCGAAGCCATCACCGAACGCATCCAGTGGACCGCCCGCCACTGCGCGGTGGTCCCACCGGCCCGCATCGGCGCCGCCTCGGCCACCGCGGGCATCCTGTTCGACTGCGGGCGCTAGCTGTACTTGGCCAGTCGGCTTTCAGGCCACACTCTTGATCGGTTGCACCGTCACCGCCGCGATCATCGCGGTGACCAGCACCAGCAGGTACAGCACCGGATATCCGCCGAAGTGGTCGATGACCGGCGCGGCGATGACCGGGGTGATCGCGTAGGGCAGGTTGTTGGCGATGTTGATGATGCCAAGGTCCTTGCCGCGGTCCTCGGCGCGCGGCAGCACCTGGGTGATCAGCGCCTGGTCCACCGCGAGGTAGGCGCCGAAACCCAGACCCAGTACGCCCGCGCCGATCATGGTCATCGTCCAGGTCGGCCAGAACGCCAGCATCAGGCCCGCGATTCCTTGCAGCACCGAGGAAATCACCACGATCCGCTTGCGTCGCCCGGTGCGGTCGGACCACCGGCCGACCGGGATCGCGATGAGCACCGCGGCCAGGGTGTAGATCACGATCAGGAACAGCACGCCGGTCTGCGGATCGGCGTAGTGCACGCGATCTTGCAGGAAGTACAGCAAATACAGCTGCGCCAGCGCGTTCGACAGCTGAATGAAGAACCGGCCCGACCACGCCCAGCTGAAGTCGGCGTGCTTGAGCGGCGCCACCACCCCGGTCACGATGGCCCGCCACGAGAACGGCGGCCGCTCCGCCGCGGTCAGCGGCACGCCCCGGGTGCCCAGTGCGAACGGCACCGCGACCAGCACGGTCACCACGGCGATGGCCACGAATCCGGAGATGATCCCGGTGATCACGGCGGCCACCAGCGCCACCCCGATCAGCGGCCCGGCGGACTGCGCGATGCTCATGAACGCCGACACGAAACCGCGCTGCCGCACCGGAACCTCGTCCGGCACGGCCGCGTTCGTGGCCGCGCTCATGGTGGACAGCCCGATCTGCACGACCCCCCACACCAGCACCATCAGCAGCACACTGCGCACCGTGCCCTGCGCGGCCAGCGCCACCCCGGCGATCAGCGCCCCGCCCAGCACCCAGGCCTGGCGCCGGCCGCGCCGGGCCATGGTCCGGTCGGACAGCGCGCCGACCAGGATGTTGACGATCACGGTGACCACCGCGGCCAGCGCGGTCGCCCAGCCGACGGCCGCCACCTTGCCGCCGCTGCCGGCCAGGTTCTCCGCCTGCTCGGGCAGCAGGATCTGCATCACCCCGTAGAGCGGCAGGTAGATGCCGAACTGGCTGAACGTCCACAGCGTGATCCACCGGCCGCCGACCCGTTCGGTGGGTTCGGCCAGGGCGGAGCGGCGGGGCTCGGACGAGGTGTGCACGGTCGCCATGGCGGCTCCTTCTGCCTGCGAAATCCTGCCCGCTACCCGCAGGTCTGAAAATCCTGAATCATTCTCATGTTTGTGTCAATGGCCGGTTTCGGCTAGCCTGCACGACCAAGGTCATGAGCGCCAGCGTCAAGCCCCAGCTTGCTGGCCGGCAACCCTCCTACCGCGGTGGGGTGCCCTGGGTGAGGACCTGGCCCGTCGCGCAGCGCGCCGGGCAAGCGCGGGCCCCTCCCTGTGGGTCCCCGAACGGCCCGAGGAGTCGGCATGACCATCGCCCTGTCCCGCCCCGCTGTGGACACCGTCCCGGAAACCGTTGTCCCCCAAGGGGTTCCCTCCGTCGTCGGCGCCTCGCTGAGCGTGCCGCTGGTCGACGGCCGCCGGGTCGGCTACGCCAATCTCGACCACGCCGCCAGCGCCCCCTGCCTGGACCAGGTCAAAGCCGCCGTGGACGAGCTGCTGCCGTGGTACGCCAGCGTGCACCGCGGCGCCGGGCTGGCCTCCCAGGTCTGCACCCGGGTCTACGAGCAGGCCCGGGACGCGGTGCGCCGGTTCGTCGGCGCCCGCGACTCCGACGCGGTGATCTTCACCCGCAACACCACCGACTCGCTCAACCTGCTGGCCCGCGCCGTGCCGCGCGGCACAACGGTCGTCGTGTTCGACAGCGAGCACCACGCCGCCCTGCTGCCCTGGCGCGGCCCGAACGTGCGCCGCCTTGCCACTCCGGCGAATCCGGCCGCCGCGGTGTCCGATGTGGACAAAGCCCTGGCCGGCGCGCCGGAGGGGCCGCGGCTGGTGGTGGTCACCGGCGCGTCCAACGTGACCGGCGAACTGTGGCCGGTGGCTCAGCTGGCCGAGGTCGCCCACCGGCACGGCGCGCGCATCGTGCTGGACGCCGCCCAGCTCGCCCCGCACCGGCCCATCGACCTGCCCGCGCTCGGCGTGGACTACATCGCCTTCTCCGGCCACAAGCTGTACGCGCCGTTCGGCGCCGGCGTGCTGGTCGGCCGGGCCGACTGGCTGCGGGCCGCCCCGCCCTACCTGGCCGGCGGCGGGGCCACCAGCCTGGTCACCGAGCAGGGCGTGTCCTGGACCGCCTCGCCCGAGCGCCACGAGGCCGGCTCGCCCAACACGGTCGGCGTGCACGCGCTGGCCACCGCGTGCGCCGCGCTGGGCAGGCACTGGACCCCGATCCTGGCCCACGAGCGGGCCCTGACCGAACGCCTGCGGGCCGGTCTGGCCACCGTGCCCGGCCTGCGTGAACTGAGCATCTTCGGGTCCGCGCACGAGCGGGTGGGCACCATCAGCTTCACCGTCGACGGCCTGGACGCCGGGCTGCTGGCCGCGGCGCTGTCCGCCGAGCACGGCATCGGCGTGCGGGACGGCGCGTTCTGCGCGCACATCCTGACCCGAACCCTGCTGGTCGCGGCCGGCTCGGCCGAGACCCGCGCGGTCCGGGTCAGCCTCGGCCTTGGCAGCACGGCCGAGCACGTGGACCGGCTGATCGCCGCACTGCGAACACTGGTCGCAGACGGCCCCCGGTGGACCTACGCCCAGGTCGACGGCCGCTGGACGCCCACCCCGGACCCGCGCCCGCTGCCCCCGTTCCTCACCGGCTGACCGTCCCCAGCCGGGCGGCCCACCTGACTGACCGGCCCCGGCCCGGGCCGGGCGCGCGCTTCGAACGCGCCCGGCTTGGCGCCCACCCGACCGGCCGATCCCAGCCCGGGCCGGAGCGTGCCCGGCGTGGCGCCCACGGTAGGGACCTTCCGCCCTAGGGCCACCGCCGCTCATCCCGGCATGCTGGCCGGGTGGCGCGACCCCGATGGCTGTTCCTGCTGGTGGCATGCCTGGCGCTGGCCGGGTGCGCCACCAGCGGCACCGCCCTCCCACAGACCCGCCCGGCCGCCACCCGCACCCCGCCGCCCACCACCTCGGCCGCACCGATGGCTCCGGCCACGACCCAGACCGCGCCGGCCGAACCCACGACGAAGCCCGCCGCCCCGGCTCCGCAGCACCAGCGCGTGATCCCGCCGCCCACGCATGTCCGGTTCGACTACCAGATCGGCCAGCCCTATCCGCCGGCCGCGGGTGTCCGCGTGGTCACCCGGGACCGCACCGCCAGCCCGGCGCCCGGCCTCTACGACATCTGTTACGTCAACGCCTTCCAGGCCCAGCCCGACGCCACTTCCTGGTGGCAGGCCAACCACCCGGATCTGATCCTGCGCGACTCCGGCGACCAGCCGGTGATCGACCAGAACTGGAACGAACTCCTGCTGGACATCTCCACCCCGGCCAAACGCACCGCGCTGGCCGCAATCGTGGGTGGCTGGCTCGACGGCTGCGCCGCCTCCGGCTTCAACGCGGTCGAGCCGGACAACCTGGATTCCTGGACCCACTCGACCGGCCTGCTCACCAGTGACGACGCCCTCGCCTACGCCCGCCTGCTGATCGCCCGCGCACACGCCGACGGCCTGGCCATCGCCCAGAAGAACGCGGCGGAACTCGCCGGCGCCGGAAGGGCCGCCGGATTCGACTTCGCGGTCGCCGAACAGTGCGCCGACTACTCCGAATGCGGCTCCTACACCGCTTCCTACGGCGACGAGGTGATCGTCATCGAGTACAGCGCGGCCGGCTTGTCCGCCGCCTGCACCGGCTGGGGCGCCGCCCTGACCGTGGTGCGCCGGGACCTCGACGTGACCGCCCCGGGCTCCTCGGACTACGTGGATCAGGCGTGCTGACCACCGCCCTACGCCGATGCGGGACAATGGGCGGGTGAGCACCGAGCCCCCGCCTACCTCCAGCCAGGAGACCAGTCCGGCGACCGCACCGGACCCGGACGCCGCCACCCCGGCCGACCCAGCCAAAACCGGTCCGGCGCTGCCGCCGCGCCGGGTCGTGGTGGTCGCCGCGGTGGCCGTGCTCGCGCTGGCCCTGGACATCCTGACCAAGGCGTGGGTGGTGGCCGACCTGGAGGGCCGGCCACCGATCGTGCTGCTCGGCGGTCTGGTCTATTTCGACGTGATCCGCAACTCCGGCGCCGCCTTCTCCATGGCCACCGGCATGACCTGGGTGCTGTCGCTGATCGCGCTGGCCGTGGTGGTGGCCATCGCGTGGATCGCGCCCCGGCTGCGCTCGGTGGGCTGGGCCATCGGCCTTGGCCTGGTGCTGGCCGGCGCCCTTGGCAACCTGATCGACCGGCTGTTCCGCGCGCCCAGCCCGTTGCAGGGCCACGTCGTCGACTTCATCTCGCTGCGCTGGAACGGCCAGCCGATCTTCGCGGTGTTCAACGTGGCCGACTCGTGCATCTGCGTCGGCGGCGCGCTGATCGTGCTGCTGGCCGCGCTGGGCAGGGAGTACGACGGCGGCCTGTCCAAGCGGGCCAGGGCCGCGGCGAGTTCGGCGACCGGGACGGACCCGGAGTGAGCGCACGCGCGTTGCCGGTGCCCGACGGGCTGGACGGCATGCGGGTGGACGCCGGTCTGGCCCGCCTGCTCGGCCTGTCCCGCACCGCCGTGGCCGACCTGGCCGAGTCGGGCGAGGTGCTGGTGGACGGCCGCCCGGCCGGCAAGTCCGATCGGCTCACCGCGGGTTCGCTGCTGGAGGTCACCCTGCCCGAGCCGCAGGCCCCGGCACCCGCCCCGGCCACCCCGGTGGACGGACTGGTCATCCTCTACGAGGACGACGACCTGGTGGTGGTGGACAAGCCGGTCGGCGTGGCCGCGCACCCCAGTCCGGGCTGGACCGGCCCGACCGTGATCGGCGGGCTGGCCGCGGCCGGCGTGCGGGTGGCCACCTCGGGTTCGGCCGAGCGGCAGGGCGTGGTGCACCGGCTGGATGCCGGCACCACCGGGGCGATGGTGGTGGCCAAGAGCGAGCACGCCTACTCGGTGCTCAAGCGGGCGTTCAAGGAACGCACCGTGGACAAGGGCTATCACGCCGTCGTGCAGGGGCATCCCGATCCCAGCCGGGGCACCATCGACGCGCCGATCGACCGGCATCCCAAGCACGACTACAAGTTCGCGGTGGTCGCCGGGGGCCGGGAGAGCGTCACCCACTACGAGGTGATCGAGGCGTTCCCGGCCGCGTCGCTGGTCGCGGTGAAGCTGGAAACCGGTCGTACGCACCAGATCCGGGTGCACTTCTCCGCGCTGCGCCACCCCTGTGTCGGTGATCTGACCTACGGCGCCGACCCGGTGCTGGCCCAGAAGCTGAACCTGAGCCGCCAGTGGCTGCACGCCCGCACGCTGGCCTTCGCGCATCCGGCCGACGGCCGCTGGGTCGAGTTCACCAGCCCCTACCCAGCCGACCTGGAGCACGCGCTGGAGGTCCTGCGCGGTTGAGCCCATTCGGCACAATGGGTCATGCCCGAAACGGGTTGGTGGCAACGCCTCACCGGCCGCTGATTTCCTTGCCGGTCAGGCGAGATCGCCGAGTCCACTATGGACGGTCAGTCGTCGACCGTCCAGGTGACCACGTGCTTGTCGTCGTCCGAGCGAGCGCTCCACCGCACCGAGGTTATCTCCGTGGTGTCCGGCAGCACGTACACGGTGTGCCCGCCCGCCGTCTCGCCCGGCGGCACGCCGATCCGGTGCGGCGGCCGGGAGGACAGCGACACCGGGGCCTTGCCCACCGCCTTGCCGTCGGCGTCCACCAGCACCAGGTACAGGTCGGGCAGGGTGGGGAACGGGATGGCGCCCCGGTTGGTCATTTCGGTGTGCACCACCACGGCCCGCTCGCCCTCGCGCAGCCGGTAGCCGGCCGCGGTGAACAGGAAGTCGGCCGGATCGACCACCTCGACCAGCTGGATCGCGATCTGCTCGCCGTCCAGTCCTTCGGTCTGCAGCGTGTCGCCCACCCGGCCCTGCCGACCGGCGGCCGGAGCCGTCGCGGCCGGGGCGGCGGCTCCGCGGACCGGTTGGTCGCCGCGGGCCCAGGACGCGCTCTGCGGCGGACCCCAGGTGCCGAACGGATCGGCCCCGGGGGCGCCGACCGCCGGGAACGGCGCACTCGGCGGCCCGGTACGTACCGGCGCGCCCGCGCGCGCCGGATAGGCCGCACCGGGCTGAACCGCTCGCTGCCCGGCCTGCGGATATCCACCGGGCGGCGGGTAGGGGCCGGACGGTCCGGACGGCCCGCCCTGCGGCCCCACCGGATAGGCCCCGGACGGCGTGCCCGCCGGGCCGACCGGATACGCCCCGGACTGGGTGCCCGGCGCACCTGTCGGATACGGCCCGGACTGGGTGCCCGCCGGATGCCCGCCGGACGGCGGGCCTGGCTGGTTCACCGGGTACGCGCCCGACGGCGTGCCCTGCGGCCCGGGATGACCGGCCGGTCCATTCACCGGGTACGCGCCGGAAGGAGTACCCGCGGGTCCGTTGACGGGATAAGCGCCCGAGGGCGGGCCCGCCGGGCCATTGGCCGGGTAAGCCGCGGAGGGACTGCCGGCCGGGTAGGCGCCCGCCGGGCCGGGGTAGGCCGGGGCGCCCTGCTGGGCGTTGTAGTTCAGCCAGGCCTCGGCCCCGGCGATCGCGGTGCGCAGGCCGTTCGGATCGCACTCGACGCCGACGATCAGCGGCAGCCCGGTCGCGGACAGTGCCACCAGCCGGGCGGCCACCTCGCGCGGGTCCATGCCCAGCCGCGCGCCGATCTCGTGCACCGCGGCCTTGCCCAGCTCCGCGACCAGCGCGAGCAGGCGAACATCGACAGGATCGGGCGCAGCCACGGCTCGAACCTACCCGGTCAGCGTGATCACCGCCCTGGGGGCGGCCCGGTGGCGACTCAGCCCCGCAACAGCGCTGGATGGGCCGGATTGTCCACCCGCACAACAAGATCAGCCCAGTCGGCCGGCGCGGCCTCCTGCTCGTACCGGGCGAACGCGGGCAGCATCCAGGCGTCCGCTTCGGGCAGTTTCCGGCCCAGCGCGGCCGGTGACAGCCACAGGTGCACGGTCAGGTCGAAATCCAGGCCCTGACCCAGCAACAACGTCCCGTCCACCAGCGCCACCCCGCCCGGCGGCAGGGTCACGTACGCCGCCCGGGTGGCCCGGTCGCGCTCGGCGTCCCACAGCGAGGGCAGCACCCGGCCCGAACCCTCCGGGCCGAGCGGATCGAGCACCTCGCGGCGCAGCCCGCCGAGGTCCAGCCAGTCGGTGTAGAAGGCGTCCGGATCCTGCTTGCCACGCTCGTAACGCAGCGAGGCCGGCCGCAGGAAGTCCCGGGCCGACACCCGCAGCACCGGCCGGCCGCGCAGGCGCAGCGGCGCGGCCAGCGCGTCGGCCAGCTGACCGGGCCGGGTGGGCGGCGCCCCGTCCACCGCGACCCGAAGCCACTCGGCCGGACGAAGATCGGCGATGCGCTCACTCACCCGGGTGATGAGACCGTCGGGGGTCACAGGTTGAACCGGCACTATTGGATTCTCCCGGACGCGGTGCGGCGCACCCGGCGGCCGTGATCGCCGATGGCAGAAAGACCGCCAGACGCGGGCCGCCGAGCACCTACGATCCTGCCGTACCGGTCGGTTCACAACGGAGGTCGAAAAACTATGGTCGAGCCAGCCACCACCGTCACAGCCCTGGCTGACGAGCTGGTCGACGTGGTGCTCAAGCAGGAACCGCTGTACGCGACGCTGCTGGGGGTGGACGGCGCGCACGACCGGCTGGCCGACCTGTCCGCCGAGGCCGAGCAGGTCTACCGGGTGCGCTACACCGACATCGTGGCCCGGGCCGAGGCGATCGACCCGGCCGCCCTCCCGGTCGCCGACCGCGTCACCCGATCGGTGGTGATCCAGCAGGCCCAGGCCAAGATCGCGCAGCTGGACACCAAGCTGGTCGAGTTCACCATCACCGACTTCTTCGTGGCCCCGGCGCCGACCCTGCTCACCGTGCTGCCGATGATCGCGCTGCCCGACGCCGAACGAGCCCAGGCCTACCTGTCCCGGCTGGCCGCCGTCCCGGACTACCTGGACGGTGCCGCGCACCGGCACCGGCAGGGCCTGTCGGCCGGCCGCCTGCCCGTGGTGCACCTGGTGGACGCGGCGATCAAGCACATCGACCGCTACCTGGCCGACCCGCAGCACGATCCGCTGCGCACCCCGGTCCCGCCGGAGGGCGCCCTCGCCGATTTCACCACCCGCCGCGACGAGGTGCTGGCCGACACGGTGCGCCCGGCCTTCGCCCGCTACCGGGACATGCTGGCCGCCGAGGTGCTGCCGGTGGCCCGCCCCTCCGACCGGCCCGGCCTGCACTACCTGGCCGAGGGCGCGGCCACCTACCAGGCGATGATCGCGGTCAACACCACCACCGACCGCACGCCCGAGGACCTGCACGCCACCGGCCTGGCCATCATCGACTCGCTGGCCCGGGAGTACGCCGAGATCGGCCGGCGGGTGTTCGGCACCGACGATCTGCAGGAGATCTTCCGGCGGCTGCGCACCGACCCGGCGCTGCGCTGGGACTCCGGCGAGGAACTGCTGGCCGCGGCCCGCGCGGCCATCGAACGGGCCGAGGCGGCCGCGCCCGGCTGGTTCGGCCGGCTGCCCGGACAGCGCTGCCAGGTGCGCGCGGTGCCGGACAACGAGGCCCCCGGCGCGGCCGCGGCCTACTACATGCAACCGGCGCTGGACGGCAGCCGGCCCGGCGTCTACTTCGCCAACACCCACCGGGTGACCGAGCGGTTCCGGCAGGAGGCCGAGTCCACCGCGTTCCACGAGGCCGTGCCCGGCCACCACTTCCAGCTGACCATCGCCCTGGAACTCACCGATCTGCCGCTGCTGCGCCGGATCGCCGACGTCAACGCCTACATCGAGGGCTGGGGCCTGTACAGCGAGCGGCTGGCCGACGAGATGGGCCTGTACTCCGACGACATCGCCCGGCTGGGCATGCTCACCGCCGACTCGATGCGGGCCGGCCGGCTGGTGGTGGACACCGGAATTCACGCCAAGGGCTGGACCCGGGCCCAGACGATCGACTATCTACGACAGAACACGCCCATGTCGGAGGTGGAGATCGAGGCGGAGACCGATCGGTACATCGCCTCACCCGGCCAGGCCCTGTCCTACATGGTGGGGCGCCTTGAGCTGCAGCGGCTGCGCGGCGTGGCCGAGCGCGCGCTGGGGGAGCGGTTCGACATCCGCGCCTTCCACGATCTGGTGCTCGGCAACGGCCCGCTGCCCCTGTCGGTGCTTGAGGAAGTCGTCTCCGAATGGGTGAAATCCGTCGGTTGATCGCCCGGTGACCTGGCACAACCGATCCATCAACAGGGTGAATCACTGGCCGTGATCACCGAAGAACGGAGGATGCCACCCATGACCGATTCCCACCAAGTGCCGTTGCCGGGCAGCGCCCGCTCGGACCCCACCGGGCTCCAGCAGGTCGGCCCGGTTCAACCGGACGATGTCGTCTCCTTCACCGTGTTCCTGCGCCGCCGGGCCGAACTGCCCGACGAGCTGGTCGAAGGGCCGGACACGGTGTCCGTCGAGGAACTGGGCGACCACTACGGCGCCCGCCCGGACGAGGTGAACCAGGTGCGGGCCGCCCTGGAAGCCGCGGGGGCGCAGGTGGTGCAGGTGCACGCCGGTTCCCGGCGGATCGTGGCCACCGCGCCCGCCTCGGCCATCAACGGCCTGTTCGGCGTGACACTGACCACCGTGCGCAGCACTCACCCGGGCACCGGGCAGCCGGTGGAGCACCGCGGCCGCTCCGGTGAGCTGCGGGTGCCCGCTGCGCTGGACGGTGTGGTCACCGCGGTGCTCGGCCTGGACGACCGGCCGCAGGCCCGCAACTACGCCCGCGTCCGGGACGCGGCCGCCGCGACCGGCCCGTCCTACACCCCGGTCCAGCTGGCCACGGTGTACGGCTTCCCGGAGGCCGACGGCACCGGGCAGACCGCGGCCATCGTCGAGCTGGGCGGTGGCTACGAGGCCGCCGACCTGACCACCTACTTCGCCGGCCTGAAGGTGCCCGAGCCGAAGGTGACCGCGGTCGGCGTGGACGGCGGCAAGAACGTGCCCGGCGGCGACCCGACCGGCGCCGACGGCGAGGTCATGCTGGACATCGAGGTGCTCGGCGCGATCGCGCCGAAGAGCGACATCCTGGTGTACTTCGCGCCCAACACCGACCAGGGTTTCGTGGACGCGATCAGCACCGCGGTGCACGCCACCCCGACCCCGGCCGTGGTCAGCATCAGCTGGGGCCAGTCCGAGGACGCGTGGACCGCGCAGACCCGCACCGCGATCGACAATGCGCTGGCCGACGCGGCCGCGCTCGGCGTCACGGTGACCGTGGCCGCGGGCGATGCCGGCAGCGCCGACTCGGGCACCGACAGCCAGCAGCACGTGGACTTCCCCGCGTCCAGCCCGCACGCGCTGGCCTGCGGCGGCACCAGCCTGCACGCGGACGCGTCGGGCACGGTGCAGTCCGAGGTGGTGTGGAACGACGGCTCGGCCGGCGGATCCACCGGCGGCGGGGTCAGCGACACCTTCCCGGTGCCGACCTGGCAGAACGAGGCCGGGGTGCCGACCCGGTCGGGCGCGACCACCACCGGTCGCGGCGTGCCGGACGTGTCCGCGGTGGCCGATCCGCAGACCGGTTACCAGGTCCGGGTGGACGGCAAGGACACGGTGATCGGCGGGACCAGCGCGGTGGCGCCGCTGTGGGCCGGGCTGATCTGCCGGTACGCGCAGCTGCTCGGCAAGAAGCTGGGCCTGATGCAGACCGCGTTGTACGACAGCGCGTCCAAGGGCCGCACGGCCACCGGTTTCCGGGACATCACCAGCGGCAACAACGGCGCCTACACCGCAGCCGCAGGCTGGGACCCGTGCACCGGCTTGGGCGTGCCGATCGGCACGCAACTGCAATCGGTGCTGCAGGACCACTCCGGCGTTGCCACGGAGCACGGCTGGGCCGGTCCCGGCTGATCGGCTGACCAGGTCCGGGTGGGGCGGCTTTCCGTTGCCCCGCCCGGGAAACCGGCCGCCCGGGAAACCGGTCGCGCCGCCGCGGGTCCTTCGAGATCATGGGGGCATGGACCCGTGGCCGTTGCGGCACCTGGTATTGCGCACTCCCCGGCTCGAACTGCGCCCGGACGACGACGCCGGATTGCGGGAACTGGTGGCCGAAGCCCAGCACGGCGTGCACGCACCGGAGGAAATGCCCTTCTTCTCCGCCTGGACCGACGCGCCGCCGGCCGAACTCGGCGGCAACATGATGCGCTTCTACTGGAGTACGCGCGCCGCCTTCGCCGTCGAGGACTGGACGATCAACTTCCTGGTGCGGTCGGACGGCACGGTGATCGGCACCCAGGGCCTGACCGCCCGGCACTTCGCGCTGACCCGCGAGGTGCACACCGGATCGTGGGTCGGCTTGCGCCACCAAGGCCAGGGTTTCGGCACCGAGATGCGCGCCGCCGTGCTGACCTTCGCCTTCGACCACCTCGGCGCGACCCAGGCTCGGTCCGAGGCCTGGGTCGGCAACCGGCGCTCGCGCGGCGTCAGCCGCAGGCTCGGCTATCGCGAGGACGGCACCCGGTCGGTGGTGGTGCGCGACCAGGCGACCACCCACGTCCGGTTGCTGTTGGACCACGCGGACTTCCAGCGCCCGGACTGGAAACTGGACGTGTCCGGCGCGGACGACTGCCTGCCGATGCTGCTGGGCGAGCAACCCGGCTGACTCCGCACGACCGCCCGGCTGGAAACACCGGGTGACTCCGCACGACGACCCGGCTAGGGACGCCGGGTGACTCCGCACGGTCACCCGGCTGGAAACGCCGGGTGACCCGCGAGGGTGACCGGCGCAACTGTCATCCGGTGACCATGGGGCCGCCTGGTTAGCCTGCTCGCCGTGGAACTCGCCGAGTTGCTGGCCATCGACCGCGCGCACGTGTGGCATCCCTACGGCCCGATGCCCGGCACGCGGTCGCCGCTGGTGGTCGAGTCGGCCGGCGGGGTGCGGCTGCGCACGGCCGGGGGCCGGGAGCTGGTGGACGGGATGTCCTCGTGGTGGGCGGCCATCCACGGCTACCGCAATCCGGTGCTGGACGCGGCCGTGGCCGATCAGGTCGGCCGGATGAGCCATGTGATGTTCGGCGGGCTGACCCACGAACCCGCGGTGCGGCTGGCCGCGACCCTGGTCGACATCACGCCACAACCGCTGGAACACGTGTTCCTCGCCGATTCCGGTTCGGTCGCGGTCGAGGTCGCGATCAAGATGTGCCTGCAGTACTGGCGTTCCATCGGCAGGCCGGAAAAGCGCCGCCTGCTGACCTGGCGCGGCGGCTATCACGGCGACACCTTCCACCCGATGAGCGTGTGCGATCCGGAGGGCGGCATGCACAGCCTGTGGCAGGGCGTGCTGCCCGAGCAGGTGTTCGTCCCTGCCCCGCCGAGCGGCTTCGGCACCCCGGTCGATCAGTCCTATGTGGACGAGCTGGAACGCGTGATCTCACGTCACGCCGACGAATTGGCCGCGATCGTGGTGGAACCGGTGGTGCAGGGCGCGGGCGGCATGCGCTTCCACAACCCGGCCTATCTGCGAATCCTGCGCGCACTCGCCGACGAACACGACGTCCTGCTGGTCTTCGACGAGATCGCCACCGGCTTCGGCCGCACCGGCAACCTGTTCGCCGCCGAGCACGCGAGCGTCTGCCCGGACGTCATGTGCCTTGGCAAGGCGCTGACCGGCGGCTACCTCACCGCCTCGGCCGTGCTGTGCACGCCAAAGGTTGCCGACGGCATTTCCCGCGGCGAGGTCCCGGTCCTGGCCCACGGCCCCACCTTCATGGCCAGCCCGCTGTCCAGCGCGGTGGCCAACGCCTCGATCGGGCTGCTGCTCGGCCAGGACTGGGCCGGGGAGGTGCGCCGGATCGAACGCGGCCTGGCCGCCGGACTGGCACCGGCCACAGAGCTGCCGGGCGTATGCGAGGTGCGGGTGCTCGGCGCGATCGGTGTGCTGCAGCTGGATCACGAGGTGAACCTGGCCGCGGCCACCGGAGCGGCGGTCGCGCACGGGGTGTGGCTGCGCCCGTTCCGCGACCTGATCTACACCATGCCGCCCTACGTCAGCACCGACGCCGACATCGCCACGATCTGCGCGGGGGCGCTGGCCGCGGCCGCCGCGGGCTGACCGATCGAGTGACGGGACAGGCCCCGGAGTTGACGCACTGTGACAGCGGTAACCCTGACCGGGTGGAGCCCACTGCGGGCCGTAACCTGCTTGGCCGTGACCGTTCTCGTGGTAGCCGGGACCGACACCGAGGTGGGCAAGACGGTGACCACCGCGGCCATCGCCGCACTGGCCGGCGCCGCCGGCCGCCGGGTCGCCGTGCTCAAACCGGCGCAGACCGGGCGGGCTCCGGGCGAACCGGGCGATCTGGACCAAATAGCCGGATTGGCCGGCGAGGTCACCACCCGGGAACTGCGCCGCTACCCCGAACCGCTGGCCCCGCTGACCGCCGCCCGCCGCGCCGGGACGCCCACCGTGCGCACCGGCGAGATCGCCGCCGCGGTCACCGAACTGCACGCCGACCACGATCTGGTGCTGGTGGAGGGCGCGGGTGGCCTGCTGGTCCGGTTCGACGAGGACGGCGGCACCCTGGCCGATGTGGCCTGGGCGGTGGCCGCCCCGGTGCTGCTGGTCGCCCGGGCCGGCCTGGGCACCCTCAACGTGGTCGCGCTGACCGCCGAGGCGTTGCTGCGCCGCGGCCTGGACTGTCTCGGCGTCGTCGTGGGTCGCTGGCCGAGCGAGCCGGACCTGGCCGCCCGGTGCAATCTGACCGACTTGCCCGACATGGCCGGTGCGCCGCTGCTGGGCGTATTGCCGGATGGGATGGCCGCGCTGTCCCGGGACAAATTTCGTGACCTCGCGCACGAGTCGCTCTCCCCATGGCTGGATGGCGGGTTCGATTCGGATTCGTTCACCGCGAGGCACACCGCCTGATCTTCGATTTGCCCGCCATGCCGTAGGGAGAACCCGTGACCACTGTGACCGACGTGCTCGCCACCGCCCGCACCCAGGTGCTGGAGCAGGGCATCGGCCTGGACCAGGCCCAGGTTCTGGAGATCCTGCGGCTCGGCGACGATCGGCTGGAAGAACTGCTGGGCCTGGCCCACGAGGTGCGCACCCGCTGGTGCGGCCCGGAGGTCGAGGTCGAGGGCATCGTCAGCGTGAAGACCGGCGGCTGCCCGGAGGACTGCCACTTCTGCTCCCAGTCCGGCCGGTTCCCGACCCCGGTCCGCTCGGCCTGGCTGGACATCCCCGGCCTGGTCCGCGCGGCCGAGCAGACCGCGGCCACCGGGGCCACCGAGTTCTGCATCGTGGCCGCCGTCCGCGGGCCGGACGCCCGGCTGCTGGCCCAGGTCCGGGAGGGCGTGGCCGCCATCCGCGCCGCCGGACTGGACATCAACATCGCCTGCTCGCTGGGCATGCTGACCAAGGAGCAGGTCGACGAGCTGGCCGCGATGGGCGTGCACCGCTACAACCACAACCTGGAGACCGCCCGCTCGCACTTCCCGAACGTGGTCACCACGCACTCCTGGGAGGAGCGCTGGGACACCCTCAAGATGGTCGGCGAAGCCGGCATGGAGGTGTGCTGCGGCGGGATCATCGGCATGGGGGAGAGCATCGAGCAGCGCGCCGAGTTCGCGGTGCAGCTGGCCGAGCTCAACCCGGACGAGGTGCCGATGAACTTCCTCATCCCCAACCCGGGCACCCCCTACGAGGACTTCCCGGTGGTGGAGGGCGGCGAGGCGCTGCGCACCATCGCCGCGTTCCGGCTGGCCATGCCCCGCACCATCCTGCGCTTCGCCGGTGGCCGCGAGCTGACCCTGGGCGACCTGGGCGCGGAGAAGGGCATGCTGGGCGGGATCAACGCGATCATCGTCGGCAACTACCTGACCAACCTGGGCCGTCCCGCGCAGCAGGACCTGGACATGCTGGAGGAACTGTCCATGCCGGTCAAAGCGCTGAGCCGGACGTTGTGAGCGAGTTCTGCGCCTGGTGCGGAAAACAGCACACCGACGGCGAGCACGGAAAGTGCGCACAACGCCTGGCCCTGGTCGACCCGCCGCGGTTCTGCGCCGACTGCGGTCGCCGGATGGTCGTGCAGGTCACCCCGGCCGGCTGGGTGGCCCGGTGCAGCCGACATGGTGAGCGGACCTCGGCCGGTTGAACCACACCCAGTACCCTCGCCCCGTGACTGACGATCTCGCCGCGCCGGCCGCGGGCCCGCCGGACTCCGAGGAGTCGCTGGCGGTGCTGGACGAGCGGCTGGCCTACCGGCGCCCCCGGGTGGTGATCAAGGCCGACCTGCTGCCCGCGGTGAGCATCGCCTCGCTGGTGGCGCTGCTGGGCCTGCCGGTCGGCTGGATCTGGTCACGGATCGCCCCGCCGGAGCGGATGGGCGTGGCCTCGACCGGTCAGTACCTGTGGCTGACCGACGAGGACTACCACCGGTTCGACGATCTGGCCGTGTTCTGCCTGCTCGGCTTCGCCGCCGGCATCCTGGTCGGCGCGGCGGTGTGGCTGCTGCGCGAGCGGCGCGGTCCGGTGGTGCTGGTGGCCACGGTGATCGGCTCGCTGGTCGCGGCCTACCTCGCGTACACCGTCGGCGTCTCCTTCGCCGCGAGCCACTACCCGCTGCCGACGTCGCTGCACGTGGGCACGTTGTTCTACAAGGCGCCGACGCTGGAGAGTTTCTGGACGATCGTGGCGCAGCCACTGGGCACCGTGCTGGTGTACGGGATGCTGGTCGCCTGGAGCGGCGCCCCCGATCTGGGCCGAAGGCTGGGTTGACAGCTCAGTTCAGACAGCCGCGCGGGCGCAGTTCGGACAGCGGCACCGGCACCGCGTGCAGTTCCCGCAGGATGCCCGCCTCCCGGGCCAGCAGTTTGCGCACGGTGCGCAACCGCGTGGCCGGACAGACCTCCTCGAGTAACCTCTGCCGGTCCTCGGTGGCCAGCAGGCAGTCCGCGGCCACCAGGTGGCCCAGCACGGCGAAATCGGCGTCCCGGGGCGGTTCGGTCCAGTCCTCGTGCTGCCAGGCCGCGTCGCAGTAGCGGCGGTGCGCGGCCCGGGCCAGATCGGCCAGCCGGGGCAGCAGTTCGGCGGTGCGGGTGGGCGGCGCGCTGTCCGGCAGCCACTGCACCTCGCCCAGCAGGTAGGGCGCGGAGGTGGCGTCCACCGACAGCAGCCGGAAGCGGCGGTCGCCGGTGGTGACGATGTCGTAGCGCCCGTCCGGCAACCGTTTCACCTCACGCAACACCGCCGCGCAGCCGACCTGCCGCAACTGGCCGGCTTCGGTGATGTCGCCGAGTTCGCCGTCGGCCTTGGCCCAGCCGGGTTTGGTGCACACCACGCCGAACGTCTTGTCCGGCCACACTTCCTTGACCAGGTCCATGGTCAGCTGCCGGTAGCGCGGTTCGAAGATGTGCAGTGGCAACGAGGTTCCCGGCAACAGCACGGTTGCCAGCGGGAAAATCGGGATCGTCTCGGCCACGGCAACCACGTTACGTCCCAGAAGCTCGTGCTGCCGCGTGGAAACTACGTCCGCCGGGGCGGGCGGAGCACCGCGAAGGGGTCGGTCACCTGCATGCCGTGCCCGGTGAACCGGAACAACGCGGCCGGTCGGCCGCCCGCGCGGCCGGAGGCGGCGGTGCCGCCGGTCGGTTCCAGCAGTCCGCGCCGGGACAGCACGCGCTGCAGGTTGGTGGCCGAGACCCGGTAACCCAGCGCGACCGAGTACAGCTCGCGCAGCGCCGAGATGGAGAACACCGGCGGGGCGAGGGCGAAGCCGAGGTTGGTGTAGGAAAGCTTGCTGCGCAAGCGATCCCGGGCCCGGAGCACGATCGCCTCGTGGTCGAACGCGGTGCGCGGCAGCGCGTCCACCCGGTGCCAGCCGGTGTCCTCGGGCACCACCGGATCCAGCCCGGCCGGGACCAGGCCGAGGAACGCGCTGGCCAGCACCCGCGGTCCGGGCACCCGGTCCGGGGCGCTGAACACGGCGAGCTGTTCCACGTGCGCGATCTCCCGGACGTCGACCTTCTCGGCCAGCTGGCGGCGGATGGAGGTCTCCACGTCCTCGCTGGCCCCCAGCGCGCCCCCGGGCAGCGACCAGCGCCCGGCGTGCGGTTCGCGCGCGCGTTGCCACAACAGGACCTGCAGTGTGTTGTCGCGCACTTGGAGCACCGCGGCCAGAACTTCGTGCGCCAGCTCCGTCACCCGGCTGATAGTATCGGCCTAGTTTTCAACTAGTAGGCGAAAACCGAGGAGGAGGGCTGATGACACTGACTGTCGAGCGCAGCCCGGAGGACGGCATCTTTCGCGGCGTCGCAGCCGACGCGGCCTGGGCGGACGAGGTCCGCGCGTTGGCCAGGCAGCACGACGCGGTGATCCTGGCGCACAACTACCAGCTCCCGGAGATCCAGGACATCGCCGACCACACCGGCGACTCCCTGGCCCTGAGCCGGATCGCGGCCGAGTCGCCCGCGTCGACCATCGTGTTCTGTGGCGTGCACTTCATGGCCGAGACGGCCAAGATCCTGTCCCCGGACAAGACCGTGCTCATCCCGGACGCCCGAGCCGGCTGCTCCCTCGCCGACTCCATCACCGCCGAGGACCTGCGCGCCTGGAAGGCCGAACACCCCGGCGCGGTGGTGGTGTCCTACGTCAACACCACAGCCGAGGTGAAGGCCGAGACCGACATCTGCTGCACCTCCTCCAACGCCGTGGACGTGGTGGCCGCCATCCCGGCCGATCGCGAGGTGCTGTTCTGCCCGGACCAGTTCCTTGGCGCGCACGTGCGCCGGGAGACCGGGCGGGACAACGTGCACGTGTGGGCCGGAGAGTGCCACGTGCACGCCGGCATCAACGGCGACGAGCTGGCCGCCCGCGCGGCCGCCGTGCCCGAGGCCGAACTGTTCATCCATCCCGAGTGCGGCTGCGCCACCTCCGCGCTCTACCTGGCCGGGGAGGGCACGGTCGAGGCCGACCGGGTGAAGATCCTGTCCACCGGCGGAATGCTCGACGCGGCAAAGCGAACCCACGCGCGCAGCGTGCTGGTGGCCACCGAGATCGGCATGCTGCACCAACTGCGCCGGGCCGCCCCCGAGGTGGACTTCCGCCCGGTCAACGACCGCGCCTCCTGCCGCTACATGAAGATGATCACCCCGGCCGCGCTGCTGCGCTGCCTGCGCGAGGGCGCCGACGAGGTGCACGTCGACCCGGACACCGCCGAGCGGGCCCGCGGCGCGGTGCGCCGGATGATCGAGATCGGCCGGCCAGGGAGCGCGGAATGACCGGCGAGGCCGGCTGGGAGGCGGCGGCCGACCTGATCGTGGTGGGCAGTGGGGTGGCCGGACTGTCGGCCGCGCTGGCCGCCCGCGAGGCCGGGCTGCGGGTGCTGGTGGTCACCAAGGCGCAGGCCCAGGACGGCAACACCCGCTGGGCCCAGGGCGGGGTCGCGGTGGTGCTGCCCGACGAGCACGAGCCCGGCGACACGGTGTTCGCGCACGTCGGCGACACCCTGGAGGCCGGTGCCGGACTGTGCGACGCCGACGCGGTGGCCGCGGTGCTGACCGACGGCCCGCGCGCGGTGAACCGGCTGCGCCGGATGGGCGCGGTGTTCGACACCGCGGCCGCCGGTGGCCTGGCCCGCACCCGGGAAGGCGGGCACCGGGCGTTCCGCGTGGTGCACGCAGGCGGCGACGCCACCGGCGCCGAGGTGCAGCGCACCCTGCTGGCCGCCAGCCGCGAGGGCGGTCTGCCGGTGCTGGAGGGCCACGTCGCGGTGGACGCGCTGCGCACCTCCTGCGGCGCCATCGGGGGCCTTGTCGTGCTGGACGAGTCCGGCGTGCCCGGGGTGCTGCGCGCGCCCGCGGTGCTGCTGGCCACCGGTGGCCTTGGCCAGCTCTATCAGGCCACCTCCAATCCCGAGGTGGCCACCGCCGACGGCCTGGCGCTGGCCCTGCGGGCCGGGGCCAGCATCGCCGATCTGGAGTTCGTGCAGTTCCACCCGACCGTGCTGTTCACCGGCGCCCAGGCGCACGGCCGCAGGCCGCTGGTCACCGAGGCGGTGCGCGGCGAGGGCGCGGTGCTGATCGACTCCCGCGGCGTGCGGGTGATGACCGGCGTGCACCCGCTGGCCGACCTGGCCCCGCGCGACGTGGTGTCGGCCGCGATCACCGCCCGGATGAACGACCTCGGCGACGACCACGTCTACCTCGACGCCACCGGCATCGACTCGATCGACTTCGCCGACCGCTTCCCCACGGTCCACGCCGCCTGCGCCGAGGCGGGCATCGACCCGACCCGGCAGCCGATCCCGGTCGCCCCGGCCGCACACTTCGGCTGCGGCGGCGTGGTGTCCACTGTGGACGGACGAACCGAGCTGACCGGACTGTACGCCGCGGGCGAGGTGGCCCGCACCGGTCTGCACGGCGCGAACCGGTTGGCCTCCAACAGTTTGCTGGAGGGCCTGGTGGTCGGCCGGCGAGTCGCCCGGGCGGTGGCCCGCGATCTGGCCAGCGGCATCCTCGGCGATCCGCGCACGGTCGAGGCCGCGCCGGTGCCGGCCGCCGCGGTGGCCGACCGGGCCGAACTGCAACGCGCGATGAGCCGGTACGCCGGTATCGGCCGCAACGCCGAAGACCTGGCCCTGGCCGCGAAAACCATCGACCGCAGCGCCGTGGTCCGTCCACTGTGGAACCGCGAGGCGGTGGAGGACGGCGCGCTCACCCTGGTCGCCGTGACACTGCTGGACCTGGCCGCGCAGCGCACCGAATCCCGCGGCGCGCACCGCCGCACCGACTGTCCGCACCGGGACGACCGCCGCTGGCAGCACAGCCTGCGAGCGCGGCTGGACGTGTCCGGCCGGTTGATCAGCATGAGCCCGATCGCCCTGGGAGGCGTGGCATGACAACGGAATTCTCCCCGGAGGTGGCGCGCGCCATCGCCGCCGCCGGCCTCGATCCGGCCTACCTGCGCGGCCTGGTCGACGTGGCCCTGAACGAGGACCTCGGTTACGGCCCCGACGTCACCACCGCGGCCACCGTGCCGATGGAGGCCGAGGCGAGCGCCGAACTGAACCTGCGCAAACCCGGCACGGTGGCCGGGGTTCCGTTCGCGCTGGCCGTGTTCGACACCGTGTTCAGCACCACCCGGGATGCCTGGTACGGCAACGGATACCAGGTCCTGCACCAGGCCGCCGACGGAACAAGGCTGGCCGCCGGGGAGTCCGCGCTGACCCTGCGCGGGTCCACCGTCGCCCTGCTGGTCGCCGAGCGCACCGCGCTCAACCTGCTCACCCACCTGTCCGGCATCGCCACCGCGACCGCTGGCTGGGTGGACGCGGTACGCGGAACCGGTTGCGCCATCAGGGATTCCCGCAAGACCCTGCCCGGCATGCGGGCCGCGCAGAAGTACGCGGTGCGCTGCGGCGGCGGCGTGAACCACCGGTTCGGCCTCGGGGACGCCGCGCTGATCAAGGACAATCACGTGATCGCCGCCGGTGGCGTGGCCCAGGCGCTGACCGCGGTGCGCGAGTACGCGCCGGAGGTGCGCCGGGAGATCGAGGTGGACAGCCTCGACCAGCTGGACGTCGTGCTGGGCATGGCCGCCGAGGAGGTCCTGCTGGACAACTTCACCCCCGAACAGTGCGCCGAGGCGGTGCGCAGGCGGGACGCGGCCGGGGTCAAGACCCTGCTGGAGGCCTCCGGCGGACTGACCATTGCCGTGGCCGAGGACTACGCGGCGACCGGGGTGGACTACCTGTCCGTGGGAGGACTGACTCACTCGGCGTCGGCATTGGACATCGGGATGGATCTGGCACTGGGCCAGTAGAGGGACTCGGGGTCGCGCGATGGTGTTGAATCCGCGCGACCCCCTTGGTTCGCGTTGCCGGGCAAGGGTTAGCTGCTGGACATGCAGCCCTTCCAGTTGCCCGAGTTCTACACGCCCTACCCGGCCCGGTTGAACCCGAATCTGGAGGGCGCACGCGCGCACAGCAAGGCGTGGGCGTACCAGCTGGACATGATCGACGTGCCCCAGGACGGTATCCCGATCTGGGACGAGAACGACTTCGACTCCCACGACTACGCCCTGCTGTGCTCCTACACCCATCCCGACGCCACCGCCGACGCGCTGAACCTGGTGACCGACTGGTACGTCTGGGTTTTCTACTTCGACGACCACTTCCTTGAGCTGTACAAGCGTTCGCACGACATGCCCGCGGCCAAGGCCTACCTCGATCGCCTGCGCGCGTTCATGCCGGTGACCGGCCCCATCACCGAGAAACCGGCCAACCCGGTGGAACGCGGCCTGGCCGATCTGTGGGGCCGCACCGTGCCCGCCCGCTCACCCGGCTGGCGGCGCCGGTTCGTGACCAGCACGGCCAACCTGCTGGACGAGTCGCTGTGGGAACTGGCCAACATCAACGAGGGCCGGATCGCCAACCCGATCGAGTACATCGAGATGCGGCGCAAGGTCGGCGGCGCGCCCTGGTCGGCCAACCTGGTCGAGCACGCGGCCAACGCCGAGGTCCCGGCGGTGATCTCGGCGACCCGGCCGATGGAGGTGGTCCGCGACTGCTTCGCCGACGCCGTGCACCTGCGCAACGACCTGTTCTCCTACCAGCGTGAGGTGCAGGACGAGGGGGAGTTGTCCAACGGAGTGCTGGTCTTTGAGCGCTTCCTGGACATCCCCACCCAGGAGGCCGCCGACCGGGTGAACGACCTGCTCACCTCCCGCCTGCACCAGTTCGAGCACACCGCCCTGACCGAACTCCCGCCCCTGGTCGACGAGAACGGCCTCGACCCGAAGGACCGCCGCGACGTCTTCGCCTACCTCAAGGGCCTGCAGGACTGGCAGTCCGGCGGCCACGAGTGGCATCTGCAGTCCAGCCGCTACATGAACGAACAACCCGTGGATTCGGTGACCGTAACGGAAATCACCGGCCTCCCGACCGGCATGGGCACCCAGTCCGCCCGCATCGCCTCGTCGCTGGTCAACACCGCGCCCCAACGCGCCCGCTCGTTCTCCCACGTCCCGTACCAGAAAGTCGGCTTCCTGCCCCGTCCCGACTTCTACATCCCTTACCGGACAAGGCTTTCCCCGCACCTGAACCAATCCCGCGAGCACAACGTCGAGTGGGCGCGCCGGATGGGCATGCTCACCCGCCCGGAAATCTGGACCGAACACCAACTCCGCGCCTTCGACTTCCCGCTGTGCGCGGCCGGCCTCCAACCGGACGCGAGCCAGGACGAACTCGACCTCAGCAGCGACTGGCTGGCCTGGGGCACCTACGGCGACGACTTCTATCCCTTGGTGTTCGGCCGAAACCCGGACCTGACCGCGGCCAAAGCCTGCAACGCCAGGCTCTCCGCCCTGACGCCCCTGCACCACGACGAAATAGCGCTGGTCCCCATCAACGCACTGGAACGCGGCCTTGCCGATCTCTGGACCCGCACCGCGGCCCCGATGGACGACCCCGCCCGCAAGAAGTTCCGCGCCGCGATCGATGTGATGATCGACAGTTGGCTGTGGGAACTGGCCAACCACAACAAGAACCGGATCCCCGACCCGGTCGACTACGTGGAGATGCGCCGCCGCACCTTCGGTTCCGACCTGACCATGAGCCTGTGCCGGATCGGCCACGGCCGCACCGTGCCGGACGCGGTGTACCAAAGCCGGCCGGTGCGGTCCATGGAGAACTCCGCCGCCGACTGGGCCTGTCTGCTCAACGACGTTTTCTCGTACCAGAAGGAGATCCAGTACGAGGGCGAGGTGCACAACGGTGTGCTGGTGGTGCAGAACTTCCTGAACTGCGACCGCTTCCGCGCGCTGGAGGTGGTCAACAACCTGATGACCGCGAGGATGCGGCAGTTCGAACACATCCTGGCCGTGGAACTGCCCGCCCTCTTCGACGAGTTCGACCTGGACGAGGAGGCCCGCACCACCCTGACCGGCTACGCCGCCGAACTCCAGGACTGGATGGCCGGAATCCTGACCTGGCACCGAGACTGCCGCCGCTACACCGAATCCGAGCTTCGCCACCACCCGGTGATCGGCACTCCCTTCGGCGCCCCCACCGGCCTTGGCACCGCCGCCCTCCGCCTGACCCGGCCCGCGAAACCAGCACTCTCCTGACTAGCGGGGCAGGCCGCCGATCATCAGATCCAGGGTGAAGTCGAACCGATCGTGCCCCTCGCCCGCCGTCAGCTCGGCGGCATGCCGTGTGGCGTAAGGAAAAGTTCCCGTCGGCAGGGCGGTGAACCGCCGCAGCAACTCCGCCCGGTCGACCACCCACACCGCGTCGTCATCCCTCGCCCGCTGCCGGGCGATCGAATTTTCCAGACAGTAGGCCGCCACATACAACAACAACGCGTCGATGGCCCAAGCCGCGGTCTGCGGTGCGACACCCCCAGCCAGCAGGATCGCCAACATCCCCTCGGTGACCCGCACGGTCTCCAGATCGGTGGGCGCCATGGCCAACGCCGCCCGCGAGATCCCCGGGTACTTCAGGTACTGATCCCGGATCTGCCCGCACACGCCCCGGATCTGCTCCCGCCACGAACCGGCATCCGGCTCGGGCAGCACCAACTCCGCGCACAACCGCCCGATCAGCAACTCGTCCAGATCGGCCTTGTTGACCACATGCGCGTAGAGCGAGGCCGGTCCCGTGTCCAGCGCACTGGCCACCCGGCGCATGGTCAGCGCCTCGTACCCCTCGGCCGCGATGAGCTTCAGCGCGGTATCGACGACCTGATCAGGCGTGATCGGCGCCTTACGCCGGCGCGTCCTGGGCTCGGCCTCGCCCTCGGGGTTCGGCGGCAGGTGACGCGCCGCCCGTCGCTCTCTCGGGTTCACCCGGCCACCATAGCTTGACACGAACGATGTTCGTAAGTAGAACAGTGTTCGTGCCAAGTGATGTGATCCAGGACCTGGATGTGACCGTGGTCGGCGCCGGTCCGGTGGGCCTGATGCTGGCTGCCGAGCTGGCCCTGTCCGGGGCGAGGGTGCAGGTCCTCGAACGCCGGCCCGAGCCCGACCAGGCCACGAAGGCCATGGCCATCAACCTGCCCACGGCCGAGGCCCTCGACCGTCGGGGCCTGCTGCCCGCCGCCGAGCGGGTGCAGCGCCAGATCATCGAGCGGATGGGCTCGTACTCGCCCGGCAGGAAGCCATCCGAGGGCCGCTTCACCGGCCATTTCGCCGGCCTGCCCCTCGATCCCGACCTGGTCGACTGGTCCGACCCCGACCTGGCCGCCCACACCGCGGCTGCCGGGGCCCGCATGGTTCCCCAACCCGACTTGGTGGCCCTGCTCACCGAGCACGCCACCCGCCTTGGCGTGCCGATCCACCGCGGCGTGGAAGTCACCGCCCTGGCGGACACCGGCTCCGGCGTGCTGGTCGGCACCACGGCGGGCCAGGTGCGCACCCGTTGGCTGATCGGCTGCGACGGCGGCCACAGCTCGGTTCGTCGCCTGGCCGGCATCGACTTCCCCGGCACCGCCCCCGAACTCACCGGCTGCCAGGCCATCGCCGACATCGCCGACCCGGAAAAGCTCGCGGACGGCTGGACCTGGTCACCCGGAGGCGCCTACCGCTACGGACCTCAGCCCGGCCGCATCGCCACTCTGGTCTTCGACAACCCACCCGCCGACCGCACCACCCCCGTGACCCTCGGCGAGCTCCAGTCGACCCTCCGCCGAGTCTCCGGCACCGACGTCACCCTCACCGCGCTGCGTGCCGTCCCGACCCGCTGGACCGACAACACCCGCCAGGCCGCGACCTACCGCTCCGGCCGCGTGTTCCTGGCCGGCGACGCCGCCCACGTCCACCCGCCCTTCGGTGGCCAGGGCCTCAACCTGGGCGTCGGCGACGCGGTGAACCTCGGCTGGAAGCTCGGTGCCGTGCTGGCCGGCTGGGCCCCGGAAGGCTTGCTCGACACCTATGACGCTGAGCGCCGCCCGATCGGGGCATGGGTGCTGGACTGGACGCGGGGCCAGATCGGGGTCCTTCGCGGCGACCCGAAGTCGGGCGCCCTTCGCCGCGTCGTCGCCGATCTGCTGAGCACCCGAGACGGGACGACCTATGCGGTCAAGAAGATCTCCGGTGTAGATCAACGAATCGATCTCCCCGGCAGCCATCCGCTCGTCGGCCGCCACGCCCCGGATCTGTGGCTGGCCAACGGTTCCCGGCTGGCCGGCCACGCCCACGGCGGCGGTTTCCTGCTCCTCGACCGCACTCCGGACGGCACCTTCGCCCGTGCCGCGGCTCCGTGGTCCGATCGCCTGACCACCGTGGCTGACGACAACGCGCCCCCCACCGCGGTCCTGATGCGCCCGGACGGCGTGATCGTCTGGGCCCACGACGTCGAGGCCGCCTCCGCCGTAGCGCCGGATGCCGTCGAAAGCCTGGAAGCGGTGCTACGTCGATGGGCCGGCGCGCCATCACCCGTGCCCGATCAAGTGCCGCTCAGCTGATCCACGGCGCGCCGCCCGAGTTCGTTCGCAGAAAGCTTGCCTTGCGCGGTTCCCCCGGCGAGGCGAAATCGGTTCCCGTCCTCACAACCGCCGATTGGCCAGCACCGGAATGTCCTTCCGGGCCCGCTCCACTTCCTCCCCGTCCACATCCACCACCAACATCCCCGGCTCCGCCCCCAGCCGCTCCCGCACCCGCCCGTACGGGTCGACCACCATGCTGTGCCCGACCCCGGTCGGCGCCCCCGATTTCGAGGAAATCCCCGACGCCGCCGGATCAGCCTGCCCGCACGCCGCCACCCAGCAGGTCGAGTCCAACGCCCGGGCCCGCACCAGCAGCTCCCACTGCGCCACCTTCCCCGGCCCCGCCCCCCACGAAGCCGGCAACACCACAACCCCCGCCCCGCGATCGGCCAGCGCCCGGAACAACTCCGGAAACCGCACGTCGTAACAGATCGCGAACCCCACCGACAGCCCGTCCAGCTCCAGCACCAGCAACTCGGCGCCCGGCGCGACCGTCCGCGACTCGGCGAACCCGAACGCGTCGAACAAGTGGATCTTGTCGTAATCCGAAGCAGACCCATCCGGCCCGGCGACCAGCAGCGTGTTGCGCACCCGCCCGTCCTCGGCGGGCGTGAACATCCCGGCTGCGATGGTCAGCCCGGCCTCCCGCGCGATCCGCGACACCTCGCTCGCCCACGGTCCGCCCACCGGCTCGGCCAGCGGCTTGAGCGACACCCCGAAGCAGGCCATGGTCGCCTCCGGGAACACCGCCAGCCGCGCGCCGCGCTCGGCCGCCCGCTTCGCGTTCTCGGCCACCAACACCAGGTTGGCCTGGGGATCCGGGGTGCTCGTCAGCTGGCACAACGCGATCCGCACGTCGGTCTCCTCCCGCTTCGCTATGGTCAGCCCCTGTGCGCCTGCTTGTGCCCATCATCCTCGTCCTGACCCTCGTCGCCGCGTGTACCGGCACCCCGACGCCCAGCGCGGGCGGCCGACCGGACAACACGGCGCTGGTCCTGGCCGAGGCCACCGAACCGGCCGCGCTCAACCCGCTGGCCGGGTACGCGCCGGACGGCTCGGCCAAGATCTTCGACGGCCTGCTCGAACACGCGGCCGACGGCTCGGTCAAACCGGTGCTGGCCAAGGCACTGCCGGAGGTGTCGGCCGACGGCAAATCGTGGACGATCACCATCCCTGCCGGCATCAAGTTCAGCAACGGCGCCCCGCTCACCGTGGCCGACGTGCTGGCCACCTACCGCGCCCTGCTCGACCCGGTCGTGGCCTCCCCGCTGCGCGCCCGCTACTCGATGCTCACCGCCGTCGACCAGGTCGACGCCGGCACCGTCCGGTTCGACCTGGCCTACCCCTACGCCCCGTTCCCGCAGCTGCTCACCCTGGGCATCCTGCCCGCGACCTCGCTCACCCCGGCCGTCCCGGTCGGGCGCTCGCCCATCGACACCAAGCCGATCGGCACCGGCCCGTACGTCCTCGCTTCCTGGACCAAGGGCAGGAGCATGGTGCTCACCGCCAACCCGACCTATTTCGGCGGCGCGCCCAAGGTCAAGCGGGTGACCGTCGAGTTCGCCGCCGACGACGCGACCCGCGCCGCGGACCTGCGCGCCGGCAAGCTCGACGGGGCCGCGGTCTCGCCCGAGCAGGCCGCCACCTTCGCCCAGTCCAACGCGTTCAACATCCTCACCGACCCCAGCTCCGACCTGCGCGCGATCACCCTCCCCGCGCACGCCGCGGCGACCAGCGATCCGGCCGTCCGGCTCGCCCTCAACCTGGCCGTCAACCGGGCCAGTCTGGTCACCAGGGAACTCAACGGCCACGGCAGCGCGGCCATCACCCCGATGCCCACCGTGCTGCCCGAGTTCATCGAGCCCGACGCCACCCTCGCCTACGACCCGGACCGCGCGGAGAACCTCCTGCAGACCGGCGGCTGGCTGCCCGGCCCGGACGGCATCCGCGCCCGCGACGGCGTCACCGCCGCCATCACCCTGGACTATCCGACCGGCGACACCCTGGACAAGGCCCTGGCCGAGGCGTTCGCGACCAGCGCCCAGGAGATCGGCGTCAAGGTCACCACCGTCGCCCTGCCGCCCGATCAGGTCAGCGCCAGACAGGGCGCCGACGCCACGCTGATCAGCACCGGCGACCCGTTCGACCCCGACCTCGGCCTCTACAACCTGCTGGACTCCACCAGCGGCGGCGACCCCACCGGCTACGCGGATCCGGCCGTGGACACCGCGCTGAACACCGGCCGGCACAGCATCGACCCGGCCCAGCGTGCCGTGGCCTACCGCGCCTTCCAGCGCGCCTACCTGGCCGACCCGGCGATGGTCACCCTCGCCTTCACCGACCACTTCTACGTGATGCGCGCCAACTGGAACGGCTACCAGCAGGTGGTCGACGCCAACACCCAGGACACCACCTGGGGCCCCTGGTGGAACCTGAACGCCTGGGTACCCAAATAGGCCGACCGAACCAGCGGACCGAACCGGCAGACCGAGCGAGAGGAGCGGGAATGTTCGATCTGGCCGCGGTGCGTGCCGACACACCCGGCTGCGCCGACCACGTGTTCCTGGACAGCGCGGGCGCCTCGCTGCCCGCCACCCCGGTGCTGGAGGAGATGTTCGAACACCTGCGCCGGGAGGCCGAGATCGGCGGCTACCGCGCCGCCAACGAGCGCGCCGGTGACCTGGCCCGCGGCTACTCGGTGTTCGCCGAGCTGCTGGACTGCCGGCCCGAGGAGGTCGCGTTCACCGACAGCGCCACCCGCGGCTGGCTGTCCCTGCTGGATGCCGTCCCGCTGCGCCCGGGCGACCGGCTGCTGATCAGCCACGTCGAGTACGCCAGCAACGCCATCGCCCTGCTCGGCCTGGCCGAACGCACCGGGGCCTCCGTGGAGATCATGCCCTCCGACGCGCACGGCCGGATCGACGTCGACGCCCTGCGCGAACTGCTGGACGAGCGGGTGAAGCTGGTCTCCCTGGTCCACGTGCCGACCAACGGCGGGCTGGTCAACCCGGTGCGCGAGGTGGCCGAGGCCGCGCACGCGGTGGACGCGCTGGTGCTGCTGGACGCCTGCCAGTCCGCGGGCCAGCTGCCGGTCCGGGTCGCCGACACCGGGGTCGACCTGCTGGCCGGCACCGGCCGCAAGTGGCTGCGCGGCCCCCGCGGCACCGGATTCCTGGTCGCCACCAACAGCGCCCGCGAACGTTTGCGGCCCCGGCTGGTGGACAACCTCGGCGCCACCTGGCTGTCCCCGGACCGGGTCCAGTTGCGCGCCGACGCCCGGGTGTTCGAGCTGTGGGAGCACGGCACCGCGGCCCGCCTTGGCCTGATCGCCGCCGCCGAATACGCACTGGGCCTTGGCATCGACACCATCGCCGCCGAGATCGGCGCCCGCGCCGACCGGGCCCGGGCCGGACTGGCCACCATCCCCGGGGTCACCCCGCGTGACCTGGGCGAACAGCGCTGCGGGCTGATCACCTTCACCGTCGAGGGCCAGGACTCCGAGCCGGTGCGCGACGCCCTGCTGGAGCGCAACGTCACGGTCACCGCGAACTACGCCTCGAACACCCGCATCGACATGGACGAACGCGGCCTGGAATCGGTGGTGCGGGCGTCCCCGCACTACTTCGTGGCCGACGCCCAGATCGACGAGTTCCTCACCGCCGTGGCCGACGTGGCCCGCCGGGCCTGAGGGCACGAACGGCCCGGGCCCGATGGCCTTGGCGGCGTCTCGCTCGGCGGACCCCGTACCCTGGTCGGGGGTCCGAGCCCGATTCGAGACGAACAGAGATGATCATGCTTCGCCGCACCGACCTGCGCGCTTCCGTGCCGCCGCCCGCCACGCTGCGGGCCACGCTGCCCCGTGCCGAGGTGGACGTGGACGCGGTGCTGCATCGGGTCCGCCCGATCGTGGACGCGGTGCGCGAGCGCGGCGCGGACGCGGCGCTGGAGTTCACCGAGTCCTTCGACAAGATCCGCCCGGACACCGTGCGGGTGCCCACGGCCGCCCTGGACAGCGCGCTGGACCAGCTCGACCCGGCGGTGCGCGCGGCCCTGGAGGAGATGATCGTCCGGGTCCGGCGCACGCACGCCGACCAGCGCCGCCCCGAGGTGACCACCGAGGTGGTGCCCGGCGGCACGGTCACCGAGCGCTGGGTGCCGGTGGCCCGGGTCGGCCTTTACGCACCCGGCGGCCTGGCCGTCTACCCCTCGACCGTGGTGATGAACGTGGTGCCGGCGCAGGTCGCCGGGGTGGAGTCGCTGGTCGTCTGCTCGCCGCCGCAGGCCGAGTTCGGCGGCCGCCCGCACCCGACCGTGCTGGCCGCCTGCGCGCTGCTCGGGGTCACCGAGGTGTGGGCGCTGGGCGGCGCCCAGGCCGTGGCCCTGCTGGCCTACGGCGGCACCGACACCGACGGCGCCGAACTGGCCCCGGTGGACGTGGTCACCGGCCCCGGCAACATCTACCTGACCGCGGCCAAACGCCTGCTGCGCGGCCTGATCGGCATCGACTCCGAGGCCGGGCCGACCGAGATCGCCATCCTGGCCGACCACACCGCCGATCCGGTGCACGTGGCCGCCGACCTGATCAGCCAGGCCGAGCACGATCCGCTGGCCGCCAGCGTGCTGGTCACCACCTCGCCCGAGCTGGCCGACGCGGTGGACGCCGAGCTGGCCAACCAGGTCGACGCGACCAAGCACAACGAGCGGATCGCGACTGCCTTGCGGGGCAGGCAATCCGGCTGCGTTCTGGTGTCCACTGTGGATGATGGACTGACCGTGGCCGACGCCTACGCGGCCGAGCACCTGGAGATCCAGACCGACAACGCCCGCGCGGTGGCCGACCGGGTGCGCAACGCCGGGGCGGTGTTCGTCGGCGCCTACGCCCCGGTCTCCCTTGGCGACTACTGCGCCGGCTCCAACCACGTGCTGCCCACCGGCGGCTGCGCGCGGCACTCCTCCGGCCTGTCCGTGCAGACCTTCCTGCGTGGCATCCACGTCGTGGACTACACCGAGGACGCGCTGCGCGAGGTCGCGGTCAAGGTGGTCACCCTGGCCAACGCCGAGGACCTGCCCGCCCACGGTCAGGCCGTGCTGGCCCGGTTCGCCGCCGGAGAACCGGAAAAAAGCCCGGCGGCGGCCGCTCAACCGGCGGAAACCGTTGCGGCCCGAACGGAACCGGCTCGGGCGGAACCGGCACCGGCGAAGGGGGGCGCGGAATGACCATCGGCGACCGGGTGGACCTGGCCGACCTGCCGCTGCGCGCGGACCTGCGCGGCCGCAGCCCCTACGGCGCGCCCCAGCTGGACGTGCCGTTTCGGCTCAACACCAACGAGAACCCCTTTCCGACCCCGCCGGAACTGGTGGCCGACATCGCCGCCGCGACCGCCGAGGCCGCGGCCACGCTGAACCGCTACCCGGACCGGGACGCCACCGCCCTGCGCGAGGACCTGGCCGCCTACCTGCGCCGCACCACCGGCGTCGAGCTGACCGCGGCCAACGTGTGGGCGGCCAACGGTTCCAACGAAATCCTGCAACAACTTCTGCAGGCGTTCGGCGGTCCGGGCCGCTCCGCACTGGGTTTCGAGCCGTCCTACTCGATGCACCCGATCATCTCGGCGGGCACCCGCACCGACTGGCTGCCCGCCCCGCGCCGTGCCGATTTCTCGCTGGACACAACGGAAGCCGCCCACGTCGTCGCCGAACGCCAACCGGATGTGGTGTTCGTGACCAGCCCGAACAACCCGACCGGCCAGTCCGTGCCGGTGGCCGACCTGCGCGAGCTGATCACCGCCGCCCCCGGGATCGTGATCCTGGACGAGGCCTACCTTGAGTTCTCCGCCCAGCCCAGCGGAATCACGCTGCTGGCGGAGTTCCCGGCCAAGCTGGTGGTCAGCCGCACCATGAGCAAGGCGTTCGCCTTCGCCGGCGGCCGCTTGGGCTACCTGGCCGCCGCCCCGGCGATCGTGGACGCGCTGCAACTGGTCCGCCTGCCCTACCACCTGGCCACCCTCACCCAGGCCGCCGCCCGTGCCGCCCTGGCCCACGCCGAGGCGACCCTGGCGTTGGTGGCCAAACTGGTCAGCGAACGCGAGCGGGTCACCGAAGCGTTGACCGGCCTGGGTTTCCGGGTGGTGCCCAGCGACGCCAACTTCATCCTCTACGGCCCGTTCGCCGACCCGGCCGCGGCCTGGCAGTCCTATGTGGACCGTGGGGTGCTGGTGCGCGACCCGCACATCGAGGGGCACCTGCGGATGAGTGTCGGCACGCCGGAGGAGAACGACGTGTTTCTGCAGGCGAGCAAGGAGATCATGCAGTGAACCGGATCGGCCGCGTGGAGCGGGTGACCAAGGAGTCCTCGGTCGTGGTGGAGATCGACCTGGACGGCTCCGGCAAGGTCGAGGTCGCCACCGGTGTCCCGTTCTACGACCACATGCTCTCCTCGTTCGGCGTGCACGGCGCGTTCGACCTGTCCGTCTCCGCGACCGGCGACGTCGAGGTGGACGGCCACCACACGGTCGAGGACGTGGCCATCGTGCTGGGTCAGGCGATCGGGAAAGCGTTGGGGGACAAGGCAGGCATCCGCCGCTTCGGCGACTGCTGGATTCCGATGGACGAGGCCCTCGCGCACGCCGCGGTGGACGTGTCCGGGCGCCCGTACTGCGTGCACACCGGCGAGCCGGAGATGATGACCGGCTTCGTGGTCGGCGGCAACTACGCCACCGTGCTCAACCGGCACGTGTTCGAATCGCTGGCCTTCCACGCGCAGATCGCGTTGCACGTGCGGGTGGAGTACGGCCGCGACCCGCACCACATCACCGAGGCCGAGTACAAGGCGACCGCCCGGGCGATCCGCGCCGCGGTCGAACCGGACCCGCGGCTGACCGGGGTGCCCTCCACAAAGGGCGTGCTGTGAGCAAGGAATGGGTGCTGCCGCTGATGCTCGCGGTGGTCGGCTTCCTGCTGGGCGGCATCTACAGCACGTGGCAGAAGAAGAACCGCACCGCGACCATCGTGCTGGTCGTGCTCACCGTGCTCGCCGCGGCCGGCGCGATCGCCTGGTACAAGTCCTGATTCTCGTTCACGTCAC
>DASZNF010000124.1:0-42649 GCA_035551355.1 Pseudonocardiaceae bacterium | reverse complement strand
GTGACGACCTCGTCGGCGAACTCCCGACGCTCGAGCTCGGCCGCCAGCTCGGCACGCGTCCGGGCGCGCATGGTGAGCAGGTTCAGGCAGACCGTCCGTGCCGCCGACTCCGGGTCGGCGGGCGGGTCGGCCTCACGGTCTCTGGGCTTGCCGGCCGCGGTGTGCCCGTCGGCGTCCGGGGGTTCGGGCGCCCGGCGCCGTGGACGCCGACCGAACCCGCCCCCTCCGAGCTGAGCCACCCGCGTCAGAAGTCGACGGGAGCGGGAGTCGTCTCGTCGGCGTCGAGCTTCGGGCCGACGCCGAGCTTCTCCTTGATCCGCTTCTCGATCTCGCCGGCGACGTCCGGGTTCTCCGTGAGGAACTTCCGGGCGTTCTCCTTGCCCTGGCCGAGCTGATCGCCGTCGTAGGTGTACCAGGCGCCCGACTTGCGGACGAAGCCCTGCTCCACGCCCACGTCGATCAGCGAGCCCTCCTTCGAGATGCCGTGGCCGTAGATCATGTCGAACTCGGCCTGCTTGAACGGCGGCGCGACCTTGTTCTTCACGACCTTGACGCGGGTGCGGTTGCCGACCGCGTCGGTGCCGTCCTTGAGGGTCTCGATCCGGCGGATGTCCAGGCGGACCGAGGAGTAGAACTTCAGCGCGCGCCCACCGGTCGTCGTCTCCGGCGACCCGAACATCACGCCGACCTTCTCGCGCAGCTGGTTGATGAAGATCGCCGTGGTGCCCGAGTGGTTCAGCGCTCCGGTGATCTTGCGCAGCGCCTGGCTCATCAGGCGGGCCTGCAGACCGACGTGGCTGTCGCCCATGTCGCCCTCGATCTCGGCGCGCGGCACGAGGGCGGCGACCGAGTCGATGACGACGATGTCCAGGGCGTTCGACCGGATCAGCATGTCCAGGATCTCGAGCGCCTGCTCGCCGGTGTCCGGCTGGGCCACCAGCAGCGCGTCGGTGTCCACGCCGAGCGCCTTCGCGTACTCCGGGTCCAGCGCGTGCTCGGCGTCGATGAACGCGGCCACACCGCCCGCGGCCTGCGCGTTGGCGACCGCGTGCAGGGCCACCGTCGTCTTGCCGGACGACTCCGGGCCGTAGACCTCGACGACGCGGCCGCGGGGCAGGCCGCCCACGCCGAGCGCGACGTCCAGGGCGATCGAGCCGGTCGGGATGACGCTGACCGGCGCGCGGCCCTCGTCGCCCAGTCGCATGACCGAGCCCTTGCCGAACTGCTTGTCGATCTGCGCGAGCGCGAGCTCCAGCGCCTTGTCACGGTCCGGTGCCTGAGGCATTGGGGTTCTCCCTCGGGACGGGGTTCGGGTCCGGTGTTCGGTCCGATGTCGAGTCGGGACGTTAGGCCGGGGGTCCGACATCGTGGGTGCAGGCGGTGTTCGGCTGTGGACGGATCGGGCGGTCGGTGCCGCTGTGGATGACCGCGTCGGACGTTCAGCGTAGACGAACAGATGTTCGATGCCCCAGGGGGACACGCCGGGAATCCCGGTTCATCGGCGGTCGGCAGGCACCTCGAACTCCGCACAGACCGCCCGCCAGACCTCGCGCGGCTCCTCGCCGCCCTCGAGCGCCTCCGCCACGGTCCGGCCGTCGAGGGCGGAGAACACGTGGTCCCGGCTGATCGACCCGGCGCGCACCGCGCCGAACTCGTCCTCCATCAGCTGCCGGAAATGGGTCAGGCGCACCCGTCCGAGGGTAGGGACCGGACCGCCCGCCCCGCACGAGGGCTCCGGGGCCGGACGCGGGGGTAGCGTCGGCTCCGTGGACCCCGTGACGCTCGCGCTCGACATGCACTCCACGGGTCCGGCCTGGCTCTGGCAGGTCGTCTCGGTGCTCCTCCTGGTCTCGGCGCTGGTCGTGCTGCTGCGATGGTGGTTCTCGCAGCGCCGCCGCTGACGCCACGCGTCACTGTCGGACCCCGCGGGCACCATGGGGACCGTGACCGTCCTCGACCGCTTCTCCCCCGCCACGCGCGACTGGTTCTCCGGCGCGTTCGGGGAGCCGACACCCGCGCAGGCGGGCGCGTGGGACGCGGTCGCCGAGGGTGAGCACGCGCTCGTGGTCGCCCCCACCGGCTCGGGCAAGACGCTCGCCGCGTTCCTCTGGGCGCTCGACCGGCTGGCCTCCGCCCCGGTCCCCGAGGAGCCGCAGCGCCGCTGCCGTGTCCTCTACGTCTCCCCGATGAAGGCCCTCACGGTCGACGTCCAGCGCAACCTGCGCTCGCCGTTGGCCGGGCTGCGCCAGGCGAGCCACCGGCTCGGGCGCCCGGAGCCGGACATCCGGGTGGCCTCACGGACCGGGGACACCCCGGCCGACGAGCGCCGGTCGTTCGCGCGCACCCCGCCCGACGTCCTGGTGACCACCCCGGAGTCGCTGTTCCTGCTGCTCACCTCGGCCGCGCGGGAGTCGCTGCGCGGGGTGGAGACGGTGATCGTCGACGAGGTGCACGCCGTGCTCGCCTCGAAGCGCGGGGCCCACCTCGCCCTGTCCCTGGAACGCCTCGACGCGCTGCTCGACACCCCGGCCCAGCGCATCGGCCTCTCGGCGACGGTGCGCCCGGTCGAGGAGGTCTCGACGTTCCTCGCCGGCGGCCGGCCGGTGCGGGTCGTCCAGCCGGCGACGCCGAAGACGGTGCAGGTGGGCGTGGTCGTGCCGGTCGAGGACATGAGCGCGCTCGACGGCGGGAGCAACCAGTCCGGTCCGGAGGCCGAGGAGGAGGTCGAGGGCTCGGCGGCCGGGGCGGCCCAGCGGGCCTCGATCTGGCCCGCGGTCCAGGAGAGGGTGCTCGACCTCGTCGAGGCCCACCGCTCGACGATCGTGTTCGCCAACTCCCGCCGGCTCGCCGAGCGGCTCACCGCCCGGATCAACGAGCTCGCCACCGAGCGCGCGGCGGCGGCCGAGGCCGAGCGGGAGCCGGTCGACCTCGACGGCGAGGACGACGGTTCCGACGACGAGGCTCCCGACGACGAGGCTCCCGACGACGAGGGCCCCGACGACGAGGGCCCCGACGACGCTCCCCGGCGGGGCAACGGCGTCGGGCCCTTCCCGGCCGAGGCGGTCGGCCAGTCCGGGGTCGCCGAGCCCGCCGAGGTGATCGTCGCGCGCGCCCACCACGGCTCGATGAGCCGCACCCAGCGCACCCTGGTGGAGGAGGCGCTGAAGTCCGGGCAGCTGCCGTGCGTGGTGGCGACCTCGAGCCTGGAGCTGGGCATCGACATGGGCGCGGTGGACCTGGTGATCCAGGTGGAGGCCCCGCCCACGGTGGCCTCCGGGTTGCAGCGGGTGGGCCGGGCCGGGCACCAGGTGGGCGCGGTGTCGCAGGGCGTGGTGTTCCCCAAGTTCCGCGGCGATCTGGTGTCCTGCGCGGTGGTCGCGGAGCGGATGGCGGCCGGGGCGATCGAGGCGTTACGCTATCCGCGCAACCCGTTGGATGTCCTGGCCCAGCACATCGTGTCCATGGTCGCCGTCGATCCGTCCACAGTGGACGAACTGGCCAATCTGGTGCGGCGGGCCGCGCCGTTCTCCGCTCTGCCCGATTCGGCCCTGCACGCGGTGCTGGACATGCTGGCCGGGCGGTATCCCAGCGAGGAGTTCGGCGAGCTGCGCCCACGCATCACCTGGGACCGGATCACCGGAGAACTGCGCGGACGGCCGGGCGCGCAACGGCTGGCGGTGACCTCCGGCGGCACCATTCCCGACCGCGGGCTGTTCACCGTGATGACCCCGCCGGACGAGCGCGGTTCCGGTTCCCGGGTGGGCGAACTGGACGAGGAGATGGTGTACGAGTCCCGGGTCGGGGACGTGTTCCTGCTGGGCACCTCGTCCTGGCGGGTGGAGGACATCACGCACGACCGGGTGATCGTCACGCCCGCGCCCGGCCAGGCGGCACGAATGCCGTTCTGGAAGGGCGACTCGCCCGGCCGGCCGCTGGAACTGGGGCGGGCACTGGGAAAGTTCGTCCGAGAACTCAACCACGCGGGCGAGCAGAAGGCGCGGGAACGGGCCGCGACCGCCGGGCTGGACGCCTGGGCCACCGACAACCTGCTGGCCTACCTGGCCGAGCAGCGCGAGTCGACCCGGCACGTGCCGGACGACAAAACCCTTCTGGTGGAACGGTTCCGCGACGAACTGGGCGACTGGCGGCTGGTGGTGCACTCGCCGTTCGGCGCGCGGGTCAACGGGCCGTGGGCACTGGCCATCGGGGCCCGGCTGCGCGAGCGCACCGGGATGGACGCGCAGGTCGCGCACTCCGACGACGGCATCGTGCTGCGCGTGCCGGATGCGTTGGACGACAACGGATCCACCCTGCCGCCGACCGCCGAGGACGTGCTGCTGGACCCGGCCGAGGTGGAACAGCAGGTGGTGGCCGAGGTGGGCGGTTCGGCGTTGTTCGCCGCGAGGTTCCGGGAGTGCGCGGCTCGCTCGTTGTTGTTGCCGCGGCGCGATCCGCGGCGGCGCACCCCGTTGTGGCAGCAGCGGCAACGCTCGGCCCAGCTGCTCTCGGTGGCCTCCCAGTACGAGCGGTTTCCCGTTGTGCTGGAAGCGATGCGGGAATGCCTGCAGGACGTGTACGACGTGCCGGGACTGCGCGAGCTGATGAGCGACATCGCCTCCCGCCGGGTGCGGGTGGTGGAGGTGGAGACACCTTCGCCGTCGCCGTTCGCGCGCAGCCTGCTGTTCGGCTACGTCGGCATGTTCCTGTACGAGACGGACGCGCCGCTGGCCGAGCGGCGGGCCGCCGCGCTGTCGCTGGATTCCTCGCTGCTGGCCGAACTGCTCGGCGCGGAAGCGATCCGGGAACTGCTCGACCCGGAGGTGCTGGCCGAGGTCGAGGCCGGGTTGCAGCGGCTGGCCCCGGACCGGCGGGCGCGCGACATGGAGGGTGCCGCGGATCTGTTGCGGTTCCTCGGTGATCTGTCCGAGGCCGAGGCCGAGGAACGCGGGATTTCCATTGCCTGGCTGGACGAACTGGTGTCCGCGCGGCGGGCGCTCGAGGTGCGCGTCGCCGGGGAGCAGCGGTGGATCGCGATCGAGGACGCGGGCAAGGTGCGCGACGCGCTGGGCACCGCGCTGCCGGTCGGCGTGCCGGAGGCGTTCACCGAGCCGGTTTCCGATCCGCTGGGCGAGCTGCTGACCCGCTACGCCCGCACGCACGGGCCGTTCACCGCGGCCGAGGTGGCCACCCGGTTCGGGCTCGGGGTAGCGGTGGTGACCGGGGTGCTGGAGCGGATGAGCGGCACCGGCCGATTGGTGCGCGGAGAGCTGCGCCCGCTGGGCGCGGACGAGGCGCGGACCGGGCCGGTGGAGTACTGCGACGCCGAGGTGCTGCGCCGGCTGCGCCGGGCCTCGCTGGCCCGGTTGCGGGCCGAGGTGGAACCGGTGGAACAGGCCGCGCTGGGCCGGTTCCTGCCGTCCTGGCACGGGATCACGTTGCTGGGCCGGGCTTCCGGGCCGGACGACGTGCTCAACGTGGTGGAGCAACTGGCCGGGGCGCCGCTGCCGGCCAGCGGACTGGAGTCGCTGATTCTGCCCACCCGGCTGCCCGGCTACACCCCGGCCCTGCTGGACGAGCTGACCGCGGCCGGTGAGGTGAGCTGGGCCGGGTGCGGTGCGCTGGCCGGCGGGGACGGCTGGATCGCCTTGGCCCCAACGGATGTGGCCGACCTGCTGCTGCCCGAGCCGGGCGACGCACCGGACTCGCCGCTGCACACCGCCCTACTGTCCACATTGGATGGTGGCGCGTTGTTCTTCCGGCAGTTGACCGATCGGCTCGCCCCGCAGCTGGACCATCCGCCCGCGGACGCGGAAGTCGTTGCCGCGCTGTGGGATCTGGTGTGGGCCGGGCTGGTCAGCAACGACACGCTGGCGCCGTTGCGAGCGGTGGTGTCCGGGCGGGGCGCGGCGCACAAACCGCGGGCGAGTGCGCCAAGGGGCCGATACGCCCGGTTGCGCTCGCGGCCGGCCATGCCCAGCCGGACCGGGCCACCGACGGTGGCCGGGCGGTGGTCGCTGGCGCCGGACCGGGCAGCCGACCCGACCCGCCGGGCGCACGCGCGGGCCGAGGCCTTCCTGGAACGGCACGGCGTGCTGACCCGGGGCGCGCTGGACACCGAGCGGGTGAGCGGCGGATTCAGTGCGGTGTACCGGGTGTTGCGGGCCATGGAGGAATCCGGGCAGGTCGTGCGCGGCTACGTGGTCGAGGGGCTGGGGGCGGCACAGTTCGCGGCCAAGGGGGCGGTGGACCGGTTGCGCGCGGTCAGCCGGGCCGAACCCGGCCGGGACCCCAAGGCGACGGTGCTGGCCGCAGCCGATCCGGCGCAACCCTATGGGGCGGCGTTGAACTGGCCCGCGGCGATCGGCGAGGGTAAGCACCGGCCCGGGCGCAAGGCGGGCGCACTGGCGGTGCTGGTGGACGGGGTGCCCGCGCTGTACGTGGAGCGGGGCGGACGGTCGCTGTTGTCGTTTACCGAGGACGCGGACCTGTTGCGGCCCGCGGCGACCGCGCTGGCCCGAGCGGTGCACGACGGCTGGCTGGGCGGGCTGGCCGTGCAGCGCGCTGACGGGGCGGAGGCGCTGACCTCGCACCTGGCCGAAGTGTTGCGAGAGGCCGGTTTCCGGGCGACGCCGAAAGGACTGCGACTGCGCGCGTGACGTGGCGGCAAGTGTCAACTGTGAACACTCAGGGTTCGGTCAGCGGAGCTGTCGCGGCGTAGGTTTCGCAGATTCCGTTGGCGTCGAAGTCGTTGGCCGCCTCCAGCACCGTTTTCCCGTCCGCCGAGGGCAGGATCGACGAGCTGAAGTTGCGGCACCCCGCGTTGTCCACGCCGTCGACCGCGATCGGCGCCGGGATCTCGTACCACGGTCCGGCACCCAGATCGTCGTTGGCGAAGATGACCTTGCCGTTCTCCGGCGCCACACTGCCATCCGCGTTCACCGTCATCTCCGGGATCACCAGGATGGTTCCGTTCGGGCCCGGCCCGGCGCTCCACGCGACGACCGGGGTGTGCCGGCCGTACTTTCCGTCCGTAGTGCGGATGACGGTGCCCAGGTTGGTCGGATCGCCGTAGTCCCAGCCGTCGGCCGACTCGCGATGGTAGGCCGCGCACGGGTGCACGAGGTCGTTGTTGCACACCTCGTACGTCATGAAGTACGTGCCGTTGGGCAACCGGACGACGTTGGCCATGCCGGGCCGGACATACCAGTCATCGCTGACCACGGTCACGGTGTAGTCGTCCCAGCGAATGCCGTCCGCGCTGCGTGTCTGCACCAGTTTCTGGTCGTGGTCGGTCTTGTCGGTTTCGTCGGAGTACATCGCGACCAACTGCCCGTCGGCACTCACCGACAGACTGGTTTCCCAGGTGGGATAGGGATTCACCGGATCGGCGATGTCCGAAATGTACTTCCAGGTGACCCCGTGGTCGCGACTGGCCCACAACCGTTGCTCCACCCGCCGCACACTGGTGTTGCGCCCGTAGCCGGTGCCGTCCACCCACAACACGGTGCCGGCCGGCATGCTGCCAACGGGGGAAGGCAGTTCGAACAAGGAGGCGCAGCACTCCTGCGCCCCGTTGGCCGCGGCCGGGTCGGCGATGCTGGCGATCTGGTGCCAGGTCCCGCCGTCGTCCGCGCTGGCGGAGATCACCCCGATCCCGTCGTTGTGCTGGATCGTGTTGACACTGGCCAGAATTGTGCCGTTGGCCGTGCCCGAGTGGGTCAGCCGGATGATGCGCGGGTAGGCCCCGCCCAAGGCGTAGACGGTGCTGCGCGGAGGCGGAGGAGCGGCTCCGGCGTGGGCGATCGGCGCGGTGACCGCCGCGACCGTGCACAACAGACCGAGCATGATCGCACCCACACGTCGCATCAAACCTCCCGCGCACTGGCGTTGATCAGCGGAAAGCTATGTCCAATCGGGACACCGCACAACTCGGCGATCACCGGAAGGGGTGATCACCCCGCGCACGTTCGGCGGCGGGGGTGCGGCCCGAGCGGCCCAGTGGGACGTCCATTTGGATCAAGTCGCGAAATTGGCGCGATCCGTTTGGCGCCTGCGCCCGTATCCCCTCATACGGGTAAGACCGAACACGTTGAGGAGTTGACTGATGACAGCACCGACGGATCCGACAGCTGACGGCGAGCTGAGCCGCCGCCGGATGATGCGCAACGCGGCGATCACCGGCACGGTGGTGGCCGCGGGGGCCGCTCTGGCGGCCTGCGGCAGCAGTGACTCGTCCGGGTACGGCGGCGGCTCGGCGTCCACCGGCGGGAACGCCGCGGGCGGCACCTCGGCCGGCGGCAGCGGCGGTGGCGCGTCCAGCGGCGGTGTGCTGGCCAAGACCTCGGACATCCCGGTCGGCGAGGGCAAGATCTTCGCCGACAAGCAGATCGTCGTCACCCAGCCGGCCGCGGGCACCTACAAGGCGTTCAGCTCGACCTGCACGCACCTGGGCTGCACCGTCGACAAGGTCGCCGACGGGCTCATCCAGTGCCCGTGCCACGGCAGCAAGTTCAGCGTTGCCGACGGCTCGGTCAAGGACGGCCCGGCGCCCAAGCCGCTGCCCTCGCAGAACATCACCGTGCAGGGCACCGACATCATCATGAACAGCTGATTGAACAGCTCAACCGGATGAACAGCTGAACCGGCGCGGGCGCGCCCCCAGTCAGGACTGGTGGGCGTGCCCGCCCGCGCGGTACAGATCGCGCGGCAGGGCCAGTTCGGCGCCGTGGTGGGCCAGTTCGCCCATCGCGGGCGGCGCCAGTTCGCCCCAGGGCTGCTCGCCGTAGGGACCCCACTGTTTTGGCGGAGGACGACCCAAAACGCTTGTGCGCGCGGTCACAGCCGACACTGATTCATGTGGCGCGTACCCGCGAGGTGACCCCATATGTCGAACTCGACCGCGAGCAATGGCGTGAGCGGCGGGCGAATACTCCCCTGCCCTTGACCAGAGCCGAACTGGACCGGCTGCGCAGTCTCGGGGAGCCGACCTCGCTGGAAGAGGTCGCCGACATCTACTGGCCACTGTCCCGGCTGCTCAACCTCCAGGTGGCCGCGCGGCAGCGGCTGCACGCGGTGACCACCACGTTCCTGGGCGAGCGGGGCCAACGGGTGCCGTTCGTGATCGGCGTCGCGGGCAGCGTGGCGGTGGGCAAGTCGACCACCGCGCGGGTGCTGCGCACGCTGCTGTCCCGCTGGCCCAACCATCCCAGAGTGGACCTGATCACCACCGACGGATTCCTGTTGCCCAGCGCGGAACTGGAGCGGCGCGGCCTGATGAGCCGCAAGGGTTTCCCGGAGAGCTACGACCGGCGGGCGCTGGTGCGGTTCGTCTCCGACGTGAAGGCCGGTTATCCCGAGGTGCACGCCCCGGTGTACTCGCACCTGAGCTATGACATCGTGCCGGGCGAGACGCAGGTGGTGCGCCAGCCGGACATCCTGATCGTGGAGGGGCTCAACGTGTTGCAGCCCGCACCCCGGCTGGCCGTGGCCGACCTGTTCGACTTCTCCATCTACGTGGACGCCCGGGTCGAGGACATCCGGCGCTGGTACGTGGAGCGGTTCCTGACCCTGCGCAGCACCGCGTTCGCCAACCCGGCCTCCTACTTCCACCGCTACGCCACGCTCAACGACACGCAGGCGCGGGAGCGGGCGCAGTTCCTGTGGGCGGAGATCAACGAGCCGAACCTGGTGGAGAACATCCGGCCCACCCGCGGCCGGGCCTCGCTGGTGCTGGGCAAGGGCGCCGATCACGCGATCAACCGGGTGCGGCTGCGCAAGGTGTGAGCGTTCGTTGGTTGCGGGCACAACCGCGGGCGGATACTGGTGGTGACACGATCACTACCATTCGCAGCTTTTTCCTGTCCTGAGGAGACCCGATGCGTGTTGGTTTCGCCCTCCCCCAGTTCGGCGCCGCGGCCGACGAGCCCGGCGGCGTCGCCCGGTTCGCCAGCACCCTGGAACGCGCGGGCGCGGGCGGCTTCTGGGCGGGCGACCGGCTGTTCGCGCCGGTCGAGCCGGTGATCGGCTACGGCGGCACGGACACCATGCCCGAGCAGTTCCACCGCACCCAGGACCCGTTCATCGCGCTGGCCGCGGCCGCCGCGGTGACCAGTACCGCGGTGCTCGGCTCCAGCACCATCAACGCCACCTTCTATCCGCCCGCGCTGCTGGCCCGCACGCTGACCACCCTGGACGTGGCCAGCGGCGGACGGCTGCGGCCCGGTTTCGGCATCGGCTGGTCGCCGGACGAGTACGAGGCGATCGGCGTGCCGTTCGCCGGGCGCGGCGACCGGCTGGACGACCTGCTCGACCTGCTGGACGCCTGGTGGACGCAGAATCCGGTGGCGCACAAGGGATCCGGCTACACCGTGGTGCCCAGCCACGTGGCCCTCAAGCCGGTCAGCACGCCCCGCCCGCCGCTGTACCTGGCCGGGTACTCGGCCCGGGCGCAGACCCGGGTGGCGCGGCGGGCGGATGGCTGGCTGCCGGTGTGGTCGGTGCCCAACCGGCTCAGCGTCGAGCGACTGACCGGCATGCTGGCCGGCATCCGCGAGCAGGCCGAACAGGCCGGGCGGGCGCCCGAGTCGATCTCGGTGGCACTGCGGGTGAACGTGGCCGCGGGCGAGGAACCGGCGACCATCGCCAGGGAACTGGTGCACGCGGCCACCGCGCTGGACGCGGCGGACGCCTTCGTGGACCTGACCTACCTGGCCGAGAGCGTCGAGCAGATGATCGACCTGGCCGGCCAGGTGCTGGACAAGGTCAACGCCGGCTGAGCCCGGGCCGCGCGGGGAGGCCCGGGCCGAAGCAGGGTCAGCGCATGCCCAGGCGGAGCAGCGCCCACAGTTGGGCGATGGCGTCCTGATTCCCGCTGTGCCGCACCTGCCGGTCGGACACCCGGCCCCACAACCACAGGTAGACCTGAGTGGCCGAGCCGGACACCACCGCGTCCGGCTCGGCACTGCGGCCCGGCTCCAGCCGGTCCACGCTGGTGCCGTGCGGGCCGGCGTGGGCCAGCCACTGGTAGCCCGCGGCCCGCACCGCGACCAGGCCGCGCCGGGTGCCGGTCACGCCGAGCACGGCCAGCCGGTGGGTGAACCACAGGTGCAGCGCCTCGTCAATGCCGTCCACCGCGATGTCCTGCGGGATGTCGCTGATCGGCGCGCCCGCCGCGTTCTGCACGTCGATCCGGTGCACGGTCGACTCGTGCGCCATCCGCCTGCGCCAGAATCGGTAGGTCTGATCCGAGGGCAGCCAGGTGGCGCAGGGTTCGTCGGGTTCGTGTCCGTTCAGTTCGGCCAGCAGCGCGGTGGCGCCGGCCCGGACGTAGCCGGTCAGCGTCTGGTGGGCCGCGGGATCGCGCCGCCAGTCCGCGGGCCGGCCGCCCTCCCGGATCCAGTGCCAGGTCATCCGGTAGATGCTGCCCACGTGCCGGGTGACCTCGCCCATGGTCAGCCCGGGCGCGCCGGGCACCGGGGCGGCCAGCGCCGAGGGGTCGGCCGCGTCCACGGTGGCGGCCAGGGTCTCGGCCTCCACTCGCAGGCGCTCGATCAACCGGTCCGCGTCGATGGGCTCCACGCTGGTCATGTGCCCGCCACCGGGCGTGCGTCGGCCACCGGGCGTGCGTCGGCCACCGCGCCGGTGACCAGGTCGGCGAACTCGGCGGTCTGGCGGACCAGGTCGTCGGCGGCGCGCTGGGTGACGTGCCCGGTCACCCCGGCCTCGGCCGCCGCGCGGGTGGCCGAACCGGCGGCGAAGTAGTGCGCCCACTCGGCCAGTTCCGGGGCCAGCGAAGCCAGCAGCACCCAGGCGCTGGTCGGCCGGGCCCGGCCCCGGTGCGGGCGGCCGCGCAGCGCCAGCATGGCCGCGGCGGCGCGCAATGCGGCCAGGTAGGCCGCGACGTAGCGCTGGTCGGGGGAGGGTTCCCGGCGGGCCTGGGCCAGCCCGGCCCAGGCCTGATCCAGCAGGACCGCCGGGTCGGTGGTGCGGCCGTGCGCGGGCCGGGCCCGGCGCGCGGGGCGCGGGCCGGGGCGGTGGGCCGGGGAGTGCGGGAAGTCGATCAGAGCCGGCATGGCGACCTCCTTGGTGCGAACCGTCAGGCTGACGTGCGCCGAGGGGAAGCCGGCGGCGCTTGGTGGTGAGGCGCTTCCCCCGCCCCACCACCAAGCCTGCTCGAACATGTGTTCGAACAACTTCAGCGTAACCCGGAACCGCATTCCGCTCAACCTCGGGGGCCGGGAAAACCACTGGCCAGGCGTGATGTGATGCACACGGGAACGGTGTGCTGAAGGAGGCTCGTGGTGAGCGAACTGGACCATCCCGGGGTGCGCAAGGTGCTGGCCGTGCTGGCCGAGGCCGGACTGGGCGAGGCGGCCGCGGGCGTGCGCATCCTCGGCGCGGAGGTGCGCACCGCCGCGCTGGCGGCGCAGGCGGTGGGCGTGGAAGTCGGCGCGATCGCCAACAGCCTGGTGTTCACCGCGGTGCGCGGGGAGCGGACCGCGCCGCTGCTGGCCATGACCTCCGGGGCGCACCGGGCCGATCTCGCGCTGCTGGCCACGCTGTCCGGCGCCGACCAGGTGGGCCGGGCCGACGCGGACTTCGTGCGCGCGCACACCGGGCAGGCCATCGGCGGGGTGGCCCCGGTCGGGCACCCGGCCCGGATCCAGACCCTGGTCGACGTGGCGCTGCGGAAGTATCCGGTGATCTGGGCCGCGGCCGGGCACCCCAAATCGGTCTTCCCGATCACCTTCGACGAGCTGGTCGCGCTGACCTCCGGCACCCCGGCCGACGTGGCGGGCGACGCGGCCGAGTCCGGCGGAACGGGCGGGACCAAGTAAGGTCGACTGAGTGACCGCGGCTCCCTCGCTTCCCCGTGGCCGGTTCGTCGAGCTGACCGTCGACGAGCTGCGGGCCCGACTGACCGAGGCCCTGGACATCTACGTCAGCGCGATGCGCTATCCGGCAGGCACCGCCGAACAACGCGCCCCCATGTGGCTGGCCCACATGCTGCGCGAGGACTGGCGCTGCGTGGCCGCGCTGGACGAGCAGGACGTGCTGCTGGGCGTCAGTTACGGCTACCGGGGCGGGTCCGGGCAGTGGTGGCATGAGCAGGTGCGCCGCGGCCTGGTGTCCAGCGCCGGGCCGGCCGCGGTCGAGTCGTGGATGACCGACTACTTCGAGCTGACCGAGTTGCACGTGCGCCCGGACGTGCAGGGCGGCGGCATCGGCGAGGGGTTGCTGCGCAGGCTGCTGGGCGGGGTGCGGGCGCGCACCACGTTGCTGTCCACCCCGGAGGGCACCTCGCGGGCGTGGAAGCTCTACCGGCGGGTGGGTTTCGTGGATGTGTTGCGGGACTACCGGTTCACCGGTGATCCACGCCCGTTCGCGGTGCTGGGCCGGGGCCTGCCGATGGAACCGCCGCCGCCCCGCGGCTGAACCACGGGGCGGCCGGGCAGCTCACAGTTCGACGATGCGCTCGCGCAGCGTGTCCAGGCCCATGGCGCCCATCTCCAGTGCCCGGGTGTGGAATCCCTTGAGGTCGAAGGCCGCGCCGTGGCGCTGCTTGGCCTCGTCCCGGGCGATCAGCCAGAGCCGCTCGCCCAGCTTGTACGAGGGAGCCTGGCCGGGCCAGCCCAGGTAGCGGTCGATCTCGTCGTGCACGTGCGCGGCGTCTGAAATGGTGCGGGTCAGCATGAACTCCAGGCCGAGGTCCGGGGTCCACCGCTCGCCCTCGTGGAAGCCGGTGCCGGCCGGGATGGGCAGTTCCAGGTGCATGCCGATGTCCACGATCACCCGGGCGGCGCGGAACAGGTGGCCGTCCAGCATGCCCATCAGGTTGCCCTCGTCGGAGAGGTAACCCAGTTCGCGCATGAGCCGCTCGGCGTAGAGGGCCCAGCCCTCGCAGTAACCGGAGGTGGCGGCCAGCAGGCGCTGGAAGGTGTTGAGCTTGTCCGACTGGTCGATGCAGGTGGCGATCTGCAGGTGATGGCCGGGCGCGCCCTCGTGGTAGACCGTGGTGACCTCGCGCCAGGTGGAGAACTCGGTGCGGTCGGCGGGCACCGACCACCACATCCGGCCCGGCCGGGTGAAGTCCACGTCCGGCGCGGTGTAGTAGGCGCCCACGCCGCCGCCGGGCGGGGCGATCCGGCACTCCAGCCGCATCAGCTCGTCCGGGATGTCGAAGTGCACCCCCCGCAGGTCGGTCAGGGCCTGGTCGGACAGCTGCTGCATCCAGCGCTGCAGGGCGTCCTGGCCGGTGATCAGGTAGCGCGGGTCGGCATCCAGCGCGGCGGCCGCCTCGGCCAGGGTTGCGCCCGGCTTGATCCGGTTGGCCAGCTCCTTCATCTCCCGCTCGATGCGGAAGAACTCCTCCCAGGCCCAGGCATAGGACTCGGCCAGGTCCAGGCGGGCGCCGGTGAACTCGCGGGACCACAGCTGGTAGGTCTGCTGCCCCACCGCGTCCTTCGCCGGTGCGCGCGGCGCCAGGTCCTCGCGCAGGAAAGCGGCCAGATCGGCGTAGGCGGCCGCGGCGGCGGCGGCGCCGGCCTCCAGCTCGGTGCGCAGGGCCGGGGTGATGTCGGCGACCTGCTCGGCGCCGGCGATGAACCCGGCGAAGAACGACGGGGCGCCCGCCCCGCCGGCCCAGGTGTCGCACTGCTCGGCGACCTTGGTCACCTGGCGCAGCGCGGACACCCTGCCCTGGTCGGCGGCGTTGGCCAGGCCGGTGCGCAGCCCGGCCAGCGACTCGGGCACCGCGGCCAGCCGGGTGGCGATCACCGCCCAATCCTCGGCGGTGTCGGCCGGCATGATGTCGAACAGCACCCGGGTGTTCTGCACCGGCGAGTCGATCACGTTCAGCTCGGCCTGGCGCAGGCCCGCCTCGTACAGCTCGGCGCTCACCCCGACCCGTTCCAGGAACACGGTCTTGGCCGCGCGTTCGGCGTCGTCGGCCGGTTGTGCGGCGGTCATCGCGCGCAGCGCCTCGGCAGCCAGCTCGTGGCGGGCCCGGTGGCCGTCCGGCGAGTAATCGGTGAGCCGGTCGTCGTGGCCGGCGACACCCATCAGGGTGGCCATCAACGGGTCGAGCCGGGCGACGTCCTCGACATAGCGGTCGGAGATCTCGTGGACACCCGCGGCGGCGTCGTGCGAGCTGGATGACATGCCCGAACGCTACCGCCCCCGGCCGCGCGGGCGAACGAATATCCACATCTGACGGCGGAGCTGGCAGGATGACCCCGTGTCACAGGCGACATCCAACCGCGCGCCCATTCGCGTGGCGATACTTCCACTGGTGCTACTGGCCGTAGGTGTCATGCTGACCGGCTGCGTGCGCGTGCACGCGGCGTTCTCGGTGTCCACCGACGACCAGGTGTCCGGCGAGCTGATCGCCGGGGCGCAGCCCAGCGCGCAGGCCGGCCAGACCGCCACCGCCACCGTGCCGCCCACACTGGCCGGGAAGGTGACGAGTGTCGCCTACGACAAGGACGGCTACACCGGCACCGACCTGACCTTCCGCAACCTCAGCTTCGCCGAGCTGTCCTCGCTGGCCAGCTCGATCAGCGCGGGCGCGGGGCACTACCAGATCACCTTCAACCGGGCGGGTGACCTGGTCAGCGTGACCGGCTCGGTCGACCTGTCCGAGGTGCCGGCCAGCGGGCTGGACGTGCAGATCAAGGTCAGCTTTCCGGGCACCGTGCTGCGCACCGACGGCACGCAGAGCAGTTCCGGCGGGGTCAGCACGGTGAGCTGGACGCCCAAGGCGGGCCGGGTGACCGGGTTCTCGGCGACCGCCCGCTACACCGTGGGCGCCACCCACACGTGGGGTTTCTGGGCGGCGATGCTGGGGCTGGGCGGGGCGCTGGTGGCCGGGTTCCTGTTGTGGCTGGCGCTGCTGGCGCGGCGCAGGCAGCTGCGCAAGGAGGCCAGAGACGTGGCGGTCTACAGCTGACGGCGGACCGGGCCCTGGCCTTCGACCGGCACGGAAAGGCCCAGCTCGAAAGGTTCGAGCGACGGCCCGCTCGCCTCAGCTGGCCAGGCGCAGCACCAGTGCCACCGCGCCGACGATCAGCAGCACCACCGCGGGCGGCAGGCCCTTGAGGTCGTGGGCCCGGATGTGCGCGCCCATGGCGCCGATGAAGTAGAGCACCACGCCGATGGCCGCGGCGATGCCCAGCGGGGCCCACCAGATGCCGACGATCAGCCCGACCGCGCCCGCGGCCTCACAGGCGGCCAGCGCGGGAAAGTACTTCAGTGGGACACCCACACCGGTGATGCTGTCCACCACCTGCTTGGCCCTGGCCAGCTTGCTCGCGGCGGAGCCGAGCAGGGCGAGGGACAGCACGCTGGCGACGATGTCGTAGATCGCGGTCACGGGATCTCCCAGGAGTCGAGGATGTCGGTGCGACCCGGAAGCCCCGGGAGGTCAGGCCCGCGCGGGAACCAGGCCGAGCCGGCTGACCACCTCGATAGTGGCCTGGGATCGGTTGAACGTGTAGAAGTGCAAGTCCGGCACGCCCTCATCGAGCAGCTTCTGACACAACTCGGTGACCAGGTCGATACCGGCGGCGCGGAAGGCCTTCGGGTCGTGCGCCAGCGGCTCCAGCCGATCGGTCAACCGTTTGGGGCAGGGAGCGCCGGACAGCTCGATGGTCTTGGCCAGGGTGCGCGGGGTGGTCAGCGGCATCACGCCCGGGATCAGGATCGTCGGCTGGCCCGCGGCGGCGACCCGGTCGCGTAGCCGCAGGAAGTCGTCGGCCTCGAAGAACAGCTGGGCCACCGCGAAGTCCGCGCCCGCGCGCAACTTGCGCACCAGGTAGCGGGTGTCGGTGTCCAGGTCGGCCGAGCGCGGGTGGCCATAGGGGAAGGCGGCCACGCCGACGCAGAAGTCGCCCAGCTCACGGACCAGTTTGACCAGGTCCTCGGCGTAGCTCAGCCCGTCCGGATGGGGCACCCAGTCCGCGTCGATGGCGCCCGCCGGGTCGCCCCGCACGGCCAGGATGTTGCGCACGCCGACCGCGGCGTACCAGCCGATGACGTTGCGCAGCTCGGCCACCGAGTGGTCGACCGCGGTGAGGTGGGCCATGGAGACCAGGGTGGTTTCCTTGGCGATCCGGCCGGTGGTGCGGATGGTGCGGTCCCGGCTGGAGCCGCCCGCGCCATAGGTGATGGACACGTAGGCCGGGTCCAATGCTTCCAGCTTGCGCACCGAGCGCCACAGGACCTGCTCGTCCTCGGCGTCCCGGGGCGGGAAGAATTCCACCGAGAACACCGGATGGCCAGTGCGCAGGCGGTCCACCACCGAGGTCATCTATTCAGCCTATTGAAAATCATGTCGATGTGGGAAATGCCATCCACCATGTGGACCGGGTGCATCATCTTCACCTGCGACAATGGATGACGTGGATGCCGTCGGTGTGGACGAGAACGTGCCAAAGCACGTGGAGGCGGTCCTCGCGGACGTCTTCGCGGAACGCGAGGTCGAAGCCGGTTGGATCGGCATGGATTTCCTCGACGCATTGGGTGCGCTGCGGGACTTCGTGCTCAATGGGGGCAAGCGGATCCGGCCCACCTTCGCGTGGTGGGGCTGGCGCGGCGCGGGCGGCGACCCCGACTCTCCGGAGGCCGGTGCGGTGCTGTCCGCGATCAGCGCGCTCGAACTGGTGCAAGCCGGTGCCCTGATTCACGACGACGTGATGGACGCCTCCGCCGTGCGCCGGGGCGCCCCCACCATGCACGTGGCCTTCACCGAGCGACACCACCGGGCCGGCTGGCTGGGCCCCGCCGACCGCTTCGGCCAGTCCGCCGCCATCCTCCTGGGTGATGTGGCCCTCACCTGGGCCGACGACCTCTTCCACGGCGCCGGCCTGCCGCCCGCAGCCCACGAGCGGGCCCTCCTGCCCTGGCGCGCCATGCGCACCGAAGTCCTGGCCGGTCAGTACGTCGACGTGCTCACCCAGGCCGGCGGCGACTCCTCGGCCGAAGCCGCGCTGCGCGTCAGCCGGCTCAAGACCGCCGCCTACACCGTGGAACGCCCCCTGCACCTCGGCGCCGCTCTGGCCGGAGCGGGCCCCGAACTGACCGCCGCCTACCGCGCCTACGGCGCCGACGTCGGCATCGCCTTCCAACTCCGCGACGATCTACTCGGCGTCTTCGGCGACCCCTCGGTCACCGGCAAACCAGCGGGCGACGACCTCCGCGAAGGCAAACGAACCCTCCTGGTCTCTCTCGGCATCACCCGTGCCGAACACGCGGGCCGCAGCCGGGACGCCGACGCACTTCGCGACTGCCTCGGCAACCCCGACCTCACCACCGCCGACGTCGGCCGCGCGCGAGAAATCCTGGTCAGCGTGGGCGCGGTCGCCGAAATCGAAGAACGAATCGGGGACCTCACCGAATCCGGCCTGGCCGCACTCGACATCACAGAAATCGCCGCTCCCGCCCGAACCCGCCTGGCCGGCCTCGCCATCCGCGCCACCCGCCGCGACCGCTGACGACGCGGCCGCGCGCACCGCGACAGCGGGGGCACACCGGACAAGACCGAAACAAACGGCCAACCGGCGAACCATTCTTCAGACGAGAACACCCAATCTGTGAACCCGCTGTGCGAACACGCCGCTAATCACAGCCATCCACAGCCAATACCCGAAACACTTCACCCGCCCCCACGCGTTCCATCAAACGAAAGGGTCATCGCCCCAGAGGCACCGACCCAGGGTCAGAGACCCAGGAATCCAGGAGGCCGCGGTGGGACTGATCGCACTGATCGTGCTCGCTCTGCTCATAGGCGGTGCGGTAGCCCTCTTCAACCGACGCCCCACCGGAGCGAACCCCGGACTGGCCGGCGGGACGCTCCGAGGCAACGGAACCCTCCGAGACGAGGACGCCCGAGCCGAAGCCGACCGCTGGGTCGCCCGGCTCGGCGGCAGCATTACCAACCTGGACAGCGCAGGCGGCACCGCAGCCACGCAAGCGCTTGCCGACGCCGCCGAACGGCATTCGGCCGCACTGAGCCAACTGGCGTCGGCGCGCACCGGCGCCCAGTACCGCCTCGTCAGCCAGACCGCCATCGAAGGCCTGCACTACATCCGCGCCGCTCGAACCGCGCTGGGCATGGACCCGGGACCAGCCCTCCCCGACCCGGGCGCGGGCCAGCTGACGACCGAGCGCCGAGTGACCGTTGGCGACCAGGAATACGTTGCCTCGCCCCGGCCGGGCGACGGGACGCCCTACTACTACCCGGGCGGAATGGTGGGCGGCCGTACCGTGCCCGCCGGCTGGTACAGCCAGCCCTGGTGGAAAACCGCACTGGTCGCCGGAGCGGCCGGCGTGGGCGGCATTCTGCTCATGGACACCCTGCTCGGCGCCTTTCACCACCCGCACCACATGGGCGGCGGCTTCGGCGGCCCCGGCGGATTCGGTGACGGTTTCGGTGGATTCGGCGGTGGACCGGGCGGATTCGGCGGCGGCCCGTTCTGAAATCCTCGGCGGCCCGTTCTGAAATTCTCAGCGAAACCCGGTTCATCGAACGGCCGACCCACCCCGCGCAACCAACGGTACGAGCACCCGACGCGCCCCGAACAACGAACCCGCTGATCACCCCGCAAAACTGAAACCGAACATCAGAACCCGCCAAACCACCGCACCTCACCCCACAGCACCCACCCGCACCGCACAACCGCACTCCGCAACAACCGCACTCCGCGATCCACCAGCGCGACCAGCAACCGCACTTCACCCGGCACACCTCACCCGGTGCGACACGTAGTGCGATCCACCCGCCGCACCCGGCGCACTTCGCTCAACCACGCCATTTCCACCGTTTCGGGCGCACGCCGAACTCACCTTTGATCACGGCAAGGTCACGACTCCCGGGCCCAGAAAAGGGCCATCGGCGGTTGTGAAACCATATCGCCCGCGATGACCCGTACCCCGCCAGTACCCAGGTCGAGCGCCGCCCAGGAGCCGGCGCTGGCGGGTGTTATCCGGCGCACGTTCTTCACCCCGGCCCCGGAACAGCCCAGCGCCGTCGACTGTGGACTGGTGCCCGCGCCCGGCCGGATCATCGCGCTCGGCATGGCCGGCCTGGCCCTGATGGCACTGGCCAGCGTCGGCGCCGCGGCCGTCCTGGTGCCCGATCCGGTGCTCAACGGCACCGCCTTCTCCTGGCTGCGCTACGGGCACGGCAAACAACTGGCCACCGCCGTGTTCTACATCGGCCTGGCCATGTTCGTGATCGGCTGGATCCGGCTGGGCCGCGAGGTGCGCGCGGGCCGGGTCGACGTGCGCGGCATGCTGATCGCCATCGGCGCCTGGGTGCTGCCGATCCTGTGCTCGCCCCCGCTGTCCAGCCGGGACATCTTCTCCTACCTGGCCCAGGGCGACCTGGCCCTGCACGGCTACGACCCGTACTCCTACGGCGTGTCCGTGCTCAACGACCAGCTGTCCGCGAACGTGGACCCGGTCTGGCAGAACACCCCGGCCCCCTACGGTCCGCTGTTCATCCTGCTGGCCAAGTGCGTGGTGATCGTCACCGGGCAGAGCACCATCGTGGGCGTGCTGGCCATGCGCGCCACCATGTGCATCGGCCTGCTTCTGCTGTGCTGGGCGCTGCCCCGGCTGGCCGAGCGGCTGGGCGGGCGGCCGGGCGTCGCGCTGTGGTTCGGCGTGGCCAACCCGCTGGTGCTGGTCTACCTGGCCGGCGGCGGGCACAACGATCTGCTGATGATGGGGCTGCTGGCCGCCGGCGTGGTCAAGGTGCTCGACCGCAGACATGTCACCGGGATCGCGCTGGTCACCGGGGCGTTCGCGGTGAAGGCCACGGCGGGCGTCGCCCTGCCCTTCCTGGTGTGGATCTGGGCCAACCGTCTGCCCGGTTCGACGGCCGGGCGGTTCCGCAAGGCTGCAGGCGGCACGCTGGCCGTGGTGCTGCCGGTGTTCGCGCTGTGCACGCTGGCCGCCGGGGTGAGCCTGGGCTGGCTGCCCGCGCTGAGCGCCTCCTCGGTGGTCGTCGAGTGGATCTCCATCCCCACCGCGGTCGGGCAGCTCTCGCACACCATCGCCAGCGGGTTCACCACGGTGCCCAGCGAGACCTTCATGTCGGTGGCCCGGCTGGCCGGCTGGCTGGTGCTGATCGCACTGGTCGGCCGCCAGTGGTGGCGGGCGCGCTCGGGTCAGCCCACCGAGACCATCCGCCGGGCGGCGGTGGCCATGCTGATCGTGGCCCTGTTCTCCCCGGCCACGCTGCCCTGGTACTTCAGCTGGGCGCTGATCCTGTCCGCCGGGCTGGCCTGGTCCGGGCCGCGACTGGTGCTCGGCGTGTTCGGTTCGGTGTGGATCACGCTGATCACCTACCCGACCGGCACCTCGGCCCTCTACGACTGGGCCATCCTCCCGCTGTTCGTGGTGCTCGCCGGGCTCACCGCGGTGTCCCTGCTGCGACCGGACCCGCTCGGCCTGAAATCACACCGGCCGGGTGCGGAACTTCCGCAGCTCACGGCTCTTCCCCGGCAGGTGTTCCGGCCCGCGCTGGGCGAGCCGGAAACCCCTGCCGGGGAAGAGCAGCGGGCACTGATCGAGTCGGCGATCGCCGAATCGATGGAATCAGCGGAATTCGACCAGGTCGCTAGAACGCAAGCGCCTGTGCGCGGCGCTTGACCTCGCGACCTCTGTCCGTGCGCAGCGCCTCGATGGGCGACCCGGGCAGCGAGTCGTCGATGGTGAACAGCCAGCGCAGCATCTCGTCAGTGGAGAAGCCGGCGTCGTGCAACACCGTCAGAGTGCCGGGCAGACCCTTGACCACGCCTTCGCCGTTCAGGAACAGCGCGGGCACCACCAGGACACCGTCCCGGCGGAATGCGACAAGATGGTGGTCACGGATCAGCTGGTGCACCCGTGTGATCGGCAGGCCGATCGACTGGCCCACCTCAGGCAATGTCAGAACCTCGTACGACCGGTCGAGTACATCCTCGGCCGCTGGAATCGCGCTCACGGACGTTACGATGCCATACCGGCCCGCCGCGCGCCCTGCTCCAGTTGGGCGACCTTACGGCCGTACGATCGGTTTTCGTGGACGCGGAGGGTAGAGAAGGGGGCAAAGTGACCTCTTCACCTGTGGCATCCGAGTTGCGCGGCACCGTGCTGGAAGGCCGGTACCGGGTGGAGCGGCTGCTGGCCAGGGGCGGTATGTCCAGTGTCTACCGTGGGGTGGACCTGCGGCTGGATCGCCCGGTGGCCATCAAGGTGATGGAGCCGCGCTTCGCAGGCGACCGGTCGTTCATCGACCGGTTCGAACTGGAGGCGCGCGCCGCCGCGAAACTCCATCACCCGAACGTGGTCGCCGTGCACGACCAGGGCGTGGACGGCGAGCACGTCTACCTTGTGATGGAACTGGTATCCGGGGGCACCCTGCGGGACCTGCTGCGCGAGCGCGGCACACTGTCCCCCGAGCTGGCCCTCGGCGTGCTCGAGCCGGTGCTGTCCGCCCTGGCCGCGGCCCATCGGGCCGGGCTGGTGCACCGGGACGTGAAGCCGGAGAACGTGCTGATCGGCCAGGGCGGCATGGTCAAGGTGGCCGACTTCGGGCTGGTCCGGGCGATGGCTCAGGCCAGCACAACCAGCGCCAAGCTGATCCTGGGCACGGTCGCCTATCTTTCACCCGAACAGGTGGCGACCGGCGCGTCGGACGCTCGCAGTGACGTGTACTCGGCCGGCGTGGTGCTCTACGAGATGCTCACCGGCGTTCCGCCCTATCAGGGCGACACCCCGATCTCGGTGGCCTACCGGCACGTGAACGACGATGTGCCGCCGCCGAGCGAGCTGCGCCCGGAGCTCCCGCCCGCCCTGGACGACCTGGTCATGCGGGCAACCCGGCGGGATCCGGGGCAGCGCCCGGCCTCGGCCGCGGACTTCCTGTCCGACCTGGGCCGCATCCGGGCCGGGCTGGGCCTGCCCCGGGTGCCGGTGCCGGAGGTGGCGGCCGCGCCGGTGGCCGGTGCGGCCGAACCGAACCTGGCCGACACCGAGGCGATGACCGCGGACACCCGGAAATCCGGCGGCCTGGACGACCCGGAGCGCACGGTGCGCACCCGGCCCACGGCCGCGCCCAGCTCGGTCGGGCCGCAGGGCACCCGCGCCTGGTCGCGGGACGAACTGGGCATGGGCGCCCCCGGGATGGGCGCGCCAGGCATGGGTGGGCCCGGGATGGGCGGGCCGCAGCATCCTGGGCCGTATCCGCCGCAGCAGCAACCGATGCCGGGCCGCCCGGGTCCGGTGCCCTATGCCGAGCAGCGGCGGCGCAACCGGCGGCGGTTCCTGATCTGGATCGCGGTGATCGTGGCGCTGGCCGTGGTGGTCGGGTTGAGCGCGTGGTGGCTGGGCAGCGGCCGGTGGACCGCGGTGCCCTCGGTGACCGGCCAGGACGTGACCACCGCCGAGCACACCCTGGCCGCGGCCGACCTGAGCGTGACGGTGAAGCAGACGCACGACAACTCGGTGCCCGCCGGGCGGGCGGTCAACACCGATCCGGCCTTCGGCAACCGCGCGTTACGGGGATCCGCGGTCACCCTGCTGCTGTCCGAGGGGCGGCCGGTGGTGCCGGACGTGACCTCCGGGGCCACCCTGGCCGCCGCGCAGCAAGCCATCACCCAGGCCCAGTTATCGCCGAAGACCGACGCGGCCCAGAACACCTACTCCGACGCCGTGCCCGCGGGGGCCGTGGTCAGCCTGTCCCCCACACCGGGTACGGCGTTGAACGTGAACGCGGCCGTGGTGATCGTGCTGAGCAAGGGCCCGGCGCCCAAACCGGTGCCCGACGTGTCCGGGATGCCGCAGGCGCAGGCGTTCGCCGCGTTGCAGCAGAACGGGTTCACCCCGTTCGTGTCCGGGCAGACCTTCTCCGACCAGGTGGCCGGTGGTTCGGTGATCGCCACCTCGCCGGGTGCGGGCACGGTGCTGGACCCGACCGCCAGTCACCGGGTCGGGGTGGTGCTGTCCAACGCGGTGAGCGTCCCCGACGTGTCCGGGGCGGCGGTGGCCGACGCGCAGAACGCGTTGACCCAGCTGGGTTTGCAGGTCCAGGTGCAGGAGATCGTGAACCTGGGCGGCGGCCACGTGTTCGAGCAGTCGATCGCGCCCGGCACGCTGGTCGCGCCGGGGAGCTCGATCACCATCGCGGTGTTCCCCTAGCGCTTGGCCCGGGTTTCCGGATTCTCGGTGCCGACCGGGGCGGTCTGCGGGACGGCCGGGGTCGCCGGGGTTTCCGGCGCGGCGGCCCGGGTGGCGCGCGGTCGCAGCGGCACCTCGCGCAGGTTCAGCGCCAGCACGAAGCTGAGCACCGCGATCGCGATGCCGCACAGGAACACCGAGTGCAGCGCGGTGGAGAAGCCGTCCAGGAAGCCGCCGCGTTGCAGGGTGGGCAGCGCGTCGATCTGGGCGCGGCTGATGTTGATGCCGGACGCGGAGAACCGGCGCACCACCGAGGCCGGCAGCGAATGGTTGAGGTCGGCGGTGAGCCGGGAGGTGAAGATCGAGCCGAACACCGCGATCCCGAACGCGCCACCGACCGAGCGGCCGAAGGTGTTGGTGGAGCTGGCCACGCCGATGTCCCCGGCGGCGACCGCGTTCTGCGCGGCCAGCACCATCACCGGGTTGATCAGGCCGAAGCCGATGCCCAGCGCGGCCAGGGCGAGGATCTGGAAGGCGTAGGCGGTGTCCACGCCGAACCTCGACACCAGGAACATGCCCACGATCAGCACCAGGCTGCCGGTGATCGGGAACCGGCGGTAGCGGCCGAGGCGAGCGATGGACTGGCCGATGATCGTCGACGTGGCCATGGTGAACAGCATCATCGGGGCCAGCCGCAGGCCGGACATGGTGGGCGAGGCGCCGTCCACGATCTGCTCGTAGAGCGGGGCGAAGGTGGTCACGCCGAGCATCGAGAAGCCGGCGACGAAGGCCAGCGGGGCGGAGATCCGGATGACCGGGTTGCCGAACAGGCGCAGCGGCAGCACCGGCTGTGCGACCCGCCGCTCCACCAGCACGAACACCACCAGGATCAGCACGGCCAGCGCGGCCAGCCCGAGGACCGGGAAGGACAGCCACGGGTAGGCGGTGCCTCCCCAGCTGGTGACCAGGATGACCGCGGTGATCCCGGCCGACAGCAGGACCGCGCCCCACCAGTCGATGCGGGGTTTCGCGGTGGCCCGGGGCGAGGGCTTGAGCACGATCGCGGTGACTACCAGGGCGGCCACGCCGATCGGGATGTTGACGTAGAACACCCAGCGCCAGCTGGCTTCCTGGGTGAGCACGCCGCCGAGCAGCGGGCCGATCAGCGTGGCGAAGGCGAAGGTGGACTGCATGAAACCCTGGTAGCGGCCGCGTTCGGCCGGGGGCACGAGGTCGCCGATGATGGCCTGCGAGTTGACCATCAGCCCGCCCGCGCCCAGGCCCTGGACGGCCCGGAACAGCACCAGCTCGAACATGTTCTGGGACAGGCCGCAGAGCATGGAGCCGACCAGGAACAGCACGATGGCGAACTGGAACAGGCGTTTACGCCCGTAGAGATCGCCGAGCTTGCCGTAGATCGGGGTGGAGACGCACTGGGTGAGCAGGTAGGCGGTGCCGACCCAGGCGATGTGGGTGAGGCCACCGAGGTCGGTGACGATCACCGGCAGCGAGGTGGACACGATCGTGCCGTCCAGCGCGGCCAGGAAGGTGCCGAGCATCAGCCCGGGGAACACGATCAGCACACGGCGGTCGAGCCGGCCGGCCGAGGGGTTGGGGTGCTCAGCTGCCGCGCCCGACCGGGTCACCAGATCGCCTCCCGCATGAGTTTTTAGCTCCGCTAAGTAACTTAGCCGATGCCAAGGGAGGATGACCAACCTGGCGCGAACCGTTCCCGCGCGTCAGGAGCGGAGCATCTCCGCGACCAGGAAGGCCAGTTCCAGCGACTGCTGGGTGTTCAGCCGCGGGTCGCACGCCGTCTCGTAGCGACCGGACAGGTCCGAGTCGGAGATGTCCTGGGCGCCGCCGAGGCATTCGGTGACGTCCTCGCCGGTCAGCTCGATGTGGATGCCGCCGGGGTGCGTGCCCAGCTTGCGGTGCACCTCGAAGAAGCCCTGCACCTCGTCCACGATCCGGTCGAAGTGGCGGGTCTTGTAACCCGTGGACGACTCGTGGGTGTTGCCGTGCATCGGGTCGCACTGCCAGATCACCTGGTGACCGGCGGCCGTCACCTTCTCCACGATCGGCGGCAGCACCTCGCGCACCTTGTTGTTGCCCATCCGGCTGATCAGCGTCAGCCGCCCGGGCGTGTGGTGCGGGTCCAGCCGCTGCACGTACTCCACCGCCGCCTCGGGCGTGGTGGTCGGGCCGATCTTCAGGCCGATCGGGTTGGCCAGGAGCTCGGCGAAGGCGATGTGCGCGCCGTCCAGGTGCCTCGTGCGCTCGCCGACCCACAGGAAGTGCGCGCTCAGGTCGTACAGCCGGGCCTGCTCCTCGCGGGTGTCCATGCGCAGCATGGCCCGCTCGTAGTCCAGCAACAGCGCCTCGTGGCTGGCGAAGATCTCGGTCGCGGCCAGGCTGGCGTCGTTGACCCCGCAGGCCGACATGAACCGCAGCCCGCGGTCGATCTCGTCGGCCAGCGCCTCGTAGCGCTCCCCGGCCGGGGAGTTGAGCACGAAGTCCTTGTTCCAGTCGTGCACCCGGTGCAGGTCGGCCTCGCCCTCGCTGGTCAGCGCGCGCAGCAGGTTCATCGCGGCACTGGAGTTGGCGTAGGCGCGGATCATCCGGGACGGATCGGGCACCCGGGCCTCCGGCGTGGCGACCAGCGAGTTGATGATGTCGCCCCGGTAGGAGGGCAGACCGAGGGCGTCCACGCCGGCCGAGCGCGGTTTGGCGTACTGGCCGGCGATCCGGCCGACCTTGACCACCGGCATGCTCGCGCCGTAGGTCAGCACCACGGCCATCTGCAGCAGGGTGCGCACGTTGCCGCGGATGTGCGGCTCGGTGTTGTCGGCGAAGGTCTCCGCGCAGTCGCCGCCCTGCAGCAGGAACGCCTCACCGCGGGCCACCGCGGCCAGTTTGCCGCGCAGCCGGTCGATTTCGGTGGGCAGGCTGATCGGCGACACGCTCTCCAGCACGGTGCGCACCCGGCCGACCTGTTCGGCGTCCGGCCACTCCGGCTGCTGCGCGGCCGGGCGGGCCAGCGCGTCGTCCAGCCGGCTGCGCAGGTCCTGCGGCAGCGGGGGCAATTCGGGCAGCTCGTCCACGGGCACGTCGACCGTCCAGTTCACGGCTCAAGGGTAGACGGCGGCCCAAATATCCCACTGAACGGGAGGCGACGCCCAGTTGCCGGGAGCCGCGGGCCGGCGTTGCCACCCTGACAAGGACCGGTGGGATACCGTCTGACCATGGCCGGAGAGCAGGCGGTACCGCCTTCCCGCACCGTGTGCCACCACTGCCGGGGCGTCACCACGGTCACCGCGCAGGTCGAGCCGGAGCAGTACCGCACCCGCACCATGGTGGTGCCCGGGGACGGCACCATCACCCGGATGATCGCCTCCGGCGGTGGCGGCGAGGTCGCGGTCACCGAGGACTGCCCGGTGTGCGGGGATTCCGAGGACCCGGGCTGGGTTCCCGGCTTCGTCCCGCCCGTCTGACTTCCCGCCGGTCCGAGCGTCCCGCCGGTCCGATCGTCTCGGGCTGGGGTCGAATCGATCACAGTCAAAAGTGAGTGTCTTTCACACTTGGTCTGGACCAGGCATGATGGGTGGGCGTGACCACCCGATTGGATGACAGCGACGCGAACCGTCTGCTGGACACCGCGGTGGCGAACGTCCAGCGCGACTATCCGGTGCACTGGACCCACTTCGTCCACTCCGCCGCAGAGCTCACGCCCCAGCGAACCCGCCATCCGGTGTTCGCGGGCAGTTACGACTGGCACTCCTGTGTGCACCAGACCTGGCTGATCGCCCGGCTGCTGCGGCGGCGCCCCGAACTGCCCACCGCCAGCGAAGCCGCGGGCGTGCTGGACCGGCTGCTCACCGAGGAGGGCGTGGCGACCGAGGCCGAGTTCTTCCGCGGCGACCTCGGTGCGCACTGGGAACGCCCCTACGGCTGGGCGTGGTTGCTGTTGCTGGACGCCGAACTGCGCGGCTGGGCCGCGGGCGCCCCGGCCGGATTCGCCGGGGACGCCGCCCGCTGGGCCAAGACCCTGGCGCCGCTGCGCGAGGTGCTGCGCGAACGATGGCTGGCCTGGCTGCCCGGCGCGGTGCGGCCGATCCGGGTGGGCACCCACACCAACAGCGCGTTCGCCGCCGGCCTGGTGCTGGACGCCGCGCGCGCCACCCGGGACGAGGAACTGGCGCGCACCTGCCAGGACGCGGCGACCCGCTGGTTCGGCGCGGACACCGGCTACGGGGGATTCGAGCCGGACGCCGCCGACTTCCTGTCCCCCGTGCTGACCTCCGCCGATCTGATGCGCCGGGTGCTGCCCGCGGCCGAGTTCACCGCGTGGTTCGAGGGCCTGCTGCCCGATCTGGCCGCGCCCCGCTGGGACGGCCTGCGCGCCCCGGTCACCGTGGACGACCCGGCCGACCCGTACGGCAGCCACCTGGCCGGGCTGGCGCTGTCCCGGGCCTGGGGCTGGGCCGGAATCGCCGGTGCGCTGCCGCCCGGCCACCCGACCGCCGCACCCGCGACGGAAGCGGCCGCGGCGCACCGGACCCTGGGCTGGCGCTACCTGTTCGGCCACGGCTACGCGGCCGAGCACTGGCTGGGCACCTTCGCCGTCTACCTGGACCTGGGCGCGCTGGACTGAGCCCAGGTCCAGGCCACCGACTCAGCTCAGCAGGGCGCTGCCGAGCCAGTCGTTGCTGTTGCGCACCCCCGGCAGGGCCAGGAAGTAGCCGCCGCCGAAGGGCTGGATGTAGTCCACCAGCGGCTCGTCAATCAGCCGGGTCTGGGTGGCCTCGAACTGCCGGACCACGTCCTGCTGGAAGCAGGCGAAGATCAGGCCGGCCTCCAGGTTGCCGTTGGCGTCGATGCCGTTGTCGTAGTTGTAGCCCCGGCGCAGCAGGCGGCTGGAATCGGTGGCCTTGGTGCGCGGGTTGGCCAGCCGGATGTGCGAGTCCAGCGGGATGACCTGACCCTTGGGGTCCTTGGCGTAGTTGGGCGCGTCGAACTCGCCCGAGCCGTCCAGTGGAGCGCCGGTGGCCCGCCGCCGGCCGAACATGTTCTCCTGCTCGTTGATCGACACCCGGTCCCAGAACTCCACCAGCATCCGGATCATCCGCACCACGTGGTACGAGCCGCCCACCGTCCAGCTCGGCACGTCCTTGCCCGGCTGGATCCACACGATGCGGTCGTAGTCGTTGGCGGCCGGCTGGGAGATGCCGTCCTTGAAGCCCAGCAGGTTGCGCGGGGTGCCCGACGGCCGCGGCGGGGAGATGAACCCGTCCATCCGGTAGTTGATCTGCATGCCGCCGCGGGTGTGCTTGGCGATGTCGCGCAGCGCGTGGTGCACGGTGTCCGGGGAGTTGGCGCAGATCTGCAGGAACAGGTCGCCGTGCAGCTTGTCCGCTTCCAGCGAGTCGTTCGGGAAGCTGCGCATCGGGGTCAGCTTGGCCGGTTTCTTCGCGGCCAGCCCGTACCGGTCGTCGAACAGGCTGGAGCCCACCGACAGGGTCACGGTCAGGCCGTCGGCCGGCACGTCCGGGCCGAGCACGTCGCTGTCCGAGGGCGGGGCGGCGAAGCCCAGGTTCTGCGGCACGCCTCCGGAGGTGAGGAACCGGGCCCGGTCGGTGACGGTCTGGAACAGCGCGGCCAGATCGGCCTTGGTGGCCGCGGTCGCGGTCAGCGAGGCGTGCGTGGAGTAGCGCTGCGCGTTCGGGTAGGTGATCCCGGCCTGGTGCACGCCGTGGAAGGGCACCACGCTGGGTGCGGCGTCCGTGCTGGTGGTCGCGGCGCTGGCGTCGGCCCTGGCCCCGGCGGCGATCATCCCGCCGGCCAGGGCGGTGCTGGCGGCCCCGGCGGCCGCGCCCTTGAGCAGATTCCTGCGGTTGATGTCCATCAGAGGAAGGTTCCTTCGCTGGTCAGTGCGCCGGGGTTTCCAGCAGGGTGGGGATGTCGGAGAGGGTTTCCAGCGCGGCGCCGATCGCGCTGCTCACCGCGGCCCGCTGGGCCTGCGGGGTGTCGGCCGGGCTGCGCCACTGGCCGTTGACCTTGGTGGCGTCCAGCGCCTGCTCCAGGGTGGCCAGCTGGGCGTAGGCGGTGGGCAGCAGCTTGGGCGCCCGCTCGTCGAGCAGCGAGGTCAGCATGCCCAGCACCGTCCTGGTGCCCTCGACATCGGCGTAGGTCTCCGCGTAGGCCGCGCCCGCGCCCTCGTCGGTCAGGCCGTTGAGGTGATCGCGCAGCGCGTCCTCCAGGATCTCGTGCGCGCGGATCGGCATGTCGGTCGGATCGACGGTGATCTGCGGCAGTTTGGCCTGCAGGTCGCCGATGTCCTTGGTCAGCTGGTCGGCCACCGGCACCAGTTCGGCCGCGCCCTGGCCGTGCCACAGCCCGTACTCCAGCCGGTGCAGGCCGGTGAAGTTCGGGTCGGTCACGCCGCCGGGCTGGGCCTGGGGCAGGCCGTCGATGGCGTCGCCGAGGTCGCCGAAGCTGTCGTAGGCGGCGCCGACCTCCTCCCAGGTCTGCTGCGCGGCCAGCCAGTCGGCCTGCGCGGCCGGGATGTTGGCTGCCGCGATGTCGGTGCGCAGCTGGCCGACCTGACCGGCCAGGGTGACCAGCTTCGGGGCCACGTAGGCGTCGTAGGCGTCGGCGGCCGGTTGCAGGTCGTCCACGGTGACCGGCCTGACCGGGGTGGCCGCCGCGTTCTGCCCGGCCGACCCGCCGGTGACCTGCACGGTCGCCGAGGTGGTGGTGGGCAGCCCGTCGGCCAGGCAGCGCCAGAAGTAGCCGCCGGGGGCGAGGTTGGCCGAGATGGTCTGGCTGGTGGCCGGGCCGAGGGTCTCGATCTCCGCGACGATGCCCTGGCTGCTGGCCTGCACCAGATTGACCTCGACGGTGTGGCCGGACTTGTTGGACACGGTGAAGCCCTGGTTGCCCGCGCTGCCCCCGGTGTAGCCGGAGGCGCAGGAGGAGTCGCCGATGTCGATCTGCTGGTCGGCGGCGGTGGCCTTGCCCGGGGCGAACACGATCAGCGCGGCCGCGGCCACCGGCGGCACGAGCATGGCCGCGCCGACCGACACCGCGATCCGGCCGCGCGAGGCCCCGGCCAGCGCGGGCTCCTTCTCCGCTGCCGGCGCCGGTTGTTCGGCCGCCTTCTCGGCGGACTCGGAAACCGGCTCCGCGCCGGACTTCTCGGCGGCCTCGACCGTCGTGACCTCGGCGGTCGCGGCCTCGGCGGTCGCGGCGTCGGCGGAAGCGGGCGCCCCGGCTGGTTTCGCAGCCGGCTTCGGAGCACCGGCCCGGTTGGCCCGCAGGAACACGGCCAGCACCCACACCAGGTAGACCACGTAGGCCACCACCTGCAGCCAGGTCATGGTCGGCCGCAGGTTGGTGACGCCGCTGATGATGGTCACCCACCAGGAGGAGGCGTCGATGTGCTGGGACAGGTCGAAGGCCAGCCAGGTGTGCCCGGGCAGCCAGCCTGCGTCCTGCAGGTCGCCGAGGCCGTAGGCGAACACGCCGGCCGCGACCACGATCAGCAGGATGGCGGTGCGGTTGAAGAACACGCCGAGCTGGATGCGCACCGCGCTGCGGTAGAGCAGGACGCACAGCGCCACCGCGATGGCGATGCCGACCGCCGCGCCGATCAGCGGGGCGATGGTCGAGCCGGACGCCTGGGCCGCGGTCCACAGGAACAGCGCGGTCTCCACGCCTTCCCGGCCGACCGCGAGGAACGCGGTGAGGATCAGCGCGGCGGTGCTGATCCTGAGCGCGTCGGCGACCTTGGCCTTCAGTTCGCCCGACAGCGACCGGGCGGTGCGGCGCATCCAGAAGATCATGCCGGTGACCAGCACGACCGCGATCACGCTGAGCGTGCCGCCCAGCGCCTCCTGCCCGGTGGTGGACAGGATGGAACGGTAGAAGGTGAGCACCGCGCCGAAGCTCAGCGCGAGTACCAGGGCGGCGGCGACACCCAGCCAGATGGCCGCGGCCGCACCGCGGGTGGCGGTCGGCTCGGCCTCGCCGTCCTCGGCCGCGCCTGCGCCACTCATCTTCACGGCGGCGAGCAGGATGCTCACCACCAGGCCCCCCTCAAGCCCCTCCCGCAAGCCGATCAACAGATTCGGCAGTCCGTCAGCCCACACGGTCACTCCACGCTCACTCGGTCAGGTAAGCCTCAGTTAACCCACACGAATGAGCGAAAAACAAGCGTGTTAGGTAAGGCTCACACTACCGGCCGAGCGTTGAGCAGCGGCAATCGGAGGAACCGGGCATCTCCGACCGCACCGCCGCAGGTCCGCGCCCATTCGGGCGGACCGGACCCACGGCGGTGCGGTGATCGACTTCGGTGGCTCAGCCGAAGAAGACCTCGGCCTCCTTGAGCCGGGCGGCGGGCACGGTCTTCAGCTCCGCGGTCGCCTCGGCCAGCTTGACCCGCACGATGTCGGTGCCGCGCAGCGCGACCATCACGCCGAAGTCGCCCTCGTGCACCGCGTCGGCGGCGTTCAGCCCGAAGCGGGTGGCCAGCACCCGGTCGTAGGCGGTGGGGGTGCCCCCGCGCTGCACGTGGCCCAGCACGACCGCGCGGGACTCGGCGCCGGTGCGCTCGGCGATCCGCTTGGCCAGCCAGTCGCCGACGCCGCCCAGCTGCACGTGCCCGAAGGCGTCCTTCTCGCCGGTGAGCAGCACCTTCTCGCCGCCCTCCGGGATCGCGCCCTCGGCGACCACGATGATCGGCGCGTACTGCCGCTCGAACCGGCTGTGCACCCAGTCGATGACCTCGTCGAGCTTGAACGGCTGCTCCGGGACCAGGATGACGTTGGCCCCGCCGGCCAGGCCCGAGTGCAGCGCGATCCAGCCCGCGTGCCGGCCCATGACCTCCACGACCAGCGCGCGGCGGTGCGACTCGGCTGTGGTGCGCAGCCGGTCGATGGCCTCGGTGGCGATGTGCACCGCGGTGTCGAAGCCGAAGGTGTAGTCGGTGGCGCCCAGGTCGTTGTCGATGGTCTTGGGCACGCCGACCACCGGGATGCCCTCGTCGTTGAGCTTCTTGGCCACGCCGAGGGTGTCCTCGCCGCCGATGGCCACCAGCGCGTCGATGCCGTGCTCGGTGAGCACGTCGCGGATGCGCTGCACGCCGTTCTCGACCTTGAACGGGTTGGTCCGCGAAGAGCCGAGGATGGTTCCACCGCGGTTGAGGATGTCCTCGACGTCGTCAAGGCCGATCGGGCGGGTGTCGCCGTTCATCGGGCCGGCCCAGCCGTTCTTGAAGCCGACGATCTCCCAGCCGTAGGACTCGATGCCCTTGCGGGCCACCGCGCGGATCACCGCGTTCAGGCCAGGACAGTCGCCGCCGCCGGTGAGTACACCGATGCGCATGTCATTCGCTCCTCGTAGATGAAAATCCACAGCCCTGTAAGCCAGGCCACAGTCTCGGCCCGCCGAGCGTGGCACGGACTGTATCGGTAAAGCAAGTCGCCAGGTCACGCCCGCGCCCGGTAGCGGGCCGATCGGGTTTTGCTGGTTACGCGGGTGCGTGCCCGTTGCGGATGCGCTCCCACCGCTCCTGGATCAGCCGCCAGCGGATCAGGTTGAAGCGGGCGTCGGCGAGGGCGTCGTGCGAGTCGGCCGGGGGCTGGGGCAGCCGGGGCTTGCCCACGTCCTCCCAGCGCTGGCGCAGATCGTGGGTGAACCGGGGCAGCGCGCGGGGCAGCGCGGTCATGTTGCCCCAGAGCTGGGCCAGGGCCACGTGGTCGTAGGCGGAGATCCAGGCCCACAGTTCCAGGTCGGCGCGGCTGGTGGCGCGGTCGTCCACGCCGAGGAAGTCCAGCAGATCGGTGCGGATGCGGGCGCGGGAGCGCCAGGCCGGGCTGGCCGGGGAGGGCAGCTTGGGCAGCACGTTGGCCCGCACCCAGGGTCCGGCCCGGTCCGGGTCGAACTCGGTGGACACGGCGTAGAACTCGCGGCCCTCCTCGTCGACGACACCGATGGACACCAGATCGATGGTGACGCCGTCCTCGATGAACTCACAGTCGTAGAAGAACCGCACCGGTCGAGCCTAGGTGCTGCGCACGAACGGGTACCGGGCCGGGTGCGTCAGCTGACCTTGGACTCCGGGATGCGGTCGGCCTCGGCACCGGTGGACTGGCTCGGCACCTGCGCCAGCGCGACGGCGGTGGCGGCGGCCTTGTCCAGGTCCTCCTTGACCTTGGCCGCGTACACGTCCACGTAATCCTGGCCGGACATCTCCATCAGCGTGTACATGATCTCGTCGGTGATGGAGCGTTCCACGAACCGGTCGCCGGCCAGCCCGTCGTAGCGGGAGAAGTCCATCGGCGGCCCGATCTTGATGCCGATCTTGTGCGGGCGCCACATCTTGGAGCCGATCGGGTTGGCCTTGTCGGTGCCGATCATGACCACCGGGACGACCGGGACCTTGGCCTGCAGCACCATCCGGGCCAGGCCGGTCTTGCCCTTGTAGAGGCGGCCGTCCGGGGAGCGGGTGCCCTCCGGGTAGATGCCCAGCAGGGAGCCCTCCCTGAGCAGCCGCACGCCGGTGTCCATCGCGGCCTGGGCGGCGATGCCGCTGGAGCGGTCGATGGGCACCTGGCCCGCGCCGGTGAAGAACAGGCGCTTGAACAGGCCCTTCAGGCCGGGCTGGGTGAAGTACTCCCGCTTGGCCAGGAAGGTGACCCGGCGCTGCACCTTCAGCGGCAGGAAGAACGAGTCGGCGACCGCGAGGTGGTTGCTGGCCAGCACCGCGCCCCCGGTCTCCGGGATGTGCTCGGCGCCCTCGACCCGGGGTCGGAAGACCAACTTGAGCAACGGACCGAGAAACACGAACTTCAGCAACCAGTACATCACCGGTGGCCCACCTCCTCTCCCTACCGTTCCAGTCCCGTGGCCACGCCGCCACCGAACGACCACCGGCCAGCCTACGAACCCGGGCATCCAGGGCACAACGCCGGCCATGCCGAAAGCGCTTGATCGATGACGAGTCGCGAACGGTCCAAACGAACCACGCCATGGGGCTGCGGTCCGTGCGACGATTGGGCATCGCGTTTTCGCTGACCCGTCGTCGACCCGAGGGAGGACCGGCGGTGCCCGTGCTGCCCGGTGCCGAGCCGTTCCAACACGACGGCTCGAACGAGATCGGCGTGCTGCTCTGCCACGGCTTCACCGGAACGCCGCAGAGCATGCGACCGTGGGGCGACGCGCTGGCCGACGCCGGTTTCGGGGTGAGCTGCCCGCTGCTGCCCGGGCATGGAACGGAGCCCAGGGACGCCAACCGGACCGGTTGGCCGGACTGGTACGGCACGGTCGAGGCGGAGTTCGAACGGTTGCGGGAGCGGTATTCGGCGGTCTTCGTGTTCGGACTGTCCATGGGCGGCACCCTGACCCTGCGCCTTGCCGAGCAGCTGGGCGATGAGATCGCCGGGATCGTGCTGGTCAACCCGTCGGTGATCACGTTGCGCAAGGACGCGAAACTGCTGCCGGTGCTGTCGAAGGTGTTCGCCACGTGGAGCGGCATCACCGGCGACATCGCCAAGCCCGGCATGGTCGAGGTCGGCTACAGCCGGATCCCGCTGAAGGCGGCGGCGAGCCTGAGCGACCTGTGGCAGGTGGTGCGCGCGGACCTGGCCAAAGTGACCCAACCCACACTGCTGCTGCGTTCTCGAGTCGACAACGTGGTGGAACCGGTCAATGCGAAAATTATCCTGGAAACGATCGGCAGCCAGGATGTGCGCGAGGTTGAGCTGGCCAGGAGCAACCACGTGGCGACCCTGGACTACGACGCGGAGCTGATCTTCAGCGAGAGCATAGAGTTCGCCAAGCGGGTGGCCAAATGAGTGCGCGGCCGGGTGGTTCGGAAGGTCCCGAGGACGTCGACGCGGCGTTCGCCGAGATCGTTGCCGACCTGGAACGGGAGGGGTTGGGCGCGGGCCTGACCGACGACAGCGGAAACCTCGACATCACCAAGATCACCGAGGCGATGACGAAGTCCGACACTCCGCCGGGAGAGCCCACGGAGTCGCCCGAGGACGACAAACTCGGCTCGGACTGGCGCACCGCCGACGTGGAATGGGACTGGACCGGGGCCAGCGAGGAAGAAGAACACTACGTCCCGCCCGATCCCCCGCCCCTGCCCCGGCTGCGCGCCGGCACCGTCTTCGGCCTGGTCATGATCCTGATCGGCATCTTCCTGCTGGTGGCCCCGGCAGTGATCGGACTGGCGGCCCGCATCGCCACTCCCCTGGCCCTGATCTCCCTGGCCGCCGGCATCGGCTGGCTGGTGCTGCGCATGCGCCAAGGACCGCCGCCCGACTCCGGCTGGGACAACGGCGCCCAACTCTGACGGGCGCGCTGAACCCGGCGGATGATCGCAGGGGTCAGAACCAGCCCGACGTCCGGTGCCTCAACCCAATCCATCGCCGACGGCGGTTGAGCGTCTTCGAACGCCCAGTGCGGGATCACGTGCCGCAAGCCGGAAGCCCAGCCGCCGGGTCAGTTCGCCTTGGCCGCGCTGGACCGCAGCCCGAACCGCCGCTTCTTCGGATCGGTCGGCGTCGAAGCGATCAACCCGATCCGCGCCATCGGGCTCGCCGACTCCGCGGCCAGCGTCGCCGCCCCGACCAGCGCCGAATCGTCACCCAGTTGCGCGGGCCGGATCCGGGCCAGCGGACGGTGTCCGGCCCCGGTCACCCGCGCCGCGTAGTGCTCTCGGGCCTCGTCCAGGAACAAGGGCGCGGACTCCGAGACCCCGCCGCCGATGACCACGACCTCCGGGTCGTACATGTCGGCGACCAGCGCCAACCCGATACCCAGCCACCGGGCCATCTCGGCCATCGCCCGCTCGGCCAGCGGATCACCGTCGCGCGCGGCGGCCGCGACCCGGCGGCCGGTGATCTGGCGGGAGTCGTTGGCCGCTTCCCGCCCGAGCAGCGAGGAGATGCCGGGCTGGCGGGCCAGCAGATCGATAGCCGTGGCGGCCAGGGCGGTGCCACTGCAGTAGCGCTCGAGGCAACCGCTCTTGCCGCACGGGCACGGCCGGCCGTTCGGCACCACCGTCAGGTGACCCAGCTCCGGAGCCACGCCGTACGCACCGCGGAACAGCTTGCCGTCCAACAGGACCGCGGCGCCGATCCCGGTCCCCAGCGCGATCAGCATGGCCACCCCGGCGCCGCGGGCCGCGCCGAAGCGGTGTTCACCGAGGGCGGCCGCGTTCGCGTCGTGTTCGAGGACGACGGGCAGGCCGACTCGGGCCGAGATGCGGTCGGCTACGGGGGCGTGGCGCCAGGCCAGGTGCGGGGCGAACCGGACCGTCCTGCGGTCCTCGGCGACGAAACCGGCCACGGCGAGGCCGACCCCGGCCACCCGGTGCCTTCCGGCCAGCTCCATGATCACTTCGGCGATCGCGTCGTCGAGTTCCTGTTCACCGGTGGGCGTGCCGGTCCGCGCGCTGTCCAGCACATCGCCGTAGCGGTCCACCACCCCGGCGCGCACGCTCGTGCCACCGACGTCCAACCCGATGGTCAGCACTACCGATCCTGCTCGTCCCCGGACGGCTTGCGCCGCACCGTGATCTTCTGCACCCGCCCCACATCCGAATCCGATTCGCCCGAAGAACCCGACTCACCTGAAGAATCCGACGAATCTCCCGAATCTTCAGAAGCCGCGGCCGAACCCGCCGTCGCACCCCCGTACGCGCCCGGCTCAGCCAGCGCCGCCCGCAACACCGACAGCAACCCGGCCGCATGCTCCGCGGCCCGCACCGCCAACTCGGGACGTTCGCCACGCACGACCGCCATCCCCGCGCACACCGGGCACCAGCCGCACGTGGCCGGCGTGTGCGCCGCGCCCTCGCCCGTCTCCCCCGCGGCCAGCCGGTTCAGCCACGGCTGTGCGCGTTCGGCCAGCGCGTCCAGCAGCAGCCTGGCCTCCTCGGCCAGCCGCGCGCCCGGCACCGCGTCCGGTCCGTTCTCTCCCGGCTTCGACGTTCCCATTCGACGATTATCGCCGGTCCCTCCCGGGACCGCGTTCAGTGCCTCGGCAGAGCCGGGATGGTGGGCAGGTCGCGCCGCCGTTCCTCGGCGAGCGAACGGCTGCGCTGGATGATCGACTGCGCGGCCGCGTGCGCCGCGTCCCGCCGCCGGTCGAACACGTCCACCTCGGCACCCTCCATATCGGCCCGCGCGTCCCGGGCGAGGTGGATGACCTCGGCCGCCACGATGAGCACGATCACGCCGAACACGACGACAGCCGTCACCACGAACCCCTTTATCGAAAAAAGTCTTGTTACTTATGGTGACGTCCGACCCGTCGGCAAGGTTCCCGTCCGGAACTTGACCTGCCTCACATTGTACGTCCTTTATGGACGGTCCGAACCGGACAGTTGATCAAGCGGCCGAAACAGCGGAGATCAATTACCCGGCCACAGCGACGGGTCCGGGCGGAAACCGATCAGCAGCCCACCCGAGTCGACCTCGGCGTCGGTCACCGCACACCGGCGCAGCACCGGCGGCAGCGCGATCAGCCGCCGCCGGCCGTGCACGGTCAGCGCCAGTTCGTCGTCCACCCGGGCCAGATCGACGTCCGCGTCCTCGGGCAGCGGCAGCGCCACCCGCAGTTCGAATCGCGCGGACAGGCCCTTGCCGTGCGCCCGCACCGAAAGCAGGGGCTCGGCGGCGGCCGGGCCGGCCAGCAACGGCGAGTCCTCCGGGTAGAGCTCCTCGGCCAGGTCCAGCAGCGCGGGCACGCCGACCGGTTCGGTGGCCAGGTGGCCGACCGTGCGCACCGGCACCTCGGCCGCGCCGGCGCGGAGCTCGGCGAGCATGGTGTCCTGTTCCGCGCGGCGGGTGGCCAGCCACTGGGCGGCCCGGCCCCGACCGGCGTTCGCGAACGCCGGGACGAGCCGGTTGGCGATCAGGCCGTCCACCCGGATTCCTTGCAGGGCAAGGGAAGTCAACGTCCGCTGGGTCTCCGCGACGACCACCTTCTCCGGCGTGCACACCAGTCGAACGGTGGTCCGCTCGGCGTCGGTGAGCATCCGGCGCAGCCATTCCAGCCTCTCGGCCAACCTCGACAGCGCGTCGGCCGCGGCGTCCCAGCGGTCGATCTGCCGGGCTCCAGCCAATCCGGCCAGCAGGCCGCGGACCACCCGCCGGTGAGTCGGGAACAGCCGCTCCAGGTAGGAACCCACGGCCTCGGGCAGGGCCAGCAGGCGCAGGGTCTCGGCGGTCGGCCCGCAGTCGACCACCACCACCTCCCACGGCCCGTTCGCGGCCAGCGAGTACACCTCGGACAGTGCGAGCAGTTCCTCCACGCCGGGCAGCACGGTCAGTTCCTCGGCGGCCAGCTCGGCCACTCCGGCCCCGGCCAGCAGGGTGCGCAGGTGCCCGCGCAGTTCGGCCCAGCTGCCCTCGGCCAGGCCGCGCGCGTCGATCTGCCCGGCGAACAGCCCCTCGCCGACCTCGACCGGTTCGGTCACCCCGGGCACGCCCAGCGCGTCGCCGAGCGAGTGCGCCGGATCGGTGGACACCACCAGCGCCTTGTGGCCCTCGGCGGCCAGCCGGGCGCCGGTGGCCGCGGCCAGGGTGGTCTTGCCGACCCCGCCCTTGCCGGTGAACAGCAGAACGCGCACGCCGACTCCCATCCTCGAACCCCGCTTCCGGGGCCGATCGTTGTCAGCTGGATTCGACCGTCAGCTCGTCCTGACCGTCAGCCCGAGGAGATGCTCAGCTGGACTCGACCCGGCGCTTGAGCTCCTTGAGCGCGGTGTCCATGATCACCTTCTCCGCCTTGCGGCGCAGCAGGCCCAGCAGCGGCACGGCCAGCTGCACGGACAGGGTGTAGGTGACCTCGGTCTGCCCGCCCTTGGGCGTGAGGGTGTAGCTGCCCTGCTGGGACTTCTGCATCTGCCCCTTGACCAGGTCCCAGCTGACCTTCAGGCCGTCCTGCGCCCAGGTGTAGGCCAGGGTGTAGACGTCCTTGATCGGGCCGGCGTCCAGGGTGAAGCGCACCTGCTCGGCGCGACCGTCCGCACCCTCGCCCAGCACCTCAGTCTCCTTGACCCCGTTGGTCCACTCCGGATACGCCGAGAAATCGGCGATCACCGCGAGGATCTTCTCCGGTGCGGCGTCGATCACGATGGACTGGGTGGACTCGTCGGGCATGTCGGCAGGTTACCGGTTGACCGCGTGCACGCCACCACCACTCGCGGCACCATCACTCGCGCGCCGCAACCCGTGCGGCATCACCACCGCAGCACGTAGGGCACGCCGGTTCGCTGGAAGTGCCCCACGTTGACGCACTCGGTGCGGCCCAGTCGCGCCCGCTGGGCCAGCGGCTGGTGCACGTGCCCGAACACCGACCAGCGCGGCCGCTCCCGTTCGATGGCCGCGCGCAGCGAGGTCGAGCCCAGTTCCGGGCGCCTGGCCACCACGTCGTAGGTGAGCTCGGGCACCGCGGGCGGCACATGGCTGCACAGCAGGTCCACCCCGGTGCCTGCCAGCTTGTCCATGGCCGCGGCGAAGTCGGACTCCGGACGCAGGTAGGGCAGCCAGATGCCGGTGCGGCGCAGGGTGGCGCCGGGCGGCAGCAGCGCGCCGCCCACGAACCCGACCCGCAGCCCGCCGATCTCGGTCGTCTCCCCGTTGTCCAGGATCTGCACGCCGGGCGGGGCGTACTCGGTCCACAGGGCCGGGGTGTCCACGTTGCCGGGGGTGGCGTAGGTCGGCGCGGTCAGCGCCCCGAACAGCTCGGTGTACTGGGCGCGGATCTCCGCCTCGATCCGCTCGGCCGCGTTGTCCAGCCCCGCCCACAGCGAACGGGCGAATTTGGCGGTGTCGCCGTGTTGCCTGCCGCGGCGCAGTTCGGCGAACACCGCGACCTTCTCCGGGCCGAACAGTTCGCCCAGGATGCCCCGGCCGTGGTCGTGATAGTCGACGAAGTTCAGCAGATCACCCAGCACGATCAGCGCGTCCGCGCCGTCCCCCGCTCTGGCCAGCGCCTCGGCGTTGCCGTGGACGTCGGACACCACATGCACCCGCATGTCCGCGACGATAACCTCCACGGCCGCGCGGAGACGGCGCGCGCTCAGCCGGTGGGCGGCACGCCGGCCGGGCGGCCGTCCTCCAGGATCAGTTTGAGATCAAGAGCGGCCTGTTTGGCCGCGAACTGACGGGCCTGGCGTTCCTTCTGGGCCTGCCGGGGTGTGCGCACGACCCCCTCCGGAAAATCGGCCCGAAGAAAATAGTGCAGCATGGTGCCGTCCAGAACGGCCTCCAGCCACACCTCCATGGTGCCGCTCAACGGGCCGCCCACGGTCCACCGCAGCCCCTGTTCGCCTCGGTCCAGATAGACTGAAAGGACCAGGTCGGGCCAGTATTTGGCCCAACTGGCAGGCTCGGCGAACACCGCGGCGAGCGTCTTCGGCGGCACGACGAGAAAGGTCTCGTCCACGACATCAACTGCTGGCACAGCACGCACACTAAACGGCGTCACGTGAGTCGCCCCACTGGTGTCCAGCGTTACACAGGCGCTAAGTTTCCCGACCAGTAACATCCGATGGCACGGAGGTCCACGTGCGCGAATACACCGTCCCACAGACCGTGACGGTCACCGAGGAAGAGAACCTCACCGACATGGTGTGGGCGAACGCCGAGCGGTTCGGCTCCGCGGTGAGCTTCCAGCGGAGAGTGGACGGCACCTGGGTAGACCTGACCGCCCGCGACTTCGCCGCCCATGTCGCCGCGGTCGCCAAGGGGCTGATCGCGGCGGGCATACGGCCCGGCGACCGCGTCGCCCTGATGTCCAAGACCCGCTACGAGTGGACGCTGCTGGATTTCGCGATCTGGGCGGCCGGCGGCGTGGTGGTGCCGATCTACGAGACGTCCTCGGCCGAGCAGGTCGAGTGGATCGTGTCCAACTCCAGGGCCACCGCGGTGATCGTGGAGACCGCGGCCCACCGCAGCGTGGTGGACAGCGTGGTGGACCGGCTGTCCGAGCTGCGGCACGTCTGGCAGATCGAGGGCCCGGCCCGGCCGGACACCCCCGGCGTGGTGGACGAACTGGCCGCGGTCGGCGCCAGCGTCACCGACGCCGAGCTGTTCGACCGGCGGCGGCGTCCGGGGGCCGACAACACGGCCACGATCATCTACACCTCCGGCACCACCGGGCGGCCCAAGGGCTGCGAGCTGACCCACGGCAACTTCATGGTCGAGCTAGGTGTGGCGATCCCGGAGCTCGGCGCGCTCTTCGAGGCGGACGACGCCTCGACCCTGCTCTTCCTGCCGCTCGCCCACGTTTTCGCGCGGATCGTTCAGGTCGGAGCGGTGAAGGCGCGGGTCCGGCTCGGTCACAGCGCCGACATCAAGCGGCTGCTGCCCGACCTCGCCGAGTTCCAGCCGACGTTCATCCTCGCGGTCCCCCGCGTGTTCGAGAAGGTCTTCAACACCGCCTCCCAGCGCGCGACCGCCGAGGGACG
>DASZNF010000123.1:0-59693 GCA_035551355.1 Pseudonocardiaceae bacterium | reverse complement strand
GCCCTGCTCAGTCGAGGTAGTTGCTCAGCTTGATCAGGTTTCCGTCGGGGTCGCGCAGATGGAGGCTGTAGATCTCTCCGAGTGGACCGATGCGGCGGACCGGGCCCGCCTCGGTGTCCACGCCCTGCTCACGGAGCTTGTCGATCAGGAGAAGCAAAGGGTCATCCACGACGAAGCACAGCTCGACGGAGCCCGAAACCGGCTTGGCGGCCTTGGCGTCATCGGGATCCTGTCCGGCCACGCGTAGGCGGATCACGCTGTGGCCGAAGGTGAGCGCCATGCCGGCCTCGCCGAACGTGATCGCCTCCATGCCCAGCACCCGCGTGTAGAAGTCGATCGTGGCGTCCTGGTCGGCGACGGTCAGCGCCAGGTGGTCGAGCCGGTCGATGCGCAGGGGGCTGATCCCTCTGGACGGCCATGTGTCGGATGCGGTCGCCTGGTTATGAACTGTTGACGCCCCACCGACGGGGAGCGAAGCGCCGCGGCCGTCGGCGTATGGCACCTTCTTGATGAAACCTTGGGTCTTCCATTGGTTGAAGACCTCTCGGGCGCTTGCCACCAGCGCGCCAAAACTGGGGTACGGCGAAGGATCGGATCCGTCACCAGGTGCCCACTCGTACGCGGTCCATTCCTCATCTTGGTCGATCTTGGTCGGGTCCAGCAGCCAGTACACGGCACAGTCGGTCGGTCCCGACAGCAGCAGGCATGGCTTGACCTGCTCGGCGACATCCTCGATCTCCGCCCACGCCCTCAACAGCTCAGGCTCCTTCTCGGGGAACCAACCGAGCTCGTCGACCTTGAGGAGCTCTGACAGTTCGGGGTCGATGTCGCGCCACCCGTTGCTGGCAAGTAGAAAGTTTCGGTAGCCCGGCGGGAGCGATATTCCCAGACGCTCCTCGGTGGCATGGATGGCGTCCACGCTGGCTGGTTCGTAGCCCAGCCAGCGACTCTCCCGCTGGACCTTGTCGAGGTCCGCGACTTCTTTCTCATCAGCCGACCGCAGATAGTCATCGCTGTAACTGGAGAGGAAATCCCGCCACTCGGCCGGTGTCACGGGGACATGATGACTCATATGCCTGAGTATGGCAGCGGTTGGTTGTGGCGGGGGGTGCCAGGTTCCGACATAGGATTATTCGGGCTAATCCCTTACACCAAGGCACACGGTCAGCTCCAGGGCCGGGTCCGTGGCCGGCAGCTGCCGGCCACGAGGTGACCACAGCCGAGGAAATGCCGCCAGTTTGAGACCGATCATGCTCGCATCGCCATGAGACAAACGAAAAACCGCAGGTAACACAAGATCGACATGTCATCGACAGCGAGACCCTGCAATGTCGTAATCTCACGAGCGATGTCGTATGGATGTCCTATGCGACATCCATACGAGATTCGTCTCGTGCAAGTGTCATTCTGTGCATAAGTGGAATTGCGAAGCCCGCTGAACCTCTGGCGTACCTGCCCAAATCCACGTGGCAGCTCCTCATCGCGTCTGGCCTCGTCAGAGCGTTCCGCTCGCATTGAAGCTCCCGGCTCCCAGTACATTCAGAAGAGCCAGAGCCTCGGCGCCATGGGATCCTGGCGGCGCGCTGTAGAGCACGAGATGCTGGTCGCGGTCGGAGAGCGTGAGCGAGTCGCAGTCGACGGTGATCTCCCCGACGACCGGGTGCCGGAAGGTTTTCGTGAGCATCGGCGCCGCCTGCACGTCATGCCGCTCCCAGAGCCGGGCGAACTCGGGGCTGGCGTCGCGGAGCTCGTCGACGAGGTTGGTCACCGAAGGGTCAGACGGGTACCGGGCGAGGGCGGATCGGAGTTCCATGACGACGTGCTGCCGGAACTCCGCGGCGTCGGAGATCCCGTACGGCGTCGCATCGGCGCGCGCCGACCCGAGGAATGCCCGGCGCGCGAGATTGCGGTCCTCCGGGGCGAGCTCAGCAAAGTCCTCCATGAGCGCGGCCGCGAGGTCGTTCCATGCGAGCACCTCGAACGCGGCGGATATCACGAAAGCGGCCGTCTGCGGCAGCCGATCGAGGAGCGCGAGGATGCTTGGGCGGACGTCGCGCCGGTGCAGTCCGGTCCGGCTCGGCGCAGTGCCCGCGAGGACGTGGAGGTGATCGGACTCGGCGTCCGTGAGCCGCAGGGCGCCTGCGATCCCGGCGAGGACCTCGCCCGACGGGCGCGGCGCCCTGCCCTGCTCGAGTCGGACGTAGTACTCCGTGGAGATGTGCGTGAGGACCGCCACCTCCTCGCGGCGCAGACCCGGTGTCCGGCGTCGTGAGCCCGAGGGGAGGCCGACGTCCTCCGGCCGGAGCCGCTCGCGACGGCTACGGAGGAACGCCCCGAGCTCCTGCTTGTCCATACCCCAAGTCTGCACGCTGCGCGGTGCCGGAGCCTGGTACAGCCTGTGCCTGCCTCCGGCATGGAAGCCGGTCTGACACTGTCGTCATGACCAACAACATTGACATCGCACCGATCGGCCTGCTCACCGGCAAGGTTGTGTTCATCACCGGCGCCAGTCGCGGCATCGGGGAGGCTGCGGCCCGACTCTTCGCACGCGAGGGCGCCGCCGTCGTGCTCGCCGCCCGCAGCACCGACGCCCTCCAGCGAATCGTCACCGAGGTCCGCGCCGACGGCGGCGTCGCGGATGCCGTGACAGTGGAACTCGCTGACCGGGCGAGCATCCGCGCGGCGGTCGACCGCGTCGAGGAGCTGCACGGCCGGCTCGACGGCGCATTCAACAACGGCGCGGCGATCCAGCAGCCCGGCCCGCTCGACAAGACGAGCGACGAGGACGTCGAGGAGCAGTTCGCGGTGAACTTCCGGGCGCACTGGACCGCCATGACGACTGAGGCCGCGCTGATGCGGCGGGACGGCGGTGGGGCGATCGTCAACACCTCCAGCATCGGCAGTCGCCGCGCGAACCCGGAGCTTCCCGCGTACGGCGCCATGAAGCGTGCGCTCAACAGCATCACCGAGACCGCGGCCGTGACCTGGGCTCCTCAGGGCATCCGAGTGAACGGCATCACCCCCGGCGGCACCGCCACGGAGATGATCGCCGCGTGGGAGGCAGCGACCCCTGGCATCGTCGAGCGCATCAATGCGTCAATTCCGCTCGGCCGGATGGCCGAGCCCCACGAGGTCGCCGAGGTGGCCGCATGGCTGCTGAGCGACCGGTCCTCGATGGTGACCGGCGCGATCGTGCCGGTCGACGGCGGCTCGGGTGCCTGAAAAGGACTGCCCAGTCCAGCCGTCGTTGTAATCCCGTCAGGCAGAGGTGATGCGTGGACGGCACATGCGGCTGCCCCTTCGGTGGCATCAGCGGCAATCAGGCCGCCGTATCACGGCAGCCTGATCCAAAGAACTGCCACAGATTCCGGCCCACCACCTCCGGCCGACCCTGCTCGCCGTATCGTCCGGCGCCTCTGCTCAACCGGTCGTGCCGTCCGCGTCCGCTGTGTCGACAACGAGGTCGGCGCGACTTCGGGTGTCATCCGCCGCGAAGAACCGGTCTTCTTCGTCTTGCCATCGCAACCAGAAGTCACGATGGTCTTCGCCGTCTCGGGCGAGCCCGCGGCGCAGACGTTGGCGGCGGGGAGCCTCGATCCAAACGCGGTAGGCCAGGATCTCGTCGACCGCACGACAGGTGCAGCTGACGCCTTCCAGGACCAGCAACGGCGCCCAGCGGACGATCTTCCTCTCCTTCTTCAGGGAAGTCCCGAATTCGTCGTTTGCCCAGTCGCGGACGCGGTAGCAGGCGTCCCGGCCACTCAGTAGCGGTTCGAGGACTTCCCGTTGGAAACGGGGCCGCCATCCGGTGAAGTCGCTCCAGGACACGAAGTCGTCCAACTCGATCACCGGAGCGCGCGCCAATTCCGCGAGAGCCCGGGCGAACACAGTCTTTCCGGATCCGGCCGGTCCATCGACTCCGACCAGGCGCATCCCCGCCACCGATGGTCGCCGGAAGATCTCCTGAAGCACTGCCTGCATGTTCGGCATGGGGTTTCACCTGTCAAATATCCGCGTGGCACTGCGAGCGATCCTGGATAGTGTCCCGGCCCGTGACCGAACCCGCCCACGTGACCGAGACCCGGACGGCCTACGACACCGTCGCCGACTCCTACGCCGAGCAGCTGCGGACCCTCCTGGACGCCAGCCCGTGGGAACGGGCGATGCTGGGCACGTTCGCCGAGCTGGTCGGCGGGGCTGGTCCGGTCGGTGACCTGGGGTGCGGCCCGGGGCGGTTGACCGGATACCTGGCCTCGCTCGGGCTGGACGTGTTCGGCGTGGATCTCTCCCCCGGCATGGTCGGCGCGGCCCGCCGGGCGCATCCCGGGCTGCGCTTCGAGGTGGGCTCGCTGGCCGCCCTGGACCTGGCCGACGGCAGTCTGGCCGGCGCGCTGGCGTGGTACTCGCTGATCCACACCCCACCCGGGCTGCTGCCGTCGGTGGTGGCCGAACTGGCGCGGGTGCTCGCGCCCGGCGGACGCCTGCTGACCGCATTCCAGGTCGGCGACGAGCTCCGCCACATCGCCCACGGATACGGCCACGACGTCTCCTTGGACGCCTACCGGCTGCCGCCGGATTTCGTGGCCGAACTGTGCACCGCCGCAGGCCTGGCGGTGGAAGCCAGGTTGGTCCGGGAACCACAGCCACCGCACGAGAAGACGCCGCAGGCCTACCTGCTGGTCCGCAAACCAGCCTGACCGCGTGCGAGTTCGGGACCGGTCCCCGGCACCCTGCCTGATCTCCGAGGACCATGAGAATCCCTCGGGTAGCAGCGGTGTTTCTGACCGGCGTGGCCTTGCTGGCTCTCACCGGCTGCGCCGGTGGGGCCACCTCTTCGACGCGGCCCCACCGGCCGCGCCGGCCCACATGCCCAGCACGATCAGCCCGGTCCCACATCTGACAGGGCGTGCCCGCTTCCTCGGCCCGGGCGCGCTCCGCGGCGGCCGCCTCTTCCGCCTCGGCCCGCGCCTCGTTCTTGGTGGACGCGACGTTCTCGGCGGACGCGACGCGCCCGGTCCCGGACCGGGCGTTGGCCGCCACCGCCCGGTTGGACCCCTCGACGTAGCGCTGGAGCTGCCGCTGTTGATCCTGGCTGGCCCACTTCGGCACCCGAACGTCGACCGGCCGTTCGTCGCCGAGCCCGGTGCCACCGCCGCTGTCCGTGAGTGCCGGTCGGTTGACTTCGGAGGTGGGAAGGGGCGTTGTGGTTCCACTCTTTTTGTGGCGTGGGCCAGGACACTCTTCGGCCCGGAGGCGTCCCGCCGGCCCGGTGACGGCTGGTACCTTTACGCGCCCTCCGATGCGGAGGGTCGCGACCGACGTCGTCGTCGCCGCGACCGATCTTCGCTGGACCGACTCGTTGGAGAACCTGGATGTCCACTGAAGCCCACCGGCTGTCCCCGACCGCGCGGGCCACCGCGGTCTACCTCGACGACGCGCTGTCCGGGATGGTCCGGGACGCCGCCGCCCGCGAGCGGCTGGCCGACAATCTGGCGCGGGGCTTGGACGAGGCCGGTCTGCTGCATCGGGAAAGACCGCGCCGCTTCGGCTGGTTGCCAGGCCGCCGCCGCGCCGCTCGCATCGAAGTCCACAGTGGACTGTAGGGAAACCTTTACGCCCAGCCGTCTATCGGCCGTGATAGCCCGGTCAACCGGCCACCGTTGCGTTCGTGCTGACCGGCGAATCGCCGTAGTCGCAACGGATCGGTGACCACGATGTGCCGGTAGCGCCGGCGCAGCATGCCCTGCCGCTGCATGCCCTGCAGCGCCTTCTCCACGGTGGACAACGCGACCCCGGCCAGCGAGGCGATTTCGGCCTGGTTGAGCGGAATTCTCAACCGCCATCCCTCCGGACTCGGCGCGCCGTACTGGTCCAGCAGCTCGATCAGCACCCGGCCGACCCGTTGCGGCGCCGGGCAGGCGATGAATTCGACCCGTCGGCGATCGGCGAAACGTAGCCGTTCGGTGATCATTCTGGCCAGTACCAGGCACATTTCCGGGTTGTGCTCCATCAGTTCGGTCAGCTCGACGCCCTTGATCAGCCGGGCCCGCACCGGGCCGCAGGTGACCACGTTGGCCGAGCGGTGTTCTTCGGCCAGCAGCGCCATCTCGCCGACCAGTTCACCCTGCCCGCGCATACCGATCAGCACGTCCTGCCCGATCTCGGTGTGCACCACCACCTTGACGCACCCCTCCAGCAGCAACAGCACGTACCGGTTGTCCTCGCCCTGCCGGATGACGTGCTGGCGTCCGGCGTAACCGATCGGCGTGCCCAGTCGCAGCAGCGCCTCGCGGGTTCGACCGCGCAACCTGCCGAGCAGGCTGTTGTCTGGCCACTCGTCGCCCTTCAGCGCAGCTCACCGCCCCCAGAACGCTGGATCTTCCACGTCAACAATGACGGGCCCGGAGACAGCAAACCTCGTACTGGGATGGGATCGCCCCATCGAGTTTGTCCGATGCGGCGACCGGCACGCCCCGAAACGGGCAGTTCAGTGCGGGTCGAGGCCGGCGACCGCGCGCAGTGCGGGCAGATCGGTGATGACGGTGCGCCGGTAGCCGATGCTGATGAGCCGATGCCTGCGGAAACCGGCCAGCGCCTTGTGCACCGTCGGCTCGGCCGCGCTGACCAGACCGGCCAGTTCCGGCTGGGTCAGCGCCACGCCCAGTTCGACGCCGTCCGAGGTGGCCAGGCCGTACACCCCGGCCAGCTCGACCAGCACCCGGGCCAGCCGCACCCGCACCTCACGCCCGCTGAAATCCACTCGCCGCCGGGTCGCCCAGCGCAGTTTCGCGCCCACGCTGCGGCTGATGGCCAGCGCCGCGTCGGGATGCCGGGACAGGAAGTTCTGGAACGTGGCCTGGGACAAGACGCGGGCGCGCACCCGGTTCACCGTGGTCACCGTGGCCGAGCGCGGTTGCCCGTCCAACCCGGCCAGTTCGCCGATCACGTCCCCGCCGCCGCGAATGGCCAGCAACGCGAATCCGCCCTCCGGGGTGGTCGCGGTGACCTTTGTGCACCCCGTCAGCAACACGTAGACGTGCGTGGTTGTGTCGTCCTCACGCACCAGCACCTGGCCCGCGTCGAATTCACAGGAAGTGCCCAGGGTGAGCAGTTCCGTGGTGGTGGCATTGGGCAACGTGGACAGCAAACTGTTCGCTGTCCACTCGGTTCGTCCGCCGGGTGGGGCGTTCATCCGCGCCTCGCGATCTGGTGGATCGACAATGCCGGAGCGGCACCACGACCGCGTGGCCAGTGTAGGCGGGTGCGTGTCGGCCCGAATACCGATCGCGAACCTTTGTTATGTGCCGTTGTCGCGCTGAACTCCGCGGGAGAGGTCGGGCAATGTGGTGCGCGCGGTGTGAATCAGGGCGCGGGCGGCCGGGCTGACTCCACCGGTGCGCCGCCAGGCCAGGGCCAGCCGCCCCCGCAGCCGGCGGCCGGACACCCGCAGCGCGTGCAGTTCGGGGTGGCTTCTGGCCAGCGAGGCGGGCAGGAACGCCATGCCAAGGCCCTGCCCGGCCAGTTGGGCCAGCACTGTGGGGTCGCCGGCCTCGAACGTCACCCGGGACGGCACCCCGGCCGCGGCGAACGCCTCGTCGACCCGGGCCCGCAGCCCGGTGCCCCGCGGCAGGCTGATCAGCGGCCGGTCGGCGATGGCCGCCAGCGTCACGGTTTTCTTTGCCGCCAACGGATCTTCGTGGGTGACCACGGCGACGATCTCCTCGTCCACGATGATCTGCCGGTCCAGCCCGGGCAGCGGTGCCGCGCCGACGCCGAGGACGGCCAGGTCCAGCGTTCCGGTGCGGACCGATTCGGCCAGTTGGTCGGAATTGGCCTCGCTGAGCGTGATCTCCACGCCCGGGTGGGCGCGGTGGAAATCGGCGAGCAGGCCCGGCACCCAGAAGCCGGGCCCGGCGGTCACCATGCCCACCGCCACCCGGCCGCGCACCAGCCCACGCAGTTCGTCCACCGCCTGCCGGGCGCCGGACACCGCCTCCAGCGCGGCCCGGGCGTAGGGCAGCACCGCCGCGCCGGCCTCGGTCAACCGCACCGCGCGGCCGGACCGGTCCAGCAGTTCCTGGCCCAGTTCCCGTTCCAACCGGCGGATCTGCGCGCTCACCCCGGGCTGGGCCACGTGCACCCGCAGCGCCGCCCGGGTGAAACTGCCCTCCTCGGCGACCGCGAGAAAGTACACCAGCTGCCGAAGTTCCATAACCGATGCTTATCATGACCAGACAAGGCAGATCTTGGACTTCTGACCGGACGCGTCGCAGGCTGGAGGCATGAGTAGTGAGACCCGAGTGCGTGCGGGGACGCCCGAGGACCTGACCCGGCTGTTCGTCGAACTGGCCAACGCGGGCGACGCCGCCGGCATGGCGCAGCTGTACGAACCCGATGCGGTGCTGGACTACCCAGTCGGGCGGCCCACGGTCGGCCGGGCCGCGATCCGGGCGGTGTTCGAGCGGATGGTCGCCCAGCGGCCCACGTTCGCACCGGAGGAGTCGCTGCCCACGCTGCGCACCGGCGACATCGCGCTCACCGCCACCCGTCCGAGGGACGACACCGGCGGCCGGGCCCAGGTGGTGCGCCGTCAACCGGACGGGTGCTGGCTGCGCGTGCTGGACCGCCCCGAAGCCCGCTGAATCCGGGAACCGCCGAGCCCTTGAACCCGCGCGCCATCGAATCCGCGAGCCCCTGAACCCGCGGGCCACCGAGCCCGGGAGCCACCGAGCCCGGGAGCCGCTGAACCCGGGAGCCCTTGAACCGCACGCCCTTGAAGGCGCGCCGCTGAACCCGGGCGCGCGCTGGGGCACCGGCGAGGTGATCGACGCCTCCGGCGGCATGTTCCTCGGCCCCGCCTCGGCCGGCTCGTCCGGGACGACCGTGTCCGGCTCGCCCGACCGGGACCCGCGCGCCAGCTGACCCCCAACCCGCAAGGGGGCAAAGAAAAGCATCACCCAATAGATACAGTCATCGCGCTTCACCACGATCGGGGACAGTTGCCCCTCCGGGACGGTCCCCGGTCGGCGTGTTTTTGTCACCCGATCTGACGAAGAAGGCCGTTATCGGCTGCGCGGAAGCACCGACTTACGCCATTGTTCTCCGCTAGATCACGAGTTCGATCACGAGCCGGATCAATTCGTTTCCGTACTCCCGCTCGGGAGTCGTGAAGGAGCATGGGTGTCCACTGTGGAACGGCAGGCTGGAGTGCGGAGCAGGCGTGCGCGCCGGCTGCTCACCCGGGCCCTGCTCGTCCTCGGGGGCACCGTGGCGGCCACCGCGGCCGCCTGGGTGGTCAGCTCGGCCACGGCCTCGGCCGACCAGCTGCCGCTGTCCGCGCCGGTCGGCGTGGTGGCCTCCTCGGCCGTCACCAGCCCGGCCCCGGGCGATGCTCCGAACACCGTCGACGCGGCCACCGACGCGCTGAACCCGGTCACCCACCGGGCGATGTCGGCCATGACCGCACCGGCGATCCCGCCCGCGCCCGCCGTGGCCGCGGTACCGGGAGCAGTGCCCGCGGTCGCCGCCCGGCTCCCGCACCCGCCCGCCGACCTGGACGCGGTCACCGACCAGGTGCGCTCCGCCGTGCTCGGCGTCGGCACCGGCCTGGCCCCCGCGTGGAACCCGGCGGTCACCCTGCTGCCCTCGCCGCAGGCTCTGGTCGGCGGCGGGACCAACCCGGTCCCGCCGGACGCCACGGCCATCGGCGCCCCGCCGAGCCCGGCCCACCAGCCGGGCCTGGCCCAGCCGGTGACCGGTCCGGCCGGCGCCTCCGTCCCGGCCGGGCCCAGCCCGGTCGAGGGCACGCACACCGGAGTGAGCCCGCCGGTCGCCCAGTCGGGTGTGGCCGGCGCCGATCACACCGTGCCCAGGGGCGACCGGCTGCCGCCGGTCGACCCGTTCGTGCCGCCGTCGGGGTCCTCGGACTCCGGCAGCCACCCCACCGGCGGCCTCGCCGGTGGCTCCCACCTCGGCCAGTCCCTGGTCGAGGCGCCCGCCGGGGTGACCAGCCTGCTGGTGCGCCCCACGCCCGTGCACACCCGCACCGCGCCGGGCGAAGCGCCGGGCACCACTCCCGACTGAACTCCCGCGCGGCCGGGGTGGCAGGCGTGCCGCCCCTGACAGTCGGCGCGTTCTCCGTGCCACCACGCCCGAACCAGGGCTGACCGTCGCGCCGCGCGTTCCCCGCGGGCGACACGTGGCCCGCATTCCCGACCCGGGTGGCCCACCGTGTGCCGCAGTGCCGGTCCGGTCACCCGTTCCAATCCCGTTCCAATCCCCAACAACGGGGTCAACCGATGAGGAGAATCAATGCACACCTGGGTTCGACGCGGCTTGCAGACCGCGTTGGTCACCGGTGGTCTGCTGATGCTCGGTACCGGCATCGCCTCGGCCAGTGAGAATGTCAACCCGGACACCCCGGCCAACCCCGTCGACGCGGGCGTGGCTGTGCCGATCAACATCGACCAGAACCAGATCGGCACGCCGGTCGGCCCGGTCGACACTCCGCCGATCCAGCAGAACGTCAGCACCGACGACATCACCAGCGCACTGCCGGCCGACGCCACCGACCAGGTGACCGGGCAACTCGCCCCGGTCGTGGGCCAGGCGGGCGCGGCGACGCAGGACGCGGGCCTGCCCACCAGCGGGATCGTGCGCGGCAACAAGGTCGTCGTGCGCGGTGTGGTGCCGATCGACATCTGTGGCAACGCGGTCGCCGCGGGCGGGGACGCCACCGCCGCGGGCAACTGCTCGCAGGACCTCAGCGCGCCGGACCCGGTGTCCACCGACGGCTCGGGCCAGGCGCTGGCCGGCAACGCCGCCGTCGGCAACGTGGCCGTGCCGCTGCAGGTCACCGGCAACGCGGTGTCCGCGCTGGGTAACGCGGTCTCCACCAGCCAGGCCGACCAGAACACCTACACCGGCGGCGACATCGTCACCGACGGCAGCAACGGCGTGCTGTCCGGCACCATCGCGGCCGTGCAGGGCGCGATCCCGGTGCAGGTCGCCAACAACGCGGTCGCCGGTGGCGGCATCGCGCGGGCCAACGGCTCCGCGGCCAGCTCGGCCACCTCGGACGGCTCGCTGCGCACCGACGGCAGCGACGGCACCGGTGCGGGCACCGCGGCCGGTGTCCCGGTCGGCACGCCCGTGCAGCTGGACGGCAACGCGGTCGGCGGCATCGGCAACGCCGGTTCCACCTCGGACACCACCGCCAACTCGCAGGCCGGCAACGCGGGCGCGAGCAACATCGACTGGGCGGGCCGTCCGGCTTGGCTGGTCACCAACGGTGACCCGTCGACCGCCTCGGGCACCGTGGCCGAGACTCCGGTGAGCGGCCCGGTGTCGGTGGACGACAACGCGGCCAGCGGGATCGGCAACACCACCGCCAACAGCACCAACAACAGCGCCAACACCGCCGGTGGCGCGGCCAGCACGCTGGGCACCGGCTCCGTCGGCTCGGGCACCGTGGCCAACGCCCCGGTGGCGCTGCCCAGCCAGGCGGCGGGCAACGGCGGGGCGCTGATCGGCAACGCCGCGGCCAACCACGCCACCAACGTCACCTCGACGGCCGGTGGGCCCACCTACAGCCTGGGTGACAACTCCACGCTGTCCTCCACCACGGCCACCGTGCCGCCGGCCGGTGCGGTCGACGTGTGCGGCAACGGCGCGGTCGGCGCGGGCACCGCGGGCGGCACCTGCGCCAACAACGTCACCTCCGCCGCCGGTGGCTACACCGGCACCAGCGGGTCGGGCTCGGCCGGTTCGGGCAACCTGGGGCAGACCCCGGTGGCCGTCCCGGTGGAGACCTACGGCCTGGCCGCCGCGGGCGCGGGCACCGCGTCGGCGACCGCCACGGAGACCAAGTCGATCACCTCCGGCGGCACCCCCAACGCCGCGGACGACAACGGCACCCTGGCCGCCAACGTGATCAGCACCCCGGCCGCGGTTCCGGCCCAGGTGTTCGGCGACACCGCGGCCGCCGCGGGCAACGCGTTCACCAACGCCACCAACGACAGCACCGCGACCGCCGGTGGCGACCCGAAGTCCACCGGCCGGCACGCCACCGGTTCGGGCAACATCGTGCAGGTCCCGGCCTCGGTGCCGGCCCAGGTGTTCGGTGACACCGACACCCTGGTCGGCAACGGCGGCACTCAGACCGGCAGCGCCACCAGCTCCACCGCGGGTGGTCACGCCAAGACCGACGGCTCGGAGGGCGCGATCTCGGGCAACGTGGTGTCCGTCCCGGCGGCCACTGCCGCTCAGCTGTTCGGCCAGGCCGGTTCGGTGGGCGGGCTGACCGGCGCGCAGACCGACAACGTGCTGGCCTCCACCGCGGGCGGCAACATCGACACCCACGGCGACGGCGGCGCGCTGGCCGGCAACGCGGTCACCGCTCCGGCGATGCCGATCGTGCAGGGCTACGGCGCCGACGTGGCCGGGCTGGCCAACAGCCAGGCCACCGGCAACAACGTGAGCATGCTGGAGAACGGCGGCAACGTCAGCACGTCCGGGGCGGACAGCTCCGTGTCGGGCGACATCCTGGAGATCCCGGCGTTTGCGCAGGCCTCGCCCTACGGTGACGCGGTGTCGGCGCTGGGCAACGGAACCGGGACCGCGAACAACACACTGACCGCGGTCAACGGCGGCGAGCCCACCACCGAGGGCGACGGCCCGCTGTCCGGGCTGAACTACCTGTTCCCGGTGGGCGCTGCGGTTCCGGTCAAGGACACCCCGGTGGGTGTGCTGGGCCAGGCTCACACCTTCGTGTCGGACGCCACCGACGTGACGAACGGGGTGCCCAGCGCGAGCGAGTTCGCCCTGCCGGTCAACGGTTCCGCCCTGCCGGTCGACGCCTCGGACATGCCCAGCGGCGGCGAGCTGGCCCCGGCCCTCAACCCGGCCGGTGTCGGCTCGCTGACTTCTTCGGCGCTGTCCGACCCGGCCTCGGCCACCTCCGCGCTGCCCGGTGCGGACCTGGTGTCCGGCGCCGTCCCGACGCAGGCCGTGTCCGGTGTGCTGCCGGTGTCCCCGCAGTTCTTCCCGGCCATCTGAGTCGCGGAACTGCTTGCTGCACAACGAAATGAGCGCTTGGCGCGTCCTCTTGCACGGGGGCGCGCCAAGCGCTTTTTCGCGCCTGGTCGACGGGGGTCCGGTCTTCGACGGGGATCCGGTCTACAGCGGGTTGGGTTCGCCCAGCGGGGTGGTGGTGAAGCCGCCGCCGACGTAGGAGTCCTGCCAGTACCTGCCGTCGGCGATCTCGGCCGCGAACACCTCGGCGTCGTCCTGCGACCGGTAGCCCAGCGCCTCGGCCTCGGCCAGCGAGAACACCCGGCGGGTGTTGCCGGATACGCCCCACACCACCCGGTAGCCGGGTTTGGGCGCGGACAGGCAGGCCTCGAACAGCCGGGCGCAGTCGTCCGGGGACAGCCAGGTGGACAGGCCGCGCACGTCCCACGGGCGTTCGAAGCAGGAGCCGATCCGGATGCAGATCACGTCCATGCCGAACCGCGAGTGGTACAGGCTGCCCAGCGACTCCAGCGCGGCCTTGCTGAAGCCGTAGTAGGTGTCCGGCCGGGGGCTGGCGTCGCCGGGGATGCCCTGCGCGCCGCTCTCGTCGGTGGTGCGGAACCCGACCGCGTGGTTGCTGGAGGCCAGCACCACCCGGCTGATCCCGGCGGCCCGGGCCGCCTCCAGCACGGTCTGCGTGCCGGTCACGTTGACGTCCAGAATCTCCTGGTAGCCGGCTTCCCGGCTGACGCCACCCAGATGGATGATGGCGTCCACCCCGTCACACGCCCGGGTGACAAGGTCGGCGTCGGTGACCGAGCCGGTCAGGATCTCCACCCCTTCGCCGGGTTCGGCCGGCGCGGGTTCGGCGATGTCCAGCAACCGCAGGATCCGGCCGGGTTTGCGCATCCGGGTGCGCATCAGTTTCCCGATCACGCCCGAGGAACCGGTGATCAGAACGCGCTGCTCGGTCATGAAGGTCCTTTCGTCATTTTGTCGCCCGATCGTGTCCGTCATTGGCCCGGTCACCGGATGCCGGCGCGTCGGAGGCGGTGGCCCAGTTCGGCCGCGGTCTCGTGCAGCAGTGTGCCGATCGCGGCCGCGTCCGGGTCGCTGACCTGCGCGGCCGGGAACGAGCAGCTCAGCGCGTCGGTGCCGGGGATCCGGTAGGGGATCACCGCCGCCGCGCAGGCCACGCCCGGGGTGCCCTCGGCCCGTTCGCAGGCGAATCCGCGGTCCCGGATGGCCGCCAGTCCGGCCGACAGCGTCACCCGATCGGTGATCGTGTGCTCGGTCAGCGCCGGAAGAGCGGCGGGCAGCAGTTCGGCGATCTCGGCCTCGGTCAGCTCGGCCAGCAGCGCCTTGCCCAGCGCGGTGGCGTGCGCCGGCAGGGTGCGGCCGACCCGGGACACCAGGTGCTGGGACTGCCGCGATTCGCGGGTCTCCAGGTAGACCACCTCGGTTCCGTGCCTGCGGGCGTAGTGCGCGGTGTAGCCGGTGCGGTCGCGCAGTCGTTCCAGGGCTTCGGTGGCGTAGGGCTGCACCGGGTCGCGGTCGAGGTAGGCGGTGCCGCAGATCAGGGCGCGCACGCCGAGCCGGAACCGGGCGCCGCTGGCGTCGGTCTCGATCCAGCCGGTGTCGTGCAGGGTGCGCAGCAGTCCGTGCAGACTCGATCGGGGGACACCGGTGCGGGCGTGCAGTTCGGCCAGCGAGGTCCACGCGGTGTCGGCGGCGAAGGTCTCCAGCAGGTCGATGGCCCGGCGGGCGGACTTGACCCCGCCTGCCGTGTCCTCGGCCGATGCGCTCATGAGATTCCTTTCCGCTGAACGTCGTCCTATAATACGACACGATTCATATATGTGAACAACTGGACGGGGACGGGATGACCACCGGGATGACCAGAACACCACCCACGCTGACCGGACTGCTCGCCTTCCCGCTCACCCCCTTCGGGGACGACTTGGCGCTGGACCTGGACGCCTTCGCGCCCCAGGTGCGGGCTCACCTGGACGCCGGGGCGGGCGCGCTGTTCGTGGCGTGCGGCACCGGCGAGTTCAGCGCGCTGGCCCCCGAGGAGGTGCGCGGCGTGCTGCGGGTCGCCCGCGAGGTGACCGGCGGCCGGGTGCCCGTGTGGGTGGGCGCGGGCGGCGGCGCCGAGCAGGCCCGGGCCGGAGTGCGGATGGCCGCCGAGGAGGGCGCGGACGGGGTGCTGCTGCTACCGCCCTACCTGGTCAGCGGCCCGCCCAAGGGTCTGGTCGCCCACGTTCGCTACGTCACCAAGGACGCGGACGTCCCGGTGATCGTCTACCACCGTCCGCCCGCCGTGTTCACCGCGAGCGCCGTGCTCGATCTGCTGGACCTGCCCACCGTGGTCGGCGTGAAGGACGGCGTCGGCGACGTGGACCTGATGACCCGGATCGTGGGCACCGTGCGCGGCAGCGGCCACCCCCGGGCCGCGGAGTTCCAGTTCCTCAACGGATTGCCCACCGCCGAGGTGTCGGCCCGGGCCTACCGGGCGATCGGCGTGCGCACCTACTCCTCGGCCGTGCACTGCTTCGCCCCGGAGATCGCGCACGCCTTCCACCAGGCGCTGGACAACGGCGACGACAAGACCGTCGACGATCTGCTCGTCCGCTTCTACCTGCCGCTGGTGGCGTTGCGGGACGAGACGCCCGGGTTCGCGGTGTCGCTGGTCAAGGCCGGGGCGCGGCTGCGCGGCGACCGGGTCGGCGGGGTGCGCCCGCCGCTGGTGGACCCCACGCCCGAGCAGGTCGACCGGCTGGCGAAGCTGCTGGAGGCGGCCAGGTGAAGGTGCTCAAGGCCGAGCTCACGCCGGTCGCGTTCGCCGATCCGCCGCTGCTGAACATGATGGGCGTGCACGAGCCGTTCGCGCTGCGCGGTGTGCTCCGCCTGGCTTGCGAGGACGGCGTGGTCGGACTCGGGGAATCCTACGGGGACAAGGGTTTCCTGGATGTGGTGCGGAAGGTGGCGGCCGCGCTGCCCGGCCATGACGTGTTCGATCTGCCTGGCCTGCAACGACTCGTGGCCGCCACCGTGGCGGACACGGTCTACATGGATCAGCACGGGCTGACCGGCGCGTTCTCCCAGGACAAGACGCTGGCCCAGGTGTACTCGATGTTCGAGGTGGCCAGCCTGGACGCCCAGGGTCACACCCTGGGCCGCCCGGTGGTGGACCTGCTCGGCGGCCGGGCCCGGGACCGCGTGGACTTCTCCGCTTACCTCTTCTACAAGTTCGGCGCGCACGCCGACGGCCGCGAGGACGCATGGGGCGAGGTGCTCACCCCGGAGTCCATTGTGGACGAAGCGCGCACCATGGTGGATCGCTACGGGTTCGGCTCGATCAAGCTCAAGGGCGGTGCGCTGCCGCCGGAGCAGGAGATCGCCGCGGTGCGCGCGCTGGCCGAGGCGTTCCCCGGCGCGCCGCTGCGCATCGACCCCAACGGCGCCTGGCAGGTGGACACCGCGCTGCGGGTGGCCGACGAGCTGGACGGCGTGCTGGAGTACCTGGAGGACCCGACGCCGGGCATCGAGGGCATGGCCCGGGTCGCCGAGCACGCGAACATGCCGTTGGCCACCAACATGTGCGTGGTCCGGTTCGCCGACCTGCCGCCCGCCGTGCGGGCCGGGTCGAAGGGCGCGGTCGGCATCGTGTTGTCCGACCACCACTTCTGGGGCGGGCTGCGGCTGACCCAGTCGCTTTCCGTGCTGTGCGAGACCTTCGGCCTGGGCCTGTCCATGCATTCCAACAGCCACCTTGGCATCAGCCTGGCCGCGATGGTGCACGTGGCCGCGGCCACCCCGCACCTGACCTACGCCTGCGACACGCACTGGCCGTGGAAGAGCGAGGACGTGATCGTGCCGGGCGCGCTGGAGTTCCACCAGGGCGCGGTCGCGGTGCCGGACGGTCCGGGCCTCGGCGTGGAACTGGACGAGGACGCGCTGGCCCGCGCGCACGAGAACTATCTGCGCTGCGGCCTGACCGCCCGGGACGACGCGACCTACATGCGCCGGTTCGAGCCGTCCTTCCAGCCCAACCTGTCCCGCTGGTGACAGGTATGAGAGTGACCGGCTACGCCTACCCGTGGGACGTGCTGGAGGAGCCGGGATTCCTCGACCGGGCAACGGAACTGGGCGTGCGGGAGATCGCGGTGGCCGCCTCCTACCACGCCGTGCGGGCGGCCACCCCGTGGTCGGCCGAGCGCACCGCGGTGCTGGCCGAGCACGCCGCGCTGTACCGGCCGGTGCGCGAGAAAGCCTGGTCCGGTAAGCGATTGCGGCCCGCCGCGGCGACCTGGACCCGCTCGGCCGACAGCGCGGGCGACGCGGTGCGCACGCTGTCCGGCGCCGGGATAGCGGTCGCACCCTGGCTGGTGCTCACCCACAACTCCTTGCTGGGCAGGCAGAATCCCGATCTGACCGTACGGAACTGTTACGGTGAAAGCTATCCGTGGGCGTTGTGTCCCTCGGCGCCCGAGGTGCGGGAGTTCGCCGTGACGCTGGCCGCGGAATGCGTGCGCGAGCTGGATGTGCGCACGGTGATCGTGGAGTCCTGTGGCCCGATGGGCCTGACCCACCAGTACATGCACGAGAAGACCGACGGCGTGTTCGCGCCGGCGGCGGCCCGGCTGTTGTCGGTCTGCTGCTGCCCGGCCTGCACCGCCGACTGGCCGCGCGCCGGCCTGCCGATCGAGGCCACCATCGCATTGCTGCGTAAGGAAATCCGCCGCCTGCTGGACACCGGAGACCTTGGCCTGGCAACGGATGAACTGCCCGCCGAAGTGTCCGAGGCGTTGCTGAACGTCCGGCACCGGGCGGTCGACGAACTGCGCGCCGGAGTGCTGGGCGCGCTGGACGAGGTGCGGGTGGTGCTGCACGGCAGCCCCGATCCCTGGGCCACCGGCGCCCTGCCCGGCCTCACCCCGAATGCGGCCAACGAGGTCGACGCCGTGGTCGTGCCGTGCTGGCAACCCGGCCCGGCCGCGCTGGACGCGGTGCGCGCGGCGCGAAACCTGGCGAAGTCCACTGTGGACATCGGGGCCTACGTCACCGCGGTGGCCGCCGCGCCGGTGCCCGATCTGCCCGGCTGCGTGCGGGAGCTGGCCGCGGCCGGGGCGAGCGAACTGCACCTCTATCACCTCGGTCTGGCCGGTCCGGCCCGCTGGCCCGACCTGCGCCAGGCGGTCGCCGCCGCGCCCGCCTGACCGCGCCGATCCGCCCGATCGCCGGTGCGGGAGGATGAGGGCTACCGGCTAGGGAAGGAACATGATGGCGCAGGTAACGGCGACCGCGGAACGCACCATCGCAGCGCCCGCGGATCGGGTTCGGCAAGCGCTTGCGGACTACGCCAGCACCCGCTCGAAGCTGCTCACCGAGCAGTTCAGTGAGTACGAGGTGCGCGAGGGCGGCGAGGGCGCGGGCACCGTCGTGCACTGGAAGCTGGCCGCGACCAGCAAGCGGGTTCGCGACTGCCTGCTCACGGTGACCGAGCCCGCCGAGGGCAAGCTGGTGGAGACCGACGCCAATTCCAGCATGGTGACCACCTGGGCGGTCACACCGGCGGGTGAGTCCAGCGCGGTCTCGGTGACCGCCACCTGGAACGGCGCGGGCGGCATCGGCGGGTTCTTCGAGAAGACCTTCGCCCCGGGCGGGCTGCGCCGGATCTACGACGGCGTGCTGGCCAACCTGGACTCCGAGGTGCACGCCGGCTGACGGCGGCAACGCGAGCGCGACAGCGCGGTGGAAAGCGACGAGGACGACCGGCGCGGGGCCTGCACGGCTCGCGCCGGTTCGTCTGTTCCAGGGAGTTGACTCCGGTTCGTCCCGAAAGAGAATGTTACTGGCGAGTTAGCTCGCCGCGATCGCGTTTTCGCAGGTCCAGGCGGCCTGGATCGTCCCAGTAATTGGACTAGACATTTCACCAGGTGGCGCGACGCAGGTCATACCTGGCTGGACGCACCGGATTCCTACCGGCATGCTCTGCCGGGTGACGTCGGACACTGGTGTCGTAGTTGGAGTGCCTCGGGAAACCGCGGCCGGTGAACGCCGGGTCGCGCTGGTCCCGAAGGTCGTCGAACGCTTGCGGGCCAAAGGCCTTGCTGTCGTGGTCGAGGAGGGCGCCGGACTCGGCGCCCTCATTCCGGACCGCGAATACGAGCAGGTCGGAGCAACCATTGGTGACCCATGGGCCGCCGATGTGCTGGTCAAGGTCAACCCGCCGACCGAAGAGGAGGTAGGCAGGCTGCGCGAGGGCGCCACCCTCATCGGCTTTCTGGCCCCGTTGACCAGCCCGGAGACCCGGGACCGGCTGCGTGGCGCGAAGGTGACCGGATTCGCCATGGAATCGGTGCCGCGGATCTCGCGCGCCCAGTCCATGGACGCGCTGAGCTCCCAGGCCAACGTGGCCGGCTACAAGGCCGTGCTGCTGGCCGCCGAACAGTCCACCCGGTTCTTCCCGATGCTGACCACCGCGGCCGGCACCGTGAAGCCGGCGACCGTGCTGGTCCTGGGCGTCGGTGTGGCCGGACTGCAGGCCCTGGCCACCGCCAAACGGCTGGGCGCCCGCACCACCGGCTACGACGTGCGGCCGGAGGTGTCCGAGCAGGTGCGCTCCCTGGGCGCGCAGTGGCTGGACCTGGGCATCGAAGCGGCCGGCGAGGGCGGCTACGCCCGCGAGCTGACCGAGGAGGAACGGGCCCAGCAGCAACAGAAACTCACCGAGGCGATCAGCACCTTCGACGTGGTGATCACCACCGCGCTGGTGCCCGGGCGCCCCGCACCCAAACTGGTGGTCGCGCAGGCCGTGGAGCACATGCGGCCGGGCAGCGTCGTGGTCGACCTGGCCGGGGAGACCGGCGGCAACTGCGAGCTGACCGAGCCCGGTGAGGTCGTGGTCAAACACGACGTCACCATCGCCTCCCCGCTCAACCTGCCGGCCACCATGCCCGAGCACGCCAGCGAGCTGTACTCCCGCAACGTGCAGTCGCTGCTGGAACTGATGCTGACCGAGGACGGCAAGGTCGAACCCGACTTCACCGACGAGGTGCTGGCCAAGTCCTGCGTCACCCGGGATAGGGAGAGCTGACCCGATGTTCCTTGCCAACCTCGCGATCCTCGTGCTGGCCGGCTTCGTCGGCTTCGCGGTGATCTCGAAAGTGCCCAACACCCTGCACACGCCGTTGATGTCGGGCACCAACGCCATCCACGGCATCGTGCTGCTCGGTGGCCTGGTGGTGATCGGCCTGACCGCCTCCGGCGTGCTGGACAAGATCCTGCTGGTCATCGCGATCGCCTTCGGCACCATCAACGTCGTCGGCGGTTTCCTGGTCACCGACCGGATGCTGGGCATGTTCAAGAACAAGGACAAGAAGGGGGCGGACAATGACTGACCTGGTTCACGTCCTCTACATAGTCGCCTTCGCCCTGTTCATCTACGGCCTGATGGGCCTGACCGGCCCGCGCACCGCGGTCCGCGGCAACTGGATCGCCGCGGCCGGCATGGTCATCGCGATCATCGCCACCCTGCTCACCCCCGGGGAGAGCAACTGGTGGCTGATCGTGCTGGGCGTGGTGCTCGGCGCGGTGGTCGGCGTGCCGGCCGCCCGCCAGGTCAAGATGACCGCGATGCCGCAGATGGTGGCGCTGTTCAACGGCGTCGGCGGCGGCGCGGTGGCGCTGATCGCCTGGGTGGAGTTCCGCGACTCGCACGCCTACGCCAACGAGCCGGCCTATGTCGCGGTCACCTCGCTGTTCGCCGCGATCGTCGGGTCCATCTCGTTCTGGGGCTCGCTGGTCGCCTACGGCAAGCTGCAGGAGATCCTGCCCGGCAAGCCGATCAGCCTCGGCAAACCGTTGCAGCAGCTGGTCAACCTGGGTCTGCTGGTGGTTTCGGTGGTGCTGGCCGTGATCATCGGCTTCGGAGTGGACTCCGAACTGCTGATCATCGGTGTGCTGGTGTTCGCCGCGGTGCTGGGCCTGTTGGTGGTGCTGCCGATCGGCGGCGCGGACATGCCGGTGGTCATCTCACTGCTCAACGCGTTCACCGGATTGTCCGCCGCGGCGACCGGTCTGGCGCTGGACAACACGGCGATGATCGTGGCCGGCATGATCGTCGGCGCGTCCGGTTCGATCCTGACCAACCTGATGGCCAAGGCGATGAACCGCTCGATCCCGGCGATCGTGGCCGGCGGGTTCGGCGGCGGTGGCGCGGCGGCCGCGGCCGGCGGCGAGGGCGCCGAGGACAAGACGGTGCGCTCCACCAGCGCCTCGGACGCGGCCATCCAGATGGCCTACGCCAACCAGGTCGTGGTCGTGCCCGGCTACGGCATGGCGGTGGCCCAGGCCCAGCACGCGGTGCACGAGATGGGCAAGCTGCTGGAGGCCAAGGGCGTGGAGGTCAAGTACGCCATCCACCCGGTGGCCGGCCGCATGCCCGGGCACATGAACGTGCTGCTGGCCGAGGCCGACGTGCCCTACGACCAGCTCAAGGAAATGGACGACATCAACGGGGAGTTCTCCCGCACCGATGTCGCCCTGGTGATCGGCGCCAATGACGTGACCAACCCGGCGGCGCGCAGCAACCCGGGCTCGCCGATTCACGGCATGCCGATTCTCAACGTGGACCAGGCGAAATCGATCATCGTGTTGAAGCGGTCGATGAACCCGGGTTTCGCGGGTATCGAGAACGAGCTCTACTACGACGCGAAAACCGCGATGCTCTTCGGTGACGCGAAGGGCTCGGTGCAGAGCATCACCGAAGAGCTCAAGGCGCTCTAGTTCGCTTCGGTGGCAACGGTTTCGGCCGGGTCGGCGCGCTTCGCGCCGACCCGGCCGAACAGCAGGGCGAGCAGTCCGGAAATCACGAACGAGAACAGTGAGGCGCTCATCCAGCTCTGCGGAGTGAAATGCAGCGCGGTCGCGAGATCCGACCACATGGTCGACCACGCGCCCACCTGGCCGGGATTGATCAGCTGATAAACGGCCAATCCGATCACCCAGGCGAACAGCATTCCCCAGCGGGCCGGCGCGTTCACCGAGATGTCCCATTTGCGGGCCCGGCCGGACAGGAAATACCCGGCGGTCAGCACCCCGCCCAACGGCACGAAAACCGAGCCGATCAGGGTGAGAAAACCGGAGTACTGGCTGATGTCCAGGCTCAGCGCGAGCACGATGGTCAGCACCCCGACGCCGATGGTCAGCCACCGCCGGTCCGCGCGCGGGAACAGGTTCTGCAGCGACACCCCGGTGGAGTACACGTTGGTGAACGACTGGTCCACCTCGCGCAGCACGATCACGCCGAAGAAGATCACCCCGAGCGGCACCGCGAGGAACCGGCCGAACCCGTTGTCGTCCAGATTGGACACATCGGCCAGCGCGAGCAGGCCGAGGACGTAGGTCAGGATCTGGGTCACCGAGTAGCCCACGGTGGCCGAGGTGAACGCCGAGCCGGTGCCCTTGGAGTGCCGCGAGTAGTCCGAGGCCACCGGGATCCAGGACACCGCGACCGCCAGTGCGGCGTCCGAACCGGCCCAGAACCCTTGCCAGGAACCGGAAGTCAGATTCGGCAGCGGTGCCCGCAGGATCTGCACGAACAGGTACACCAGCGCGATGGCCACCGCGATGGTCACGTACCGGCGCAGCACCCGCACCGCGCCCAGCGGCCGGATGGTCATCACGATGGTGAGCACTCCGGTGATCAGCACGTACAGCCAGCGCGGGCCGCCGTGGAACAGCGCGGTCGCGCCCTGGGCGATCACCACCAGCTCGAACGTGCCCCAGCCGACCAGTTGCAGGATGTTCAGCGCGGTGGGCAGATAGGACAGCCGCCCGCCGAACAGCCCGCGCAGCAACACCATGGCCGGCGCCCCGGTGCGCGCGCCGGGCACCGCGGCCAGCCCGACCATCACACTGCCCAGCACGGTGCCGACCACGGTGGCCGCGATCGCCGCGACCACGGACAGCCGGGGCACCCCGCCGGGGGCGAGCACGGTGATCGCGCCGGAGAAGCCCAGCAGGCTGATGCCCAGGTTGGCCCAGAACGCGCCCTGGTCGGTCAGGCCGAGGGTCTTGGGCGTCGGCCCGGCCAGCGTGGGGGCGACCTCGTCGGGCTCGTCCTGGGCGGCGGCAGTGGAAACAGAAGACGCGGTGGGGCTCACGAACACTCCCTACGCCGGCATTATCCGGTCAGGTTCCGGCGGTCGACGGCGCTTCAGCCGTCCTCTCAGCCCGGTCGCCCGAGCTCCCGCGTGATTCAGTTGACCCCTCTACCGTAGGCAGCGGACGCGCAAAAACCAACCGCCGGCCCGCACGAACGCGGGCCGGAGGCTGGAGAGCAGATCAGTTCAGGGCGCGCGCTAGCCCTTCTTGATGGTCTGTACGTGCAGTTGCGCGTCGGGCGGGTTGCCCGCGCACCCGGTGGTGGACTGGGCGACGAACATCGACGACGTGTCGTCCGGCGGGTACACCCGCAGGCCGCGCACGGCGGTCGGCTTGCACACGTTCGGGTCGAACACGCCGACCTGGATCTCGGTGACGGTGGCCGATGCCGTCTGGCCCGGCGCCAGCGTCACCTGCGCGCCGATCGAGCCGTCCCGCACCGCGGGCGCGCCGACCTGCTGGCCGTTGTCGCCGGTCACGTAGGACACGCCAGGGAAGCCGACCAGCACGCACGAGGCGCCACTGATGTTGGTGAACTGCAGGGCCGTGTAGTCGTGGCTCATGCCGGCGTCGCCGGAGCCCAGGGACAGTTTGAGGTCGGCGGCCTTGCACTCCCCGCCGTGCGTGCCGCCCCCTCCGCCGGCGCCGCCCCCGCCGGTGGCGCTGCTGGTGGCCGGTGGCGCGGTGGCGGTCATGGTCTGCGTCGGAGTGGTGGCCGGGGCCGTGCTCGGGGTGGCCACGCCCGCGCTGCTGGTGCCGCCCGCCGAGCTCTGGCCGCCGCCACAGCCGGCGACCACGACGAGAGCCAGGATCCCGGCGCCCGCCAGGATCGTCCTGCTGATGATGTTTCGCACCATCCGAGTGTTTCCCCTCCAGACGTGCCCCGCTTGTCGCGGATGCCCTACTTGGGGGACGTGTACCACCAGATCAGGTTGCTCACTCACCGAAGTCGGACACTTTCGGGTGGTAATTCACAGTTGCCACCGTAGGGTGACCGGGTGAACCAGGACGGCGTGCGCGACTACCTGCACCGCATCGGGGCGACCCGCCCGCCCCGGGCGGATCTGGCCGGGCTGCGGCACCTGCACGAGCAACACCAGCGGACCGTGCCGTTCGAGAACCTCGCCATCCATCTGGGTGAGCCGGTGGCGCTGGACGAGGCCGGCCTGCTGGACAAGATCGTCACCCGGAAGCGTGGCGGGTTCTGCTACGAGCTGAATGGCGCCTTCGCCCTGCTGCTGTCCGCGCTTGGCTACCACGTCACCCTGCTGGCGGCCCGGGTGTTCGGCGCCGACGGCATCCCCGGCGCGCCGTTCGACCACCTGGCGCTGCGGGTCGCGCTGCCCGCGCCGTGGCTGGTGGACGTGGGTTTCGGCAAGCACAGCCGGTTCCCGCTGGACCTGCGGGCCAACGGTGATCAAGCCGACCCGGACGGGGTGTTCCGGATCCGCCGCGCGCCCCGGGGTGACCTGGACGTACTGCGCGACGGCACGCCGCAGTACCGACTGGAGACCCGCGCCCGCGAGCTGGCCGACTTCGGGCCCACCTGCTGGTACCAGCAAACCTCGCCCGACTCGCACTTCACCCGATCGATGATCTGTACCCGGCTCACCGAGTCCGGCCGGATCAGCCTGTCCGACCACACGCTGATCCGCACCGGGCCCGATCACCGGGAGGAACGTGAGCTGACCGACGCGCAGGCACTGGCCGCTTACCCGGAGCTGTTCGGTTTCTCACTCGGCCAACTGCCGGAACCCGGCGAAAAAATCTCGCGCGCGGGCCGCCTCGGCAACTAACGTGCGCGGTACACGAGAGAGGAGGTGGTCCAAAGTTGTATTCCAACAGGACTCGTGAGGTGGCTGTCCGCTAGGACGCCCAATCAGCGTTGCGCCGGATTGGCGTCCGGCGAATACCAGGCAGTTCACCCGGCCCCCGGAGACCCGAGACCAGTCCGACTCGGGCCCGACGTCACCTGACGGCGGGAAGCGCCCTCCGGGGGTCGCTCTATCTGAGTGGGGCGGCCGTCACACGGCATGACGGGGGACAAGTTGCCACCAGATGCACCACCGACCCGGCCGTGTGCACTACCTTCTTAACCGACCCCCAACAGGGGGCGTCGCTCCCCTGCCGGGTTGATGGGGACCTGCCGTACGAACGCCCGACGCGCGGCCTGGGGGCTGTTGGTCGGTGTACTCCGGGGTGGTAGCAGTGATCTTGACCGGCGCGAGTGGTTCCCGCCTGTGGTAGCCGAGGCGACTTCAGGCCGTACCGGCCAGTCCGGGGGGAGCCGCGGGGCGTTGCTGCTCGGCATGCCCGGCACGGTGATCCCCCGGGTGCGCGCGTCCGCCGCGACCACCCCCGGTCGGCTGACTCTGATCATGGCCGGGCTGTCCCTGCTGGCCGTGCTCACCGGCGTGGTCGGGCTGACCACCCTGCAGGGCAAGGCCAGCACCCTGGACGACCTGGTCAACCAGCGGGAACCGGTGAACGCCGCGGCCCAGCAGATCTACCGCGCGCTGTCCGACGCGGACGCCACCGCGGCCAGCGCGTTCCTGTCCGGTGCGATCGAACCGGCCGCGCTGCGCGACCGGTACTCCACCGATGTCCAGCAGGCCGGCATCGCACTGGCGGTCGCGGCCACCGACATCTCCTCGGGCAACTCCGAGGCGGGCCTGCCGATCGCGCAACTGTCCGCTGACCTGCCCGCCTACACCGGCCTGATCGAGCGGGCCACCGCGAACAACGAGCAGGGCTACCCGGTCGGCTCGGCCTATCTGCGCGAGGCCGACAACCTGATGCGCACGGTGTTGCTGCCCGCCGCGCAGAAGCTCTACGACATCGACACCGCGCGGATGAGCGGCGAACAGGACGACGCGGCCGCCTTCCCGTGGGTGCTGACCGTCCTGGTGGTGGCGTTGATCGCCGGTCTGGTGCTGGCCCAGCGATATCTGTCCGGGCGCACCAACCGCACGTTCAACCTCGGCCTGGTGGTGGCCAGCGGGGCGGCGCTGATCGCGGTGCTGTGGACGGCGGTCGGGCTGACCATGTCGACCATCTACGTGAACAAGGGCGAGGACACCGGTTCCGGCGTGGTCACCGTGCTGACCAACGTGCGCTCGGCCGCGCTGCAGGCGCGCACCGACGAGATGCTCACCCTGGTCGACCGGGGCGGGGTGGACTACAGCACCCAGTTCGACGGCCTGGCCAACCGGATCGGCGGCAAGGACGGCTCGGGCGGGCTGCTGCAGATCGCCGAGCTCGCCTCGGATTCCTCGACGGTGCAACCGATTCACACCGCGATGACCTCGGCCCAGCAGTGGTTCGCACTGCACGATCGGATGACCAAGGCGGACAACGACGGCGACTACGCCGCCGCAGTGCAGATCGCGCTGGGCACCGACCCGCAGTACAAGGAATCCAACGCGTTCTACCAACTCGACGACGCGGTGGCCAAGGCGGTGCTGCAGGGACGCACCAACTTCCTCGACCAGACCGCGACCGCGTCGAACTGGCTGACCATCCTGCCGATCGGGGTGCTGGTGCTGGGATTGCTCGCGGCGGCCGGTTGTGTGTTGGGCATCTGGCAACGACTGAGGGAGTACCGGTGAAGACTGCCCGACGCCCGGCCGCACTGGTGGCCGGCCTGGTCGCGCTGGCCCTGGCGGTCACCGGCTGCTCGGCCAGCCGCACGCCCGCGGACCTCACCCACGTGATCTCGCTGAGCCCGGTGGTGCCGGCCGGCATGGTGTCCGGCGCGGCCGCGGTGCCCAGTTCCCCCGGGGGCGCGAACAACTGCGGCGACCCGACGGCCAGCCTGGCCCCCAACGCCCCGCTGCCCACACCGGGCCAGATGCCCGCGAACTCCACCATGCAGACCATCTACAAGCGCGGCTACCTGGTGGCCGGGGTGGACCAGAGCACCTACCTGTGGGGATACCTGAACCCGATGACCAAGCAGTTGGAAGGGTTCGACATCGATGTGGTGCACGCGATCGCGAAGGCCATTTTCGGTGACCCGAACCGGGTGCAGTTCCGGGCGATCACCTCGGGCCAGCGGGTCGGCGCGCTGACCGGCGACCAGACCGACCCGCAGGTCGACGTGGTGGTGCGCACGTTCACGGTGAGCTGTCAGCGGGTCCAGCAGGGAGTGCTGTTCTCCAGCGTGTACTACAACGCGCAGGAACGGTTGCTGGTCACCAAGGATTCCAACGTGGCCAGCATCGACGACCTGGGCGGCAAGCGGGTGTGCGCGGCCGTCGGGTCGGACTCGCTGCCCCGGATCGCCGCGGTGCCCAGCCACCCGATCCCGGTCGCGGTGGGCGACTGGTCGGACTGCCTGGTGATGTTGCAGCAGGGCCAGGTGGACGCGATCGCCACCGACGACGCGATCCTGGCCGGGATGGCCGCGCAGGACCCGAACACGAAGGTGGTCGGCCCGAGCCTGGCCGCCGAGCCGTACGGGATCGGGATGCGCAGGGCCTCGCCGGACTTCGTGCGGTTCGTCAACTCGGTGCTGGAATCGTTCCGCGCCAACGGCTGGCAGCAGAGCTACCAGACCTGGCTGGCCGGGCGGCTCGGCCCGGCCGGCCCGCCGCAAGCGACGTACTCGGACTGAGGGAGGGTTGGAGATGACTGGCGGTTCACCCGCGGGAAACCGGCCCCCGGGCACTGGACGGTGCCCCCGCCCGGACTGCACCGGGCGGCTGATCGGTGGCACCTGCGACACCTGCGGCCAGCGAGCCGCCGACCCGCAGTGGCCCAACCAGACCGGCCCCGGCCAGTCCGGCTCGCCGCAGCCCGGGCAGCCTGGCGCGCAAACGGGTCAACCCGGTTCGCCGCAGTCCGGCCAGCCGCAGCCAGGGCAGTCGCAGCCGGGTCAGTCGCAGTCCGGGCAGTCTGGCGCGCAGCCGGGTCAACCCGGTTCGTCGCAGCCCGGGCAGCCACAATCCCAGCAGCCGCACCAGTATCCGGGTCAGCCGGGGCCGCAATCCCGCCCGCAGCAACAGTTCCCGTCGCAGGGTCCGCAGTCGGGCGGCTTCCCGGCGCAGGGCCCGCAACCCGGCGGCTACCCGGCGCAGGGCCCCGGCCCGGGGCAGTACCCAGGCCAGCCCGGCCCGCAAGTCGGTCAGCCGCAACAGTTCCCGCCGCAGAGTTATCCCGGCCTGCGCCCGCAGTACCCGGCCCAGCACTACCCCGGCCCCCAGTCCGGCGGCTTCCCCGCCCAGTCCAACCCGTCCGGCCACGCCCAGGGTCCGGCCTCGGGTAGTTTCCCGGCCCAGCCCAGTCAGTCCGGTCATGCCCAGGGTTCGGCTTCGGGCGGTTTCCCCGGACAGCAAAGCCAATCAGGTCACGCACAGAGTGGTTTTTCCGCGCAGCAAGGCCAATCCGGCCAGCGCCCACCGACCCCGCACACCGGCCAGCAGCCGGCTCAGCAGCCAAGCCAGTCCGCCCCGCAGGTCCCGCCCGCGCTGTCCGCCCCCTCGCCGACCTCCATGGTGCGCGCCCCCGGCGCCACCCCGGCCGCGGACCCGGCGGCCGCGCCGCAGGCCGTGGCGTCTCCGGCCAACATCACCCCGATCGGCCAGCCGCTCAAGCCGAATCCCGCGCTGGCCCAGCAACATCGCGGCAACAAGCCCGGCGGCTGGGTCTCCCCGGAACAGGCCGAGGATCTGCTCGACGAGCTGCCTCCGGGCTCGCTGAGCCTGCGCCTGTCCGGCCACCGGGACGCACCCGAGGACGCCTCGGACACCCCGCCGCCCGAGGACCCGCGCACCGAACTGGTCCAGCCCCAGTCGGGCCCGCAGTCGGGCTCCCGCGGCTCCTCGCCGGACTCGCGGTCCCGCGGCTCGTCCTCGGATTCCCGCTCCGGCCCGCCGTCGGACAGCCGTTCCGGCAGCCGGGCGGGAACCGGCCGGGGCAGCCGTTCCTCCCGCGGCAGCCGTCGCTCCACCGCCCGGCGCATCGGCGGCGGTCTGGTCGAGGTCCCCCGGGTGCCCTACCGCGACCCGGCCTCGGCGATCATGACCAACCCCGAGGTGCCCGAGGGCAAGCGCTACTGCGGCAACTGCCAGAAGCCGGTCGGCCGGGCCGCCAACGGGAAACCGGGCAGCCCGGACGGCGTCTGCCCGCACTGCGGCACGCACTTCTCCTTCCGGGCCAAGCTGCACGAAGGCGACCTGATCGGTGGCCAGTACGAGGTGCTGGGCGCCCTCGCGCACGGTGGCCTTGGCTGGATCTACCTGGCCCGCGACCGCAACGTCAACGACCGCTGGGTCGTCCTCAAAGGACTGATCGACACCGGTGACACCGCGGCGATGGCCGCGGCCGTGGCCGAGAAGCGGTTCCTGGCCCAGGTCGAGCACACCAACATCGTCAAGATCTACAACTTCGTCGAGCATCCCGATCCGCAGACCGGAAACCTGGTCGGCTACATCGTGATGGAGTACGTGGGCGGCGAGTCGCTGCGGCAGATCGCGTTGTCGAACAAGGACAACGACGGTCACATCGTCCCGCTGCCGCTGCCCCGTGTGCTGGCCTACGGCCTGGAAGTGTTGCCCGCCATCGGCTATCTGCACAGCGTCGGGCTGATCTACTCCGACCTCAAGCCGGACAACGTGATCCAGACCGACGCGCAGGTCAAGCTGATCGACCTCGGCGCGGTCCGGCACATGGAGGACATGACCAGCCCGATCTTCTTCACCTCGGGCTATTCCGCGCCGGAGATCGCCAGCGACGGCCCGTCCATCGCCTCGGACATCTACACCGTGGGCCGCACCCTGGCCGTGCTGAGTTTCGACTTCGTCGGCTACACCGGCGAGTACCGCTACAACCTGCCGCCGGTGGAGAAGGTCCCGCTGTTCTCCCTGTTCGGCTCCTACCACCGGCTGCTGCGCCGGGCCACGCATCCGGAGGCGGACCGCCGGTTCCCCTCCTGCGAGGACATGGCCGACCAGCTCACCGGGGTGCTGCGCGAGGTGCTGGCGCTGAGCACCCGGCAGCCGCATCCGGGCCTGTCCGCGGCATTCGGCCCGGAGCTGCGCACGTTCGGCGCGGAGCTGTCCAGCGCGGTCACCGGTCCCGGCGTGCGGCCGAGTCCGCCGGACTGGGCCGAGATCGTGGACTGCCTGCCGGTGCCGCAGGTGGACACCGACGATCCGGCGGCCGGTCTGGTCGGTGGTCTGGTCGGCGCCGCGGGCGCCCGGCCGCAGGATCTGCTGGACGCGCTGCGGGCCGCGCCGCCGGAGTCGATGGAGGCGAAACTGTGGCGCGCCAGGGCTTTCCTGGAACTGGGTGACCTCAACCAGGCGGCACACGCGCTGTCCGAGGCGGCCACGCTGGACGCGCAGGGCGGGCCGATCCCGGCGCAGCCCTACGACTGGCGGATCAGCTGGTTCCGCGGGCTGCTGGCGATGGCCGCGCGGCGGCCGCGGGACGCGCGGGTGGCCTTCGAGCACGTCTACGACATGGTGCCCGGCGAGCTGGCGCCGAAGCTGGCCCTGGCGGTCAGCGCCGAGGCGTGCGCGGACCACTTCGCCGCGGCCCGGCTCTACGAGCTGGTGTGGCGCACCGATCGCGGCTACGAGAGCGCGGCATTCGGCCTGGCCCGGGTGTATCTGGCCCAGGGCGACCGGTCGGGTGCGCTGGAGGTGCTGGAGTCGGTGCCCAACCGGTCCAGTCACTACCTGGCCGCGCAGATGGCGGTGATCGCGATCCTGGCCAGGTGGACGCCGGCCGACCGGATGTCCGAGCGGGACCTGCTGGACGCGGGCGACCGGGTGACCCGGTTGAACCTGGACGCCGAGCGGCGGGCCGGGTTGTCCGCGGACGTGCTGCAGGCGGCGGTGGAGTGGGTGCGGGCCCGGGATCGGCCGTCGGGCAACCGGGTGCTGGGTTACGAGCTGTCCGAGCGGGGGCTGCGGTTCGGGCTGGAGACCAGTTTCCGTTCGCTGGCCCGGTTGGCCGACTCCGCGGAGGAGCGCATCGCCCTGGTCGACCGGGCCAACGCGATCCGCCCGCGCACCCTCACCTGACCCCGAATTCGCTCTTGTGATTCCAGTCACAATAAGCCCTGAGTAAGACGCGGAGGCCCTTTCCGGCGACGGAGGGGGCCTTCGCCGCGTTGTGCGGGCGGATATCTGTCAATCCTGTCAAAATGATCTTTTCAAGATCATCAACAGCTTGCTGAACAGCACAAACTTTCGGTTCGTCGTTCAGAACCGGGGCTGTCACACGGCGGTGAACAAGGTGGGAATTCGACCGTCCGCCGTGGACAACTGGCCAGCATTTCAGGATATGGTCTGGCCGCCTTGCCGGAGAAGACCCAGCACAGACGAACCGGGACTCGCGAAGCGCTGCCATGACGATCTCCGCACCGACCGCCGCCGCCGTACGTGCGCCCGAGGGGGGCGCACGTCGGCGACGTCGCGTGCCCAGGGTGCTGGTCAGCCCGGCCGGCTACCTGATGGCCGCGCCCGCCCTGCTGATCTTCGGCGTGTTCACCATCGCGCCGACGATCTACACCTTCTACATCAGCCTCTACAAGTGGAACTCGCTGAACGTGGCCCGGTCCAAGTACCTCGGGCTGGGCAACTACCAAGAACTGTTCAACGAGAACGACTTCCCGGCCTCCGCGCTGAACTCGCTGATCTTCGTGGTAGCCACGGTGGTCGGCGGGGTGGTGCTGTCCCTGGCCATCGCACTGCTGCTGCAACGCGGCGGCCGCTGGATGGCGGCCAGCCGGGTCGCGGTGTTCACCCCGTACGTGACCCCGTTGGTGGCCACCTCGATCGCCTGGATCTGGCTGCTCAACCAGAAGTTCGGCCTGGTCAACCTGGTGCTGCAGGTGTTCGGCGCGCCCGGGCCGAACTGGCTTCTGTCCTCCACCTGGGCGATGCCCGCGGTGATCGCCTACAGCCTCTGGCACGAGGTCGGCTTCACCACGATCGTGTTCCTCGGTGGGCTGTCCGTGCTGTCCCCCGAACTGGGCGAGGCGGCCCGGGTGGACGGGGTGAACCCGTGGCAGGAGTTCTGGTACGTCACCTGGCCGCAACTGCGCCCGGTGACCATCTTCGTCATCACCATCACCACGATCATCTCGCTGCAGGCGTTCACCCAGTTCTACGCGATGACCCAGGGCGGGCCGGGGCTGGCCACCACGACCCTTTCGGTACTGCTCTACAGCGAGATCACCACCCGAACCGGTTACGGCGCCGCCATCGCGGTGGTGCTGTTCGCGATCACCGTCGTGCTGACGTTGATCCAGCGCAAGACCAGCAGGCCCTCGGCCATCGCCAGCTAGCCCACCGTGTCAGCCCACCGTGTCGATAGGGAAGGTTCAATGCGTACTCGAACAACCAGGATCACGGCCGCAGCCGCGGTGATCCTCGCCGGCACGATCGGGCTGGCCGGCTGCGCCGGATCGTCGTCCGGTTCCGGCGCATCGGGTTCCTCGTCCAACTGCTTCCTGTCCGGCACCTCCGCGACCACCGCACCCGCGGCCAGTGCGGCCAGTGGCAAGACGACCATCACCTTCATGGAGGCGATGAGCGGCGGCACGCTGAAAAGCTCGCTGGCGCACCTGACGAGTGAGTTCGAGGCGGCCAACCCGAACATCACGGTGAAACTGGAGGAATCGCCGGACTACACCACGCTGGAACAGAACGAGCGGGACGCGGTCTCGGCCAAGCAGGCGCCCACCATCGGCCAGGTGTACGAGGGCTGGGCCGCCGACTATGCCAACAGCGGCGTGATCGACCAGCTGGACTCCTACATCGATCAGAACAAGAGCGAACTGTCCTCTTTGTACGGTGGGGTCGCGGCCGACCAGAAGCTGTGCGACGGGCACTATTACATGTGGCCGTTCAACAAGAGCCTGTACGTCGACTTCTACAACAAGAACATGCTGGCCGCGGCCGGCCAGCCGGTGCCGACCACCTGGGATCAGTTCGCCGGCGCGGCCAAGGCGGTGTCGAAGAACGGCGTCACCGGCATCACCATCGACCCGGGCGGCCCGACCGCGGGCACCACCGGCGGCATGGTGTGGTTCGAGATCCTGGCCCAGGCCATGGGCACCCCGGTGTTCGACGCCAACGGCAACCCGCAGTTCAACAGCCCCAACGCCATCAAGGCCATGCAGTACCTGCTGGACATGAAGAAGGCAGGCGCCCTGGCCACCGGCAAGAGCTACCCCGGTGAGGCGGCCCTCGGCGCGCAGCGCGGGTTGTTCGACCTGTCCTCGGTGGCCGGGTACAGCTACGAGCAGAAGACCGTGGGCAACAAGTTCACCCTGGGCACCGCGGACCTGCCGGGCAACGCCAACCAGATGAACGGCACCAATCTGGTGATCTTCTCCTCGGCCACCGCAGCGCAGAAGGCCGCGGCGTGGAAGTACCTGCAGTTCCTGACCACCGCGGCGTCCCAGGCGTACTGGGCCGGCAACACCGGCTACCTGCCGGTGACCCCGGCCGCACTGCCCATGATGAGCTCGTTCACCGCGGCCAACCCGTGGATGACCACCGCGGCCGGCGCGCTGGCCAGCGCCACCGGCACGGCGGCGGTGCCGTGGGCGGACAAGACCCAGGGGGAGCTGGGCACCGCGCTGACCAGCGTGCTGGAGAACAACGTGTCCCCGGCCGACGCACTGACCAAGGCCCAGAACAACGCCCTGGCCGAGGTCAAGGCGTCCCAGTGAGCGTTTCTGTCCCTGCCAAGGTAGAACCGGCCCGGCGACGTCCCCTGCGACGCCGCCGGGCCGGTCGCATCGGGCTCGCGGTGGTCGTCGGCGCGCTGTTCGTGCTGCCGTTCTACTGGGTGCTGGTGACCTCGCTCAACCCGGACTCGTCGATGTTCTCCGCCCCGCCGTCGTTCGTGCCGCACTTCTACTTCGCCAATTACGTGCGGGCCTGGGCGGCCGCGAGCTGGGGCCGGTATTTCCTGAACACCGTGTTCATCGCGGTGTGCACGGTGGTGCTGTGCCTGGTGACCTCGCTGCTGGCCGGGTTCGCGTTCGGCGTGATGCGCTTCCGGGGCAAGGGATTGCTGTTCGGGCTGGTGCTGTCCGTGCTGATGGTGCCGCAGGTGGTGCTGCTGATCCCGGACTACCAGATCGCCTCGGACATCCACTGGGTGGACACGTACTGGATCCAGATCGTGCCGTGGGGTGCGAGCGTGTTCGGCATTTTCCTGGTCCGCCAGTTCCTGCTCGGCCTGCCCCCGGAACTCTTCGAGGCCGCCGAACTGGATGGCGCGGGCCGGTTGCGCATCCTGTGGTCGGTCGGCGTGCCGCTGGTGCGGCCCGCGCTGATCATCATCGCGCTGAACACGTTCATGGCCTCGTGGAACGCGTTCCTGTGGCCGTCGGTGATGGCGCCGACGAACGCGGCGGTGCGCCCGATCGAGGTGGGGCTGTACAACTTCCTGTTCGGTGCCTCCAGCGGCAACGACTACACCGGCCTGTGCGCCGCGGTCACCTTCACCACCCTGCCGGTGCTGGTGCTTTTCCTTGTTCTACAAAGGTATTTCATCACCGGGGCGTTCTCGGCGGCCGGCGGTGTCCGTGGCTGAGACCCGAGACCGCGCGCTGGTGGTCGACCTGGACGGCACGCTGTACCGGGGAGACGGACCGGTCCGCGCCTATGCCGAGCTGGTCGCCGCCGACCTGCCCGCCGCCCGCGCCGCCGACTTTCTGTCCATAGTGGACAAGTACCTGACCGACGGGGTGTCCGGCGTGGCCGAGCCGGAGTTGCTGGCCGCCACCGACGGCTGGGAAGCGGTGGCCCGGCTGGCCACCGCCCGCTTCGGCGTTGGCCGCGCGGAACTGGACGCGGCATTCCTCGGCAGTAGGCGGAAACTGGCCGAGGAGTCCTGTTTCGTCGAGGTGCCTGGGGGATTCCTCGACGTGCTACGCACGCTGCGCCCGAGCACCCGGCTGGTATTGGCCACCAACTCACCCGCCCTCGGCCTGGCCGAACTGCTGGCGAGGCTGGACGCGAACGACATCTTCGACGAGGTCGTCTCCGGCGCCCGCAAGCCGTTCGGTCTGCCCATCCTGCTCGGCGGCCTGGCCTGTCGTCTGGGAGTCCTAGGGCGGCCATGGCGGCTGTTCAGTGTGGGCGACCACTGGCACAACGACATCGAACCGGCCCGCGAATTCGGCGCGATCACCGGCTACATCGACCGTTTCGGCCGCGCGGACGGCCCGGCCGATGTGGTGTCCGCGACCCTGGAGGGCGTGCTGCCCACCATCGTCGAATGGTCGGCCGGCCCGGACCAGTTCAGTCCACAATAGACTATTGAAAGGCATGTTTTCGTTGGCAAGCATCGAGTTCTGGGGTGGGCTGGGCGTCATCGGGTCGAGCAAGATCCTGGTGCGCGAGGGCGGGCACCGGGTGCTGCTGGACGTCGGGCTGGACATTCCCGGTGAGGCGAACCTGTTCCGCGCCCCGGTTGGCGAGCGGCCCGGCAGGGAACTGGCCGACTGGCTGCGGGTAGGCGGCGCACCCCACCTCCCCGGCCTCTACGACCCGGCGGCGTTACCCGCCGACCACCCCCTGGCCGCCCCGTTCGACGGTGACACGGCCGTGTTCATCAGTCATCCGCACATCGACCACGTCGGCCTGGCCGGTTTCGTCCGCCCCGAGATCCCGGTCCACGCCCACACCGAGGCGGTGGATGTGCTGACCGCGCTGACCGCCTCCGGCGCCGGTCTCCCCGGCGGCGATCCGGTCTGGCACCGTCTCGCCGCGGGCCAGACGGTGCGGGTAGGCGAGATCGAGGTCGAATGCGTGCCGGTCGATCACGACGTCCCCGGCGCTTGCGGTTATCTGGTCCGCACGCCGGACGGTTCGCTGGCCTACACCGGCGACCTCCGTTTCCACGGCCGGCACGCCGACCGCAGCTGGTCGTTCGTCGAGCGGGCCGCCGGAGTCGACGCCCTGGTGATCGAGGGCACCACTCTCTCGTTCGCCCAACCCGACGGCCCCTTCCGCACCGAGGACGATGTCCGAACGTCCTTTGTGGACTCGTTGCGCGAGTCGACGGGATTGGTCCTGTTGTCCTTGTACCCCAGGGACATCGAGCGAGTGACCGACTTCCTGACCGCAGCCGCGGAATCAGGCCGCACCGTGGTCTGGCCGGCCAAGACCGCGAAATTCCTGCGAGACTTCGGTGTAGCCGGGATTTCCACCTGGGGCGCGGGCGCCGACCTGGCCGACGTGCAGGCCAAACCCGGCGAGTACGTGGTGGTCCCCGACGTCTCGGCGCTGCCTGATCTGCTCGATCTCCCGCTGCGGCCGGGCGACGTTTTCGTGCACGCCAACGGCGAGCCCCTTGGCGAATTCGACCCCCGGTGGGCCGTGTTCGTCGACTGGCTCGATCACCTTGGGGTGCAGCTGCGCAAAATCGGCTGCTGGGGCCACGCGAGCCCCGAAGACCTGCACACGATGGTGGAACGAGTAGCGCCGAAAGCGGTCTTCCCCATCCACACGTTCGAGCCGACCAGGCTGTACCCGCCGAGCACGGTCCGCCGAGTAGTCCCCCAATACGGCCAGTTCTACAACCTGGCCGGCCACCCCATCCCGTGACCGCGGCCGTCCGGCCCGGGCCGGACCGCAGCCCCAACCAAGCCAATTCCATGCCAAGGCCGCCGACCCTGCCAACCGCGGCCGACCCTGTCAACGGCGGCGGCCCGCAAACGTTTGCGCCCGCCCCTCCGGCACCCCGCCAACCACGAACAGCGGTTGCCCCAGGAAACACCCAGCCGCCACCAGCGTTTCAACCACAAACCCCGGACGAGCAGCCCCCACCCATCCCTGGGGGGACGGCCCCTGGCCAGTCTAACGAGGTCAGCGGGTTGAAAAGGAGTTATCCACTGGGCTGTGGATAACTTTGGATTCTGTGGATAACCGGCGCGGCTGGGCGTGGGTTCGCGGCTAGGCTGGCCGGGTGGGGGCCGCCGTGCGGGCGTCCGCGTGCGGGCCGAGTCCGGCGCTCGCGGGCAAGCCGAGTCCAATGCCGAGCCGGTGCGGCTGCCACCCCGGTCGAGCCGCCAGTCGAGCCGCCATCCCGGTCGAGTCGTCAATCCGGTCGAGCCGTCAACCCAACCGCCCCACCACAACCAAACCCGCTACGGGTTGATCTCGTAGTCCTGTCCGTCCTTCTCGGCCACCCGCCCGAACACGCGCTCGATGTCCTCCGGTGTGCCGTGCGCGGTGAAGTGCTCCATGCCGACCGTCACGAACAGCGCCCGCGCCTGCACCGCGACCGGTCCGTCCGGCGCGTCCAGCCGGCCGACCGCGCTGTTGTAGATCTTCCGCCCGGAGATCCCGTCCACTTTCGCGGCGATGTGCAGCGTGGACCCCACCGGCACCGGCTTGCGGAAGTCGGTCTCCAGCTTCCCGGTCACCGCGGGTACCCGCAGCAGCGCGCCCAACGCCCCCAGCGCCTCGTCGAACGCCGCGGCCAGCAACCCGCCGTGCGCCAGGCCGGGCGCGCCCTGGTGCGCGTCGGTCACCACGAACTCGGCGAACACGGTCAGACCCTCGCCGGCCATCGTGCGCAGCCGCAGCCCGCCCGGCCGGTCCGGCCCGCAACCGAAGCAGTTCACGTAGTGCGGGCCCATCGGAGTGCCGGGCGCGGGCGCGTCGGGGTGGCGTTGTGCCGGCTCGGCCGCACCGGGCGGCCACGGCGTCCGAGTCGTGGTCATCGCCCGACAATAGTCGCGCCCGTCCCGGACCTGCGCAGACTGACGACTTCGCCACAGCCGCGTGTCCCGGCGAATCCGAAAACCCAGCCAGCGCGACAAAGCGTGTCCAAACCGTTCGTCCTGGACGCGCTTTGAACCGCGAGAACCATTTCACCACGGCGGGTGTGCCCAGGCCGGGCGTCACCGTCGGCGAGAGCTTGCGCAGCGACACCTACGCGGACTCCGGGATCAACACGATCGCGATCGCCCCGGCCACCATGGATACCCAGGGCAGATCGTCCACAAGAGACAGACGGTTGACTTGGGAAATGTTCTGGTAACAGGGAAAAGCCGCCTAGTCAAGTGTTAACGACCAAAGAAGGCTCCCACCTGGGTCACTGCGGGGGCACGGTGAAGTTTCCCTGCAGTCGGCGGGCTACCCGCCGTGTACTAGGAGGTAGAAGTAGTGCGAACCGCTGCTCTTGCCACGTCCGTGCTCGGAGGTGCCGCGCTGGTCGTCGGCATGCTCGCCACTCCAGCAGTCGCCGGCGCCGGCTCGGCCCATGGTGCCACGTACACACCCTTCCACGGCGGCACCGCGCACGTGAAGGCCGGCCACGTCGGTGGCAGTTTCAACCAGAACGGGGGCAACTGGTCCGGTGTCGTGGTCACCGGTTCCGGCTTCACCGAGGTGGGCGCGACCTGGACCCAGCCCGCCGCCTCCTGCAATTCCAGCAACGACCTGTACGCCCCGTGGGTGGGCATCGACGGATACGGCAGCAGCTCCGTCGAGCAGACCGGTGTGCAGAGCGACTGCTCCGGCGGTGGCAGCTCGGCCGTCGACTCCGGCTGGTACGAGATGTACCCGGCCAACCCGGTGTACTACAACAATTCCGTGCAGGCGGGCGACTCGATCACCGCCAAGGTGACCCGAAGCGGCACCTCATACACCCTGGTGCTCACCGACAACACCGCGGGCTGGAGCAAGACCACCACGAAGTCCTACAACGGCGCCAACTCCTCGGCTGAGATCATCCTGGAGTCGCCGACCGCGGCCTACCCGAACTTCGGCACGGTCAGCTTCAGCAACGTGACCATCAACAACAATGCGCTGTCCTCCTACAGCCCGACGTTGCTGGATGCCAGCAGCAACGCCGGCTACGAGGACCACACCAACGCGCCGAGCGGCTCGGGCTTCTCGGTCACCTACGAGCAGGAGTGATCCCGCTCCGGCGGAACCGGCGGAACTGACCACGAGAGGGTGACCGGCACCAGCCGGTCACCCTCTCGTGGCTCTGCCGACGGGAGCCCGACCCCAAAGTGGTCAAGAACCGCCGTGGACCCGAAAGTGGTCAGGCTCCGGCGGAGCTGACCGCCTCGTCCGCCGAGTCGCGGCCGGCCGGGTCCTCGGTGGCGGGCCACAATCCGGCGAGCAGTTCGTAGGAGCGCAGCCGGTCGGCCGGGTCGTGCGTCATGGTGGTCACCATCAGCTCGTCCGCCCCGGTCGCCGCGACCAGTTGCTCCACCCCGGCCCGCACGGTGTCCGGCCCGCCGAGGATCTGGCCGGCCATCCGGTCCTCCACGATCAGCCGCTCGATCTCGCTGTACTCCTGGGCGGCCGCCTCTTCCGGACTGGGCAGCGGTCCCGGTCGTCCCTGCCGTAGCCGCAGGAAGGACAGCCCACTCGGCCCGGCCAGATACCGGGCCCGCTCGTCGTCGTCGGCGGCCAGCACGGCCGCCGCGATCAGCACGTAGGGCTTGTCCAGCGCGGCCGACGGGGAGAAGTTCTCCCGGTAGGCGGCCACCGCGGGCAGCGTGTTGGCCGAGCTGAAATGGTGGGCGAAGGCGAACGGCAGGCCGAGCATGCCGGCCAGCCGAGCGCTATAGCCGCTGGAACCCAGCAGCCACAGGGGCGGCTGATTGCCCGCCGCCGGGACCGCGTGCAGTCCCCCGTCCGTGGCCTGCAGCGGATCTTCCCCGAAGAAGCGCAACAGCTCACCCAGCTGCTGCGGGAAATCGTCCGCGGACAGCGGTGCGGTGGACCGGCGCAGCGCGGCAGCGGTCCGCTGATCGGTACCGGGGGCCCGGCCGATGCCCAGATCGATGCGATCCGGGTACAGCGCGGTCAGCATGCCGAACTGCTCGGCCACCACCAACGGGGGATGGTTGGGCAGCATGACTCCGCCGGAACCCACCCGCAGAGTGGACGTGGCCGCCGCGACCTGGCCGATCAGCACCGCGGGTGAACTGCTGGCGATGCCCGGCATGTTGTGGTGCTCGGCCAGCCAGTACCGGTGATAACCCAGCCGCTCGGCGTGCTGGGCCAGCTCAATGGTGCTGCGCAGGGCCGCGGCCGTGGTGGACCCGGCCGACACGGGGGCGAGGTCGAGAACGGACAGGGGCGCGGGCGCCGATACGGAGTTCACCTCCGCTACAACCCGGTGGCCGCCGCCGCGCATTCCCGCGCCCGGCCGCGATCCCGCCCGATCCAGGTGTGCGAAGGAGTCAGAACAGCTGCGTGAAGGTGTAGATGAGCAGGCCGGCCAGGGCGCCGACGACCGTGCCGTTGATCCGGATGAACTGCAGGTCCCGGCCCACCTGCAGCTCGATCTTGCGGGAGGTCTCCTTCGTGTCCCAGCGCGACACCGTGTCGGTGATCAGCGTCGTGATCTCGTCGCGGTAGTTGGCTACCACGTAGCCCGCCGCGTTCTCCAGCCAGGAGTCGACCTTCTCCCGCATCGAATCGTCGCCGGTCAGCCGGCCACCCAGCGAGATCAGCCCGTCCCGCACCCGGCGGCGCAGCTCGCTGGACGGGTCCTCGGCGGCCTCCAGGATCATCTTCTTGGCCGTGCCCCACGCCGACCCGATCGTGGCCTGCACGTCCGGATGGGCCAGCACCTGCCGCTTCACCTGTTCGGCCCGCTCCATGGTGGCCGGATCGGTCTGCAGATCACCGGAGAACTCCAGCAGGAACTTGTCCACCGCCAGCCGCATCGGGTGGTTCAGATCGGTCTTCACCGACCACGCGAAACCCAGCACCTCGTTGTAGACCTTGTCCGCCACCAGGTCGTCCACGAACCGCGGCGCCCAGTTCGGCGACCGGTCGGACACCACGCGCAGCACCGTCGAGTGGTTGTCGCGCACCCACTCGTAGGCCCGGTCGCACATGAGGTCCACCAGCTTGTGGTGCGCCCCGTCGGTGAGCACCTGGCTCAGCAGCTTGCCCAGCGGCGGACCCCACGGATGGGCCAGCACCCGGCCCACCACCGCGGTCTCCAGCACCTCCTGGACGTCCTCGTCACGCAATACGGTGACCACCCCGCGGACCACGTTGGCCAGCTCCGAGGTCACCCGATCGGCGTTGGCCGGCTCGGCCAGCCAGCCGCCCAGCCGGCTGGACACCCCGACCCGGCGCAGCTTGTCCCGCACCACGTCCTCGGACAGGAAGTTGCTGCCCACGAAGTCGCCGAGGCTTTCACCCAGCGTGTCCTTGCGGTTGGGGATGATCGCGGTGTGCGGAATCGGCAGGCCCAGCGGTCGCCGGAACAGCGCGGTCACCGCGAACCAGTCGGCCAGCGCGCCGACCATGCTGGCCTCGGCGGTGGCCCGCACGTACCCCAGCCAGCCGTGGCCGCCCAAGATCGTGGTGACGATATAGATCAGCGCGGCGACCAGCAGAAATCCCGTCGCGACCAGCTTCATCCGCCGCAGGTCGCGCCGTTTGCCGAGCTGGGCCGGCGTCAGTTGCTCCACCACACCATTGTTACCTCTGCCGGTGTGACAGGCTGCCACTTGTGAGTGAGCAAGTGCTGGTGCCGCGGATGCGGCCGTTCGTCTCGACCATCTTCGCGGACATGACCGCGCTGGCCGTGCGCACCGCAGCCGTGAACCTCGGTCAGGGTTTTCCGGACACCGACGGTCCGGCCGGGATGCTGAACGCGGCCCGGGAGGCCATCGCCAACGGGGTCAACCAGTACCCACCCGGGCCGGGCACGCCGGAACTGCGGGCCGCGGTCGCCGCGCACCGGGCCGCCCGCTACGGCCTGGAGTACGACCCGGACACGCAGGTGCTGATCACCGTCGGGGCGACCGAGGCGATCTCCTCGGCCATGCTGGCCTTCGCCCAACCCGGTGACGAGGTGATCGTCATCGAGCCGTACTACGACTCGTACGCGGCCGCGGTCGCGCTGTCCGGGGCGACCCGCCGGGTGGTGTCCCTGCGCGAGCAGCCCGACGGCCGCTTCGGCCTGGACGTCGATGCGCTGCGCGCGGCGGTGGGCCCGAAGACGCGGGCGATCCTGCTGAACTCGCCGCACAACCCGACCGGCACCGTGTTCACCCGGGAGGAACTCGCCGCCGTCGCCGAGGTGTGCGTGCGGCACGATCTGCTGGCGGTGACCGACGAGGTGTACGAGCACCTCACCTACGACGACACCGAACACCTGCCGCTGGCCGGTTTCCCCGGCATGGCGCAGCGCACGCTGACCGTGTCCAGCGCGGGCAAGACGTTCAACTGCACCGGCTGGAAGATCGGCTGGGCGTGCGGTCCGGTCGAGCTGGTGGCGGCGGCGCGGGCGACCAAGCAGTTTCTCACCTTTGTCGGCGGGGCGCCGTTCCAGCCCGCGGTGGCGCACGCGTTGCGGGACGAGCTGGACTGGGTTTCCGGACTGCGGAAATCCTTGCAGGACAAGCGAGATCGCCTGTCCGAAGGGCTGGCAGCGGCCGGTTTCGCGGTGCGCAGGACGCAGGGCACCTATTTCGTGACGGCCGACGTGCGCCCGCTCGGTTTCGCCGACGGCGCCGAGCTGTGCTGGGCGCTGCCGGAACGCGTTGGTGTGGCGGCGGTTCCGGTGCAGGTGTTCACCGACGATCCGGACCCGTGGCGCCACCTGGTCCGCTTCGCCTTCTGCAAACGCGACGAGGTTCTCGACGAGGCCATCAACCGCCTGGCCAATCTCCGCTGACCCGATACGGCTTGCCTCCGCGAGCTTTCAGCCCGAGCCGAGGCAGCTGAAGCCGAGTTGGCCGTGCCGGGCCTGTGCGGTGGCCAGTGCCTCGGCCGGGCCCAGTCCGTCGCGCAATCCCTGATGCACCAAGGTCATCACCGGCACCGCCGCCTCGTCGGGCACCGGCAATACGCTGGCCAGCACGGTCGCGCTGCCCGCCCGCAACAACGCGGCGGCCAGCCCGATCAGCTCGTCGCCCGGCCGCACCGCCGATCGCCCGACCTCGCACGCGGACAACACGATGCGCCGCGGCGCCCGGCGCAATCGCCGCAGGTCGTACCCGTACAACGGTCCGTCGGCCAGATCCAGCCGGGAGAACAACGGCGCCTCGGGCCGGAACCGGCCGTGCGCGGCGATGTGCACGGTGTCCGCCCCGTCCATCGCCGCCAGCGCATCGTCCACAGTGGACTGATAACCGGCGAGCAGGCGCCCTCCGTGTTCGGCATGCAGCGCCCGCACCTCGATTTCCGCGTGCCGCAACCCGGGGCCGGAGATCCATACCGGCTCCCCGTCGCGGCTCGTGTCCGCATCGACCGCCTGTCGCCACACGTGGATCGACGGCGCGACGGTGATCGGACGGCCGACACAGGACGGCAGCGCCCCCCACGGCAAGGCGTGCAGCGCATCCGTGGGCACCACGACCAGCCTGCGGTCGGCGACCAATCGCCGGATCGGCGCGAACAGCTGCCGGTCCAGCGCGTTTGCGGCGCGCCGGGCGGATCGGGCCGCGGCCGGACCGGCGGCCAGCGCGAGCCGCAGTGACCGCACCAACTCCTCGATCCGGCGGCTCGGACCGAGTTCTTGCCGCCGACAGCGTCCATCCACAACGGACAGACAGATCAACTGTCCGCCGTGGATCACGAAACTGAGTAGTGCGGACGCGTCGAGCCGGGTGGCCAGATCGTCCAGTTTCCAGGCGAAGCCCCGGGTTCGGCCGTCGGCGTGCGCCCAGTCGAGCGCGCGGATGCGTTCCTCCAATGCGACCAGCCGGCGCGCATCGCGCCGCCCATCGGTCGCCGCGACCCGCAACTCGGTCAGGCCGTCGGCCAACTCCGGATCGACCGGCGGCAACACCTCGGGACGCCGCAACGCCCCGCCCCGGCTGCGATCGGCCCAGCGCAGCACGGTCTCCGGCCGCCCACCGGCCAGTGCGATGTCCAACCCCAGCGCGGACAACTCCCTTGTCAGCGAGGACATCCCGGCCCGCAGCTCCCACCCGCCCAGCGCCGCCGCGTACTCCTCGACCAACCGCAGACCGGCCCGGCAGGCCGCGCTGGCCCGCCGGTGATCACCGGCCGCCATCGCCAGCCGGGCCGCGGCGACCCAGCCCAGCACCCGGACCGGAACCGGTCCCCGGCGCCGATCCACGGCCACCCGGGTCAGCCAATGTGTTGCGTCGGCGGGCATCGCGGCCGCGGCGGCCAGCCGCAGTTCGGCCGCGACCAGCCACCAGCCGTGCCGGTCGCAGTCTCGGGCCAGCCGGTGCACCGTGGTCGCGGACATGGTGCGGGGCGCGGCCATCAACTCCACCGCCCGCGCCGCCGCCCGCCACCCCGGCCGGCCCTGCCGCCCGAACAGCCGGGCCGCGCGCCCGGCCGCCCGTTCCGCCGTTTCGGCCGCGCCCGCGCGCAACGCGCACTGCGCCGACACCAGCAGCGCCTCGGCCAGCTTGCCGTCCCGGCCCGCCGCCGACAGTGCGTCCACGGCCTGCTCCAGCAACGGCCGGGCCCGCTCGGTCAGGCCCGCGGCCAGCAGCGCCTGCGCCCGGTCGACCAGCGCCTCCGGATGCCGGTCCACCGGCAGCCCGGCCTCCACCGCCTCGGCGAACCGGCGCAGCGCGGCCGGCAGATCGCCCGCCCGCAACGCCACGAACCCCCGGTTGTGCAGGCAGGCCGCGGCGCGCCCCTGCTCACCCAGCGCCGTGTACAGCTCGCCCGCCTCGGCGTAGTCGGCCTCCGCCCCGGCCAGCGCCAGCAGGTAGCCCCCGGCCGCGCCCCGGGCGACCAGGGCGTTGGCCAGCCAGTGCCGGTCACCGTGGGCGCGCGAGTCATCGATCGCGGCGGTCAGCTCCTGGTGCGCCGCGGCGTGCCGGCCCGTGGCGTTGAGGTGCAGGCCGCGCAGGCAGCGCGCCTGGGCCGCGCGCTCCCCGGGCAACTCCGGTTCGGCCGTCCGCAACTGCCGCAACCCGGCGGCCGGGCGCCCGCGATCCAGCTCCACCCAGGCCATGGTCAGCCGCAACTCGGGCAGCAGGTGCGGCTGGTCGTGCCTGCGGGCCGCGGCCAGCAACCGGCGCAACTCCCCGAACGCCTCCTCGGTCTGCCCGCGCTCGACCCGGCGCAACACGGCCGCGTGCCCCGCCGCGATCCGGACCCCGTGTTCCGGGGCGGTCAGCCGAGAAACCACGGGGTCCTCGCCACCGGTTCGCCTGGCCGGTGCACCGCCAGCGACAGCGGACCGCACGGCAATCCGGTCCCGCCGAACCCGCCGATCCCGTCCACCGCAAGGGTTTGCGCCCCGTCCGGCCAGTGCACGACCACCGTGCCCAGGTGGGCGGAGTCCAGCAACCCGGACAGGCGCACGCCGTCCGCCTCGCGGCTGACCTCCACGGTGAGCAGCACGCCCGAACCGGCGAAATCCAGTGTGTGCCGGCCATAACCCGCGCCGCGGACCGACATCGGGCCGACGCCCAGCGCGGTGTCCCGCACCACCGCCAACTGCCGGTCCGATCCACGGCGAGACGACGGGGTCCAGGCCTGTCGGGCGGCCCGCAGCACCTCGCCCGGCAACGGGTCCCGGCGGGCGAATCCGGCGGCCAGTTCGGCCAGCAGCGCGGCATCCCTGATCACCGGGCCACCCCGTCCAATGCCCCGGCGCAGGCCAGCTTCCGGCGCAGCGCGGCCAGGCAACGACCCCGGATCGGCCCGACACTGCCCAGCTGGATGCCCAATGACCGGGCGGCTTGGGCGTAACTGAGGTCGGGCGCCTCGGCGATCAGCCGGAGGAGTTGCCGGCATCGGTGCGGCAGTTCGGCGAAGGCCCGCCACAACGTGCTGTCCGCGTCCGCGATCAGCACGGCCCGCTCGGGTTCCGGTTGCTCGGCCGAGCATCTGTCGGGCAGCCACTCCACCGGGGTCTCCCGGCCGCGGGCCAGCACCGCGCGCCGGGCCTCCCGCCGGGCGGTGGTGACCAGCCAGCCGGCCAGGCGTTCGGGGTCGCGCAGGCCGGCCAGCTGGCGGGACAGGTTGAGCCAGGTGGTCTGGCTGACATCGGCGGCGTCGGCCGCGTTCAGCCCGTGTTCGCGGGCGACGGCCCACACCACTCCGGCATAACGGCGAACCAGCGCGTTCCAGGCCGGCTGATCATCGGCGATGGCCGCGCGCACCAGTTCGGTGGTCGAGAGTTCCGGCATCTTCGTGCTCCCTTGGCAAGGCGAGATCAACTCGCCCGCTCCGATGAGCACGAAGATCATCCGGCTCCCACGTCGGCAATTTATCCCCCGAACGAGTTACTGACGTGCTCGCGTGCCGCTTTCGGGGGAATGCCGGCGTGCAGCAGCCGGGCCAGCGAGGCGGCCACCCGGGGCGCGGCGAACGAGGTGCCACTCCACTTCGCGGCACCGTATTCCCTGGTCACGGTCTCGGGTGCGATGCCGTGCTCGTGCTGTACGGCCCGCACGAAGCTGCTCACGATGTCCACGCCGGGGGCGGCCACGTTCACCCAGTCGCCTCGGTTGGAGAACGGTGCCAGCTGATCGCGGTGTCCGGTCGCCGCCACCGCGATGACCTGCGGCGACGCGGCAGGCCAGAACGGCCGGGCGGACGCGTTGTTGCCCGCGGAGGCCACCACGATCGGGTCAACCGTGCGCTCGAGTGCGCGGCGCAAAAGGGGCGGGCAGGTGTCGTCCGCGGTGTGACAGCCGGCGGTGATCACCACGATGTCCAACTTCTCGTTGCGGGCCCGGGCGATCCGCCGCACCTGATCCAGCCCGGCGGCCACGACGACATCGTCGGTCAGTCCGGTCGAGGCGAGTGTGCGGTGGTGCCGGATGGTCACCCCGGGCGCGTGCTGCAGCAACACCCCGGCGACGAACGTGCCGTGTCCGGCCTGCCGGTCCCGGGCGGCGGGCTGGTCGGGGTGCAGGGTCTCGGCCGACAGGCCCCATTCGGACAACCACGGGCGGTCGGCGAACCACGGGTGCGGGTCCAGCCCGGTGTCCAGCAGGGCGACGGTCACCGGCGGTTCCCACAGTTCCGTCGGCGGGGCGGGTGGCAACTCGGCTGGCGTGGGCACGGTGCCGGTGCCGAACTCGATCGGCGTGCCGGACATGACCGGACAGCCCACATGAAGATGGTTGGGCTGCACGAAAACCGTGTCGCCCGGACGGGTCAGCTCGGCGGCCAGTTCCACCGAATGGTCGCGCGCCTGGGGACGCAGCCGGATGCGGACGGCCTCGCCGGGCAGCGCCAGTTCGGCACTGTCCGCACGGGACCCCAGCTTGTCCATTACGGAATCGGCGACGGCGGGGTGGGCGAGCAGTTCGCCCGCCCGGACCAGGCATTCGCCCGGGCCACCCTCGTCGTGCAATACGAGATCGTCGGCAACGGGTCTGAGTCGATCGGCCAGTTCGGCCAGTCGCGTCGGATTCTTGCTCCGGTCGGCGGTGTACATGACGTCACCGTGCCGGTGACACTAAGTGCATTCGTGGCCCGACGCGCCCAAACCACTCATTCCGGTGATGGGCTCTCGTCGGGCAACGGTTGTTTACGGCCGCTTCGCGGGGTAGACCCGGTTTGAAGCGGCGGAACCACCGTTTGCGGTGGTAGATATGTCGGGGACGGCGTGGCGGACCGCGAGAGACCGCGGCCGGCGCGCCGCGGATGAGGGGCGAACGGCGGTGAACGCAGTGGCGAGCACGAACGTGCCGAACGCCGTGCCGAACGCCGTGGTGCGGCGGGTGCCCCGGTTCCTCGTCCGGCTGCTGCTCACCCTCGGGCTGGCCGGCGCGGCCTGGCTGCTCGGCACCTCGGTCGCCGCCGCGGACCAGACCAGTGGCACCACGACCACCACCGGCACGACCTCCGCCACCAGCACCGTGACCTCGGCGGCCAGCTCCTCGAGCACCCTGCCCGGGCTGCTCGCCCAGGTCGTGGGCAGCGTGGACCAGACTCTGACCACCACGCTCACCCAGACGGCGGCCACCGTGAACACCGCGGTCACCAGCACCACGAGCACGGTCAGCGCGGTGACCACGCCGGTCACCAACGTGATCGACCAGGTCACCGCCACGGCCACCAGCGCGGTGCAGACCGCGGCCACGGCGGTCACCGGCCAGAGCACCAGCACGAGTTCGACCGGGAGCAGCGCCAAGACCAGCACCGCGCCGAGCGCCCCGGCCGCCGCCCCGGTGAGCGCGCCGCCGGCCGCCCCAGCCCCCGCGCTGATCGCCAGCCCGCACAAGGACTTCGACCGGACGGCCGACAGCCTCGACCAGCCCACTCCGGCCGCGCCGCGGACCGAGCGCGCCGCACTGCCGGACGCGCCCAGCCCGGTGCCGCTTCCGCAGCCCAGCGCGCCGGCGCCGGTCGCCCCCGTTTCTTCTTTCGCGCCAACACACACCGAGCCCGGCTCGGCCAAGGGCCAGGCCGTGCTCCCGTCCGCGAGCGGCTCGGCCGACGCGGCGATCAGCACTGTGGGCACCCACCGCCCGGCGATCATCGCCGGTGAGACGGCCGGGCTGCCCAGCACGTCACCCGACTGACCCCGGCCCTCGTTCCGCGGGTAGATCTCCGTCCATCGACGGTTACTCAGCGTGTTTGTTGTTCCGGGGCAACGGTGTCGTGCGCGAATTTTCGCGCCCACCCCACCACAGCTTCCCGACCTGCCCACCGCGCCCGGCCAGGTCGGGTCCCTGGTCCCGGTGCCGTGTTGCCCCCACGGCACCGGGACACTTCTCCCGCTCGCCTTCCGGTGTGCCGAGGGGTCACACCGGAAGGCGAGCGGAGTCGTCTTCGCTCAGGTCACCGCCGTTGGCGTGTCGTCGGGTTCGGCGCCCGGCGCGCCGACCGCGGCGGCCAGCCGGCCCAGTCGCCAGGCCGCGTCCCGCAACTGTGCGGGCGGCAGCCCGAACGGCACCCGAAGCCAGCGCTCCAGCCCACCGTGCGGGCCGAACCGGGATCCGGGCACCAGCCGCAAACCAAGCGCCTGTCCGGTGACCGCCAGCCGGGTACTGACCGGCTGATCCAGCTCGCACCACACGCTCAGCCCACCGGACGGTCGCCGGAAACTCCATTGTGGACAGTTCTCGGCCAGTGCGTCGCACAGAATGTCCCTGCGCAGCGCGAGGTTCGCGCAGTGCCGGGCCAGGATCGGCACCGGATCGATGAGCAGTTCGGCCAGCACCAGCTGCTCGAACAGGGGCGCGCCCAGGTCGTAGGCGGAGCGGCCGGTGACGATCCGGTCGGCCAACTCCACCGAGGCGCGAATCCAGCCCAGCCGCAGCCCACCCCAGTACGACTTGCTGGCCGAGCCGATCATCATCACCTGATCGGGGGAGTACGCGGCCAGTGGTGCCGGGGCCTGCGCGGGGTCGCCGTCGAGGTCGATCTCGGCCAGCGTCTCGTCCACCACCGCCGGGGTGCGGGTGCGGTGCAGCGCGGCGGCGAGCCGTTCGCGATCCTCGTCGGACATCCGGTGGCCGGTCGGGTTCTGGAAGTCCAGCACCAGATAGGCCAGTTTCGGCGCGGACTGGCGCAGTGCGGCATCGATCTCCGGCAGCGACCAGCCGTCCGGGCGCATGGCCACGCTGATCGGCAGCAAATTGTGCGCGCGGATGGCGTCCAGCGCGTTCGGATAGGTGGGATGCTCCACCAGGATCCGGTCACCCGGTCCGGTGAGCATGCGGCCGACCAACACGAAAGCGTGATGCGCGCCGTTGGTCACCACAATCTGATCCGGGCTGGTGGCCAGCCCGCGCGCGGTGTACCGATCGGCGATTCGCTTGCGCAGCAAGGGAAGTCCACGTTGGTGGTAGCCGTTGCCGGCCAGATGCTCGGGCAGTTGGCCGCGGGCGGCCTCGACCGCGGCGGCCAGTTCGTTCACCGCTTCGGGTGCCGCCTGGGCCAGGTTGATCAGATCGGGTGACGCCGGGCGTTCGACCGGGTGGGTGCTGCCGGGCAGGGTGATCCAGGAACCGGAACCGCGCCTGCTGGTCGCCGCGCCCTCCTCGCGCAGCCGGTCCAGGGCCGAGGTGACCATGGTGCGGCTGATTCGCAACGCCTCGGCCAGTTCCCTCTCGGCGGGCAGTTGCGTGCCCGCGGGCAATTGGCCCTCACGCACCAGCAGGCGGATCGCGGCGGCGAGTTCGGTACTGGATTGCCTGGTGTCCGGCGTGCGCCAATTGCCAAGCAGTTCGGCCAACCGGCGGCCCGACACCCGGCCACCGCCCGAAATTCCCACGCTCACCAGTCCAATAAAGCAGAATTGGCCCTCGATTGGAAGGCCAATCGGCGGGCAGGCTGGTCCGCATGACGACCACGAGACACGCCGTAGTGCTGTCCGGTGTCCCGGTGACCGTCCGCCCGCTGCGCCGGTTACCGCAGTTGTTCGCCGGGCTTGTGCTGTACGGGGCCAGCGACGGGCTGCTGGTGCGTGCTCACCTGGGGCTGGATCCATGGGACGTGCTGCACGAGGGCGTGTCCAAACGGCTGGGCGTGGACTTCGGCAGCGTGGTCGCGGTGGTCGGTGTGCTGGTGCTGCTGGCCTGGATTCCGTTGCGTCAGCGGCCCGGGGTCGGCACGGTGGCCAACGTCGCGGTGGTCGCGTTGTCGGTGGACGCGGTGCTGGCCCTGGTGACTCAGCCCGGTTCGCTGCTCGCGCGGATCGTGCTGCTGGTGTCCGGGGTGGTGCTCAACGGGCTGGCCACCGCCGGCTACATCGGCGCCCGGCTGGGCCCCGGCCCGCGTGACGGTCTGATGACCGGGCTGACCGCACGGACCGGGTGGTCGATCCGGCTTGTGCGCACCGGGATCGAGCTGACCGTGCTGGCCTGCGGGTGGCTGCTCGGCGGCACGGTCGGGGTGGGCACGGTGCTCTACGCGGTGGGCATTGGGCCGCTGACCCAGTTGTTCCTGCCCCTGGTGGTGTGGCGCGGCCCGGGTGATCGGCCGGACCGCGCCACCGAGCCGAGCCAGGAAGGCCCAGCGGACCGGGTCGGCCAGGCTGATCAGGCCGCCTCCCGGCGGGCCCGGAACTCCGCGTAGCGCAGGCCGTGCTCGCCCAGCAGGTCGGCGGCCGGGCCGGGCTGGCGCAGCAGGGCCAGCAACAGGTGTTCCTCGGTCAGCGTGCGCCGGCGCAGCGTGGCCGCCTCCCGCACGGCGTACTCCAGGGTCTGCTTGGTCTCGGGCGCGAACGGGTACCGCGGCCGAGGGGTGTCCCGGAGGATGGGCTGCAGGCTCAGCACGTCCGGCCCGAGGCTGCGCTCGATGCGGCCGAACACCTCGTCGACGTCGATGCCGATGGTGCGCAGGGCGGCGGCATCGGCATCGGACAGCCCGCCCCGCCGATGGCTCGCGTCCAGTTCGGCGAGTAACTCGGCGCTGGTCACGTGATATTCGGCCAGCTGCGGGTCCAAGGGTGCGTTCGGCTGGTCGAGCAGGGCCGCGAACACGTGCACCGGGGTGATCACCTGGTCGCCGTAGCGCTGGGCGTGCCGGGGCGCATCGGTCACGGCGCCGCGGGCGGTGTCGGTGAATCGCTCGAACATGCTCATCGCCTCCCGTGCTTCTTGTGCACCGCTTGCCGGCTGACGCCGAGCGCGGCCGCGATGTCCTGCCAGGACCAGCCCTTGTTCCGCGCGTTGCGCACCTGGACGGCTTCCAGCTGTTCCAGCAGTTTGCGCAGCGCGCTCACCGCGTGCAGGCCGACGCCGGGATCGGCGTCTCCGGCTCGTGCCGCGAGATTCGTCGCTTCGGTCATGTTGTCAACTTAGGTTGACGCGGCCGTGGTGTCAACCTAAGTTGACGGATAGGCTGATCGACATGGGGGACGAGCCGATGGTGGAGGTCGCCGAGGCGGCGGGCGTGGGCGTCGACGGACGTAAGCGGCCCACCGAAGACCGGGTCGTCCTGCTGCCGAACGCGGTGCTGCTGCTGGACGGCGCGACCGAGTTGCGCCCCGAAATGCGCGGCGGCGGCTGGTACGCCGAGCAGCTGTCCATGGAACTGGCCCGCCGGCTGACCGAGGCTCCGGATGCCGCCTTGACCGACGTGCTCGCGGCGGCCATCACCGCTCTCGCCGACTCGCACGGATTGCGCCCAGGCGCCTCGCCGTCGTCGACCGTGGCCATCCTCCGGTGGACCGAGGACACGGTGGACGGCTTGGTACTGGCCGATTCTCCGATCGTTGTGTACACGGTGGACGGACCTGATCCGCTGACCGACGACCGGCTGGCCGCGCTGCGCCCCAGCGGCGGCGGATACCGGGACCGGCTGCGCGGCGGCGGCGGATTCGGCGCCGACCATGCGGCCGCACTGCGGGTGGGCGCTGATCGGACCGGCAGGCTGCGCAACGTGCCCGGCGGTTTCTGGGTCGCCGAAGCCGACCCGGCCGCGGCCGCGCAGGCCCGGACCCGGCGATGGCCGCGATCGCGGGTGCGGGCCGTGGTGCTGGCCAGCGACGGGGTGTCCTGCGGGGTGGACGACTACGGGCTGTTCGACTGGTCGCGAGTGCTGCGGATCGCCGAGGAGCGTGGGGTGGGCGAGGTACTGGCCCAGGTGCGCGCGGCGGAGCGGGACGACCCGGGCGGCGTGCGGTGGCCGCGGTCGAAACGGCACGACGACCAGGCGCTGGCCGTGGTCCGGTTCTGATCTCGTTGGTTCAGGCCAGGTCGAGCAGCATCGTGTCGGAGTTCTCGCGGTGGTGGACCACGCGATAGCCCTCGGCCAGGTAGAGGCGAGCGGCCGGGTTGGCCCGGTCCACGCTGAGGCTGATCTGCCGGATCCCCTGTTGCCTGGCGGCCTCGTGGAGGGCGCGCAGGAGCAGGCGCCCCACTCCTCGCCCGCGCCGCGCCGCCTCGACCCCGATGGCCAGTTCCGGAATGTCGGCCCGCACGAACCCGAAGGCGGGCGCGTCCGCGGTGAAGAACCGCAACCAGGCCGCCCCGGCCGGTGCGTCGTCGACGGCCACCACGCCGAGGTCGGTGGTCCGCGGCCATCCGTCGAGGTAACCAGCGACCTCGGGGTTCGCCAGCAACTCCGCCCGCTCTCGCTCGAACCGCGGCGCGTTCGCCGCCTCCACCAGCATGTCGGCGAGAAACTCCGCGTCCTGGGCCGCGGCGGCCCGCACTATGAGATCACCCACGCTGACCAGCGTCCGGCGCGCAGACCTGTTGCCGCAACCGGGTTTCGTCCGGGCCCGGACACAGAAGCCGCCGACCGCAGGTCAACTGAGCCCCGAATCGAGCCCCCATGGCTGGGCTCCGAGGATGCCGAGAATGGCTTGGCGACTCCGTCCCAAGGGCAGAGCTGCCACCATGGCCGCACCGGACGAAGGAGGCCCAGCGTGGCGATCCAGCGGATGGACAACGTCCTCATCGTCGTCGACGACCTTGACGCGGTCATTGCGTTCTTCGTGGAACTGGGCATGGAGTTGGAGGGGAAGGGGCCGCTCGAATGGCGCGGAGCGGAACGTGTCATCGGGCTTGAGGACGTCCGGCAGGACGTCGCCATGCTGCGGACCCCGGACGGCCACGGACGAGTGGAGCTGGCGAAGTTCCACCGGCCGAAGGTCGTCACCCCCGAGCCGAAAGACGCGCCGGCGAACACACTGGGCATTCGGCGCATCATGTTCGCGGTCGACGACGTCGAGGACGTCCTTGCCCGCCTGCGCACCCACGGCGCCGAACTCGTCGGTGCGCTGGAGCGGTACGAGAACATCTATCGGCTCTGCTACGTCCGCGGTCCCGAAGGCATCATCGTCGGACTCGCCGAGCAGCTCGGCTGAAGGCTGGCGCCGAATCGCGGTGATCGGCGGCCGACCGGCCGACCGGGGATCAGCGGCCGACCGGGGATCAGCGGCTGGCCGGTTATCAGAGGTTTGCCGGAGTTGGCGCGGCCGCCGGATGCGGTGTTCTGCTGCACCGATCTGCTGGCGTCGGGGGCGCCGCGGACGGTGTTGGCGGGGCATACGTTGCACTGCTGGGAGAGCAAGGCCGGGTGGTGGCCGTGTCCGCGAACTCGACGACATGAGGTGATTCCCAACCGCTCGCCAACCGGCTGGGCGCCGTGCGGGCGGCGTCGCGGCAGTGCCCGCTGAACCTTGCAACAGTACTTATCGACGAATAAAGAACAAATCGGGCAGGTTATTCGGACAATTCACACACCTTGTGGCGAGGCGGGTCGTGATCCCCCTAGGGTCGAACGACCCAATCGGACTACACCCCGCGTGAGGCAAACATGACGACAGCTGACGCAGCCGCGGCAGATGGACCAGCGCCGGACCTCAAGACCGTGCGTCGTGCGGTGATCGCCTCCGCGATCGGTAACGCAACGGAGTGGTACGACTACAGCATTTTCACGTCCGGGGTCATCGCCACCGCGATCGGCAATCTGTTCTTCCCCGGCGGCAACGCGGAGGTCGAGTCGCTGGGCCTGCTCGCGGTGGGATTCGTGGTACGACCGCTCGGTGGCCTGTTCTTCGGCCCGCTCGGTGACAAGCTGGGCCGGCAGCGGGTGCTCGCACTGACCATCATCCTGATGTGCAGCTGCACCTTCCTGGTCGGCGTGCTACCGACCTACAAGACCTTCGGCGTCGGCGCGCTGGTGCTGATCATGCTGCTGCGACTGATCCAGGGCTTCTCCACCGGCGGTGAGTACGGCGGCGCGGCGACATTCATCTCCGAATACGCACCGAGGAAACGACGAGGCTTCTTCGGCAGCTTCCTGGAGTTCGGCACACTCAGCGGTTACATCCTCGGCCAGGTCGTGGTGCTGGCCATCACCCTGGGCCTGACCCATGATCAGCTCTACAGCTGGGGTTGGCGGATCCCGTTCTTCGTCGCGCTGCCACTGGGCCTGACCGGTCTGTACCTGCGGATCAGGCTGGAGGACACGCCGACCTTCCGGGCTCTGGCAGACCGTGGCGAGAAGGCGGAGAAGGCGCCGATCAGGGAGACCTTCCAGAATCACTGGCGCACCATCCTGCAACTGGTCGCCATCGTGATCCTGCTCAACGTGGCCGACTATCTGCTGCTGACGACCATGCCGTCCTACTTCACCGACCAACTGCACGTCAGCGACACCACGTCCTCGATCATCATCATCGCGGTGGAGGCCGGGCAGATGGCGGTGATCTGGCTGTTCGGTGGCCTCTCCGACCGGATCGGCCGCAAACCCCTGCTGCTCACCTCGTGTATCGGCTTCATCGTGCTGAGCTGGCCGTGCATCCGGCTGATGCAGATGGGCAGTGTGTGGGCGCTGGTGCTGGGCTTCGCCGTCGTGGCGTTCCTGTTGGTGCTGATTCTCGCGGTGATCGGCTCCACGTTCCCGGCGATGTTCCCGACCAGGGTGCGCTACGGCTCCTTCGCCATCGGCTACAACGTGTCCACCGCGATCTTCGGCGGGACCGCGGGTTTCGTGGTCACCGCACTGATCAACGCCACCGGCGACAAGGACTGGCCTGCCTACTACCTGATCGCCGCCGCGCTGGTCGCCTTGGTGCCGATCATCAAGCTGAAGGAGACGGCGGGCGTGCCCATGGAAGCTATCGAGGCCGGGGACACCGAAGGAGAGAAGGCACCCTCCGATGCCAACTGAACTCCGTGCGATGTCCCCGTGTCCTGCTTGTTCGTGGCTTACTCGGTGACGGACGCGGTGGTGGGGGACGTCTCGGTCGCGGCGACGGCCACACGAGGAGTGAAGCGCCGCCCGGCCCAGACAGCCAGCAAAGATGCGAGAACCAGCGCAGAGCCACCCTCGACCGCAAAAACCGTGTACACAGCAGTCACTGTTTCCTCCTCATAGTGTCCGTTCGCGGTTGGCTTCCGCCCGGAGGACCCGGGCGGAGCCATATCGCGAATCCAGAGTGCGGCGCGCGGATCGCGCGGCCGCCATACAGTGCATCGCATCGGAAGAACCGCGTATTTCTTCCGTAAACGGTGACGTGCGCCACGCGGTTGACCAGCACAGATGGCTGGCATGCGCCACTGTGGCCAGCGGCTGGGCGCGGGTCCTCTGTCCGGCCTGCGCGCGGCCGACCTGCGGGAGCTGCACGCCGAGGTGCAGCGGCGCGGGAACCTGCTCATCGACCACGAAGAACCCGCCGTCACCCGCGACCTGGCCAACAAAGTCGCCGGTCTGCATCCGTTGTTCGCGCTGCTGGAAGAGGCGCATGTGGCCATCCAGCACAAGGTCTACGGCGCGGAGATCTCCCAGCTGTTGATCGACATCGTGCGGTTGGGCCGTAAACGCGGGATTCACATGCTGGTGTCCACCCAAGCGCCCACGAAGGACTCCATGCCTAGGGATGTGACCCGGAACTGCTCCAACGGGATCGCGTTCGCCGTCGGGGATCACGTGGCCAACGATGCCTTGCTGGGTCAGGGCGCGTACGCGGCTGGGCACCGGGCGACGGAGTTGATTCCGGGTACGGACCGGGGAACGGCGGTGGTGAAGGGCTTCACGGGGCAGCGTAGCGAGATCGTGCAGGTGTACTTCCTGGACGTGGCCCGCGACAACGACCAGGTGACTCCGCTGATCGAGCGTGCGATGGCCGCGATTGCCAAGCGCGGCAAGGGCGTGCCCGGTGGTAACCGTCCACACCCGACACGCCAGATCGCCACCACGCGGGACCTGTTGGAGGACCTGGACGCGGTACTCGGCACGGAGCCGGTGGGGGTGGCGGATGTGCCCGCGCTGCTGCGGGAACTGGCCCCGGACTGGGGTCCGTACCGGGAGCTGAACGGCGTGTCGCTGCGGGAGCTGCTGGGCCGTGAGCACGGCATCAAGGTTCCGTCCACCGGCAACCGCTACCCGGTCGATCCGGTCACCATCCGTGACACTCTCGCGCAGCGGGCCACGGCCGACCTGGACGAAGACGAGTGACGTGAGTGAGCTGCCCGGTACCCCCGCCGACACCACGGTTTCCGCCCCTGCGGCGGGGGCGCTGGGCACCGGGTCACTCGCCTCACTCGGCTAACTACCCGCTGGCCAGGACATGTGTGAGGTCAGCTAACCGGGCGAGTTACGAACCTAACCCGCCCACCGGCACCTAACCCACCGATCTAACCCCACATCGATCACCAGGCGACACCCGCACCGGGTGCCCGCCACGGCACCCCTTACCCCAAATCAGTCACCCAACGTCACTGCCGAGGCCAATCATGACCAGCCCGACGAACTGCCCCGCCGACCTCGGCGCGCTGTGCGCGGCCGTGATCCCGGACGACGTTCCCGACCCGGTGCTGACCGGAGTCCTGTGTGGAGAGGACGCGATGCCCGACAGCCAGTTCTGCCGCATCCACCAGCACACCGACCACTGTGGAGACTGACCATGACCAACGACCAGTTCCGCCACTACGTGCGAGCCCACAACGCCGAGCACCGCGCCGACCCGTCCGCCGTTCGCCGTTGGCTCGCACCGCTGATCGACCGCGCCCACCAGGCCGGAACCATCCCGGTCGCCGGGTCATCCGCCTGGCAGCACCTACCCGGCCGTGATCCGCGCAAGCTTGCCGCTGTCGCTCAGGCTGCGTTGGCGTGGCTGGACGACTCGACCCCGGCCGCTATCGCCGCCCGACTGGCCGCTGAGTGCGACCGGACTGATGCGGCCATCCTCACCCGTCAGAAGGCCACCTCGGCCGACCTCTCGGCCGCGTGGACCGACCAGCGCCGGTTCAGCTACGGCCCGAGCCACCTGGAACTGGAGCTACGCCGAGCACAACCCGGCCCCGGCTACGGCGGCCAGCTCGCACCGCACGAACAGGCGCGGATCAACCGGCTGTCGCGCGCCGTGCGGCTGCACCGCGAGTTGCTGGCCGACCCGCAGCTCACCGTGCGAGACGCGCAACTCCGCGCCATCGCGCCAATCGACCACGCCGACCGTGAGGACAACGCAGCATGAGCACGCCCAACCAGAAGACCAACGAAGGCGCGGCCCTACTCGACGAGCTGCGCGCCATCCTGACCCGCTACGTGGTCATGCCCAGCGACCACGCCACCGACGCCGTAGTCCTCTGGATCGCCGCTAGCCACGCCCAACCCGCGTGGGCGCACGCCCCGCGCCTGGTCATCCGTGCACCGGAACGCCGCTGCGGGAAGTCGCGACTGCTGGACATCGTGGAAGCCGGGGGTCACGACCCGTTGATCACCGTCAACGCCAGCCCGGCTGCGGTGTACCGCTCGATCACCGCCGACCCGCCTACCCTGCTGGTCGACGAGGCAGACACCATCTTCGGGCCGAAGGCCGGGGACAACGAAGACCTCCGGGGCCTGCTCAACGCCGGGCACCAGCGCGGCCGGCCAGCGCTGCGCTACGACGCGGCCAGCTCCACCGTGGTCACCATCCCCACCTTCGCCATGGCCGCCCTTGCCGGGATCGGCGCGATGCCCGACACCATCGAAGACCGCGCCGTGGTGGTCCACATGCGCCGCCGCGCTGCGGGGGAGAAGGCAGACCCCTACCGGTCTCGCCGGGACCGCGCGCCGCTGCGCGCACTGGCAGAGCGACTGACCGCGTGGCTGCGGGCCGACCTGGCTGAGCTGGAGCGGGCCGAACCGACCATGCCGGTCGAAGACCGCGCCGCCGACACCTGGGAACCGCTCGTGGCGGTAGCCGACCACGCCGGGGGCAACTGGCCCGAACGTGCCCGCGCCGCCGCATTGGCTATGACCACCGAGGCCACGGAGTCCGGGGAGATGTCCGACCGAATGCGGCTGCTGGTCGACTGCCGCACCGCCTTCGGTGACGACCTCGCGCTACCCACGGCCGAGCTGCTGTCCCGGCTGCGGGCCATCCCGGAATCACCGTGGGGCGAGTTTGGACAGGCCGGGCTGACCGCGATGAAACTCGGGTCGCTGCTGCGCGAGTACGGCATCCGATCGGCCACCATCCGATTCCGCGGAACGGGACAGGCCAAGGGCTACCAGCGGGCCGAATTCCTGGACTCCTGGCAGCGGTATTGCCCGGAGTTGGGCGCGTCGGCAGAGGGGGAGCCGTCCCAGCCGTACCAGCCTCAACTTCCCAGCTCAGAGCGGTACGGCTCGGATGACTGGTACGACTCAAGCCGTCCCACCGAAAAAGCCGTACCAGGACCGACCAGCGAAAACGACGCTGGTACGGCTGGGACGGCTGTCCCTCTCCGATTGGTCGGTGGTGCCGAGTGAAGGCAGCTCACCGCGACCCGTCATCACGCCCCGCCCGCACGCCGGAAGGAAAGCGAACACCGATGAGTGCGGCCCGCACGCTGCTCACGATCGCCGAAGTCTGCGCCACGCTGATGATCTCCCGCTCGACCTTCTACGACTGGCGCGTCAAGGGAAAGGCCCCGCGCTGCATCAAGCTCCCGAACGGTGACATCCGAGTCAACCGCTCTGACTTCGACCGCTGGATCGAGTCGTTGGAGGATGCCGCCTGATGCCGACCACCTACAACGTGCGGGTGTACAAGCTCCAAACCAGGCGACGGGTCACCAGCGCGGGCAAGACGTCGGCGCGCTACGTCGTGCGATGGCTGGTCGAGGGCCAGCAGTTCTCTGAGTCTTACCGGAATCGCACGCAGGCGGACAGCTTCCGGTCGGACCTGATGTCGGCAGCCCGCAACGGTGAAGCGTT
>DASZNF010000122.1:0-8784 GCA_035551355.1 Pseudonocardiaceae bacterium | reverse complement strand
GACATCGCGCAGGTGCTCCCGATCTACTGGCTGGGCCTGGGGATGCGCTCGGCCTTCCTGCCCGGCGAGATGGCGGCCGCCGAACTCGGCGGCTCCTGGCAGCATCTGGAGACCGCCGCGGTGCTCGGCGGCTGGGCCGTGGTCGGATTGGCGCTCGCGCCGATCGCCTTGCGGCGCATGGCAAGCCGGGAATCCGGATCGACGATGGCCGCCCGCCGCGCGCGGGCGATGAAACGAGTGGGCTGAGATGACGAACGGAGCCGGCGCGAGGGGCAGGTTGGCATGACGAACGGGCGCAAGCCGAGCGCGGCGGGCGAGACGATCTACAACCGGATCGCCATGCTGCGCGCCGAACGTGGCATCTCCCGCCGGGAACTGGCCGCCGCGCTGGGCGTGCACTACCAGACCGTCGGCTACCTGGAGCGCGGCGAATACAGCCCGAGCCTGCACCTGGCGCTGCGGCTGGCCGAACATTTCGAGGTCCCGGTCGAGGTGCTTTTCTCGATCAACCCGTTCCCTCGTCTGGGAGACAAGCGCGATTCCGCCTGACCGCAAACGTTTCCGACACTGGAGTGGGGTGCCGGAAACCGTTGCGGTCAGGCTGAGGTGTTGGGCCGCTGGTTCTGGCTCAGGCGGCGAGGGTGTAGGTGGTGCCGCTGCTGCTCTGCACCCAGGCGTCCGGCAGTTCGGCGGCCAGCGCGTGCTGGGCCCGCCAGCCCGTGCAGTGGCCCGGCACCAGCAGGCTGGGCGTCAGTTCGGACAGCGCGGCCACGGTGGGCGCGATGATCGGCTCGAACGCCGGGCCGCCCAGGTGCAGGCCGCCGATCAGGGCGTGCAGCCGGTTCACCCCGGTCAGCCGCATGGCGTGCCGGACGATGTTGACCGCGCCGGCGTGGCCGCAGCCGGTGAGCACGACCAGGCCGCGATCGCGGACGTTCACGACCAGGGCCTGATCGTCGGCGACCAGCGGATCGTGCACCCAGTCGGAGCCGTTCCAGGCCTGGTGCGCGGGCGGCATGCCGTGCTCGAACTCGGTGGTGCGGTCGACTTCTCCGGTGATCAGCACGCTGCCGTCCAGCAGCAGCGACGGCTCGCGCCGCTCGATCACCTCGTACCCCTCGGTGGCCAGCGCGCGTGGAGACAGCGTGGGCAGCTCGGCCGGGTCGCCGCCCGGGATGGCCAGCCGGCGGCGGGTCCAGGCCAGCGGGTGCACCACCATCGGCAGTTTCCGGACTCCGCGCCGCGCGGCCAGCCCGGCCAGACCGCCCGCGTGGTCGAAGTGGCCGTGGCTGAGCACGATGCTGTGCAACTCGCGCAGGTCCAGGCCGAGCCGGTCGGCGTTGGTGATCAGCGCGTCGGGGGACTGGCCGGTGTCGAACAGCAGACTGGTGCCGCGCCCGCCGCTGCGAATCGTGACCAGCGCGCCGAACCCGTGCTCGGCGACCAGGCCCGCGGTGGTGGCGCCGCCCTCGAACTGGGGCGCGGCCACCATCCCGCTCGTGCCGAGGCGCGGGCGGCGGGTGCGCTCGTCGCCGACGAGCAGCCCGTCGAAGACGTTGTCCACCAGCGTGGTGATCTCCACGGAGTCGACCGGCCGCAGCGCGATCGGGTCCACCGCGTCGCCGACCGCCTCATGCGGCGTGGCCGCCAGCGCGTCCTGCGCGTCACCTGGTTCCAAGCACATGATCGAAGTCTATCGAGTGCGGTCAGGTTGGTCCGCCCCGCGAAGCGGTGATCCGGTCGGCGAGCTGGGACACCACGGACAAGTGCCGGTTACGGCCGACCAGATCGTCGGCGATCGCGCGGATACGGGCTCGGTCGATCACCTCGGCCGGTGCGTGCGACAGCGCGTTGAGCAGCGCGGTCGCGGTTGGCTCGGGTTTGCGCCAGGACCACCACGCCCGGGCCATGTCGGTGAAATGCCGCGCGCGCCGCTCCGGAGTCGACAGGGCTCGCAGGTCCATCCATCGTCCGGCCCGCACCGCGGCACCCGCGTCGTCCAACGCCCAATGGACGCTCACCTGGTACATCCGGGCCTTGGCCAGTGCTCGCGCCGACAGGCCATCGGGCACCCGGCCGCGGAGGTAGGCCGCCGCTCGCTCGGCCTCCGCGATCGCGACCGACGCCCCGTCGCGGTCGTCGTTCAGCGCGGCCGAATACGAGTGGGTGCACATGACCTGAACGTAGGATGTGGCCTGTTCGGCGTTGACCAATCCGGTCTGTTCGACAAGATTGGCCGCCCGCAGGCTGACCAGGTTGGCGGTGGCCGGGTTTCCCTCACGCCGCAACACAATCGACAGGCCGCGGTCGGCCGCGGCCATGGTCAGCGGCGAGCCGCTGCGCCGGGAAACCCGCACCGAGTTCTGCGCGGTGAGCCGGGCTTCGTTGATCAATCCCACCTTGCCCAACAGGTCGGTGGCCAGATCATTGACCCGACAGTACCGCCGCATCGCGTCCCCGGTGCCGGACTCCAATTCCTGGTCGGCGAGCCGGAGCAGATAGGGAAGGCCGCGCAGAACCGAGTCATTCCGGCCGCGGTCGTAGAGCGCCCGGGCCGTGGCGAATCTCCGGGCCAGCTCGCCGGGGGCGGCATCCACTCCCGGTGCCACACCAGCCAAAACGTTGTTCAGATTGCCGACCAGCGCCGGAACGGTCAACCCGGCGAGCGTCAGGAATGAGCGACGATGAATCGGGTCCTCCTCGGGCTGCGTGCACTGGGACCTGACGTTAGGCGATACCGCCCTGGTGAGCCCGAGAGCCACGCCGACCAGATGGGGTGGAATTCCCAGTTTTTCCGCGAGCGCCTTGGACAGCTGGATATCAGGGTTCTTGACCGTGCCACTCTCGAAGCGGGACAGTGTTGAGGTCGACACGTTGACCTGCTGAGCCAGAGCCTGCTGGGTCAGCTGCCGGGCCTTGCGAACGTACTTGACCAGGGCGCCGAGTTTTCGGGCGCGCACCGATTCGACTACCTGTTCGGATATCCAGAACGGATCATTGACGTCCACCCTGACCTCCAACGCGTCACAGCTTTATAGTAAGGGGAGATGTGTCCGGAGCGTCGCAGATCAACTTGCACATTCTGCAAGCTCTGCCCGATACGTGCACGATGGCGAGCGGCCGGGCTCAAGCGTGCGATTCTTGGGCACATGACCGATCTTGACTCTGTTGACCAATCATCCGTTAGCGGTGTTCTGGCACCCGCGCTCGGTCTCGTCCTCGACGCGGTCGGCTACGGTAGCCGGAATATCCAAGACCAGCAGGACGTGCAGGAACGACTTTCCGTACTGATGGAGAAAGTTCTCGATGATATCGACATCCGGCCGGAGGAACTGCAGTGCGAGGGGGTATCCGGCGACGGCCTGTCGCTGTTCTTTCCCGCCGCGACCGATCCGACCCGGACATTGCCCGCACTTCTGGCGGCGACCGCCGCGCGTCTGGCGAAAGACAATGCGCGTTACCGGGATCGGATCAGAATCCGTATGGCGGCGGGATTCGGGCTCGTCGGTCGCGGCTCATTGGGTGTCATCGGGAATCTGGTGGTCGAGATCAACCGGCTCAACGACAGCGCACCGATTCGCCGCGCCATCCTCGATCATCCGGAATCGGATCTTGTCGTGCTGATCTCGGACATACTTCGCCAACTCCTGGCGCACTCCGGCTCCGCATCGAACGCGCTTCGCCCGCTCGATCGCGTCGAGGTCGCGCTCAAGGAGTATCGGGCGCCCGCCTGGCTGTGGATCGGTACCGGCTGATCCGCATGTCCCCGCCCGACAGCTGTCGGTCACCCGATGTTGCGGCGCTGGACGGCCATTTCGTGCGGGTTCCGGTCCAGGTCGCCGGGCTGTAGACCGGCGCTGATAACGCGCTCGGGCCGGAGCCGGATGATCGGGCCGGATCCGCCGCCGTTCTGCTCGCCGTCCTCCGGCTCCAGTGTCGCCTCGGCGTGGCCGCGGATCTCGATGAAGCGGATCCGCCACGGATCGACCGTGACCACGTCGTCGACCACGAACGCGGCCCGGCCGTTGTCGGCCACGTTGCGGTACTTGCGACTGCGGGACATGTTGAAGCCGCCGATGTCGATCGTGCCCAGCTCCTGGTTGACGCCGAAGCCGACCGGGTTGACCTGCAGCGTGCCGTCCGGCTGGCTGGTGGCCAGCCGGCCGAGGCGCTGGCTGAGCAGATATTCGAGCTCGGTCTCGGTGAACATGATCGCGAGCCTAAAACCTCAAGTTAGGTAGAGGTCAAGCCCGGCCTCCGCCGGAGGTCGTTCGCCGAGAAAGTGCCCGGCCGGCGGGTGCCCGAGCGACTTGCGATGATGCCGCGGTGAGCAAGCGCAGCGGTGCCGAGCTGGACGAGATCTCCTGGCGGATCATCGAGCAGTTGCAGGAGGACGGGCGCCGGTCCTATGGCGCGATCGCCAAGGTGGTCGGCCTGTCCGAAGCCGGGGTGCGGCAGCGGGTGCAGCGGATGATCGACGCCGGGGTGATGCAGATCGCCGCGGTGACCGACCCGCTGCGGGTGGGTGCGCACCGCCAGGCCATGGTCGGCATCTCGGTGGCCGGGCCGCTGGAACCGGTGGCGGCGGCGTTGGAGCAGCTGCCGGAGGCGATCTACGTGGTGGTCTGCGCGGGCTCGTTCGACCTGCTGTGCGAGCTGGTCTGCGACGACGACGATCACCTGCTGGACGTGCTGTCCTCGCGCATCCGGTCCATCCCCGGCGTGACCGGCACCGAGACCTTCGTCTACCTCCAGCTGCGCAAGGAGACGTATCGGTGGCACCGGACCACGTCGAGTCACTGAAACCGTAGCCTCAGGCAAGATATAGTACTAAAACAGTCGACAAGTTGAGATAGGCAACTATATTGGTGGCATGACCGAGGTTCTTGCCACCGATCCAGTACGCTCGCTCGTCGATGCCGAGCCGGTGCCGTTCTGGCTGGACGATCCGGCCCGGCCCGAGCCCCGGCCCGCGCTGGCCGGCGAGCAGACCTGCGATCTGCTGGTGGTCGGCGGCGGGTTCTGCGGACTGTGGACCGCGTTGCTGGCCACCGAACGCACTCCCGGCCGCGATGTGGTGCTGGTCGAGGCGCACGAGACCGGCTGGGCCGCGTCCGGCCGCAACGGCGGGTTCTGCGAGGCCAGCCTCACCCACGGCTTCGCCAACGGCCTGGCCCGCTGGCCCGGCGAACTGGCCGAACTGGACCGGCTCGGCCTGGCCAACCTGGACGAGATCGAGGCCGCCCTGGCCCGGTACGGCATCGACTGCGACTTCCGGCGCACCGGCGCGATCAACGTCGCCACCCGGCCGCATCAGGTCGCCGAGCTGCGCGAATCCGCGCACACCGCGGCCGAACTGGGCGCCGGTCTGGAGTTCCTGGACGCCGAGCAGACCCGGGCCGAGGTGCACTCGCCGACCTATCTGGCCGGGCTGCGCGACCGGCGCGGTGTGGCGCTGGTGAATCCGGCCCGGCTGGCCTGGGGGCTACGGGAGGCCTGTCTGCGGGCCGGGGTGCGGATCTTCGAACGCACCACCGCGACCGGGCTGGAGCCCCGGCGCACCGACGTGCTGGTGGCCACCGACTACGGGCAGGTGGCCGCACGGTACGTCGTGCTGGCCACCAACGCGTTTCCCTCGCTGGTGCGCCGGGTGCGGGCCTACATCGTGCCGGTCTACGACTACGTGCTGGTCACCGAACCGTTGTCGGAGCAGCAGTTGCGCTCGATCGGCTGGTCCAGCCGGTGCGGTCTGGCCGACGCGGGCAACCAGTTCCACTACTACCGGCTCACCGAGGACAACCGGATCCTGTGGGGCGGCTACGACGCGATCTACCACTACGGTGCCCGGCTGTCGGCCGAACTCGACCAGCGACCGGCCACCTTTCGCTTGCTGGCGGCCAACTTCTTCGAGACTTTCCCGCAGTTGCACGGCCTCCGGTTCACCCACCGCTGGGGCGGGGCGATCGACACGTGCAGCCGGTTCTCCGCGTTCTACGGCACCGCGGCGGGCGGGCGGATCGCCTACGCGCTCGGCTTCACCGGCCTGGGCGTCGGCGCCACCCGGTTCGCCGCCGAGGTGATGCTCGACCGGCTGGCCGGGCAGCGCACCGAACGCACCGAACTGGCCATGGTGCGCAGCAAACCGATGCCGTTCCCGCCGGAACCGCTGCGCTGGCTGGGCATCGAGCTGACCCGCCGCTCGCTGGCCCGGGCCGACCGCAACGGCGGCCGCCGGAATCTGTGGCTGCGCGGCATGGACGCGCTGGGCCTCGGTTTCGACAGCTGACCCACCTCTCCGCACGAGGGCGCACGACCGCCGGGATAGGATTCCCGGTGGTTCGGGGAGGCCGGTTGCGGTTGCGGGAGGACACGTGAACACGGGTACGGCCCAGCGGCGCGCCGTGCCGGGTGAACGGGAACCCCGGCACAGACCCAGCGGTTTCCGCCCCGACGTGCAGGCGCTGCGCGCGGTGGCGGTGACCGCCGTCGTGCTCAACCATCTCTGGCCCACCCGCCTGACCGGCGGTTACGTCGGCGTCGACGTTTTCTTCGTGATCTCCGGATTTCTGATCAGTTCCCACCTGATCCGGGAAATCAGCGGCACCGGACGCATTCGGCTGGGGCGGTTCTATGCCCGCCGGGTGCGCCGGCTGCTGCCCGCCGCGTTCACCGTGCTGGTGCTCAGCACCATCGCCGCGTACTTCCTGATTCCTTATCCCCGTTGGGAAAGCAACGCCCAGGAGGTGGTGGCCAGCGCGACCTACTGGGAGAACTGGTTGCTGGCGGCCAAATCCGTGGACTACTCCCAGTCCACCGCGGCGGCCAGCCTGACCCAGCACTACTGGTCGCTGTCGGTGGAGGAGCAGTTCTACCTGGTCTGGCCGTTGTTGCTGCTGGTGCTGTTCGCGATTCCGGTACGCCGGGCCCGGATCGTCGGCATCACACTGGTTGGCTTGGCGTCATTGGGTTTCAGCGTGTATCTCACGCATGCCGACAAGAGCCAGGCCTATTTCGTGACGCCGGTGCGGGTGTGGGAGTTCGCCATTGGCGCGGTGATCGCGCTGGGCGGCGCCAAATTCGTGTGGCCCCGGCTGGCGGCCAATCTCGCCTCGGCGGCCGGGTTCGTCGCCATCCTCGGCGCGGCCGTGTTGTTCGATGATCAGAGCCCGTTTCCCGGTGCCATCGCGTTGATTCCGGCGGTGGGCACCGGATTGGTGATCGCGGCCGGGACGAGCGGACAGCGGCAGTGGCATGCGCCGGTGTCCGGTGCGGCACCGGTGCAGTTCCTGGGCAACATCAGTTATTCGCTGTACCTGTGGCACTGGCCGTTGATCGTGCTGGCGCCGTTCGCGCTGCCGGGCCTGTTGGCGGCCGGGGCGCTGACTTTGCCGCTGCGGCTGGGCATTCTGGTCGTCTCGGTGGTGCTGGCCGCGTTGTCCAAGCGGCTGATCGAGGACCCGGTGCGGAATTGGGCTCCGCTGGCCGGGAGCACCCGGCTGACGTTCGTCGGCATGGTCGCCGGGGCGGTGGTGGTCAGTGTGGTGGCCGGGGGCCTGATCTGGACCTACGACCGGCATGTCGCGCAGGCCGACCGGGAGGCCGTGGCGCTGGCCGGCGGCCCGTGCCACGGCGCGGCCGCGCTGGCGCCGGGCAGCGGCTGCGCAAACCCCTTCGGCCCGGCGGCCACGGTGACCATGGGTCCGGTCAACGCCTACTACACCCCGCCTGCGGACTGCCCGCCGCAACTGGACCAGTACCTCGCGGGCACGACTAAGACCACGATCCGGTGCGACTTCTCCGCCGGGGCGCCGCGGCCGACGGTGGCCTGGCTGGTCGGGGACTCCCATGCGCAGCAATGGCAGGGGCCGCTGCTGACCCTGGCCCGGCGCAACCACTGGGTGCTGTACCTGAGTTATCTCGGCGGCTGCCCGTTCGCGCGGGTGCAGGCGACCGGCTACGACGGCAAGACCATTCCGGGCGGCGACCAGCGGTGCGTGAACTGGACCGCGTCGATGGTCAAGGTGATCGCCGGAACCCACCCGCAGTACGTGTTCACCTCGTTCTTCGCCCGCGACGAACCGGTCGACGACGGGTCGGGCCGCTCCCAGGCGGCGCAGTATCAGGACGGGGCCGACGCCGTCTGGTCGCGGTGGACCAGGGCCGGGGCGAAGGTGCTGGTGCTGGGCGATCCGCCGCTGAACAGCGAGGTGCGCGCGCAAGACTGTGTGCTGCTCAACCCGGGCAATCCGGTGGCCTGCGCGGTGGACCGGGCGGCCGCGCAACCGCCCGACCCGCTGACCCTGGCCGCCCGCGTCAGCAGGGACCCCAAGGTGCGGTTGATCGATCTGACCGACTACTTCTGCGATCCGCAGCGCTGTTACGGCGTGATCGGCGGGGTCGCGGTCTACTTCGACACCACGCACCTGAACCTGGCGTACAGCCTCAGCCTGGAGCCGATGATCGCGGCTCAGGCGGGCGTGCCCGCCTGAGCCCGGCGGTCAGCGGGTTTCGGTGAGGAAGGCGGTCCAGACCGAGGTGGGGAAGACCAGGGTGCCCGCGGTGCGGTTCTTGGTGTCCCGCACGCCGATCGTGGTGGCCGCATGGCCGACTTCGACGCAATTGCTGTTCCCGTTGGACTGGCTGTAGCTGGAGGTGTGCCACCTTTCGAAGGTGAGGTCGTGCATCGTCGTCTCCCGGTGTGTGCGGTGTGCGTTACGCCGACGACGCTATGTCCCGCAGGAACGCCCGGGACAACTCGGGGCCGAGTGCGGCGGCCCGTTGGTG
>DASZNF010000121.1:0-50772 GCA_035551355.1 Pseudonocardiaceae bacterium | reverse complement strand
CGCCTCGGAAGTGGACCGCTACCTCGCCGACCCGGGCCAGGCTCTGGCCTATATGGTCGGCCGCCTGGAAATCCGGCGGCTACGCCGACACGCCGAACAGGCGCTCGGGATGACCTTCGACATCCGGGATTTCCACGAAATGACCCTCGCTCAAGGACGAGTACCACTATCCACGCTCGGCGACATCGTAACGGGCTGGATCATCAGCCAGCAACGGCAGCACCACATGCGCAAGACATGCACCACGTAGAACTCCTCACGACGCGCGAGGTCGACCAACAGATGCCAGAAGGTGATCGTCTGGGAGTTTCAGAAATCCCTCGTGGAGGTCGCGCGGACTTTTCGATGGGCGCTCGGCCCGAGGTGGGCTGCCTTCCGTGGCTCCGCTCCGGCCACCGGACGTTGGCGCGGCGCCCCTTGAGAGCCTTTCCCACGATCTCTTCCGACTCCCCGCTGGAGTAGACGTCGGCGGTGTCGATGACGTTGATTCCCGCGTCCAGCGCGGCGTGGATGATGCGGATCGACTCGGCGTGGTCGGGATTGCCGATAGCCCCGAACATCATCGCGCCGAGCGCGTAGGGGCTGACTTTGATGCCGGTCCGGCCAAGGGTGCGATAGCGCAGGTGGTTCTCCCTGAGGTGGTGATCGAGGCGGGATGAAACGCTTCGCCAGGCGGGATTACTGGTGCAGCACCTTGTCGGCGAGCGTTTCGATGACGCGGGCGACGTCTTCGGGGCTTCTGAGATCGGCGCCGTGGTCCCGCTTGTGCATGACCACTCGTTCACTGTGCGGCATGACCCGATTGAGAGCGTCGAGCCGCTCGGCGAGGTTCACCGGGCTGCGATCCCCGCCGAGCAGCACCGTCGGCACGGTGACCCGGGCATAGACGTCCAGGCGCACCCCGAGTTGCTGAATCGCTTCGAGGTCATCGATCTGGCAGGGCACGAACTTGCGGAGGCGGGGGACCGAGCCGGCGACCGTGCCCATCAGCGTGGCCTGCCACCACGGCAGCCCGACACCCCCGCGGGTGAAGATCCTCATCGCCTTGCGGGGCCGGCCTGCGGTGATCGCGGCCCGCGCACGTGTGAGGACGGTGTCGTCCTCGCCAGCCAGCGGTGCGTCGATCATGGCCGGGGGTTCGAAGATCACCGCGCCGACGAACGCGGACGGCGGGGCCGCCGCGAGGGCTTCGAGTGCGACGACGGCCCCGGACGAGTGGCCATAGACAAGCACCGGCCCCTCGACCGCGCTGGCCACCGCGAGCACGTCGGCAGCCTCTTGGCCGACCGAGCACGGCACTCCGCCGGTCTTGATGTCGAGCCGGTACTGGCGACGGTGCAGCCGGAGCACTCGAAAACGCCGGGCGAGGAGCGCGGCGAGCTTCTTGCTCCGTGATCCGTCGTCCAACCCAGGGTGGACCATCAGGATGACCGGCCCACTTCCTTCGTCGTGGACCGGGATGTCGGTTCCGTCCGCTGAGACCGCCGTGATCATGTGTCTCCTCCTGAAGCTGCCTACTGATTATCAGCTCTGCTGACGATCAGGTTAGCGGTAAGCTTCGAGTGTGTCTACGACTGAGGGGCCGGAGCCCGAGCTGGGTAGTCGTCTCGGCTATCTGCTCAAGCACGCGCAGTTGCGGATGGCCGAGCTCAACGACGAGGCGCTCGCGCCTTGCGGGATCGACGGGCGTGAGCTGGGGGTGCTGTTCGTTCTCGCCGGCCGCGAACCGGCCTCCCAACTGCAGGTGGCGCAGCGTCTCGGTATTGACCGTACGACGATGGTCGCGCTGCTGGACACCTTGGAGAATAAGGGTCTGGTGTCGCGTCATCCGCATGCGGACGACCGCCGCCGCAATGTGGTCGAACTGACCGGAGCCGGGCAGGACACCCTCCGGCGGGCCACCGCCGCCAGCGATGAGGCCGAGTATGCGTTCCTCGCGCCGCTCAGCCCGCGAGCCGCCCAGCACCTGCGAGCCTCACTGCGGCTCATCGTGACAGGGATCGGCAGCCAAACCAACAACAGGCCGTAGATGTCCCTTCGGTGATCTGACGGCGGTTGACGCCGGGAGTGAGCAGTTCTGCCAGATCTCAACGGGTCCAGCGGTGGGCAGCGAGTGGACAAGAGGCCCAGGTGTCAATCATCTCGGTCAGTTTTCTACGACAGGGCATCCAGGTCCGGGGCCGGGGGTTCGGCCAGGGCCCGGAGCCGGGCGTAGCCGCGCACCAGGTCGTGATAGCGGTAGCGCCCGGGCTCGGGCGATTCCATCATCGCGGCGTCGACGAGTCCCTCCAGTGCGCGTTCCGCACCTTCCTGGTCCCCGCCGAGCATCTTGGCCGCCTCCGCTGGTGTCACCTCGGCCGCGGCGCACCTGGCGAGCAGACCGAGCGACCGGATCTGGTCGGCGGTGAGATGCCGGTAGCTCAGCTCGAAGGTGGACTCCACGGCCAGCGCGCCGGCCCGCAGTTCGGCCATCCGGCGGCGCTCGTCGCCCAGCCGCTCAGCCAGCGCGCCCATCGTCCAGCTGGGTCGCGCGGCCAGCCGGGCCGCCGCGATCCGGATGGCCAGCGGGAGGTGGCCGCACGCGGCGACCAGCGTGACCGCACCGGTCTTGTCGTCGGCCAGCCGGTCCGCGCCGATACTCCGGCCGAGAAGGTCCATGGCCTCGTCGGGCTGGAAGATGTCCAGCCGGAGCTGGGTGGTCAGCGGCAGACCGTCCATCCGTACGCGGCCGGTGATCAGCACCCCGCACCCGGCCGAACCGGGGATGGCGTCGCGGATCGCGGCCGGATCCCAGGCGTTGTCCAGGGTGATCAGCACCCGGCGGCCGTTGAGCAGCGAGCGCACCAGACCGCTGCGCTCCACGCACCCGTCCGGCCAGGCCGTGGCAGCCACGCCGAGGCCGGACAGCAACGCGCCCAGCACCACCTCGGCCCCGTCCGCCGTACCGTCGACGCTGGCTAGGTCGACGTGCAGCTGACCGTCGGGGTAGGCCGACCGCACCTGATGGGCCACGTGCACGGCAAGCGCGGTTTTTCCCACGCCGCCCATACCGGTGACCGCCACGACCGCCGGTGCGTGGCGGTCCGGGCTGGTCAGGGCCAGCACCAGTTCCGCCGTCTGGGGCGCCCGGCCGGTGAAATCGGGCAGGTCAGGGGGCAGCTGCGCCGGGACCGGAGTGGCGATCGGCGCGGGCGGGTCGGTGGCCGCCACAGCCGGCGGAGATTCCACCGGCAGTCGCTCGATGTGCGGCTCGGGCAGCGGCCGCAGCGACCGCAACGGCTGCTGGTCGTGCCAGGCCGGTCGCTGGCCGGGCAGGCTGAGCTCCTCGCGCGGGCGCGGCAGCGCGGTCGACTCGCCGTGCAGGATGCGGCGATGCACCTCGGTCAGCTCGGAGCCCGGTTGCAGGCCGTGCCGTTCGCCGAGCCTGCGCCGGGCGTCGGCGAACGTGGCCAGCGCCTCCTGCTGGCGGCCGGCCGCGAACAGCGCCCGCATCAGCAGCGCGTAGGAGTGCTCCCGCACCGGGTGGGCGGCGATCGTCTCGGTCAGCGCGGGAATCGCGGCGTGCGGTTGTTCCTGCGCCAGTTCCAGCTCCCAGCGTTCGTCCAGCAGCGAGACCCGCAATTCCACCAGGCGGTCCCGGCTGCGCTTGGCGAACGGCCCCGGCACCCCGGCCAGGGGCTCGCCCTGCCACAGCTGCAGCGCTTCGAGTAGTCGGTCGTGTGCTGCGGCCACATTGTCCATGGTGATCAGCCGACGGGCCGCGGCCGCCAGCGACTCGGCCTGCAGGGCGTCCACCCGCAACGGCGCGAGGGTGAGCCGGTAGCCGTCGCCGACCGAGGTCAGCAGACGCTCGGGTCCGCTGGCCGCGTCCAGCACCCGGCGCAGCCGCCAGGCGTGCTTGCGCACGATCGAGGACGCGGTGGGCGGGGGAGTCCGGCCCCAGAGGCCCTCGATCAGTTCGCTCAGCGACACCGGCTGGCCTGCGCGCAGCAGCAGGATGGCCAGCATCGCCTGCTGCTGCGGGGAGCCCAGCCGGTGCGGTTCGCCGCCACCCGCCGGGTGCGCCCGGACGGCACCCAGCACCATGAACTGCGGGCTGCTCGTATCCTGCGTCATGCCACGTGGTTGCGGCTGATGTTGCGGTTGAGCAACTCGACCGACGCGGACACCCCGACCTCGTCGCCGCGCACCTCGGGCAGCCGGCCGTCTGTGTCGGCCAGCGAGATCATCGCGTCGTCCATGGCGCGCTGCGCGGCGAACAGGCAGGGCGTGCTGTAGATGGCCACGTTCACCCCCAGTTCGCCCAGTTCGGTCAGCGAGAACCGGGGCGACTTGCCCCCGGCGATCTGGTTGAACAGCAACGGTTTGTCCCCGACCACCGCGCGCACCTTGCGAATCCATTCGGCGTGCTTGACCCCGTCGACCAGGATCACGTCGGCGTCGGTCTCGGCCAGCGCGGCCGCGCGGGTCAGGATCTCCTGCTCGTCCCCGGCGTCGGTGCGGGCGACCACCACCAGATCGGTGCGGGTGCGCAGCACCAGGTCGAGCTTTTCCAGATAGTCGGCCAACGGCAGGATCTGTTTGCCGTCAAGGTGTCCGCAGCGGCGCGGCCGGCTCTGGTCCTCCATGATCACCCCCGACGCGCCGAGGTGTTCCAGATGGCTGACCACGTGCGAGGCGACCTCAGGGTCGACGTAGCCGTCGTCGATGTCGACCAGCAAGTGCTTGTCCGGAAAGGCAACGCGCAGCCGCTGCACGAAGTTGACGACGTCCGGCCAGGCGATGAACCCGATGTCGGGCAGGCCGTAGTAGGAGGCGGCGAAGCCGAACCCGGAGACGAACATGCCGTCGAAGTGCTGGGCCACCACCGAGGCGGAGTACATGTCGTAGATCCCGATCAGCGGTGTGACCGGGCCGGACCGGATCGCGATACGCAGTCGCTCTCCGTGGCTCATCGTCATCTCCCTCCGGTAGACTGGATGCTGTTCGTTTTCCGCCACGAAACTCGCCCAGCGGCACGACCCGACACGGAATCGTTTTCGAGTCCGCGTTGTCGGAGAATCAACAATCCTCAGAGACCGGTCATTGTCACCGTTGGCGCCTGCGCCATCAATCTCGAATTGACGCTAGTACCGTGGACTTTTGTTGTCAACGCGAACCGTTGCGTCCCCGCGCCATCTGACCGGACGTGGAACGGTCTGGTACGAACCAGTACTACAAACGAGTGATCGACTCGCGATTTTATCGAGTTACCCGCGAGCAGAAGCAACTCACTGTTGATTCTTTATTGGTCTGGGCGGACGTACTCTGTGCGTCGAATCGGCCGGGTGGGCACAGCGGGCGTGGTGCGCTCGGTCGACAGCACGGCCCCGGCCGCCACATCGTCCGTGACGAGACTCTTCGAGCCGATACGCGCGTCGTCGCCGACCCGCACCGGGCCGAGGATCACCGCGCCAGCGCCCACCACCACTCGGCAGCCCAGCAGCGGGTGGCGCCGCTCGCCGGGTTGCCGCCGGTTGTCCCGCCACCAGCCCACCGCGCCCAGGGTGACCTGGTGGTAGAGCGTGACATCGTCGCCGATCACCGCGGTCTCGCCGATCACCGTGCCGCAGCCGTGGTCGACGAAGAACCGGCGGCCGATGCGCGCGCCGGGATGGATCTCTATCCCGCCGGAGATCAATCGGCCCAGCCGCCCGACACAACCGGCGGGCACCCGCCGTCCGGACATGTACAGCGCGTGCGAGAGCCGGTAGGCCCAGATCGCCACCAGGTGCGGCGCCAGCAACGCCTCGGCCCGGCTGTGCACCGATGGATCCCGGGCCAGCACGGTGTCGACGTCCTCGCGCATCAGCGCGGCACGCCGGCGCAGCGACCGGAACACCCGGCCGACCGGGTTGGCTGGAACGGCGTCTGTGATCACGATCCATTCCTCCATCACTGATCCCCCGCATCCAACGTCGCAGATCGGCCCGGCCCGCTCCACTACCAGAACGGACGGCCGGACTGCGCGATCAAGTAGTCGTGCCAGACAACGCCGGTCACCGGCCGGTTGCCGGAATTTTCGTGGTTACCCTTGCGGCACAGGCGATTTCGCAGCACCACGGACTGTGCACGGCATCGAGCGCGGCTCGGCTCGCGACAACCGGGAGGCATCATGTCCGAACTGGACGACGCACTGACCTACCTCGGCGACTGCGGACCCGAATTCGGGCCCGGCATCAGCAATCACGGACCGATGGCGGCGGAGGCATTGATCCGGCTGGGCCGGCCGGACGCGATCGGACGTTTCGTCAGCGACTACCGCAAGGTGCTCTACCAGGACGGGCCGAGCCGCGGACAGCGGATCGACGGGGACAACTGGCCGGTGGCGCTGGGCAACATGCGGCTGCTGGGCGACTGGACCGCGTTCTTCCGGGCCCGGCTGGCCGAGCGGCCGTGGCCGGAGGTGGTGGGGCAGTGGTGGCCGCGGCTGCTGCCCGGGCTGCCCGCGGGTGCCGGGCACGGGGTGATCCGCACCGGGCACGCGGTGCGCGCGATCGCCGAGAAGAACACCCCGGAACGCCTGGATGAACTGGCCTGCGGGCTGGGCTACTGGGCCGCGCGTTACCAGGAACTGCCCGGCAGCCAGCGGTTCGCGGGCCGGCGCGAGCTGCCCGCAGCCTGGGCGACGCTGCCGAAACTCGCCACCAGCCAAGGGTTCGAGGCCGTGGTGCGGATCCGCCTGGAGGCGCTGGACCTGCTGCCCGAGTTCGCCGGCGAGGTGGACGACGTGCGCAGGCCAGCCGACCCGCACCAGGCCCTGAGCGTGATCACCACCCTGGCCGCGCAGGCCTATCTCACCGATGATCACCACAAGTTCATGGCCATCATCCATGCGCTGACCGTCCCTGCCGCAGTGCGCCTTGTGCTGCCGCACCTGCCCGCCGAGCAGGTCTGGCCCAGTGTGGCCGGGGCCTGGCAGTTCACCGCTGCGGTCCGCAGCGCCTACGGCACCGGGCGCCGAAGCCCGGAAGTCCTGCCGATCACTCCGGTCGGCTACGAGGTGCTGGCCGACCGGGCGATCGCCACCGGCGATCCGCACGCCATCAAGTACGTGGAGGCCTGCCGCCGGGAGGACGAGCTGGCCGGCGACCCGATCTACGCGCAGGTCGCCACCGACTGGATCCGGCGCATGGAGGACGGCAGCTGGGTCAACTGATTACACCCCGGAGATTCGCGCCGCGGATCGCGAAATCGATTTCTCGGCAGTATTGTTCCGCCACTGACGTGGTCTCAACAACTTTCATGCGGTCTGCCGTGCTCGAAATGGGTGAGTTCGAGTGCGGCGCCTCGTGCAGGTCTGGAGCGTGAGCGGCCAGGACGGTCACGACCTCCTCGACGCAGCGGTAACCGGTAGCGCGGGAGATGCCGTGGTCACGGGCCACTGCGGTGATATCGGTGCCATGGCGAAACCAACGCAGTCGGCCGACCTGCTGGGCACGTTCGCGGGAGACATCGAGGGTGGCAGGATGAGTGATCACGAGAGCCTCTGTGTTCGGACTTGAGCTTCGCAAATCCAGTCCTACCAGGGGCTTCCCGTCTATCTACCTCTGGCTCTGCGCTCATCGAGCATCCGCTCAGATCGATCTTGCTGAGATCGCGTCACTGCTACGGTGAATCCGAAGTGCGCGGGGAATGCCAATGCCGCGCGAAATACATCGGACCGCACGGCTTTGGCGTTTCCGGAGGGTGGCGATGGGGTTGTTCGGCTTCCGCGGCGAGATCCGGCAGGTGGATCGCTCGCTGACCGCGGCCGAACTCGGGACCGGTTCGATTCTGCTCGTCGAGGGGTGCGCGGGGGCGGGCAAATCCACGGTGCTGATGAACGCGGCCGTGCGCGCCGAGGCACGCGGGTTCGCCGCCGCGAGCAGCCAGGACCGGCCCACCCTGCGCTTCCTGGACCGCGCGGTGGCCGAGCTGCCGGACACGCTGCGGGTGCTGCCCGCGCTCGGTGACCGGGACGGGCTGCCCGCCCTGTGTTCCTGGCTGGCCGTCCAGCAGCACGCCTGGCAGCGCGGGGTGGGCGTGCCGCTGCTGGTCACCGTCGACGATGTGGCCGAACTGCCCTCGGCCAGCGTGCGCGTGCTGGCCGCGCTGCCCACCCGGTACGCGCACATCCCGGTGGTCTGGTTGTTCTCCCGCCGGGCCGGCACCGGCGGGCCGGACGTGCGGCGGCTGTTCTCGCTGGACGGCCCCGAGGTGACCAGGATGGGGCTGGACCCGCTGGACGGCGAGCAGACCCGGACGCTGGTCGACGAGGTCGTGGACCCGCAGGCCACCCCCGAACTGTTGGAGCTGGCCGGGCAGGCCGGCGGGAACCGCCTACTTGTCGTCGAGCTGGTCGCCGGCCTGGTGGAGGAACACGGGAACGCCGTGCTGCGTGACCGGGTCGGGCTGTCCGCGCTGCCGCTGCCTCGGCGCCTGCGGGCCGCGGTCGGCCGGCTGCTGTGTTCGTTGTCGGCCGGCTGCCAGCGCCTGCTGCAGGTGGTCGCGCTGGCCGAGGACCGGCTGTCCATCCCTGATCTGGCCACACTGCTCGGGGAGTCCTTCGGTGTGGTGGTGTCGCTCATCGCGGAGGTGGTGGACGCCGGGGTGCTGGCCGACGACGGCAACGACCTGGTGTTCGCGCAGGAGCTGACCCGACGGGTGCTGGCCGACTCGGTGCCCGCCGTGGCGGCCCGGGAGCTGGCCCGGGAACTCTCGGACGCGCAGCGGTTCACCCGGCCACGCGGCGAGGAACTGCCCGAGGCCCCGGCGCTGACCGGGGACGGCCAGGTGGTGCCGCTGCACCGGGCCGTTTCGCCCGAGCTGCCACGCCGGATCCGGGCGCCCCGGGCGCCCCGGGGGCCGGCGCGGCTGGCCGAGCTGACCGAGAACCAGCACGCGGTGGCCACCCTGGTCGGCGCGGGTCTGACCAACCAGCAGATCGCCGACCGGCTCTACCTGTCGCCGCACACCGTGAACTACCATTTGCGCAATATTTTCCGGCAATTGGCAATTCATTCGCGAGTGGAGCTGGCCACGCTGATCGGCGATGATTCAGATCGGTAATTGATCTTCCAGGTTGGGCGGCCGGAGCGTGGAATTGCGCAATTGGCGGGCCACTCGTACCAGGTGCGTCATGTGCTCGGCGGACTCCAGCCGCGCCGCCCACCGGGCGGCCGCGCAGGCGCCCGCCGGCATGCTCGTGCCGTAGGGATTGCCCGCGCCGTCGGGTTGTGGGTGGTCGGACCGGCCCGCGGGCACGATAACCGCCCCGGCGTGCAGCAGCGCCGTGTACAGCCCCAGCACCCCGCTCTCGGCGCCGTCCTCGGCGTCCGGCGTCACCACGAACCCGGCGGCGGGCAGCCCGGCCAGGCCGGTGTCGCTCCACCGCTGCACGAGGGCGACCGTGCCGGGGTCGGGTAGCCCGGCGCGCACCACCCCGCCCAGCACGAGGGCGTCGAATCCCGCCATGTCACCCGGATCCAGCGCGGCCTGGGGCGAAAGCCGGACCACCTCGGCGTCCAGGCCGGTCACCGCACCGTCCACCGCGTCGCCGAGCTCGGCCAACTCGGGCGGCCCGGGGTCGGCGATCACCGCGACCGCGGGGCGGTGATCGGGGACCGGGACGGACAACCGGCCTGCCACCGACAGCACACCCTCGACCAGACCGTCCACCGCGTCCGCCAGCGCCTCGTCGGCCGGCAACGCGGTCAGGCTGACCGACACCCCGAGCGGCCCGCCCGCGGCCGGGCGGCCGGGCGGGGGCACCACCACGGCGCCCCAGTGGAATGCGCAGCGCTGGATGGCCAGCAGGGCCGAGTCCCGCCCGCCGTGCCGGGCGTTCGAACTGGACATCGCGCCGACGGCCAGCCCGCGCAGCTCGTTGGCCCGCCACAGCGGCGAGGTCGAGTCGAGGAACCGTTTGAAAGCGCCGGTCGGGCTGCCGAAATGGGTGGGGCTGCCCAGGATCACCGCGTCGGCCCAGCGCAGGTCCCCGGGCTGGACGCACGGCGCGTCGTCGCCGGTGTCCTCGTCGGTCAGCGGCACCACCCGGCGCACCCGGGCCTGCGCGCCCCGGCGGCGGGCACTGCGCGCGGCCAGCGCGGCCAGCCCGCGGTGGGTGCCCGATCTGCTGTGGTAGACGATCAGCAGCCGCATCGGACCGCTCAACCGTGCCGGCCGCGACTCATCGGCCCAGTTCCGCCCATTCCGATCGAGAGCCGGCGTCTGGGAAGATGGTCACCACCACCCCGTCCGGGCCGAGCCGTCGCGCGACCTCGGCCGCGACCTTCCAGTTGGCGGCTGCGGAACTACCGATCCGGGTGCCGGTGCGATCCAGGTACTCGGCCATGGCCGCCAGCGCGTCGTCCCGGGACAGGGTGTGGAATTCGGCGATGTCGGATTCACCGTCGAGCACGAACGGCTGCCGGATCCCGTCGCCCAGCCCGCCCGACCCGGCGTACTTGGGCTTTCCGTTGGGCGGCAAGGGAGAGCCATAGGGCAGCTCGCGCGGGGTCACCGCGACCCCGCGCACCGCGGGATGCCGAGCCTTGAGCGCCGCCAGCACCCCGACCAGCGTGCCACCGGTGCCCACCGAGGCGACGAACCGGTCCGGCACAAGGCCGCCGAACTCCCCGGCGAGTTGGTCGGCGATCTCCGGGCCGGTGGACGTGCGGTGCATCCACACGTTGGCCTGGCTGCGGTGCTGGTAGAGCAGCTGCCGGTGCGCGCCGGGCGCCGCGGCCAGTTCCCGGGCCCGGTTCATCACCGCCAGGAAACCGTGGCACCGGTCCACCAGCTCGACCTTCGCGCCGTGGCCGCGCAACTGGTGCACGTAGTCGTCCGGCGTGGCGTCGGACAGCACCAGGGTGAGGTCGATGCCGAGTTGCTCGGCCAATACCGACAGCGGGCCGGCCAGGTTGCCACCGGAGTACTCGATCAGCGGCACCGCGGCCGGATTCTCGTGCTGGGACAGGAAATCACAGAGTAGCGCGAACGCCGTGCGGTCCTTGACCGAACCGCACGGATTGCGCCATTCCGTCTTGGCCAGCACCCGGGCCGAGCCCGCCGGAACGGGCACCTCCTGCAGCGGGGTGCGGCCAAGCTGCCCGGCGAAGGCCGCCAGCGCGGGAAACCGGTCGAGCACACCGGCGATGTCGACCGCGTACTCGGCGTCCACCGACCACGGGCCGTCCACCGGAGCTGTTGCTGTCACCATGGCCTCTCCTAGATTCGTGGACTGTCAAGCCGGTGCGCCGACCAGTCCAGCCGCGGCGTGGATGACCTCGAGGGCCGTGCGCACGTGTTCGGCGTGGGTGCGGAAGGACAGCACGCACAGCCTGATGTAGTAACGGCCGTCCAGGTGGGTGCCCGAGCAGAACACCTGGCCCGAGGCGTTGATCCGGTCGCGCAGGGACTGGGTCGCCGCGTCCCCGGCACGGGACCGGAAGACCACAATGGACAGTTCCGGTGCCCAAGGTGTTTCCAGGGAGGGATTCGCGGCCAATTCCCGGTAGGCGAGTTCGGCCAGGTCGAGCTTTTCCTGTAGTGCGGTGCGGAACGCGGCGACACCGTGCAGCCGCAGCGGCAGCCAGACTCGCAGCCCGCGGAACTCTCGGCTGCGCTCCACGCCGAGATCGGCCGCGTCGAACTCCGCCCCCTTGTCCCGGTCCAGATCACGCAGGTACGGCGGCGCCTCCGTGGCCGGGATGTGCGCCCGGGCCAGGATGCGCACGTCTCGGACCAGTACAGCCCCGGTGCCGTAGGGCAGGAACAATCCCTTGTGCGGGTCCAGCACCACCGAATCGGCGCGGTCCAGGCCGGCGAAGTGGCTGCGCCCGCGCTCGGTGAGCGTGAAGAAACCGCCGTACGCGGCATCGATGTGCAGCCACAGGCCCTCGTCTCGGGCGATGTCCGCGATCGTGGCGAGGTCGTCCACGGTGCCGCTGCTGGTGGTGCCCGCGGTCGCCACGACCAGGAAGGGCCGGTGGCCGTGCGCCCGGTCGGCCCTGATCTGTTCACGCAGCGCCGCCGGATCCATGCTCAGCCGTTCGGTGGTGGGCACCGGCCGTGCAGCCGACGCGGGCAGTCCGGCGATCAGCGCCGCCTTTTCCACGCAGTGGTTGGTGTTCTCGGTCAGGTAGTAGACCCCGCCGGTGGCGTCCGTGCCGAGCCGGTCGTGCCGCGCGGCGATCAGCGCCGACAGGGTGGCCGAGGAACCGCCGGTGGTCAGCAGGCCACCGGCGGTGGCGGGCAGGCCCAGCACCTCGCCGAACCAGTCCAGCACCGCGCGTTCGATGGCGGCGAAGGCCGGGGCCATCACAGCAGCGGGCACGTACCGGTTGAAGCCCCGAGCCAGCAGTTCGGCGACCGCGGAACTGAACAGTCCGCCGCCGGGGATGAAGCCGAAGTGCCGCGGCCCGGCCGTTTCCACCGCGTACTCGGCGGCACGCAGCGTCTCGCCGAGCACCTCGCGCACCGGCGTGCCGGGCTCGCCCAACGCACCGATCTCCGGCGGCGGCCCGCCGTGGTCCGGGGACGCGGACCGAGTGTCCACAGCGGACAGAAAGTCGGCGAGCAGGGCCACCGCTTCGGCGCCGAGGTCGAGCATCTCGTCGCGGGACAGTTCCAGGCCCGGTCCGGTCATACGGCACCCTCCAACGAGTCGGCCCGGCTCATCGGGGCCCCGGATCCGGGTCGTCGTCGAGGGCCTGACCCGCGACCTGGTCGAGGCTGGCGACCACCCAGTGTTCGAGAGTGTCGTTGGCCCGTTCGGCCGCGGTCCGCCAGCGCTCCAGCCGCTGCTGCGCGACGTTGATCCGGGGCAGGGTTCCGTTGTCCGCCGTCGGATTGTCCCGGCTGCCCTGGTCCTGCCGGAGCCGCTCGCGCAGCCGGTGCACCGACCAGTGCTCGGTGACGGCCCGATCCAGCCAGCGATCCTGTTCGTCCACGGGCAGCCGGGTCACTTCCATGTGGTGGTAGAAGGTGAGCCTGTCCCGACGTCGAGACAGCGGGAAGCGCCGCGCCACCCAGGCGTAGTTGCGCAGTGTCTGGTAGTTCAGGCCGACCACCTCGACCGTGCGCCGGTACCGGTCGGCGTACCGGGACTCGCCGTAGACCAGCCAGTCGCCCAGGCACCAGGCCATCGAGTCGGTCGTCCGGGCCATCCGGGCGCCCAGTTCCTGCCAGCGGTCGAACCCGACCGCCCGTTCCTGCCAGCGCAGGCCGACCCGGGTGACCAGCACACCCGGCTGCGGGACGGGCGGGGACTCCGGGGCCCGGGTGTGGACCCGGTGCTCGGCCGGCCGCCGGTGGACCGGGGCCGTGCTGCTGGGCTGGGGCACCACCGCACACACCTCCTGTGTCATATCCGCGCCGGTTCAGACGGTGTCGGCGGCGCGAAAGGCGTCCACACGCTGCTGGTCGTAGCCCAGTTCGGCGAGGATTTCCGCGGTGTGCTCGCCCAGCAAGGGGGAGCGCTCGACGGTCACCGGGGAGTCGGACAGCCGCAGCGGGCAGCCCACGGTCTTGTACTTGCCGCGATCGGGATGGGTCACCTCCACCACCGAGCCCAATTCGGCCAGCGTTTCGTCCTCGACCAGCTCCTTGGTCGACAGGATCGGTCCGCACGGGATGCCGTTGGCGTTGAGTCGTTCCATGACCTCCCACTTGGAGTGGCGCTCGGTCCATTCCTCGATCAGCGAGAACACCTTGTCCAGTTTGGACAGACGAGCCGCCGCGGTGTTCCACGCCGGGTCGTCGGCCAGTTCGGGACGATCGATCAGCTCGGTGATCGGGCGCCAGCCCACGGGCTGGATGATCACGTAGATGTAGTCGTTCGGGCCGCCCGGCGCACAGCGCAGCGCCCAGCCCGGATGCCCGCCGCCGGAGGCATTGCCCGATCGTGGTACTGCCTCGCCGAACCGCTCGTTCGGGTATTCGCCGAGCGGGCCGTTGGCCAGCCGCTGCTGGTCGCGCAGTTTCACCCGGCACAGGTTGAGCACCGAGTCCTGCATGGAGACTTGGACCCGCTGGCCCTGCCCGGTGCTGGTGCGCTGGTACAGCGCGGCCAGGATGGCGGCCACCAGGTGGATGCCGGTGCCGGAGTCGCCGATCTGCGCGCCGGTCGCAGTCGGCGGCCCGTCCTCGAACCCGGTGGTGCTCATCGCCCCGCCCATGGCCTGCGCGATAACCTCGTACGCCTTGAACTTCACGTACCGGCCCGCCCCGAATCCCTTGATGGAGGCGTAGACGAGCCGCTCGTTGAGCTCGTGCAGCCGTTCCCAGGTGAATCCCAGCCGGTCCATGGTCCCCGGGCCGAAATTCTCCACCAGAACATCCGATGTGGACGCCAGTCGCGCGAAGATCTCCTTGCCCCAGGGGCTTTTGAGGTTGAGCGTGATGCTGCGCTTGTTCCCGTTGAGCATGGTGAAGTACAGGCTGTCCGCGTCGGGCACATCCGCGAGCTGGCCGCGGGTCACATCACCGTTGCCTGGCGTCTCCACCTTGATCACGTCCGCACCCAGCCAGGCGAGCAGCTGCGTGGCGGAGGGACCCGACTGGACGTGGGTCATGTCGATGACCCGGACACCCTCCAACGCCTTTCCCATCACAAGTCCTTTCGCTGTCCACCCGCGCCCGGCGCGGCCACCGGGAAAAGAAACCGCTATTTGTACATGGTCTGGTTCATCGTTCCCGGCGAATACACATCGGGATCGATCCAAACATTGATCAGCGAGGGTTTGCCCGACTCCCGGGCCCGCCGCAGCGCGGGCCCGATCTCCTGCGGATCGGACACCGCTTCGCCGTAACCACCGAGCATCCGAGCGAACTCGTCGTAGCGGACTTCGCCGAGCGTGTTGCCCAGCCGGGCCCGGTCCGCGCCGTATTTGTGCGCCTGCCCGTAGCGGATCTGGTTCATCGAGGAATTGTTCCCGACGATGCCCACGAACGGCAGGTCGTACCGGACCAGAGTTTCGAAATCCCACCCGGTGAGGCTGAACGCGCCGTCCCCGAACAGAGCCACGACTTCCTGGTCCGGCCGGGCGTGTTTGGCGGCCAGCACGAACGGGATGCCCACGCCAAGGGTGCCCAGCGGCCCAGGATCCAGCCAGTGCCCGGGGGACTTGGGCTGGATCACCTGACCGGAGAAGGTGACGATATCGCCGCCGTCGCCGATGTAGAAGGAATCCTCGGTGAGGAACTCGTTGATCTCATGCACCAGCCGGTAGGGGTGGATCGGCGCGGCGTCGGAGCGCAGTCGTGGCAGCCGCTTGTCGCGCGCCTTGTCCTCCACCGCGCGCAGTTCCGCCAGCCACGCCGTGCGGGCCGGTGCGCCGGTGTCGCCGCAGGCGGCCCGCACCGCGGCCAGCACCGCTCCGGCGTCCCCGACGATGCCCAGTCCGACATCGCGGTTCTTACCGACGGTGCGGTAGTCCAGGTCGATCTGCACCACCGCCGCGTCCGGATTGAGCCTGCGGCCATAGCCCATCCGGAAGTCCAACGGGGTGCCGACGATCACGATCAGGTCGGCCCGGTCGAAGGCATGCCTGCGGGAGAGCTGGAAGTGGTGCGGATCGCCGGGCGGCAGCGTGCCGCGGCCCGCGCCGTTGAAGTAGGCCGGAATGTGCTGGGTGCGCACCAGTTCGGCGGCCGCGTCCGTGCCCCCGGTCGTCCACACCTGGCTGCCCAGCAGGATGACCGGTCGTTCGGCGTGACCGAGCAGATCGGCCAGCCGCAGGATCGCGGCCGGGTCACCCGCGCTGCGGGTGGACGCCCGATAGCCGCCGGCAGCCGGAACCCTGGCCTGGGCCAACGGGATCCGGGCGTCCAGCACATCGCGCGGGATCTCCAGGAAGGACGGTCCGGGCGCGCCGTGATAGCACTCGCGGAACGCCGTGGACACCAGATCGGCCACCCGGCTGGTGGCGGGCACGTTCGCCGCGAACTTGGTGATCGGCGCCATCATGGCCACGTGCGGCAGCTCCTGCAGCGCACCCATCTGGGCCTGGGTCGACGCGCCCTGGCCGCCGATCAGCAGCATCGGGCTCTCCGCCCGCAGGGCGTTGGCCACCCCGGTCACCGCGTCGGTGGTGCCGGGCCCCGCGGTGACCACCGCGCAGCCCGGCCGGCCGGTGATCCGCGCATACCCGTCCGCGGCGTGTGCGGCGACCTGCTCGTGCCGCACGTCGATCACGTCGATGCCCTCGTCGGCACATCCGTCGTAGATGTCGATGATGTGCCCGCCGCACAGGGTGAAGATGGTGTCGACGCCCTCGGCCTTGAGCGCCCTGGCCACCAGGTGCCCACCGGAGATCAGCGGTTGCCCGATGTCGTCCTGGCCGGCCCGCGACGCCTGGCCGTTGCCGATCGGGTTGGTCGTCTGTGCCGTCACCGCTGCCTCCACTCAGGCCGCGGTCCGGTAGATGAAATACTGTTGCTGCACATCGAAATTCCACTTGTTGTACAGCGCGAGCGCCCCGGTGTTGGCCAGATGGGTGGCCACCCCGAGCCAGGCGTGACCGGTGGAGCGGCAGTCGGCGATGGCCCGGTACAGCAGGCCGCCGGCGATGCCCCGGCCACGCTGGTCGGTGGCCACCGCCACCCGGTGCATCCAGACAAGGTCCTCGCCCTCGGGCCAGGCGACGATCGCGCCGACCGGTTTGTCGGTGAGCACATCGGTGGCCAGCGCGCCGCACAACCCGTGCCCGACCAGATTCTCCCGCCAGCCGATCCGGTCCTCGTGGTAACCGCCGCCGGAGGCCTCCCACTCGGCGTCGTGGTAGATCACCTGGTGCAGCGCATCCAGATCGGGGTCGGCGGGCAGCGTCTCCACCCGGACCGTGTCGTCCACCCGGATGTCGGGCAGCGGCAACGAGGTGTCTCGGAACACGTCCAGCGCGACGTGGTCGCGGTGCCAGCCCTCGGTCGCGTCCAGCGCGGCGGCCAGCTGCTCGTCGTCGGCGGGCACCCGGATCCGGGTGGCGTCGAACGCATCGACCGCCCAGCGCAGCAGTTCCTGGCTCGCCGCTGCCGCGTCCGGACCGGCCAGCAGGTCGACCTGGGTGACCTGCACCGCCGACACGGTGCTCAGCAGGGCGACGGGCGCGCCGTCGACCTCCACCAGCTGGATGCCTGCGGAGTCGTCGATCGTCGCGGCCGCCTGGCCGGCTTCGGGCGCACTGCCGAACACCCGCCGCTCGTAGTCCTGCACCACCTTGACCAACGCGGTTCGGTCGGCGGCGGTGGCCGGCCGGACCGTGGTTTCCGCGGTCGCGCTCATACGTCCTCCTTGGACTCGACTCGGTGTGTTGTCACGGTGTTTCGGCGAGCCGGAAACCCATGGCGTAGATGGCACGGTCGAACCAGCCGTGCCGCCGACGGCACCGCGCCAGGTCGCCGAACCGGGTGAAGCTGCCGCCGCGGGCGACGCGGTAGCCGTCCCGGCCGATGGTCAGATCGTCGGCGATCTCGGCGCCGCCGGGGTAGGGGCGGTAGTTGTCGGCGACGAACTCCTCCACGTTGCCCGCGAGATCCTCCGCGCCGGTGACACTGCGGCCGTGCGGATACATCCCGACCGGGGTGGTGCTCAGTGGCCCGGCTTCCACGGTGTTCGCCGCGTCCGCATGGAAATCCTCGCCCCACGGGTATTCCGCGCCGGTGCCGCCGTGCGCGGCGTGCTCCCATTCGGCTTCGGTGGGCAGCCGGAACGCCCGCCCGGTGCGCGCGGACAGCCAGCGGGCATAGTGCTCGGCGTCGGCCGGCCGGACCGTCCACACCGGATGGTTGGCGCGCAGGTGCGGATAACCGCCGAACCGCCACGAGGTGGGCAGTTCCGCATGCTGGGTCTCGGCCAGGAACTGCCGGTACGCCACGTTCGTCACCGGCCAGCGCATGATCCGGAACTCCGCGAGCGCCACCCGGTGCGCCGGGCATTCCTTGCTGATCCAGTCACGCTGGACCCCGGCGTGCCGCCACCGCTGCGTCACGGCGTCCACTTCCGACGCTGCGAGACCGATTTCGGTGCGGGCGGCCGGAATGGTGACCATCGCGGGGTCCAGCGGCCGGATGCGGGGATCGCCGAGCATCGCCAGCGCGGTGCCGGCGACATAGCGGCGCTCCAGCGCCGCGTCCGGGTCCGCGAGCACGGTGAGCAGCGCCGCGGCCGGGCGGCCGAGCAACTCGGCGTGCCGCGCGTACGCGTCCGGCGCGAACCTCTCGACCAGCTGGGCGGGCAGGCCCATCGCGGCCCGGTCGTCGAGTGAGTTCGGGTTGACCCCGGCCAGGCTGGTCATCAGGTCCGGTCCACCGCTATCGGGTAGGCCCGGCCGTCGTAGGAGCTGGCCAGGAACCGCTGCCGCTCGGCGTCGAAGGCCATCGCGGAGATCCCGGACGCGGTGGGCCGGGGAGTGTCCAGCCAGCGGCCCGCCGTCCGGTCGTACACCGCGACATGGCCGTCGTAGGCGCCCAGCGCGAGGATGTCCCCGCTGGTGTTGGCCGACACGCACTTGATCGAGTGGGTCAGCGGGGTCGGCAGCGACTCGTTGTGGAACGACTTGTCCCACAGTCGCAGCCGCAGATCGCGGCCCACGCTGGCGAACTCGCCTCCGCCCAGCGCCACGCAGGCGTTGGCGATGCGGTCGTGCGCGGCGGGCGCCCGGTGCAGTTCGGCCAGGGTCGTCGCGTCGTGCCAGGCCACGCTCTGGTCGGCGCAGGCCGAGAAGATCACGCCGTCGGACACCGCGATGCCCTTCACCGCGTTCTCGTGCAGCTGCACTTCCTCCACAAAGGACAGTCGGTCGCCGTCGGCGCGCAACACGATTCCCTCACCGGTGTACGCGCCGATGACCACGTGCTCGACGCCGTCGCGATGGAACCGCGCGCCGCAGTTGATCGGGGAGTGGTGCTCGTACATCGTGCGCGCGGTGAGCGCGTCCATCACCCGGCCCAGCTGACCGCCGGTCACCAGCAGCTCGTTCAGCGGCGTCAGGAAGTTGCACAGGCTGCCCAGCTCCACGATGCTCGTCTGGTCGCGGTACACCGTGCCGGAGTCACCGACGGTGAACACGCTGTGGTCGAACGCGCAACTGGCGTTCACCCCGCGGGTCGCCGGCACGATCTCTTCGGCCCACTGACCGGTGTCGTAGTCGAAGGTGCGGTACTTGCTGCCGAACGTGCCGCACACCACGGTGCTGCCCGCGGCGAAAGCGCAGGACCGCGGCCACACATCCGCCGGGAACGAGGTCTCCGCGACCCGGGTCGGCACCGCGCCGGAGACGTCCCACAGCCGCATGGCGCGGTCGTAACTCAGGCTGATCAGCAGGTTCCGGTCGGCCGCCAGCACCAGCCGCTTGATGCCCGCCTGGTGCGCGCTGACCCGCTCGATGCCGCCGCCGCGCACCACCACGATCTCGCCGAGATCGTTGCCCGCGTAGAGGACCCCGGCCGGATCGATGACCACCGTGTCGGTTTCCACACCGCCGAGATCGATGTTCTCGACCAGGTCCCCGGTGGCCATCGACCACCGCTTGACCGTACCGTCGTCGCTGGAGGTGATCAGTTCCTCGCCGCCCGCGGCCCACTCGACGGAGATGACATCGGCCTTGTGCCCGGCGAACCGCCGGACCAGCGCGCCCTGCAGGTCGTAGACCCGCAGCTGATGGTCCCGGGAGGCGGTCGCGACCAGCTTCTCGGTCGGGTGGAACACCGACATCTCGACGTCGTCGTCATGGTCGTTGAGCACGGCCAGCAGGGACAGGTCCGGCACCGACCACAGCCGGGCGGTGTAGTCGCTGGACGAGGTGACCAGCAGCGTTCCGGACGGGTCGAAGGCGCACTGGTTGGCCAGGTGATCGTGCAGGGCGCGGCTGACGGCGGTGCCGGTGCGTTGGTCCCACAGGATCACCTGGTTGTCGTATCCGGCGGTGGCCACGAATTCGTCACCGTGCGCGGCGATGCCGCTGATGGGTCCGGTGTGTTCGATCATCACTACTTCCCTCTTCCGAATCGTGGTTTCAGGCGCTGATGTTGTGATGAAAGCGATCCGCTTTGGTGCGGAGATATCGTCGGTTGTATTTCGTGGGGTAGACGCCCGTCCGGAGGGTGCGGCGGACCGTGATACCCGCGTCCCGCAACCCGTTGACCTTGTCCGGGTTGTTGGTGATGAGAATGATGTCGTCCACGTCCAGCGCGGTGAGCATCTCGGCGGCGACCTCATAATGGCGCGCGTCGGCGGGAAGATCGAGTTCCAGATTGGCGTCGACGGTGTCCCGGCCCGCGTCCTGCAGCCGGTAGGCGTCGAGCTTGTTGTACAACCCGATGCCGCGCCCTTCCTGGCGCAAATACAGCAAAACCCCGCCTTGCTGGGAAATCAGCCCGACCGCCTCGTTGAGCTGCGCACCGCAGTCACATCGGGCGCTGCCGAACACGTCGCCGGTCAGGCATTCGGAGTGCACCCGGACGAAGGGAGTGGTCATGGACGCGTTGGGAAAGATCAGCGCGACATGCTCGGCGGCGTCCCGCAAGCCGGTGAAACTGGTCAGCAACGGGATCGGGCCGTCCGGGTCTCCGGCCATGGGCATTGGCGCCTGGGTGCGAATCCGCGGCGTCGTGGGCACTACTGACGGCGACGGACTCGGCGCGACCGGAATTCCATTGAGGGTCATGACAACTCCAAACGACTCTCAGTCGGACGGGGAAATGTCGAAGCGGACTTGCGCGCGATCCCAGTCCCGGCGCCGATTGCGCAGCAGCCAGCCGACCGGGACGAGGGCAAGAATCCCCAGGGTCAGGAAGGCGCCTCGGGTTCCCAGCACCGCGCTCGATGTGGAAATCACCAACGGCCCCAGGGCACTGGCACTCCCGCAGATCAGCCGCCACAGACCGTAGATGCGGCCGATCACCTCCCGGGGCAGCGTGTCGTAGAGCAGGATCTCAGCCGCCGTGGTGACTGCGGTGTAGGCGCCGAACACCGCGACCAGCGCGGGTACCACCAACAGCGCGACCGGCACGGGCAGCACGAGCAGGCCGACCGCCAGCACACTCAGAGCGAGGGTGGCTACCGTGCGCAGCCGGATCCGGCGGCGCCTGCTCATCAGCAGCGCGCATACCATGGCAGCCAGGTTCACCACCGCGACCACGCCACTGACCAGCGAGTTGGACAACCGCAGGTCGTTGCGCAGGTAGTACAGCGACAGGTTCAGCGTGCCGGTGCTGGCCAGCAGCTCGCACGGGATCAGAAGCAGCATGGCGATGAACACCGGGCGGCTGCGGCGCAGCACCTGCCAGCCCTCGGCCAGCGATTTGACGATGCCCAGTGCGGCTGCGCCCCCGTCGTTCTCCCGCGGGGCGCGGATCCCGGTCAGCCAGACCAGCGCGGGTGCGGTGAAGGTGATCAGGTTGAGCCACAACAAGGTCTGGTAGCCCAGCGGCCCGACCAGCGCGCCGGCCAGCAACGGCCCGAGGATGGTGGTCGCCTCGTACTGCGCGGCGAGAATGCCGCGGGCCTGGCCGGGCTGGGCGGGAAACAGCGAGGGCAGGCTGGCGAACCAGCCACTGCGGTAGGCCGCCCCGCCGACCTGGACGATGAACTGGCAGGCCACCAGCACCGCCGTGTCCAGCTTTCCCATACCCAGCAACAGGTTGAGCCCGAGCGCGGCGATGAACTGCGCCGCCAGGCCGGGCACCACCAGCACTCGGCTGCCGTACCGGTCGGCCACATACCCGAACAGCGGGCCACTGACCAGCAGCGCCACCGGGAACGCGGCCGCCAGCAGCACCATGACCTGCAACGACCGGGTCAGGTCGTAAGCCAGCAGCGGGAGCGCGACGGTGTAGACACCGTCGCCGAGGCTGTTGACGAACACGCCGCCGCTGAAGGTGAGGAATCGCCGGTCGCGCCACAGCGAGCCCTGCGGGGCCCCCTCTCGTGCGGTGCCGGTGGGCGCCGAACTCATTGCCCTGCCCCGGAATCCGGTACCAGCCACAAGTCACGCACCCGGTGCGGGCCGTCATCGCCGAGGGAGTACGTGCGCAGCCAGCCACCCCGGCCGCCTGCCAGCAGGTAGGGGGTGCCATCAGCACTGCGCAGCGGGTGGATGGCCTTGGCGAAGTCGGGCAGCGGTTCGATGATGCCCAGCAGTTCCGGCTCGGCCGGGCCGGGCTCGGGCGGGTCGGTGAATACGCCGAGCTGGCAGCCGTAGGTGACGATGTACACCCGGCCGTCGATGCTGACCGCGTCCTCCGCGGTGTTCTCCAGCGTCTCCTCGAACACCCGCCAGGTTTTCCCGGTCCTGGGATCCAGTTCCCGGACACTCCCGCCGCCAGTGACGAACAGCCGGTCCCCGTCGAAGAACAGCCGCTTGCTGTAGGCATCCTCGCCGGTGCTCACCGACCACACCACGTCCTGCGACTCGGCCGCGACCCGGTAGACCATGCCGTCGCGTCGGCCCAGCAACCGGTCCCCGTTCGGCGCGTAGGTGCCCGCCCAGACCGGCACGTTGCCGACGTCGATCTTGTTCTTCAGGTCCCCGGTCTTGAGGTCCAGCTCGTACCCACCCGCGTTGGCGGTGATCAGCACCGTGCTGCCGGTGGGGTCGACCGACGCGGTGAACAGCCGGTTGTCGAAGTGCACCTGCCAGTCCAGCAGTCCATACGGGCCCGCACGGAAGGCGTTGTCCTCCCGGGTGACGCCGAGCCAGCCGCCGTCGGGCAGCGGCACCACGCGCTTGGTCAGGCCCAGGCCGTGCCGGTGCTGGGCCACCAGCCGCACCAGCGCGGTGTCCCGCGGCCCGCTGAGGTCCACGATCAGTTCGGCGACGCTCCCGTCCGAGGCCGCGAAGATTCGTTCCGGCTGGTCGGGGTGGCTTTGCAGGTCCCAGACACATTGCCTGCGGAACGGCGCATTGGCGACCACCCTGCCCTCGTCGTCCAACGCGGTGATCAGGCCGTCCTGGGTCAGCACGAACACCCGATCCGAATCCGGGCTCACCGCGATGTCGATGATGTTGTGCTCGAACGGGGTCGTCTGCGCGATGCGCAGTTCCGGGGTGCTGTTGTCGAACTTGTGCAGCTCGTTGTCGAAGCCGCCGACGTAGGCCCACCGGTAGTCCGAGGTGAACTCGACGGCTTCGACATCATTGGTGGCGAACAACATGCTGTCGGCGATCCGGCCGTCCTCGGTCACGATGATGACGCCGTTGGTGACCCGGTCGGTGTCGCCGAGTCCGCTGTCCTGGGTGAGCCAGAACCGCCTGTGCCGCTCGTCCCAGCGCACCCGGTGCACGTTGGACCGGTCGTCCACCCGCACCTCGACCGGGAAGTCCAGGGTGGTCACGTCACCGAGGAACAGCCTGCCCTTCTTGTCGGTGACGGCGTGCAGATCGGGCCGGTCGAACGACAGCCACTCCAGATAGTCGCCGCTGATCGAGGGCCCGATGCGCTCCACCGTGAAGGTGGGCAGGTCGATGATCACCAGCTGCAGGTAGCCGTTGTTGACGTAGACCTTGTCCTGCCAGATGCCGATGCCCCGGTTGATGGTCGGGGACGGCTCCTCGCCCGGCATCAACAACGAGCGGTCGCACAGAGCGTCCGCGTCGAGGTGGTCGAGCAGGTCCAGCGAGGGCAGCGCCCAGCGGCTGATCCCGCCGCGCTTGTCCTTGGTGACGACGTACTCGTCGGTCGCGGTGACCGCGTAGACGGGCTGCCCGCCGGGTAGCGAGGTGGAAAAGCCGATCAGGTTGAGATCCTCATCGAGCAGGTGCAGCTCACCGGCCACGTCCGTGACGAGAATACCCAGCTCGCCTAGGTGCAAAAGCCTGAGAACTCGATTGCGCAGTTCCAATGTGCTCACCTCTTGGCTACTTCGGAGCTTGTGGTCGGCGGGTAGTGGGCCCGGGGACGCCGCGCGTTGCGCGGACGTCCCCGGGGCGAGATCACTTCAGGATCTTGGCGTAACGGCGCACGGGCTTGGTCATTTCCATTCACCTCCTTTGCCGGTCAGGCAGCCTGGTCCGCCTCGGTGACTGCGTACCGAGGAATTCGAGGGCGTGAACGCAAAGGATGAAATTCGGGCAGGGCGGTCAGGCCAGCGTGGCGACGGATCTTGCCGCCGCGGTGGCAAACCCGGGCCGGCAGTCGGCGCGGGAAACCTGGACGGTCAGCGGTTCGGCGTCGGCGTCCGCGGGCAGGTCCACGTCCACCAGCAGCGGTCCGCCGTCCTCGTCGTCCGGGCAGGACAGGTCGGCGTAGCTGGCGCCGGTCGCGGCGCTGGACACCGAGAGCTGCCACGGGGTGCCGGGCGGGGCGCCGTAGGCGGTCGCGGCCACCCGCAGCACGGGTTCGGCGGGGTCGGGGAAGCCGGCCGCCACCACGGTGCGATCGTCGGCCAGTTTCGGCCCCAGCGTGTGCAGGGTGCCGTGTTTGACCAGCGGGCGCCGGGAGGCCTCGTCATCGGCGCGCACCCACACGGCCTCGCCGACGACCAGTGTGTAGCCGGGAAGTTCGACGATGTCGCGGACCGCGCACTCGGCGTTCAGCACGCCGCCCCGGACATGCGGGGTGTGCAACACGGCCGGCGGCACCAGTTCCAGGTCGGCGCAGCTGGTCTTGTCCACGTCCAGTCCGCTGAAGGTGCCGGTGAACGAGGCGAGGGCGGCCTGGGAATCGTCGCACAGGGTGATCCCAAATTCGCCCGCGTCCCGGATCCGGCCGTTGGACCAGTTCGCCGCATTCACACTGACCGCGATGCACAGCGGTTCCCGAGCCACGAAGTACGACCATTCGGCCGTCATGACGTTGACCTGCTTGCCCTGAATGCTGGTGACCAAACCGACGGTACTGGTCAGATAACGCAAATAACCGGCGCTCACGCGTACTCCCCGCATTGGTAGTTGACGACCTTGTCGGTCGGCTATTTATTGTGGGGCCTACGTTTTTGGACTAATTTTTAATGTATCTACCGTACTGCCAATTCGACTCTATCAGCAGCATAGAAGCCGGTCAAGGATGTGCTTGAAGAAGTGAAAATGACTAATTCATGGAAACGCAGTTGATGCGTCAATATACGTCGTGATCAGGGAGGAGTCCGATTTGTCCGCGGCCCGGCCATGGGCCCGTCCATGCGGTGGTTATCGAATTGACCATCACACGGTCATCGAACCGTGCAGGGACCGAGCCACGACGGGTGCGGTGTGGCGTCCTGATCCCAGGCCAGGTACAGGACGTTGTCGGAGACTTCCTCGACCGGCACGGCCGGATGCCGGTCAGCGACGGGAGGAACTCGAAGGGCAGGGCTGGATCAAGATCGCGTTAGGTGGCGGCCCGTCGCTTCAGGTAGTGAGTAGTGGGATCGCGCCAGGTGGTGTCGTGTACGTAATGGGATTTGTTCTCTATTTCCCAATTCCCTCGCGCGTAGTCTGTAGGTCGATGGCCCGCGTGTTGATTCCTTCGGCGTCGGTAATACCCGCCGTCCAGTGGCTGATCCGGCCGTGTCCTCGTTCTTTCACAAAATGACGAATTGCGTCCTTGCTCGGCGCGCGGAACTTCCGCTGAAACCAACACCATATGCCACCCAGCCTACGCAGCAGCGGTGGGGGAAGTCAGCCACGTGACCGGCGATCTCTTGGAGATTCTTCGCGCCTGCCAGCACGGCGACCAACGACGCGGCCAGCACGAACACCAGGCCATAAACTGTGCCTCGCGGACCGCCCCGATCCACGACCTCACCCAACATGTTCAGCAGGTCGCCGTCGCGGAGCTGCTCCGTGTCGGCCAAGCCGAGCCGCCACTCCTGGTCCAATTCAGTAAATGCATCGATCAGGTCCTGCCGCTCATCGCTGGGAGCAGCTGCAGAAGCCGGGGTGGTTGGCGTGCTGACCGGCGGACCCGGTCAATCCAGGTTCTTCAGTACCTTTCCCTGTTTGATCACAGTGACGATATTGGCCGGATCGCCCAGCACTTCGATGGCGGCCAGTGGATCGCCCTGGCAGACGACCAGGTCGGCGTGTTTGCCTTCGGTGACCGTGCCGAGCTGGTCGGACAGGCCGAGAAGTTCCGCCGCGGTGCGGGTTCCGGCGAGGATCGCGTCCATCGGGGACATGCCGAGGTCGACCAGGTAAGCCAGCTCGCGGAGGTTCTGGCCGTGCGGTCCGACGGCCGCGTCGGTGCCCATGGCGATGCGGACACCACGCTCGATGGCCCGGGCGATGTTCTCCTTGGTGCGGCCGGACCAGCGGGTCTTCTTCTGGTAGTGGTAGTCGGGCATGGTGTCCCGGTTGATCCCCGCGTACACAGTGGACAGAGTGGGCACCAGGTAACTGCCGTGCTCGCCGGCCAGGTCGAGGCCCGCATCGTCGATGCCGTAGCCGTGTTCGATGCTGGTCACCCGGGCGCGCAGCGCGTTCAGGATTCCGGCCGTGCCCTGGGCGTGCGCCGCGACCGGTTTGCCGCCGTGGCGCTGGGCCTCGTGCACGGCCGCGCGGAGTTCGTCCGCCAGCAGGCCCTCGTCGTCGGGATCGTCGTAGGGGCTGGCCATGCCACCGGTGGCGCACACCTTGACCACGTCGGCCCCGGCGCGCAGCACGCGGCGGACGGCCAGCCGGACCTCGTCCACGCTGTCGGCGATTTCGGACATTCCGCCGCTGAGGTCGGTGCCGTCGGGCTGCCGGACGTCGGCGTGGCCACCGGTGTGGCTGATGATCCGGACGGCCGTGTGCAGGCGGGGGCCGGTCACTTTGCCGGTCGCGACGGCCGTGCGGTAGCCGGCGGGGAGGCCGCCGAGGTCGCGGGCGGTGGTGATGCCGGCGTCGAGGGTCATGCGCAGCCGCTCGGCGGTGTCGAAGACCAGGTGCACCGGGTCTTCCAGGGCGCGTTTGCCGGGGCCGGCGCCGTGTGCGAAGCCGAGGTGGACATGGCTGTCGATGAAGCCGGGCAGCACCGTGCCGCCGCGCACGTCGATGATCGTGTCGTCTGGCGATTGCGGGGCGTGGGCGCTGGGGCCGGCATAGCTGATGGTGTCCTGGTCGAAACAGACGGTGGCGTCGGCGATGGGTGGGGTGCCGGTGCCGTCGATGAGCTGGGCGTTGGTCAGGCGGGTGGTCATCGGCTGATCGCCGCACGAACCAGCCGGGTGAAGGCTTCCGGTTGCTGTTCGGGCAGGGGAACGCCCGCGTCCGGGACGAAGTGGATCTTCGCGGACAGGGCGGCGGCCATGGGTTCGATGCCGGGCATGGCGGGTTGGTCGTCCTGGCCGCAGATGACCGTTACCGGGGTCTTGATCAGCGGGAGTCGTTCGTCCATGTGGTACTGGCGGACCGCGATGTGGCCGTCCTCGGCGCGGTCCAGCACGTGGATGGCGTCGGCCATGAACCGGTGCAGCGCGGCTTCCTGGCCGGGCTGGTAGTACTGGCGGCGGCGATTCCAGAGTTCGACCAGGTGCGAACCGTCCGGTTTGGACTGGACCCAGTCGATCGGGCGCTGCCAGATCGCGCGGGCGCGTTTTTCCGGGGTGACGAACGGGGTCGCGGACAGGACCAGGCCGCGGATCCGGGCGCCGAGGCGGGCGGCGACCTCCACGGCGACAACGCCACCGGTGTGGTGGCCGACCAGGTGGAAGGCCTCCAGGCCCAGCGCGTCGACCAGATCTTCGACGCCGTCGGCGAACTGTTCGATGCTCTGGTCGGCCGCGGGTTTCGCGGAGTTGCCGTAGCCGACGGTGTCCATGGCGATGGCGCGATGGGTGGCGCCGAGCATCGGCAGGACGTCCTGGTATTCGGTCCAGGAGCGGGGAGTTTGGTGCAGCAGCAGGACGGGGTCACCGGCGCCGGCTTCGACGTAGTGCAACTGGCCGAATCGGCTGGACACGTAGTTGGCGGTCAGCACACGAAATCTCCCAACGTGGACGGGTCGACCGGGACACCTGCGCGCAGGACCGTCACCAGGTGGTCCCGCAGGATGGTCAGGTCGGTGAGCGGATCGCCGCGGACGATCAGCACGTCGGCGGCCTTCCCTGGTTCGAGTGAGCCGGTTTCGTCGCCGATGCCCAGGGCTTTCGCCGCGCCCGAGGTGGCCGACTCGATCGCTTCCAGCGGGCTCATGCCGACGATCTCGCGCAGCAGCTGGAGTTCGCGAGCATGGTTGCCGAAGGGGAGGGTGTTGCTGGAGTCGGTGCCGGTGATGATGGGGACCCCGGCGCGGTAGGCGGCCTGGACGGCGGCGCGGCGAACCGGGGCGAGCCGCTCGGCCTTGGCCATGGTCGCCTCGGGCAGGCCGCGGGCCCGGCCGTTGCTGAGCATGTGTTCGGAGATGGACAGGGTGGGGCAGAGGGCCGCGCCGGTGCGCAGCATCAGCTCGATCAGCTCGGCGTCCAGGCCGGAGCCGTGTTCCAGGGTGTCCACCCCGGCTTCCAGGGCGACCCGGATGCCGGTCGCGGTGTGTGCGTGGGCGGCTACCGACAGGCCGAGGGCGTGCGCCTCGTCGACGATGGTGTGCACCTCGGCCTCGGTGTAGTTGCGCCATTCGGTGTGGTCGCCGATGGACAGGGTACCGCCGCTGGTGCAGATCTTGATCAGGTCGACGCCCATCCGGGCGTATTCGCGGACACGCTTGCGGCATTCGTCGACGCCGTCCGCGGTGGGCCACAGACGGTCGCGCAGCGCGGCCGGGGCGAACATGTCGGCGTGCCCGGCGGTCATGCCGACCATGCCGGAGGCCAGGATCCTCGGTCCGGGCAGGATTCCGGCGTCGATGGCGCGGCGGACCGAGACCTCGGGCCAGGAACCGGCCGTGTCGCGCAGCGTGGTGACGCCGCTGCGCAGCGCGCGCTGGGCGTTGGCGGCCGCGTGCAGGGTTTGTTCCTCGATCGGGGTGATCACGTTCCACAGGTGCACGTCCTGCCTGCCGGGTCCGGCATGCGAGAGCAGGTGCACGTGGGCGTCGATGAGTCCGGGTAGGACGGTGCCGCCGCGGACGGTGATCACCTGGTCGCCGGGTCGCGGTGTGGCCTGGCCGATCGAGTCGATCCGGCCGCCGTCGATGACCAGCGAAGCGTCGGGAACGGGTGGTTTACCGGTGCCGTCGATCAGCGGCATGCCGGTGAGGATCAGGCGGGGCATGCCGGGTCAGGCTCCTTCGGGTTCCGGGACGACAACCAGCCGCGACACCGCTTCCACGGCGACGGTGACCACGAGATTCACGGCCAGCGCGGCCAGTCCGGCGCCGAGATGTCCGATGTTGACCACGTTCGTGAAGGTCAGCAGGATGACCGCGGCCACGCCGACGATGACCCCGGTCAGGGCGCTGGCCTTGCCGAGCAGGCCGCGTTCGCCGATCAGCGCGGCGCCGATGGCGGGGGCCAGCTGGCTGAGGCCGGCGAAGGTGAGCAGCAGCAGGTTGGCCAGCGAGTCGGGCCGGACCAGGGCGAGCAGTAGGGCCAGCGCGACCAGCACCAGCACGGTCAGCTGGTTGGCCCAGTACTGGCCGCGCTCGGAGCGCACCCGCAGGATGTTGCGCGCGACCAGCGGGCAGATGCCGACCAGGATCCCGGCGGCCGGCACCATGGCGGCGGCGATCCCGCCCACCGCGATCAGCCCGACTACCCAGCTCGGCAATGCCTTGGCGGCCAGGGTGAACAGGGCGGCGTTGCCGTTGCTGCCGGGCTTGAGCACGGTCAGCGCGACGAACCCGAGTGCCACCGGCAGCATCAGGCACAGCGAGTACAGCGGCAGGATTGTGTAGTTGCGGCGGAGGGTTTTCGAACTGCGCGCGGACAGCACGGCCGGCCAGTTGTGCGGGGCGGTGAGGAAGACGATGCCGATGACGCTGGTGGCGACGCTGCTGAAGAACCATAGCGGGTCGTGGCTGCCGGCGTGCACGGACAGCGCGCTGGGCAGGTGCAGCTGGACGTGCTGGAAGATGCCGGTGAGGCCGCCGAAGTGGCTGGGCAGCGCGATCAGCAGGATCAGCAGGGTGATCAGCATGATGGCGTCCTTGAAGTAGGACGCGGCGGCCACCCCGCGCAGCCCCGCCCACAGCACGAAGGCGACGACCAGGGCGAAGGCGATCAGCATGCTCCAACGCACCGAGGTGTTCTGGCCGGTGGCGAACTGGACGATCTGGCCGAGTCCGGTGATCTGCAACTGGAGGTAGGGCAGCAGGAAGACCACGCCGAGCACGGCAACCAGCCAGCCGAACGTCTTGCTGCGGTAGTGGTCGGTGAAGAAGTCGGCCTGGGTGAGGTAGCCACGTCCGGCGGCCCGCCGCCACAGCTTCGGCGCGATGAAGTACAGGCCGAGGTAGGACAGTGGCGTGTAGACCAGGGCGTAGAGCGCGGACGCGCCGGTGGCGAAGGACAGCGCGACCAGGCCGACGAAGGTGAAGGTGGTGAAGGTTTCGCCGGCCTGGAGCAGCCAGGTCGCCGCGGTGCCCAGCCGCCGCCCGCCGACGGCCCACTCGCCCAGGTCGGTGCTGGTGCGGCGGCGGCCGAGGAAGCCGAACACCGCGATGGTGATGATGCCGAGTACCACGAAGATCAGCACGGTGTTCATTCGCTATCACCCGATTCGGGGTGCAGCTTCTCGATGAGCGCGAGCGCCACGGTGACCGACACGGCGAAACCGGCCAGCCACCACATCAACGAGGGCAGGCCCAGCCAGAGGTGAGGTCCGTTCACCGCGGGCAGCAGCATGCCGATGATCAGCAGTATCGGTGGAATGAGCCCGAGTGCGGTGCGCGTGCCGAGGCGTCGTCGCATGTCCGCTCCTGTCTGAAGTCGATTGACCCCCAAAGGGCGCGTCCGCCGTACTTTGTACCGTTCACTGCACGGAGTCAAGCTACACTACGGTTACCGGGACGGTTGGTGATCAACGGAGAGCTGGCGGAGCACGTGGCGGAACAGCGGAAACGCCCAGGTGGGCGCACGGTCGCGCTGACGCCGGACCGGATCATCGAGGCGGCGCTGCGGATCGCCGACGCGGAGGGAGATCTGGACCGCCTGACGGTCCGGCGGCTGGCCGCCGAGCTCAACGTGGGCACGATGACGCTGTACGGCTACTTCCGCAGCCGGGACGAGATCCTCGACGGCATGGCCGACCACGCGCTCGGCCGGATGAAGCTGCCGGCCGAGCCGGACAGCGGCCCGGCCGAGGCGCTGCGCACGGTGGGTTACGCGTTCCTGGCCATGATGCGCGAACATCCCTCGGTGGCACGGCTTCTGGCCACCCGGGTGACGGACAGCCGGACCGCGCTGCGCGGGGCCATGGAGGCGGTGCTGCGACGGTTGGTCGACGCTGGTGTCCCCGGCAAGATCGCGGTGCGCTGCTACGGGTTCCTGATCACCTACGCGATCGGCTTCATCGGTTACCAGACGCCCCGGCCGTGGGGCGCGCTGTCCAACGCGGAGTCGATCGAGCAGCGGCGGCGGCGCATCCATTTCTACGCCGGCCTGCCCAGTGACGAGTTCCCGCTGGTCGTGCGGTATGCCGACGCCATTGTGGACCTGCCGTCGGACAGCCAGTTCACCGCCGGCCTTGAGGCCTACATCGCCAGCACCCTGCGCGAACTCGACTGACCGACCCTCTTCCGGGAAGCCTCTCTGGCCTGTACCGTACTTAGTACGAACCAGGAGGTCGCTTATGCGGGTCGGGATTCGGGTGCCACCCTGCGCGTCGGTGCGCGAGATCGCGGACTTCGCGGTGGACGCCGAACGTGCCGGACTCGACGAGGTGTGGCTGCCCGACTCGCAGTTGCTCTGGCGGGACGTGTTCGCGGTGGCGGCCGGGGTCGCTGCGGCAACCTCACGCATCACCCTCGGCACCGCGGTGACCAACCTGGTGACCCGCCACCCGGCGGTGATCGCCTCGGCCGCCCGGACGGTGGCCGAGCTGGCGCCGGGCCGGTTCGTGCTCGGCGTCGGGGTGGGCAACAGCTCGGTTGGGCCGATCGGCCTGCGGCCGAGCACCGGCGCGCAGCTGCGGTCCCGGCTGTCCGTGCTGCGCGACCTGCTGGCCGGGAAGCGGGTGGACTTCGGCGGGGTGGTGACCGGGCTGCGCGACCCGGTCGCGGTGCCGATCCACATGGCCGCCAGCGGCCCGCGCAATCTGCGGCTGGCCGGGGAGATCGCGGATGGCGTGATCCTGCTGTCCGGGGTCGCGCCGGAGCCGCTGGCCGCGGCGATCGGCGCGGTGCGCGCGGGCGGTGATCGGCCGATCACGGTGTCGGCGTTCTGCCGGGTGACCGACGACCTCGCCCGGGACGCACGCGAACTGAAACCGGTCTGCCTGGGCATCGCCTATGGCGGCGGTGCGCCGTTTCTGGCCAAGGCCGGTGTCGAGGTCGAGGTGCCGCAGCAGCTGCCGGCGAGCTATCCGGACCTGCTGCACGCTGAGGACTGGGCGGCCGCGGTGCGGGCCTGCGATCCGTTCGTGAGCGACCGGGCGGTCGAGGTGTTCGCCCGGGAGTTCTGTCTGTACGGGACGGCCGGACGGATCGTGGCCCGGCTGCGCGAGGTCGAGCGGGCCGGGGCGGAAGCGGTTTTCCTGCAACACGTCGGGTCCTACGACCTGCCGCGGCAACTGCTGGCCGATGTGGCCGAGCGGGTGCTGCCGGCAACACAGTCTTCATCCGCGGGTCTCGTTAACCGGCCCGGCCATGTGCTTGGCTGAACCATTGTCCGAGGTCAGCCACTGAATCGGGAGGTACGTGCCAATGACGGTCGCCCTGGCCGCGCCGCAGGACGGCACGCAGGACCCGATGAACTCGGTACTGGGCAAGGCCCGGCTGATCCTGGAGTCGTTCGGCCCGCGGGATGTCGACCTCTCGCTGACCGATCTGGCCCGGCGCAGCGGCGTAGCCAAGGCCAGCGTGCACCGGCTGGCGCAGGAGCTGCTGGAATGGGGGCTGCTGGAACGCGGCGGCACCCGCTACCGGCTGGGCCTGCGGTTGTTCGAGCTCGGCCAGTTGGTGCCGCGCAACCGGATCCTGCGCGAGGCGGCCCTGCCGTACATGGAAGACCTGTTGATGGCCACCCGGGAAACCGTGCACCTGGCCGTGCACGACGGCCTGGACGTGCTGTACATCGAGAAGATCATCGGGCACCGGGGGCTGAACAAGAAGTCCCGGGTGGCCGGCCGGCTGCCGTTGTACTGCACGGCGACCGGCAAGGTGATCCTGGCGTACTCGCCGGAGAGCCTGTTCCACGAAGTGGCCCGGCAGGGTTTCACCGCCCTGACCAACAAGACCACCAGGTCTGTCGGGCTACTGCGCGGGCAACTGGACAAGATCCGGCGGGAGGGCCTTGCGCTGGAGGTCGAGGAGATCAAGCTCGGCTATCTCAGCCTGGCCGTGCCGGTGTTCTCCAGCCGGAACACGCTGTTGGCCTCGCTGTCGGTGACCGGCCCGACCACCCGGCTGGACCTCAACCGCTGCACCGGGGCGCTCCGCATGGCCGGGGCCGGGATCAGCCGGGCGTTGCAGCAGTTGACCTGCTTGGGGCCGGATCACGGCTGCCCACCCGGGTCCTGCGCGTCGACCCAGTGTCTACTGTGGACTTCGTGACGCCGCGGCGGCGCAGTTCCGCCTTGGCGATCTTGCCGGTCTCGGTGACCGGCAGTTCCGCGACGATGTCCACGTACCTGGGTACGGCGAAATAGGGCAGGTCTCGGGCGCAGTGGTCGAGCAGGTCGGCGGGATCCAGGTTGTGGCCGGCCCGGGGCACGACCGCGATCATCACCTCGTCCTCGGCCAGTTCGGCGGGCACGGCGAAGGCCGCGACCGCGGCGACCGCCGGATGGGCCGACACGACCTGTTCGACCTCGACGGAGGAGATGTTCTCGCCGCGGCGGCGGATGACGTCCTTGATCCGGTCGACGAACCGGTACCAGCCGTCCGGCTCGCGGACCACCCGGTCCCCGGTGTGCAGCCACAGGTTTCGCCAGGCTTGTGCGGTCGCCTCGGGTTGCTCCCAGTAGCCGAGGCTGAACGCGTAGGGCTGCTCGTGGCGCAGCACCAGCTCACCGGGCGTCCCGTCCGGAACCGGCTGGTCCTCGGCGTCCACGACCCGCGCGGCGAAGCCGTCCAGCACCCGGCCGAGGTAGCCGGGCCGGCAGTCGTCCGGTCCGGCGCCGATCACCAGGTTGGTCTCGGTGCTGCCGAACCCGTCCACCAGCCTGACCCCGAACCGTTCCCGGAACGGCTCACACAGCGCCGCGGGGGAGGCGGGAGCCAGTGCCCGCCACGCCCGATGTGCCCGATCGATCGCGGCGGGCGGTTGCGCGAGCAGCATGTTGACCATGGCGCCCAGCAGGTAGGTCATGGTCGCGTCCGCCGCCTGGACTTCGGACCAGAACCGGGAGGCGGAAAACCGTTGGCCCAGCACGAACTCGGCCCCGGCGACCAGCGCCTGGAAGAACGCGTTGAGCGCGTTGGTGTGGAACAGCGGCAGGCAGGTGTACAGCACATCGTCCGCGGTGATCTTGAGCGTGCGGCCGACATGGTGGCCCCACCAGGAGAACTGGGCATGCGGGCAGCACACCCCCTTCGCGCCGCCGGTCGTGCCCGAGGTGAACAGGATCGCCGCGAGATCCCCGGGCCGCACGTCCGCGGCCGGCAGCGGATCATGGTCCTCCGGCCCCTCGCTCAACACCCACAGCGGCGGATGGTCCGTCGGGAGTTCCGCGACCAGTTCGGGCTCGACCAGCAGCATTGCCGGACGCGCCTGGTCAAGAATGGTGCGCAGACTGGCACCGCGCAGTGCGGTGTTGAGGGGGACCACGGTCGCGCCCAGCCAGCCGCAGCCCAGCACCAGATCGAGCAGTTCCACCCGGTTGCTCACCAGCGCGGCAACCCGATCGCCGGGCGTGACGCCACGGGCGGCCAGTGCCCCGGCCATCCGGGCGGCCGCGTCCCTGGTCTCCCGGAAGCTCCGGGTGACTGTGGCGGTGCGGAGCAGGGGTTTGCCGCCGAATTCCGCGGCCCGTGCGTCCAGCAGCGCCGGCAGGGTCATCGGCCGATGTTACGGCTTGCCGGCCTTGGCCGGCCGGGCGTGTGGTCCGCCCAGCGGACCGGTCCGTTCAGCGGACTCGGGTCGTTGCCGACCGGAAAACGCGGCCAAATAATCAGCCGATCTTTTCCCGGTGGTCCATCAGGGGGCTCGGCCAGGAGGCAAGATCGTGCTTGACGTGTCCACCAGCGACAGTTCGCTGGCCAAGGCGATTGACGATAATTCGCTGAATTCGGTGCCCGAGGACCAGCGGAAATCGGGTTGGTATCTGTCCTGGTTGCCCGCCGGGGTGGCCACCTCGCTGTTGCAGCTGACCATCGCCGGCACGATCACCGCGCTGGTCGGCTCGGTGATGGGGCTGGTGGCCGGCGCGACCGTCGGCGCGTTCATTCTGGTGCTGGGCTGGTTGTTCGGGAATATCGCCAAGACCGCGGGCCTGTCCAGCACGGTGCTGCCCCGGCTCTACGGGCTCGGGCTGCGCGGGTCGGCGATCTCCTCGCTGGCCTTCGGCACCATGATCATCGGGTTCCTGGCGAGCGAGAACGTGTTGCTCTACAACGGAACCCTGTTCGCGCTGGGCTGGCACGACTCGATCGGCCCGCGGCTGCTGATCTACGGTGTGCTCACCGTTCTGTGGGTCGTGTTGAGTATGTTCGGCATCCAGGTGGTCGCGCGGACGTCCTCGGTGCTGGTGATCCTGTTCTTCTGCCTGCTCGCCTACATGATGTTCAAGATCTACGGCGAGTCCGGGGCCAGCCTCGGCTCCGCGTTCACCCAGGCCAGCACGGTCGCCGCGGGCACCGGGGCGGACCGGTTCATCACGGTTGTCGGCATGCTCGGCGGGCAGGGCGGCGCGCTGATCCTGGTCAACGCGGACTACTGCCGGTACGCGCGCAACTCGCGCTCGGTGGGCGGGGTCAGCCTGGCCGGGGTGATCATGCTGGACATCATCGGTATCGCGCTGGGCATCGTGGTGCTCACCGGCGGCAACAAGCTGGTCGGCCAGTACCTGGTGGCGCACGGGCAGGCCACCGGATCGACCGCGTTCGCCGCGGCCAACACGCTGGCCGCGCACAACACCGGCGCGTACTTCATCATTCTGTCCACCGGGGTCGGCTACGCGCTGATGTGCGTGGCCCAGGCCAAGGTGCAGGTGCTGAACACATACTCGGGTTCGCTGGCGCTGTCCAACCTGTACCAGGTGCTGACCGGCCGGCACCCGAACCGGCTGGTGATGATCCTGCTGACCCAGGTGGTCTGCCTGATCATGATCGCGGCCGGGGTGTTCAACAAGCTGTCCGGGTTCATCAGCGTGCTGGGCATCGTGGTGATCGGGTTCATCGCGCTGGCGGTCGCCGATTTCTATCTGGTCGGCCGGGGCCGGCGGACCGAACTGGCCGAGGTGGAGTCGGTCAACTGGGCCGGTGTGCTGACCCTGGCGTTCGCTTCGATCGTGGCTTATCTGCTGGTGGAGAGCGGGGTGTTCCCGTTCGGGTTCGTCACCTCGACGGTGCTGGTGCTGGTGGTTTATCCGGTGGTGCGGTTGAAGCTGATCAAGCCGCGGGCGCGGGCGGTCGAGCCGGAGCCTGCGGTCGCCACCTCATGACGGCGCTGCGGGTTCTCGATCTGACCGATGAGCTGGCGTGGCAGGGCGCGCGGCTGCTGGTCGGATTGGGCGCCGACGTGGTCCGGGTCGATCCCGCCGAAGGGCTCGACCCGGCCGCGCGGCTGCACTGGCACGCCGGCAAACGCTGGGTGCGCGCCGGCATCGACGGGTTGGCCTGCGCGGCGGACGTGGTGCTGGAAAGCGGCCCGCTGGCGGGATTGCGCGGACTGAACGCCGACGGCACCTCCCGCTGGCCGGACACGGTTCACGTGGTGGTCACCCCGTTCGGCTTGACCGGCCCGCGCCGGCACTGGCTGGCCGACGATCTGATCCTGGCGTCTGCGGGCGGCATGACCTGGCTCGGCGGCCAGGCTGATGGGCCGCCCAAACCACCACCTCGCGAGCAGGCGCTCCAGGTCGCCGGGGCGCACGCCGCGATCGCCGCTTTATTGGGGGTGCTGGCCGGTCGCGGTCAGTTGATCGACGTGTCCGCGCAGGAGGCGGTGGCCGCGACCCTGGAAACGGCGGCCATTTCCTGGATCCACGCAGGCCGTTACCCGGTGCGCAACGGTGGCGTCTACGAGCATGTCGCGCACCGGATCTTCGCGGCCGCCGATGGATATGTGGCCGGCGGCTATTCGGGCAGCACGCGCATGTGGACGGATCTGCTCGCCTGGCTGATGGAGACCGGTGCGGCCGAGGACTTGGTGGACGAGCGGTGGAGTGACCCGGTGCTGCGCTGGCAGGGCCGGCCGCAGGTCGACGAGGTGGTCGCCCGCTTCGTAGCCAAACGAACCAGCGCGGAAATCGCCGCCGAAGGCCGCTCGCGGGCCTTGCCCTGGGCGGAGGTCACACCACCGGCCCGAATGGTGGATAACCCGCAGCTGCGTTCCCGGAATTTCTTCGTGACGATTCCAGGCGTGGGGGAGGACGCCGGATTTCCCTGGGACACACCCGGATTACCTCGACCGGTCAGCTTGCCTCCGCTCACCGAGGCCGCAACCGTGTGGCCGAGTCCCCGGAGCCGGCGTGCTTCCCGTCGGCGTCCGCTGGACGGCGTCCGAGTGCTCGACCTGACCTGGGTCCTGGCCGGACCATATGTCACCAAACAACTGGCCGAACACGGAGCCGAGGTCATCAAGATCGAGTCCGAACACCGGCACGACCCCACCCGCTTCGCGCCCTCGATGCGACTACGACCCGGAGCCGGGCCCGACGACAGCGGCTATTTCCTCAACTTCAACCGGAACAAGAAAAGCGTCGCACTGAATCTGAAGACTTCGGAAGGCCAGCTGCTGTTACGCGAACTGGCCGCCCACTGCGATGTGGTGGCCGAGAACTTCAGCCCAGGGACGCTGGCCAAGTGGGGAATGGACTACCAGTCGCTGCGGGAACGGAACCCCGGGGTGATTCTGGTGTCCATGTCCGGCGTGGGCCAGACCGGGCCCTGGCGCTCGGCGGTGACCTTCGCCGACACGCTGGCCGCGATGTCCGGACTGTCCAGTGAAACCGCCGATCCCGGCGAGCCACCCCAGGGCCTGACCTTCGGGCTCGGCGACATGGTGGCCGCCAACGCGGCCGTCCTCGCCACCCTCGACCTGCTCATCCGCGGCCAGGGCGGCTACGTGGATCTGTCTCAGTTGGAGGCCATGGCCGCGACCATGGGCCCGGCGGTCCTGGACCCCGCTGGGCCTGTTTCCGCAGTGCCGCACGGGGTCTATCCGGCGGCCGGAGAGGACCGCTGGATCGCGATCTCGGCGGTCACGGACGAACAATGGTCCGCACTCCAGGAAATGGCCGACCTACCGGATCGGAACGCACCCACCCTCGACGCGGCGCTGACCGAATGGACGCGTTCTCGGGACGCGGCCTCCCTGGCGACTCGGCTGCAAAGCGTCGGGGTCCCGGCCGCACTGGTGGCGACCGGGCGGGACCTGGTTGACGACGATGAACAGCTTGCGGCCCGTGGCTTCTACCAGGTGCTGGAGCATCCCATCGCCGGATCGGTCCGGCATGAGGGGATCGTGCCCAAGCTGTCGATGACTCCAGGAGCGCTCACCGCGCCCGCCCCCCTGCTCGGCCAGCACTCGGCCGAGATCCTGGGCGAACTGCTGAATCTGGACGCGGAGCGGTTGGCCGCGTTGCGAGCCGAGGGGATTACCGAGTGAGCGAGCTTGCGAGCGAACTATCCAACACAGCAATGCCTGTTCACGGGCACGCCGAGCGCGTTGAGGGGGGCATGTGAGTGTGCTGCGGATCAGCCGGGACAGTGGGGTGGCGACCATCCGGATCGACCGGCCACCGGCCAACGCGGTGGATCCGGCGATGATCGCGGAATTCCTTGCCGTGTTGCCGCCGCTGGCGGCTGACCCCGAGGTGCGCTGTCTGGTGATCACCGGAACGGGCCGGTTCTTCGTCGCGGGCGCCGATATCGCGGTGATGCGCGACCTGTCGGCGGCCAACCAGGTCGAGATGCGCCGCTGGATCGACGTGCAGCGCCTGCTCGAACTGGCGCCGAAACCGGTCATCGCCGCGATCAATGGGCATGCGCTGGGCGGTGGCGCCGAGTTGTCACTGGCCTGCGACCTGCGGATCATCTCCGAAGCGGCCAGTTTCGGGTTCCCGGAGATCGCGCTGGGCCTTTTCCCCGGCGCGGGCGGCAGCCAGCGGTTGCCGCGGCTCGTCGGGCCGCATCTGGCCAAGCGACTGATGATCGAGGGGGAGCGGTTGACCTCGCGGCACGCGCTCGACCTCGGACTGGTCGACCTGATGGTGAGCGCGGGCGAGTTCGACACCGTGGTCGCCGAGTGGGGCCGAGTGCTGGCGGCCAAGCCGACCCGGGCGATCGGGCTGCTCAAACGGGTGGTCGACGAGGGCTACGGCCTGCCGATCGAGCAGGCGCTGACCCGGGAGGAGGCCGGCGTTCGCGAACTCACCCAGACCGGCGACGCCGCCGAGGGCCTCCAGGCCTTCCTGGACAAGCGCACCCCCAAATTCACCGGTACGTGAGTGCGCAGTTCGGCGCCAACCTGAACTGCGCACTCACGTCACCTCACTCGTAGGCGCTGAACTCGTAGGCGCTGACCAGGGGAGTGTCGATGCCGACCTCGCCGACGGTCGCCGCGCCACCCGGGTCGCCCAGCGCCGAGTCGCGGCCGGGCAGGATATCGGCGAAGAAGGCGATCGAGTCGGTCACGAACACCGCTTTGGTTTCGTCGGCGCGGGCGGTGCGGTCCACGAAAATCGCGTCGACCGGGCACACGTCCAGGCATGCTCGGTCGGTCACATCGATGCAGGCCCCAACTGCCCAACTGCCCAGCGGCCCGAGGTTGCTGACGAATCCGAGGGTGGCGACCAAAACGGGCCGCTGAGCGAACCGGTAACCGGGGTTCACTGAGTGGACCCGCGTTCTTGGGACCATCGGGTTCCCGGTGGTGGACTGCCTGCCATGACCGCCACAACTCCGCGCCGACGCCCGGCTCGCCAGGGCAAGTTGCCCGGCCGGCAGGACTGGTCGAGCTGGCCGCACTACGCGGCGGCCGCCGCCGGATTCCGCGGCTACTGGTATCCGGTCGGCTACTCCTCCCGGTTCGGCGGCAAGCCGACGCAGATCACGCTGCTCGGCGAGAAGATCGTGCTGATCCGGGACAACGGCCGGGTGTATGCGCTCAAGGACCGCTGCCCGCATCGGGGCGTTCCGCTCAGCGAGGGCAACCAGCAGTTCCCGGGCACGATTTCCTGCCCGTACCACGGCTGGACGTTCGATCTGGCCAGCGGTGTGCTGAAAGCGGCGATCACCGACGGCCCGGCCTCGCCGATCTGTGGCAAAGTCACCCAACCGACCTACCCGGTCGAGGAACGGCTGGGCATGGTGTGGGTGTTCGTCGGCGACGGGGAGGACGCGCCGCCGATCGACGAGCAGTTGCCCGAGGAACTGGTGGACAACGCGGCGATCCTTGGCTCGCGCATTCAGCCGCGGGCAGGGAACTGGCGGTTCGCCTGCGAGAACGGCTACGACGAGGGCCACGCCAAATACCTGCACCGCACCTCGTTGTGGCGACTGTTCAAGCCGATGCCGGCGTGGAACGAGACGCATATCGTGCGGCGCGGCCGGTGGATTTTCCGGGTGCAGGAAAAGCAGTACTGGGATGCCGATTTTCCCGGCCTGGGCCGGTGGAGCAATCAGGCCTGGTACAAACTGAAGCCGCCGACCGAGGTGGCCAACATCGGCAACACCGGCAGCCACCGCACGGTGGACCCGGTGATCGCCGCTCAGGAGTTTCCCGGCTTCGCCTCGGTGGCCATGCCCGGCATATTGCGCATCGTGTATCCGACGTTCATCCACTATGAATTCTACGTGCCGGTGGACGCGGACAATCATCTCTATTTCGGCGTGATGGCGAATTTCGAGCGCGGCATCAAGGCTCTGGGGTTTTACGCCAAGTATCTGGGTTTTATCCGTTGGTTGTTCCACGGGCAGTTCTCCGCGCAGGACAAGTGGATGGTCGAGGTGACCGATGCGCCGCCGGAGCGGCTCTACCGGCCGGACGATTCGCTGCTCAAATGGCGCAAGCTCGCCGATGACACCTCCGAGGAACGGGTGAAGCGGCTGCAGGAACAAGGCGTCGACCTGGCGGGGACCTGACCATGGCCCGGATCGTGCTCGGAGTGGGCGCCTCCCACTCGACCCTGATGAACACGCACTGGGACCAGGTCGTGCACACCGACCGGGCGGAACGCTTCCGGGACGCACTGGACCAGGCGCGGGACGCGATCGCGGCTGCCCAGCCGGATATCGCGATCATTGTGGGGTCCAATCATTTCCGCGGGTTCTGGCTGGATCTGATTCCGCCGTTCACCATGGGCGTCGGCGAGGTCATCGGCGCGGGCGAGGCGAAAACCCCGAAGGGTCCACAACGCACGGACCCGGTCTTCGCGCGCACGCTGGCCGAGGAACTGGTGCAGCGCGGCACCGAGGTGGCCATCTCGGCCCGGTTGCAGATCGACCACGGCCAGACGCACGCCATCCAGTACCTGCTCGACGGGCTGGACATTCCGGTGGTGCCGCTGGTGGTGAACGTGTTCGCCGCGCCGCTGCCCCGCCCGGACCGGTGCGCCGAGTTGGGCCGCAACCTGGCCGCGGCGATCGAGACCATGAGGGACCGGCGGGTGGTGGTGATCGCCTCGGGCGGGCTGTCGCACCAACTGCCCTGGCCGGCGGACTGGCGCGCGCCGGACGGCGAGGACGAGGAATTCCTGGTCCAGGCCTGGCTGAACGGCCGGGGCGACTGGGAGCGCTACGACGTCCGCCGCCGGCAGATCATCACCGCGGCCCGGCCGGTGATCTTCGCCGAGTTCGACGAGAAGTTCCTGGCCGACCTGGAACACGGCCAGTTGGCGCCGTATACCCGGATGACCAGCGCGGAGATCGAGAAAGTGGCCGGCAACGGCGGGCAGGAACTGCGCACCTGGCTGGTGATGGCCTCCGCACTCGGGTTCAAACCCGGCCGCGCGCTGGCATATTCGCCGATGCCCGAATGGCTGACCGGTATGGGAGTGGCGGTGATCGAACCATGATGCTCGACGAGATCCTGGGGTACGTCACCGAGGACCGGCTGCGCGAGGCCGTGCACGCGGTGACCGACATCGCCAGCCCGACTGGCCGGGAAGCGCCACTGGCCCGGCTGCTCACCGAACGGCTCGCCAAAGCTGGGTTCGCCGCGACCACCCAGTATCTGGACGAGTTCCAGGCCAACGCGGTCGGCCGGCTGCGCGGCGCGGGCAGCGGTCCGGATCTGCTGCTGTACGCGCCGATCGACACGCTGACCAGCGGCGAACCCGATATCGACCTGCCCTGGATCGGACCGGAACTCCGGCCGGACATGCGGCCCGCGGCCCGCGACGACGGCCCGTTCGTGACCGGGCTCGGTGCGAGCAACCCCAAGGGGCACGCGGCCTGCATCCTGGTGCTGGCCGAGGCGCTGGGGGCGCTGCGGCCGGAGCTCGCCGGGGACGTGGTGGTGGCGTTCGGCGCGGGTGGCATGCCCACCAACGCGATCGAGTCGCCCGGCTACCCGGCCCGCGCGAACACCGGGCAGGGCGTGGGCTGCTCGTTCCTGCTCGAACGTGGCTGGCACACCGACTACGCGGTGATCGCCAAGCCCGGCGACTTCGTGGCGCACGAGGAGGTCGGGCTGTGCTGGTTCGAGATCACCGTGCCCGGTATCCACACCTACGCCGGCAGCCGCCACCGGCTGCCCTACCGGAATCCGATCGTCACCGCGGCCGAGGTGGTGACTCGACTGGAAGGCTGGCTGGCCGAGTATCCGGCGCGGCATCGGACCGGCACGGCCGCGCCGCAGGGGATCATCGGCTCGATCGCCGGTGGCTGGGAACGGATGCTCGCCGTCACCCCGGCCGCCTGCCGGATCCGGCTCGACATCCGGATCACCCCGGAAACCACTCCGCTGGCGATCAAACGCGAGCTGGGCTCGTTCGTCGACCGGCTGGCCGCGGAACTGGGTGTCGAGCTCGGGTTGGAGATGGTGCTGGCCATCCCGGGCAGCCACACCCCGCCGGACACGCCGATCGCGCGGATCGCGATCGCCGCGTGGGAGCGGGCCGTCGGCCGGCCGCACGAGCCTTCGGCTGAGAACAGCGGCGCCACCGACGCGAACATCCTGCGCGCCCGCGGCATCCCGACCGTGCGGATCGGCATGCCCAAGGTCATCGGCGATGACATCGACTTCAGCGCGGGCATGAACACCGTGGACGTGCGCGCCATGCGGCGCCTGGCCGAGGTGCTGGCCCGCATCACCCTGGCCACCACCGGGAAAGGACAACGATGACACCACCTCCGGAAAGCCACTACGCCGATGGCGACGGGATCCGGTACCACTACCACGATCTCGGCGTCGGCACGGACATCGTGTTCCTGCACGGCGGTGGCCCGGGCTGCACGGCGTGGAGCGATTTCGGGCCGGTCGCGCCATTGTTCGCCGCCGATCGTCGGTGTTTGCTGGTGGATATCCAGCAGTACGGGAAATCGGAGAAATCCCTGATTTCCGGGCCGATGTGGGATCATCACGCGGCGAAAACCGTTGGTCTGCTGGACACGCTCGGGATTGAGCGGGCGGATTTCGTGTGTAATTCCTGGGGTGGCACGATCGCGCTGAATCTGGCCGCGAAATACCCGGACCGGGTGGGTGCGCTGGTGGTGACCGGCAGCATGCCGGTGTTCTACGGTCCACTTGCCCCGCTGCCCGAGGGCGGCCGGCGCGGCCGCAACGCCCGGGACGTCTACTACGGCGGCGACGGGCCGAGCAGGGAGAAGATGCGCCAGCTGATCACCCGGCTGGAGTGGTACGACCCGGACGCGCTGCCCGGGGAAACCGTGGAATTGCGCTTCCAGCAGAGCCTGGACCCGGGTGAGCGGGAACTGGCCGCGATGTCCGACTCGCCCCGCGGGGACTGGCAGGACCTCACCGCGGAACTGGGCCGGATCGCCGCGCCGGTACTGTTCATCTGGGGTATGCAGGACGCGTTTCTCACTCCGGATTATCCGCTGATGCTGGCCCGGATGGTGCCGAACGGGAACCTGCATGTGATGGACCATTCCTCCCATCATCTTCAGGAGGAACGGCCGCACGCCTTCTATTCCGTGGTCAGCGGATTCCTCAATTCCGTCGCCGGAGAAAAGCCATGAAATACCTGATCGCACTGTCCACCGCGGTCGCCCTGGCGGTGGGGCTGCGCAAGCTGGCCGCGCGCAGCAACACCCAGGTGCACCGGATCAACAGGAGCGCGCAACCGTGACCATCTGGACCGAACTCAGTCCGCTGCCGCACCGCGTGGAGTACGTCGACGCGGGCGGCGTGCCGACCCGCGCGCTGCGCGCCGGGAACCCGGACGCCCACGCCGTGGTGTTCCTGCATGGCACCAGCGGCCACCTGGAGGCGTTCACCCGCAACTTCACCGCGCACGCCGAGTACGACCTGCACGCCATCGACATGCTCGGCCACGGCTACACCGGCAAGCCCGACCACCCCTACGAGATCGCCGACTACGTCCGCCACCTGCTCGACTACCTCGACGCCGTCGGTGTGGAAAAGGCGCATGTCGTGGGCGAGTCGCTGGGCGGCTGGGTCGGCGCGCGGGCCGCGATCGACCATCCAGAGCGGGTGCGCAGCCTGCAACTGCTGTGCGCCGGCGGCACGGTGGCCAACCCGGCGGTGATGGAGCGCATCCGGACCAGCACCAAGCAGGCCGTGGCCAGCGACGACATCGAGCTGACCCGCGAGCGGCTGCGGCTGCTGATGGCCGGCGAGGCCGACGCCACCGAGGAACTGGTGCAGGTGCGGCACGCCATCTACCATCAGCCGGACTTCGTGTCCAATGTGGACAATCTGCTGTCGTTGCAGGACATGCAGCGGCGGCAGCGCAACCTGCTGCGGCCGGACGACCTGGCCCGGATCACCCAGCCGACGCTGATCGTCTGGGGCCGGCAGAACCCGTTCGGCGAAGTGCCCGAGGCCGCCGCCATGCACGAGGCCATCCCCGGCTCCCAGCTGGAGCTGTTCGAGAACTGCGGGCACTGGCCGCAGCACGAGCAGGCCGACCGCTACAACCCGATCAGCCTGGCGTTCCTGCGTAAGGCCGCGGACTGATGCGGGCGGCCAGGTTCCACGCCTGGGGCCAGCCGCCGGTGCTGGACGAGATCCCGGAACCGGTTCGCGGCGACGGCCAGGTGCTGGTCGAGGTGCGGGCCGGCGCGGTCGCCCACCTGGATGTCACCATCGCCGGCGGCGAGTTCGGCATGCGGCCCGATCTGCCCTATGTCGGCGGGGTCGAGGGCGCCGGGATCGTGCTGGAGTCCGATCCGGGGTCCGGGCTGGAGCCTGGTTGCCAGGTGATGTTGCGCGGCGGCGGGCTCGGCCTGCTGCGCGACGGCACCTGGACCGAGCGGGTCAGCGTCCCGGCCAAGGCGGTCACCCGGCTGCACCACGAGCTGCCGCCCGAGGTCGCCGCGACCTTCTTCGTGCCCGCGACCACCGCGTATGTGGCCTTGCATGATGTGGCGCGGCTGGCCGAGGGCGAGGAGGTCATCGTCGTCGGCGCGGCTGGGGCGGTGGGCTCGATGGTCGCCCAGCAGGCGCTGGCCGCCGGGGCGAAAGTGATCGGCGTGGTCGGCCGGGAAGACCAGTTGGCCGAGGTGCCCGACAGGGTCGAGCCGGTGTGGTCGCAGGCGACCGAGGAACTGGCCAAGCGGCGTTCGGCTTCGTTGATCGTCGACACCCTCGGCGGGGCCGGGCTGATCGAGCGGACCCGGTGGGCGCGGCCGGGCGGGCGCGCGGTGGTGATCGGCTACGTGACCGGCACGGAGGTGCGCATCGACCTGCCGTCCTGGCTGCTCGACGATGTGGCGCTGCTGCCGGTCAACATGATCCGCCAGGAGCGCCGCGCCCGGGAGGTGGCTGGTGGGCTGGTGCGACGGCTCGCGGCAGGCGAGTTGAGCGTGCCGGTGCAGCGGTTCGATCTGGCCGAGGCCGCGCTGACACTGGGGCGGTTGCGGGCCGGGAAGATCCGGGGCCGGGCGGTGGTCACCGCGCAGGCCCGCTGAGACTCACCCAAGGCCGGCCGTCAACTCGGCGTAGGAGCGGAGTTCGGCGCGGGAGGTGAGCAGGCGGGCCAGTTGGGCACGGGCGATGCCGCGGCGGAAAGTGCCGCTGCGGACAGGGTTTCCAGCGTCGTGCAGCATGAGTGTGTTGCGGTCGGAGAAGTCCTGGTAGACCCAGGTTCGGCGCAGGCAGGTCGCCGAATAGGCGCGCAGGCCGGTTTCGTTGCCGGTGCCGGTGGCTGGCGACGGTGAACCATGGGGCGCGGAACCGGGCGCGCCGCAGATATGCCTGATGGCGGCGATCCACACGGACGCCCGCCGTAGACGAATGGGAGAGACGGCGTGACAGCCGGATACCAGCGTCGGTCCGACCGGGTGGAGGTGGACCGGGTCCTGGTCAGTTGCGGAGTGGACCTGCCGTCGATCGCTTCGGTCGAGGAACTCACCGAGGGCACGTTCAACACCGTGCACCTGATACACCTGCGCGACGGGTCCGGTCTGGTGCTGAAGATCTCGCCGACCTCGGGCACGCCGCTGATGACCTACGAGTCGGGCCTGACGCATGCAGAGGCCGTGTTCTACCGCGCGGCCGCGCCGCTGCCGTCGGTGCCGACACCGGAGGTCGTGCACGCCGACTTCACCCGCTCCGTGGTCGACGGCGACGTCCTGCTGTACCAGGAACGCCCTGGGCACTCCTGGCACAGCAGGCGTGACCGGATCGAGCCGACCGACAGGGCGCGGTTGCGCTGCGACCTGGGCAGGATGGTCGCAGCGCTGCACCGGGTCACCGGCGACGGGTTCGGCTATCCTCGCGCTCACGTCGCGCTGGCCCGCGATTGGCCGGAGGCGGTCGACGGCATGTTCGGCGCGTTGTTCGCCGACGCCGAGCGGTTCGCGGCGCCGTTGCCCCTGCCCGTCGCCGACCTGGCCGAACTGGTACGGGCGAACAGGGACGTGCTGGCCGACGTGCACACCCCCAAGCTCGTCCACTTCGACCTGTGGAACGGCAACATCCTTGTCGACTTCGGGCACGGCAGGCCGGAGATCGGCGGACTGATCGACGGTGAGCGGGCGTTCTGGGGTGACCCGGTCGCTGACTTCGTCTCCCTGGCGCTGTTGTCCGACATCGAGAAGGACACGGACTTCCTGACCGGCTACCGGGAAGCCGGCGGCACGGTCACGTTCGACGACCAGACCCGGCGGCGGCTCTCGCTGTACCGCTGTTACCTGTACCTGATCATGCTGGTGGAGAGCGTGCCACGCGGCTATCCCGAACGGGAACGCGCGGCGTTGCACCGTATGGTCGGTCCCCCGATGCGCACCGAACTCGACGTTCTGGCGGGTAGCGGGCAATGATCGGGCTGCTGACCTCCGGTGTGGCGCTCGGAGTCCACGTCCCCGGGCTGCCGCTGGCCGACAGACTGACAGAACAGGGTGTCGGCGCCGAGGTCTTCGTCCTCGAACGGCTGCTGCCGGAGAACGGCCGAGCGACAGCGGCCAGATTGAAATGGGCTTTCCACAGGGATGCCCGGCGTCGGCCGGGCGCAGACTCGCGGCGGACTCGACGGATCTGATTCCGGACTCGGCGGTGCGCGATCTCGCCACGCACCTGGCGGCGCGCGGCCTGCGGAACTGCTGGTGGTGTTCTCCGGTTTCTGGCTGGCGGTCGTGCGTCGGATCAGACTGGCGTGGCAGAGCGAGCCGCCGACGGTCGACATCTGCCATGTCGTCGCACCGTCGCACCGTCGTTCCGACGCATCGTGCTCGCCGACGCCCGTGCCCGGTACCCGGCCCGGTTCGGTGATCACCACCGCGCCGAAGATCCTGGATCTACCCGACACCGCCTGGATCAACCAACCAGCCGACAACAGCGGCCAGCAAACCGACGCCGAATCCGCCTAACACCCACTGGTCGCTGAGTAGGCCCGGGGCGCGGTGCTGGGATTGCTCCCGGCCCGTCTCCCCGGACCTCTCGCCGAACCCGCCGTGCGCCTCTCAACGCAACGGGCTCTCCACGGTTCCTGCCGTCAGGCTGGTTCAGCCGCCCATGGACTGGGGATCTGGGTGCCGCGGTAACGGTACCGGGTAACCGGTATGGCCGCGATGGGCCGGAGCTCCGCGCCGCCCGCCGTGACCGGCAGCCACCGCCCGGAGGGGGCAGTGAACCGGCGGCGGACGTCCTTCCACCTCCAGCGGTGCCGTTCCATCAGCATGCGGATAACCCGCCACCAGGCGAAGTTGTCCAGCATGGCGAAGGCGTTCTTGGCGACCGCGTGCCGGAAGTAGTTGGCCCAGCCGTGCATGACCTGGTTCAGCCTGGTCAGCACCCATTCCAGGTCGAGCTGTGATGTCCTGTGGGTCAGCGCGCGTATCTTCGCCTTCAGCGACCGGATGGGCCGGTCGCCGATGAAGGTGTAGACGTAGTGCTTGCTGGTGCCCCTCTTCTGGCGCCACTGGATGCGGAACCCGAGGAAGCTGAACCCCTCGCTCATATGCGCCACGCGGGTCTTGGACCCCGAGAGCCGCAGCCCCATCGTGGCGAGCACGCCCGCGATGTCCTCGCGCAGTCCCAGCGCGTCCTGCTCGCTGCCGTTGACCAGCACGGCGAAATCGTCCGCATAGCGGACAATTCGCCAGTTCGGCAGGCCACGCCTGCGCCGGGCAGTGCGCCTGCCGTCGGTCGACATCACCCCGCCTTCCTGCCATGCGCCCATCACGTGCTCGTCCAGGGCGGTCATGGCAATATTGAAGATCAGCGGGGACAGGATGCCGCCTTGCGGCGTTCCGGTGAGCGTCTCGCGGTGCTCACCGAGTTCGGTGAGCACCCCGGCCTTGAGGAAGGCTTTCACCAGTGCCAGCACGCGCTTGTCCTTGACCCGCGCCCGCACCCGGTCCATGACGAACGAGTGCGAGACGTTGTCGAAGGCCGCCTCGATGTCCGCGTCCAGCACCCATCGGTAGCCGCGGGTGCCGTAGAAGTGGATCTCGGCGATCGCGTCCTGGGCACGCCGCCTTGGCCGGAACCCGTAGGAGACGGGCACGAAGTCCGTCTCGAAGATGGGTTCCAGCACCAGCTTGAGCGCAGCCTGGACCACCCGGTCCGCGATGGCGGGGATACCCAGCCTCCGCAGTTTCCCTGACCCGCCCGGCTTGGGAATCATGCGCTCCCGCACCGCCAGGGCCCGGAACGAGCCGTCCTTGAGGGCGGCCCGCAGGTCATCCAGGAATCCGGGCACTCCCACTTCCTTCTCGACGTATTCGGCAGTGATGCCGTCCACGCCGGGAGTGTTCGCGCCCTGGTTGCCCGCGACCCGTTCGAACGCCACGATCAGCGTCGCCGGGTCGTGCACGAGGTTAAACAGGTCATCAAACCGGCGGCCGGGATCGGCCGCCGCCCAACAGTGAAGCTTGGCCTGCATCCCCGCTACCCGCGACCACGGCCCCTCCGGGGCCGGGCCGGGAGCGCTGCCATTCAGCGGCGCATCTTGCGGCATTGCAGCCTCCTTCCCTTCTCGTAACCGCTGCCGCCCTTCGCCATGTGACCGGCTCTCCCGGCCCCGGACTACTACGGCGGCTCCGCCCCGCCCGCCCGTTCGGCGGTCAGCGCGCCTATCCCCGGACAGCAGGCCGGATGCCTGCGCCGGGGAACCGGAAGCGGGCGGTTCCCGTGTTCACTGCGATCCGCTCAGCGGATTAGGAGCCCGGCTGTGCCCCGGCGGCCTCGCCACGCCTACGCCGCAGCCATTCAGCGTGGCCTCCCGGTCGGCCGAATGAATACCCACCCGGAAGTTCCCGCCGCAACGGCACACAGCGGGACACACCGCACCCGGCCCATATCCGCCAGATTTGAGCCAGTGTCAAGGTCAAGGGCGTAACAACGCCGGTTCCTCACGTACTCCTTTCCGCCACGCTCGCCGGACCCGCCCCATCTGGCAGTACTGGGCACCTCCCGGCTTTGTCAGGGCTGCTCCCGCCCTCCCCGCCGCTACGCGGATCAGGCTGCCCTCAGCTACAGTGACCTGCTACGACAGGCCCCCGGCGAAGGTCTTCCACCTCCACTCAGATCACAGCGCCTCACGGCGCAATCATTCAGGTTGACAGATTCCGCAGGGCCGCATGCCCGTCGCGTGCGCGGCCAAAGCCGACGGTTTAAGAGACGATGACCTGACAGGCCGACCCATGCCAAATGACCTGTGGCGATGCGGGCTGCACTCTGAACAGGCGGTGAGTGCCGAAGGGGAGCAAGGAGGCGGCAGGCTGGTCGCCAGGCCGGTTGGGAATAAGAGGTAAGCGTCACTGAAGAGTTTTACGTCTTACGTCAAGACGGTATGACATCTTCAGCGGGTCGGTGGTGCCCTCAGGAGTGCTCTTACCACCCATGTGTCGCACGTCCCACCCCATGTCTGATGCGAAACCTGGCAGATTCTCCCAAGTCAGCTCGCAGCCACAGCCGAGCGTCAGGTTGATGGATTCGTATGGACTCCGTGGGTTGGAGCGAGAGTCCACCGACCATTTGATCTTATGCTTATGGCGGCG
>DASZNF010000120.1:0-17535 GCA_035551355.1 Pseudonocardiaceae bacterium | reverse complement strand
GGTGGTCGGATTCAAGCTCAGTGGTCAACTGCCCGAGGGCGCCACCGCGACCGACCTGGTGCTGACCATCACTGAAATGCTCCGCAAGCACGGCGCGGTCGGGAAGTTCGTCGAGTTCTACGGACCCGGCGTCGCCGCCGTTCCGCTGGCCAACCGGGCCACCATCGGCAACATGAGCCCGGAGTACGGCTCCACCGCGGCCATCTTCCCCATCGACGGCGAGACGATCAACTACCTGCGGTTCACCGGCCGGCCGGCCGATCAGGTCGCACTGGTCGAGGCGTACGCCAAGGAGCAGGGCCTCTGGCACGACCCGGCGCGCGAGCCGGTGTTCTCCGAGACCCTCGAGCTCGACCTGTCCAGCGTGGTGCCCTCCATCGCCGGCCCGAAGCGCCCGCAGGACCGCATCGAGCTGTCGAAGGCGAAGGCGTCGTTCGCCACCGCGCTGGGCGACTACTCCAAGGAGCCGGACAAGTCGATCACGGTGAGCATCGCCGGGGGCGCCGAGTTCGAGCTCAAGAACGGCGCCGTGGTGATCGCCTCGATCACCTCCTGCACCAACACGTCCAACCCCTCGGTGATGCTCGGCGCCGCGCTGCTGGCCAAGAACGCCGTCGACGCCGGGCTCGCGGTCAAGCCGTGGGTCAAGACCTCGATGGCGCCCGGCTCGCAGGTCGTCACCGACTACTACGAGAAGTCCGGCCTGTGGCCCTACCTCGAGAAGCTCGGCTATCACCTGGTGGGTTACGGCTGCACGACGTGCATCGGCAACTCCGGCCCGCTGCCCGAAGAGGTCTCCGCCGCCGTGCAGAAGGCCGACCTCGCAGTCACCTCGGTGCTGTCCGGCAACCGCAACTTCGAGGGCCGGATCAACCCGGACGTGAAGATGAACTACCTGGCCAGCCCGCCGCTGGTAGTGGCATACGCGCTGGCCGGCTCGATGGACCTGGACCTGACCACCGAGCCGCTGGGCACCGGCACCGACGGCCGGCCGGTCTACCTCTCGGACATCTGGCCCTCCCCGCAGGAGATCCAGGACGTGGTGGCCTCGGCCATCTCCTCGGAGATGTTCACCAAGGACTACGCGGACGTGTTCGCCGGCGATGAGCGGTGGCGGTCGCTGCCCACCCCCACCGGCAAGGTGTTCGAGTGGGACGCCGATTCGACCTACGTGCGCAAGCCCCCGTACTTCGAGGGCATGGGCACCGAGGCCAGCGACGTCACCGACATCTCCGGCGCGCGGGTTCTGGCTCTGCTGGGCGATTCGGTGACCACCGACCACATCTCCCCCGCCGGGGCGATCAAGGCCGACTCGCCGGCCGGAAAGTACCTCACCGAGCACGGCGTGCAGCGCAAGGACTTCAACTCCTACGGCTCCCGGCGCGGCAACCACGAGGTGATGATCCGCGGCACCTTCGCCAACATCCGGCTGCGCAACCTGTTGCTGGCCGGCGAGAACGACGGCCAGGGCGTGCAGGGCGGGTTCACCCGGGACTTCCTGGCCGACGGTTCGCCGCAGACCACCATCTACGACGCCTCGGTCAGCTACGCCGAGGCCGGAGTGCCGCTGGTTGTGCTGGCGGGCAAGGAATACGGCTCGGGTTCGTCCCGGGACTGGGCGGCCAAGGGCACCTCGCTGTTGGGTGTGCGGGCGGTGATCGCCGAGTCCTTCGAGCGCATCCACCGGTCCAACCTGATCGGCATGGGCGTGCTGCCGCTGCAGTTCCCGGAGGGCCACACCGCCGAGTCGCTTGGCCTGGACGGCACGGAGACCTTCGACTTCAGCGGGGTCACCGAGCTGAACAAGGGCACCAGCCCGAGCACGGTGAAGGTGACCGCGACCAAGGCCGACAAGTCCACTGTGGACTTCGACGCGGTGGTGCGCATCGACACCCCGGGTGAGGCCGACTACTACCGCAACGGCGGCATCATGCAGTACGTGCTGCGCAAGATGCTGCGCGACTGACCGATTCGCCGAGAAGAACCCGCCCCTCTGGTACCCAGGGGGCGGGTTCTTCGTCTCAGGGCAGCACTTTGTTTCAGGACAACGGTTCGCGGGTTCAGCGCACCGGTTCGAGGACGAAAACCCGGATGGTGCGGTCGATCCGGTCCTGGTAGGTCGCGTAGGCCGGCCAGTGTTCCAGCAGCAGCGCCCAGCACCGCTCCCGTTCCGCGCCGGTGACCAGCCGGGCCTTGACCTTCTCGGTGCGGCCGTGCACCGACACCGTGGCCTGCGGCTCGGCCAGCAGATTGGCCGACCACGCCGGGTGCCGCTGCCCGCCCCAGTTCGATCCGGCCACCACGTAGCTGCCCGCGCGCTCGGCGTAGATCAGCGTCACGCTGCGGGGTTCGCCGGACCGGCGGCCGATCGTGGTGAGCACCAGGCCGTCGATGCCGGCCACCTCGGTCAGCCCGAACCGGGCGCCGGTGGCCTTCTGCAGCACGCCGTCGATCGGCACGATCAGCCGGACCATGCGGATGAACCAGGGACGACTGCCGAACCTCTGGGCGAACGAACGCAGCGGGTGCACGCTTCCAGCGTAGGACGATCACCGGCCGGATCGGACAACCTGGGCTTATCGGGTGATCCGGAACACGTTCACTTCAGTGCGGCCCGGGTCTGGGCGAAGCCGGGCGGCACCGACACGGTCAGCCGGGCCAGGCTAGCCGCGGTCGGCGCCAGCCAGTGATAGTCGGCCTGCTCGGACATGCCACCGGTGTGGGTGACCAGCCGGACCGGCAGGTAGCTGTCCGCGGCCACCCACAGGTCCACGTCCGGCGCGCGCAGCTCGATGGTGGGCTGGCCGTCGATCACCTCGTTGCGGCTGCTGACTTCCAGGCCGGTGGTGGCCAGTTCGCCGCGGATCTCCTCGGTGGCCGGGGGCGCGGTCGGCGCGGGCGCGGCACTGGCCGCGTAGTGGTCGAGGCTGTAGGACCGGGCCGGGTAGTGGATCTCGGTGATGTTCTCGGCGTCACCAACCCGGGCCCGCTGTTCGGCGAACTCGGGCCTTCCGGTGTCCGGGTCGAGCCGGCTGGTCAGCATCCGGCTGCCGTCGGCCAGGGAGAACTGGTCCTGTTCCCGCACCGGATCGGCGCTGCCCGAGGTGCGCACCACCGAGCGCTGGAACACCACGTCCGAGGTGGCCACGGCCAGCGCGCGGGCGATCTGGGCCCGGACGAAGGCGATCTCGGCGTCGGCCGGGGCGGCCGTCGGAGCCGGGATGCGCGGCACCACCAGCGCCGCCCCCACCGCCACCGCGATCGCCGCGGGCAGCGCGGCCAGCCCGATCCAGCGCACCATGGCCCAGCGCGAACCGCCGGACCCCGAATCGGCGGACCTCGAACCGGCGGAATTCGGCTCGCCGGACTCCGAATCGCCGCAATCCGGCTCGCCGGGATCGCCAGCCGGGTTCGCCGCCAGGTTCGCCGCCGAACTCGCAGCCGGATCGGCGATCGGGTCGGCGGTCGGAAACGCGGGCGGCGGCACGGTTTCGGCGCGCGGCACGATCCGGACGGCGTCGGCCAGTTCGTCCGTCGGGCGAGGGGTGAACACACCCTTCTCGACGCCTCCTGCCCCGGCCGGGTTGCAACCGGGAAGGAAATAAAACTCAGTCCGGCCGGCGCGCGCCCACGAACTGCATCAATCCGTGCACCTCCTGGCGGATCTCGATGAACCCGAGCTTTTCCAGCCAGTCGGTCAGTTCCTCCCGGCCGAACAGCTGCACACCGCCGTAGCGGCTCAGCTCGGTCATGATCCACTGCAGTTCCTGTTCGCCGCGGGCGCAGGTGGTGTGCAGCGCGATCCGGCCGCCGGGGGCCAGCGCGTCGGTCATCCGGTCCACCGCCCGGAACGGGTCGTCGAACAGGTGCAGGGCGAGGAAACAGCCGATCGCGTCCACGCTGCCCGGCCGCAGCGGCAGATCGCCCGCGTCCGCCCGCAGATAGGCGATGTTGCCGGCATCGGTGTCGGCCACCGCGCGTTCCAGCATGGTCGGCGAGGCGTCCACGCCCAGTGCCAGCCCGCGGGCGCCGACCGACGGGGCCAGCGCCCGGGTGAAGTTGCCCGGTCCGCAGGCCACGTCCACCAGCACTTCCCCGGCGGTGAGGTCCAGCAGTTCCCGGGCCAGTTCCCGCTCGGCCGAGTCGCTGGGCCCCAGCGGCCCCTTCACCAGCTGACCCAGCACCGGCCGCCACAGCCGCTGGTACACCGCGGGCACCAGCCGGGTCAGCATCAGCGACTGGATCGGCCCGCGCGGCCGGGCCGGTTCCGCGGTGCCCAGCAGGTCCAGGTAGCCGCGCACGAGCAACGGGGCGTGCACCCCGTCGAGTAACGCGGCGGCGTGCCGGATGGCCGGCGGCAGTTCAACGTGTGGCCAAGGGCTCCAGTCCGTGCTGCCGCCGCCCATCCGATCCCCTCCAGGTCCGTCAGACCACCGCCCTGGCCAGCGACACGCCGAACCGGCCATCCGCATCGGTCCACCACTGCGCGAGCTCGAAACCCGCGCCGAGCAGTTCCTCCCGCACCCCGTCGCGGCGGAACTTCGCGGACACCTCGGTGCGCAGTTCCTCACCGGCCGCGAAGGGCACCTCGACCCCCAGCGCGGACAGCCGCACCAGCATGTCCCGGCCGGCGCGCAGCCGCATCTCGATCCGGTTGCGCGCCGCGTCCCACACCGCGACGTGGTCGAAGGCGTCGACCTCGAAGTCGGCATCCAGTTCGCGGTTGAGCACCCGCAGCACGTTCCGGTTGAATTCGGCGGTCACCCCGGCGGCGTCATCATAGGCACGCACCAGCACGTCGCTGTCCTTGACCAGGTCGGTGCCCAGCAGCAGCCACTCCCCCGGCTCAAGCACGTCGCGCACCCCGGCCAGGAACTTGGCCCGCTCGCCGGGCAGCAGGTTGCCGATGGTGCCGCCAAGGAAGGCCACCACCCGCGGCCCGGTGCCGGGCAGCAGGTCGAGGTGTTCGGTGAAGTCGCCGACCACGCCGTGCACCTTCAGCCCCGGATAGTCCAGCGCGATCGCCGTGGCCGATTCGCGCAGTGCCACCGGGGACACGTCCAGCGGCACGAACTCCCGCAGCGAACCGTTGGCGCGCAACGCATCCAGCAACAGCCGGGTCTTCTCCGACGAGCCGGAGCCCAGTTCGACGAGGGTGGCCGCCCCGGTCAGCCCGGCGATCTCGGGCGAGCGGTCGCGCAGGATCTCCCGTTCCGCCCGGGTCGGGTAGTACTCGGGCAGTTCGGTGATCTTTTCGAACAGTTCGCTGCCTCGCGCGTCGTAGAACCATTTGGGGGGAAGGGTTTTCGGCGTGTTCAGCAGACCGGCCAGCACGTCCTCGCGCAGGGCGTTGGCGAGATGGTCATCGCCGAGGTGGTTCTCGATCACCGGCTCGTTCACTGCGGGTCTCCCAGGGGGTGTATGGCCAGTTCGGTGCGGTCGGCGACCACCAGGTGCCGATCGGGCACCGGCTGCCAGCCAGGGTCGGCGTCGTAGGGTTCGGAGGCGATGACCACCCGGTCCGGCTTGCGCAGCACGGACAACGCATGGCCCCAGGCGGTGGCCAGCACGGTGTCGCCGTCGGTGAGCAACAGGTTGAGCCGGGAGTCCGGCGCGGCCGCGGCCACCTCGGTGACCAGTTCGGCCACCGCCGGTTCGGCCTTCTCTCCGGCCCGCAACCGGTTGCGCAGCAACAGGAACAGCAGCGCCGCGTCGGTCGGTGCGGGCATGGTGAGCAGGTCGGTGACCGGCAGCCCGGCGGCCAGGGCGGCCATCGAGTCCGGCCAGCCGCGGACCACCCCGTTGTGGCTGAACAGCCAGCGCTGCCAGGCGAACGGGGCGCACGCCTGCTCGGTCACCGGCATGCCGACGGTGGCCGAGCGGACCGCGGCCAGCACGGCGGGACTGCGCACCGTGCCGGCCAGTTCGGCGAAACCGGCGTCCGTCCACAGTGGATCGGGACGCCGGTACCGCACCGGATCGTCGCCGTCACCGGGAAACCAGCCGACACCGAAGCCGTCGGCGTTGACGGTCCCGCCCCCGCGCATGTCCCGTGGCGCGTAACTCTGCCGCAGCAACGAATGTGCCGGCTCGGTTACCAGTGCGGAAATCGACTCGGGCGGGCCGAGGTAAGCCAGGTGCCGGCACACCTAACGCTCCTCGGGCCGCGGATCGCGGGCACACCGGAACCCGGCGAAGATCTGCCGCCGGATCGGGTAGTCCCAGTTGCGGAACGTGCCGCGCACCGCGGTGGTGTCGGTGCCGAACGAGCCGCCACGCAGCATCTTGTAGTCCGGCCCGAAGAACACCTTGGAGTACTCCGGATACGGGAACACCTCGAAGCCCGGGTAGCCGTGGAAGTCCGAGCTGGTCCACTCCCACACGTCGCCGATCAGCTGCCGCACGCCCAGCGGCGAGGCCCCGTCCGGGTAGGCGCCGACCGGGGCCGGGCGCAGGTGCCGCTGGCCGAGGTTGGCGTGCCGCTCGGTCGGTTCCTCGTCGCCCCACGGGAACCGCCGGGAGCGGCCGGTGGCCGGGTCGAACCGGGCCGCCTTCTCCCACTCGGCCTCGGTGGGCAGCCGCTTGCCCGCCCAGGCCGCGTACGCCTCGGCCTCGTAGAAGCACACGTGCACCACCGGTTCCCCGGCCGGCACGGGCTCGGTCACGCCGAACCGGGTCCGGGTCCAGCCCTGGCCGTCGCGCTGCCAGAACCGGGGCGCGGTCAGCCCGGCCCTGGTCCGGTGGGCCCAGCCCGCCTCGCTCCACCACTTCGGGTCCTCGTAGCCGCCCGCGGCGATGAACCGCTGGTACTCGCCGTTGGACACCGGCGCGGCGTCGATGACGTAGGCGGGCACGTCCACCTGGTGCGCGGGGCGCTCGTTGTCCAGCGCCCACGGTTCGGTGTCGGTGCCCATGGTGAACGGCCCGCCCGCGACGAACACCTCGGCCGCGAGCACGCCCGGGGGCGCGGCCGGCGGGTTGGGCGCGTGCAGCACCGGGGCGCCGGTGCGCAGCTGGTGGGTGGCCAGCATGGTCTCGTCGTGCTGCTGCTCGTGCTGGATGATCATGCCGAAGGCGAACGCGGTGTCCAGCAGCTTCCGCCCCTCCAACGGCGAGGCGGCCAGCACGTCGAGCACCTTCTCCCGCACCTCCCGCACGTAGGCGCGGGACTGGGCCGGGTCCAGCAGCGGCAGCGACGGCCGCGTCGCGCGAGGGTGCTGGAAGGCGTCGTAGAGCTCGTCGATGTCCTGGCGCAGTGGTTCCCGGCCGCCGACGTCGCGGACCAGCCAGAGTTCCTCCTGGTTGCCGATGTGCGCGAGATCCCACACCAGTGGGGACATCAGCTTGGAGTGCTGGCGGATCAGGTCGTGCTCGTCGACCGATTCGGTCAGCAGCGCGGTGCGCCGCCGGGTGCCGGCCAGCCGGCCGGCCACCTCGTCGCGCAGCTTCTCGATGCCCAGTTCCGGGCCGATGCTCGTGGTCATGATCGTTCCCCTCCCGATATGCGTCGACGCCGTGCCAGCAAGCCGACGACCTGTTCGACCGCGTCCCCGGTCAGGTCGGTGTTGTCCGGAATGGCGGTGATGGCCACGTCGAGAACCGCGTCGGCGGCCTCGGCCAGCAGCGGGTCGGCCAGGCCGTCCCGGGCGGCGGGCAGCCAGCGGTCGGCGGCCGGGCGGGCCGCGGCCAGCGCGGCGTCCACAGTGGACTCGTCGGCGAACAGCGCGGTCAGCAGCGCGACCGGGGCGATCCACTCCCCGTCGGGCTGACTGTCCAGGTACCGGACCTCCAGGTAGCCCCGGGGCCGCACCGGCGGGAACAACGTGGACAGGTGGTAGTCCAGGTCGTCCAGGGTGGGCTTGGTGTCCAGGGCGCCGTCGATCCATTCGGCGAAACTGACCGGGCGCGAGGGCGCCCAGTTCCCATCCGGTCGGCGCACGCACAACACCGGTGCGTCCACCGCCAGCCGGGCCCAGGAGCCCGCCGGGTCGGCCTCGTCGACGTCGACCGGCGCGGTGCGGGCCGGATCGGCGCGCAGCATCGCGCGCATCCGCGCCGAGACCCAGGAATCGCGTTGTCCGGCTGGTGGGCCGGTATTGGCGAACAGCGCGGAGAGCACCGGCCCGAGCGCGTTGACCGCGGCCCAGCGGGGCGCGATCCGGTCGGGTAAGCCCACGTCCAGGCACACCTGCAGTCCTGCGGTGGCGCACATCCAGGCCAGGCCGTCCGGGCCGAGGGCGGAGAACGCCTCGTCCATGGCGGAGTAGCGCGGGGTGGACAGCAACCGGTTGGGGACACGGTGGGTGTCGAAACCGTGGCGGCCGAGGACCAGCCCGCCCTTGTCGAGCAGGGTGGCCAGTTCGGCGGCATCGGCCGCGACGGCGGAGAGGAGGGTGCTCAGCGACTGCTGGGGAGGAGCGGAGATCTCGACCTGACCGCCGGGTTCGACGGTCACCAGGGAACCGTTGCGCAGTGGAACCTGCGGGCTGGTGGGGTTCACCGTGGTCGGAGCGTGTGCGGCGAGAGCCGCGACGAGATCGGGCAGGTGAAGCGATCGACGCGGTCGGCCGGCGTAGTGCACCGTCCACTCGAGTTCCGCGCCGACCAGTTGCGGCGGCCCGTGTTTGAAGCAGACCGACGCGACGTACGCCTCGGCGGCGGCACGATCGTGCAGCGTCGGGGCAGTCGGGTCGGCTGCCGGTTTTGCCGGCAACGCGGTCATTGTCGATCACCTTCGCTGGTGGGACCATGTGGGTCGGCATCCGACGCTACCCGTGGGGTCCGACAACCGCACGAACGAAGGATGACGGCAAGGACTTCGTAACCGTCAAGACACTCGAACCGTACGTACGGTTTGCAATGGTGGGCCCAGCCTGGAACGATTCGGGGATGCCCAGGGTCAGCCAGGATCACCTCGACGCTCGTCGGCGACAGATCCTCGACGGATCCCGGGCCTGCTTCGCCCGGTACGGCTACGAGGGCGCCACGGTGCGCAGGCTGGAAGAGGCGACCGGCCTGTCCCGGGGGGCGATCTTCCACCATTTCCGGGACAAGGAGTCGCTTTTCCTTGCCCTGGCCGAGGACGACGCGCACCGGATGGCCGAGGTGGTCGCCGAACAGGGCCTGGTGCAGGTGATGCGCGACCTGCTGGCACAGCGCTCCGGCGCCGAGGTGGACCACCCGGCCGAGTGGCTGGGCACCCGGCTGGAGGTGTCCCGGCGGCTGCGCACCGACCCCGACTTCCGGGCCCGCTGGGCCGAACGCTCCCAGCAGCTGACCGAGGCCACCCGGGACCGGCTGCTGCGCCAGCGCGCCGCGGGCAACCTGCGCGACGACGTGGACGTGGACGTGCTCGCCGGGTTCCTGGAGCTGGTGTTGGAGGGGTTGGTCTCGCACCTGGCGATGGGACTGCCCGCGGACGACATGGATCCGGTGCTGGATCTGGTCGAGGAAACGGTGCGCAGGCACCGCCGTAGCTGACCGGTTCGGCTGCGTCACGCATTTTCGGGCTGGGCAACGGTTCCGGGGCCGCGCCTTGGGTCGGCCGGCGGGCTGTGCCTTGGTCGTTCGACCGGATTCCAGCCGCGGAAAACCGCTGGACAGCGTGGGCGAGACTGGATCTCGTGCGTGGATTAGGCCGGTACGCCTGCGCGGCCGCGCTGGCCCGGTTGGCCGACGAGATGGTGGGCATCGCGGTGGTGCTGCTGGTGCTGGCCCGCACCGGCGATCCGGTGCTGGCCGGGGCCGCGGTGGCCGGGTACACGCTGCCCGCGGTGCTGACCGGCCCGTTGCTGGGCGCCTGGCTGGCCGGAGCGCGCCGACCGCGACTTGCCTTGCTGGGCAACGAGATTCTGCTCGCGCTGGTCGTGCTGGGACTGGTCGCCGGGGCGGGCCGGGTGCCCGCGGTGGCGGTGGTCGGGCTGACCACCCTGGCCGGGCTGTGCCTGCCGCTGACCAGTGGCGGCTTCTCCAGCCTGGTGCCCCGGCTGGCGGAGGGCCAGCGGCTGGCCCGGGCCAACATCGTCGACGCGGTGACCTTCAACATCGCCGCGCTGGGCGGCCCGGCGGTGGCCGGTCTGCTCGCCGGAACGTTGGGCCCGGCCGCCGCGGTCGGCGCGATCGCGATCGCCTCCCTGCTCGCCGCGATAGCCACCCTCGCCCTGCCGATCCGGGCGCTTTCCGTTGCCGGCGAACAACAAACCTCGGCCTCGGCCCTCCTGACCACCGCTCGCGCCGGGCTGGCCCACCTCCTGCGCACCCCGCCCCTGCGCGCCGCCACCCTCACCAGCGTGCTGGCCTACGCCTTCCTCGGCCTGCTCGTGGTCGCCCTCCCGCTGCACACCGCCGCGCTCGGGGCGCCGGCCGGGGATGCGGGTTTCGTCTGGGCGGCCGTCGAGGTCGGCGGGATGGCCGCGACCTTGCTGCTGAGCCCTCGGCTACGCAGCACAGCACCGGAGCGGATCGTGTTCGGCGCGGTCGCGGCCTACGGCGTCGCGTTGGCGTTATGGCCGCTGGCGTCCGGGCTGGGCTGGTTGCTGGCGTCGGCCGTGCTGGCCGGGTTCGCCGACGGACCGGCCCTGCCCGCGCTGTTCGCCACCCGGCAGCGGTACTCCCCCGCCCCGCTGCTGGCTCAGGTGGCCACCACCGGGGCCAGCCTGAAGATCGCCGCGCTGGCCCTGGGCTCGGCGGCGGGCGGACTACTGGTGCCGTGGCTCGGCGCGCGCCGGATGATCTTGCTCGTGGCCGCAGGCCAACTGGTGGCGGCAGGCATCGGCCGACTCACCACCAGCGGTAGTGCTTCGCCACCACCCGCAGATGTCCCAGCATCGACCGCCCCGTGATCCGCACGACCGGCCCGCCCGGGCTGCCCGGCGCGAAGATCTTGCGCTTGGCCAGGATCGCCTCGCCCTCGTCGATCACGGTCGCGTCCTCGGCCACGGTGAGCACCACCTTGCCGCAGAACGACGACGCCTCGACCCGCAGCTCCTCCCCGGCCGGCGCGTCGGACAGGTCCAGGAACACCGCGCCGAACAGCGAGCGGGCCCGGATCGGCCGACCCAGTTCGGGCCGCCGGACGATCTTGCTGAACATCGCGATCACCGGCGGCCCAGCGGAATCGACCGGGCGCGCTACCGAGCCGAGGTCGCGGACCAGCGGGATCAGCTCGTGCTCGGTGCGCGCGGCCCACACCGCCTCGACCCGCTCGGCGTGTTCGGGCCAGGTCAGCCTGCCCTCGGCCACGGCCTCGTTGAGCCGGGCGACCGCGCGGTCGCGGTCGGCGTCCGACAGCCGGAGCAGCGCGGCGGATTCGGTGCCCTGCGCTGTGCCCGGCGACGGAAGATGCGGAAGCGACGCCACCGCGCTCACCCCTCTTACCAATCGATCGTTTTAGTCTCTAAGATTCTTGCGTCTCGACAGTGTCTCGTCAAGCGGCGTACCGTTGGTATGTAACGTGCGGCACGAATTCGGGGAGCGAACGTGACGATTCTGCGGGACGCCCAGGTCGGCCTGATGATGTTCGTCGGCCGGAACGTGGTGCGCGGGCACGCGCTGCGCGGCGATGCACTGGCTAAGGTGCTCTCCCGCCGCCCCAACGTCGATCCCTACCCGCTCTACGACCAGGTCCGCGCGCAGGGTCCGCTGTTCAGGGGTGCCCTGCGGGTGCACGCCACCGCCTCGCACGCCACCGCCAACACGATCCTGCGCGACCAGCGGTTCGGCGTGCGCAGCAGCGACGACGCCGGCCGCGACGAGGTGCAACTGGCCAGCGGCGGCGTGCCCGAGGGCCTGGTACACCCGATCGACGACTCCTTCCTGTCCATGGACCCGCCCTCGCACACCCGGCTGCGCCGCACCGTCGGCCCGTGGTTCACGCCCCGGGCCCTCAACCAGCGCACCGACCGGATCGAGGAGATCGTCGAGCGCTACCTGGACGAGCTGTCCGGCCGGGACGATTTCGACCTGATCGACGACTTCGCGGTGCGCGTGCCGGTCCAGGTCATCTGCGACCTGCTCGGCATCTCCAGTGCCGACCGGCCGAAGTTCATCCTGTGGGGCGCGGAGATGGCGCACTCGCTGGACGGGGTGTGGGACCTGGGCCAGCTGCGCAGGCTGCGGCGGGCGCTGGCCGAGATGGACGAGTTCTTCAACGGGCAGATCGAGCTGCGCCGGCGCGAGCCCGGCGACGACGTGATCAGCGGGCTGGCCGGGACCATCGAGGGCGAGGCGCCGACCGCGCAGTTGCGCCGCGATCTGGTCGCCACCGCCGGGCTGCTGCTGGTCGCCGGGTTCGAGACCACGGTCAACCTGATCGGCAACGCGGTCACCACCCTGCTGGGTGACGACTCGGCCCGGGACTGGTTCCTGGCCAACCCGGAGCAGGCGCCGGCGCTGGTCGAGGAGGTGCTGCGGCTGGACCCGCCGGTGCACCAGACCATGCGCATGGCCCGCGAGCCGGTCGAGGTGGCCGGCGTGCGCATCCCCAGGGACGGGGCGGTGCTGATGCTGCTGGGCGGGGCCAACCGGGACCCGGAGGTGTTCGACCACCCCAACCGGTTCGACCCGAACCGGCCGAACAACCGGGATCACCTGGCCTTCTCCGCGGGCATCCACTACTGCCTCGGCGCCGGGCTGGCCCGGATCGAGGCCGCCGTGGCGCTGCGCCAGCTGTTCCAGCGGTTCCCGGACCTGGGTGGGGCGGGCGCGGTGCGCTACCGGCACACCCGCAACATCCACGGCGTGCGGCACCTGCCGGTGCGCGGCCGCTCGGTCCGCCGCGACCCCACCCCGGCCTGACCGGGGGCGCTCACACAAACGGTGAGTGTGGCCCTCTCCGACTGGGGAGGACCACACTCACCGGACAAAACACTGCCTGAACGGGGGTGTGTCAGCTGGGCTCGGGTCCGACCGGACGCGGCAGGTGCACGATGCCGGAGTCGAGATCGATCGGTCCCTTACCGCCCGATCCGGCCTGCTCGTGATCGTCGACCTTCGCGACCGCAACCCATTCCTTGCGTTCGTAAACGTGCTTCTTCGACGGTCCGAACAATTCGTCGATTTCGGCGGACACCATCTCCACCATGGGCTGCTTCGACCTCGCCCGCTTGGACCGCCGCTTTCTCCTGCGGCGCCTCAGCCAACTCACAGTCACCACGGTACGCCGAGATCGGTGGATCACAACGTCCGTTCGGCCTGTCGCCCCTGACAGAGATCGCCCCGCTGTTGATACGGAGTCAGCCTCCGTATAGCCTGAGACAATCGGAGGCAAGCTCCGATTTCTGGAGGAGGATCCATGGGGACCACCGGCGTAGTGGCCGCGGCGCGCCGCGCACTCGGGCCGATCGGCGTGTTCATGCCGTTCTCGATGACCGAGCCGGTGCCGATCCAGCGGCAGCGGGCGGGCGCGCGCCGGCTGGAGGAGCTGGGTTACCGCGCGCTGTGGAACAACGAGGGAGTGGGCGGCAAGGACAGCCTGCTCCAGCTGAGCCTGCTGCTCGCGGCCACCGAACGAATGGTGGTCGGCTCGTCCATCGCCAACATCTGGGCCCGGCCCCCGCAGACCATGCACGCGGGCGCGGCCATGCTGGCCGAGGCCTATCCCGGCCGGTTCGTGCTCGGCATCGGCGTGGGCTACCCGTCCCAGGCCGAGAGCGTCGGACAGCCCTGGGGCAGCCCGCTGGCCACGTTGCGTGACTACCTCGACCGCATGCACCTGCCCACCCAGCTGCCCGCGCCCACCACGCCGTACCCGCGGATCGTGGCCGCCAACGGCCCGAAGATGCTGGCGCTGGCCGGGGACGTGACCGACGGCGCGCTGCCCACCATGGTGCCCGCGGGATTCACCGCCCAGGCCCGGGAGACGCTGGGGCCGGACAAGCTGCTGGTCGTCGGCCTGTCCGTGCTGTCCGACGGCGACCAGGTCCGGACCCGCGAGCTGGCCCGCCAGTTCGTGTCCGGGCGCATCGAGCGGCCCGGCTCGCCCTACGCGAAAAGCCTGATCCGGGCCGGATTCACCGAAACCGACCTCACCGAACTGTCCGACCGGCTGGTCGACGCGGTGGTCGCGCACGGTGACCCGGCGACGATCGCGGCGCGGGCCGGCGAGCACCTGGCCGCGGGCGCCGATCACGTGGTGATCCTCCCGCTGGTCTACGACCTGACCGCGTTCGACCAGTACGAGCGCCTCGCCCCCGCCCTCACCGCGCTGACCACGCCCAGCTGACCGGGGGATTTCCCCGGTCAGCCAACCGAAACACGCGGCCGGGGGTGGACGCGCGGCGCGTGACAGGCCGCTGCGCCAGCCCTCGGCCCGCGCAATGGCTACACTGGTCGGCAACCATCAGAAGTAGATCCGTTTTGAGCCATTTCGGGGAGTGACTCCTTCGGTGCGTGACGCACCCGGCGACAGTAGCCGGCCAGGGACAGGGCCTGGCTTCTCGGTTTTCGCAGCGGGCCGATCATGAGTGGCACGGTGCTGGATGCGCTGGGCGTCGTTGCGGTGCTCGCGCTCACCGCGAGCGCGGCGGTGTTCGTGGCCGCCGAGTATTCGCTGACCACGCTGGAACAGGTGCAGGTCGACCGGCATGTCCGCCAGGTCGGCGACCGGCGCGCGAACGCGGTGCAGAAGGCCGTCCGCTCGCTGTCGTTCCAGCTGTCCGGCGCGCAGCTCGGCATCACGCTCACCACCCTGGCCACCGGTTATCTGGCCGAGCCGTGCATCGCCGGGCTGCTGCGCCCACTGCTGGACGCCACCGGCCTGCCCGACGGCGTGGCCGAGGTGATCTCCTACCTGGTGGCGCTGTTCCTGGCCACCACGGTGTCGGTGGTGTTCGGCGAACTGGTGCCCAAGCACCTGTCCATCGCCCGCGCCCTGGGCACGGCCCGCTCGGTCGCCGAGTTCCAGACCGCGTTCTCGCTGGTGTTCCGGTGGGCGATCAAGGCGCTCAACGGCTCGGCGAACTGGGTGGTGCGGCGGCTGGGCGTGGAACCGGCCGAGGAACTGCGGTCGGCGCGTTCGCCGGAGGAGCTGGGCTCGCTGGTGCGCACCTCGGCCGAGCACGGCACCCTGGACGCGAGCACCGCAGCGCTGCTGGACCGGTCGCTGCGGTTCGGCGACCACACCGCGGAGGAGCTGATGACCCCGCGGGTCCGGGTGGAGGCGCTGCGCGCCGACGCGACCGTGCTGGACCTGGTGGATGCCAGTGTGCGCACCGGTTTCTCCCGGTTCCCGGTGTATGCCGAGGATCAGGACCTGGACGAGGTCAGCGGCGTGGTGCACGTCAAGCAGGCGTTCGGCATGGCGGCCGGATCGCGCGAAAAGACCACGGTGGCCGCGCTGGTCCAGCCGGTCCCCCGGGTGCCCGGCACGCTGCCCGCGGACTCGCTGTTGCAGCGGTTGCGCGAGTCCGGTCTGCAACTGGCGCTGGTGGTCGACGAGTACGGCGGCACGGCCGGGCTGGTGACGGTCGAGGACGTGGTCGAGGAGATCGTCGGCGACGTGCGCGACGAGCACGACCGGGGCGAGTCCCCGCCGGTGCGCCCGCTGGGCCGCAGCGGCTGGCTGGTGTCCGGGTTGCTGCGCGACGACGAGGTGGAAGACGCGACCGGTTTCGAGATGCCGCCCGGGGAGTACGAAACGCTGGCCGGTTTCGTGCTGTGGCAGCTGGGCCGGATTCCCGATGTCGGCGACGAGGTCCGGGTGGACGGCTGGCGGATCACCGTGCTGCGGATGGACAAACACCGCATCGCCGACCTGCGGCTGGCACACGCCACCGAACCCGTGATCGCCCCGCCGAACGGAATCGCGCCACCGAAGGAACCCGCCTCTCGCAACGGACATTCGCCAGCCGACAGGCAAGCCGACGGTGACGGTGACGCCGACGGTGACGCGGACGGACATGCGGACCGGCGTGCCCGGCTGGCGGACGAGCCGGCGGCGCGGCGGACCGGAGGCCGGTCATGAGCGTCGGACTCTCGCTGTTCCTGACCCTGTTGCTGGTGGCGGGCAACGCTTTCTTCGTCGGCGCCGAGTTCGCGGTCATCACCGCTCGCCGCGATCGCCTGGAAGCACTGGCCACCGACGGTTTCTCCCGCGCCGACACCGCGATCCGCGCCGGACACGAGTTGCCGCTGCTGATCGCCGGTGCGCAGCTCGGTGTCACGGTGTGCTCGCTGGGGCTGGGTGCGCTGGCCGAACCGGCGATGTCGGAGCTGATCGAGAAGCCCCTGCACGCGATCGGCGCGCCGGACGCGGTGGTGCACACGGTGGGTTTCGCGCTGGCACTGGGCATCGTGACCATGCTGCACACGCTGCTGGGTGAGATGGTGCCGAAGAACCTGGCGCTGGCCGGGCCGGAGCGGGCCGCGATGTGGCTGGTGCCGGTGCACTTCGCGTTCTGCCGGTTCACCCGGCCACTGCTGTCCATGTTCACCGCGCTGGCCGGGGCGAGCCTGAAGATCATCGGCGTGACGCCCCAGGACGAACTCAACAGCGCATACACCCGGGACGAGCTGGCGTCGATGATCGGCGAGTCGCGGCGGGAGGGCCTGCTCGACATCGCCGAACACCAGCGCCTGGCCAAAACCCTCTCCTCCACGGCCCGCACGGTCGCCGACGTCATGCTCCCCCTGGACCAACTCACCACCCTGTCCGCTGAGCCCACGGTCGGCGAGGTCGAGGCGGCGGTGGCGGCGACGGGCTTCTCCCGCTTCCCCCTCGCCGCGCCCAATGGGCGGTTGGTCGGCTACCTGCACATCAAGGACGTCCTGGATCAGCTCGGCGACGACGCGGATCGCCCGGTGCCCGCCTCGCGCGTGCGCGGATTGCCTGACGTCCCAACGGATGCGCGGCTGGACGAGGCGGTGACCGCGTTGCGCCGAGCCCGCACCCACCTCGCCCGAGCCGTCCACCCCGACGGGACGTTGGTCGGTGTGGTGGCGTTGGAGGACTTGTTCGAAGAGTTCGTCGGCACCGTACGGGATGCGACCCACGTCGCCGCCGACTGAACGTCGCGCGGCGTCGCGAGACGCTCAGTCGACGTATCCGCCGGCGTGCCTGATCGCGCCGGTGATCACCGATCGGATACCAATCGATCACCAACGATCGACGGGCGCCCAGCGGCGTGAAAGACCAGCAGAACGCGGTCCTGCGGCTCGGCTCGATCATCCTGATCAAGATGGAGGGCGACCTCGTCGTCTGGATCACCGACGAGATGCAGGCCGCCGGACTGGCGAAGCACCGGGACGTGCTGCGGGACCCGATCGAGCCCCTGCGGTTCCTGACGGGCGGCGGCCGTGGTCCCAGCACAGCGCCGGAGTCGTCCATGATCGAGTCGGCGGACCGGGACGCGGCAGCCGGCCGATCTGTCCGCGCCGACGCTGACTTACCCTGGACATGTGTCCACCGCCATCGCCCCGACCCTGCTGCCCGAGGCCGAGTGGACGGCCCGACGGGCGGCGCATCGGGCGCGGGTGCGGGCGTGGACCGAGCCGCATCGGGCGCGGAAGGCGCGCGGCGAGGCGCATCCGGTGCTGGAC
>DASZNF010000119.1:0-47795 GCA_035551355.1 Pseudonocardiaceae bacterium | reverse complement strand
CCGCGAGCGGGAGATCGAGAGCATGGTCGGCGAGGGCGCCATGCGCGAGCTGGAGCGCCGGGTCGTGCTCTCGGTGCTGGACCGCAAGTGGCGCGAGCACCTCTACGAGATGGACTACCTCAAGGAGGGCATCGGGCTGCGGGCCATGGCGCAGCGCGACCCGCTGGTGGAGTACCAGCGCGAGGGCTTCGACATGTTCAACGCCATGCTCGACGCGCTGCGCGAGGAGTCGGTCGGCTTCCTGTTCAACCTGCAGGTCGAGCCCGCCCCCGCGCCGGACACCTCGGCCCAGCCCGCGGTCGGCGAGATTCCGGTGGCCGCCGGGAACAGCAACGGCAACGGCCAGCAGCCCGGGCGCCGGCGTCGGCCGGAGGCCCCGCCCCAGCCCGCGGCGGTGGACGGCAATGTGCCGCCCGCGTTGCGTGGCAAGGGGTTGGGCAGTCAGGCCACCGGTCAGCAGCCGCTGACCTACAGCGGTCCGGCCGAGGACGGCAACGTGCAGTCCTCGCGCACGGCCAAGTCCGAGGACGCGGCCGGCGGCAACAACACCCGCCGGGAGCGCCGGGAGCAGGCCCGGCAGGCCGCGAAGGCCAGCAAGCGCCCGCGTCGCTGAGTTTTCGTTCTTGATTGTGGGGTGTGTCCGGCCGGGCACACCCCACAATCGTGTTCACAGCAGGGCGATGCTGGTGAACCGCCAGCGGTTGTCGGCGCGTTCCAGGCGGGCGGCCAGCGCCCGGATGCGCTGCCCCTGTTCGACCGTGGCGCACAGTTCGACCACGCGCTCGCTGATCCGGGCCGGATGCACCGAGCGCAGGCTGCGCCGCACCCCGCCCGGACGCCGGGATACCAGTCGTAGCAACGGTTGTTGCCGGTGCAGTGGGAGCAGGTCGTCCAGTTGCCGGGCCGGGCGCTGACCGTCCAGGATCTCCAACAGCGCGCCCAGCAGCCGCCGCAGTTCGGCCCGGCCGGGCGGCGGGGTCGGCGCCGGTGGGATCTCGGTCGCCGACGCGGCGGCCAGGCGCGCTGCTGTCGCGGACTCGGGGACGGGTGGGCGGCAGTGCGCCAGCGGCCGGAACCGGACCGACGGCGGGCCCGGCCGTTCCGGGGCGCGAGGTTCGGGCGCCTGGGCCGGAATGGCGGGCCAGGGCACCAAGCCGGGTGCGGTTCGGTCGCTGGGGTCGGTGAGCGGGGCGTGTTCGGTGGGCGGGGCGAGGGTGGCTGTCGGGGGCATGGTGGTCCGGTCCAGGTCGGGGTGGTGGCGGGGCTGCGGCCACGTCGCTTCAAAGAGGTGCCGCAACCGGCGATCCGGACACGAACCACCTGATCGAGCGAAGGCCGAAAGCGCCCGGGCGACGGCCGTCCGCACGGAATTCCTTTACCTACCAGTAGACCCCGTGGTGGCGTGATTCGCCTGCCGTTGCTGGAAACAAGCACGGACTGCACAGGGTGCCAGATTTCCCCCAGCCGGCCTCTGTACTGTTCAGCGATGCTGCGTGGATTGGTCGTCGATCTCTACGGGGTGCTCACCGATGTCGGCGGCGAGATCGTCGACGGGATCGAGCCCCCGTTGGTCGACGCGCTGAAACTGGCTCGGGCCAAGGGAATCGTCACCGCCCTGGTGTCCAATTCGGACGCCCTGGACGCGCAGGTGGTGCGCTGGGCCGACCTGTTCGACGCGATCGTGCTGTCCGGTCAGGTCGGGGTGGCCAAGCCGAATCCGGGTATCTACCTGATGGCGGCCGAGCAACTCGGGCTCATTCCGGAACAATGTGTGTTCGTCGACGATCTGCCGGAAAACGTGCGGGGCGCGGTGCAGGTCGGCATGGTCGGGATCCACCACACCGATCCGCGGGCCACGCTGGACGAACTCGCCATCCTGTTCGAGATCCCGTTCGGCTGACCGCTCCAGCTGACCGCTCCAGCTGACCGGACGCGGCTCCGGCCGGCCAAAGCTGTGCGTCCTCAGCCTCGCCTGCGCACCAGTTCGAAGCACAGCACGGCCGCGGCCGTCGCCACGTTCAGCGACTCCACCCCGCCGGACATCGGGATCGACAGCCAGTCCCGCACCTGGGCCCGCACTCCGGGCCCCACCCCGGACGTCTCGCCGCCCATCACGAAGGCCGCCCGGCGCGGCAACTCGGCCGAGAAGATCGTCTTGCGCGCGGTGCCGTCCAGGCCGTAGATCGGGTAGCCCGCCTCGGTCAGCAGCCCGGCCGCCTCCTCCGCGGTGGCGCAGCGCAGGATCGGCGCCCGGAACGCCACCCCGGCCGATGCCTTGATCACCAACGGATCGATGCCGGCCACCCCGCGCCGGGGCACCACGATCCCGTCGATGCCGGCCGCGGTCGCGGCCCGCAGGATCATGCCCACGTTGGCCGGGGTGGTGATGCCGTCCAGCACCAGCACCGAACGCGGCGCCCGGGGGCCGGTCAGCGCGGTGCGCAGCGGGCCCATCCGCGGCGCGAGCACGTCGGCCAGCACGCCCTGGTCCTGTTTTCCGTTGCCCGCCAACACTTTGACCCGGTGCGCGCTGGCCCGGCGCACCTCGACCCCCCGGTTCCGGGCGGCGTGCAGGATCTCCTGGGCGGCCGGACCGCGCGCGGTGTCGGCCAGGATCACCTTGTCCACGGCCAGATTCGTATCGGCCAGCACTTCGAGCACCGGCTTTCGCCCGTACACCGTGACGAACCGGTCCTTGGGTGATACTGCGGCGGCATCCTGGGCCGCCCGGGCGAGATCGGGCACGCTGACCAGGATCGCACGAGCGCTTGCGTGTGCGAGTATCGGCAGTATGGCCGACCGCCTCACCGCGCTCGACGCGTCGCTGCTGTATATGGAGGACACGACCACGCCGATGCACATCGGCGGGGTCGCGGTGTTCCGCCGCCCGCGTTCGGGCTTCGACTACGACAAGCTGATTTCGCTGATCGAGCAGCGGTTACCGCTGGTACCCCGGTACCGGCAGCGGGTCCTGCACGTGCCCGGTCACCTGGCCCGGCCGGTGTGGGCCGACGACGAGCGGTTCGACATCACCCACCACGTGCGCCTGTCGGCGCTGCCCAAACCGGGCACCCAGGACCAACTGGACCAGCTGGTGGCCCGGCTGATGGCCCGGCCGCTGGACCACCACCGGCCGCTGTGGGAGCTCTACCTGGTGGAAGGCTTGCAGCGCAACCGGTTCGCGTTGGTCACCAAGACCCACTACGCCATGGTCGACGGGGTCGGCTCGATCGAGATCGGCCAGGTCATCATGGACACCACCGCGGGCAGGCCGACCGCGGACGAGCAGGTGTGGATGCCCGAGCCGCATCCCGGCCCGGCCAAGCTGGTGGCCGACGCGGTGTCGGAGATGATCGCCCGGCCCGGCGAGGTGGTGGACAACGTGCGGGCGGCCGCCGGTGACGTGGTGTCCACCGCGCGCAAGGTGCTGGGCACGGTTTCCGGGGTGGCCTCGGTGCTGGGTGCGGTCACCCGCACCGAGCGGAGCAGCCCGCTGAACGTGCGGATCACCGCCGATCGCCGGTTCGCGGTCGCCCGGACCACGCTGGACGACCTGAAGAAGGTGCGGGCCGCGCACGGCGGCACGGTCAACGACGTGATCCTGACCGTGGTCTCCGGTGCCCTGCGGGCCTGGCTCATGTCCCGCGGCGAGCCGGTGACCTCGCATTCCATGGTCCGCGCGATGGCTCCGCTGTCGGTGCGGGAGTCGCCGGTCGCGGAGAGCGAGGCGCGGTCGGAACAGGCGCCGGGCGGCGCGGTGACCGAGGTCGCCGGTGCCGGGTCGGTCGACCGTGGCAACGTGGTGACCACCGGGCTGGGCACCGCGACCGACGTGGAGGCGGCCGACCTGGTCGGCGCCCGGCACGCCGCGCAGGCCGGAATGGGCGGCGCGCAGGTCTCGGCCTATCTGGTGGACCTGCCGGTGGGGGAGCCCAATCCGGTGGTCCGGCTGCAACACATCAGCCACGCGGTGCGGGGCAACGCGGTGACCGGCCAGCTGGTGGCCGCGGACGCGCTGGTCCGGCTGGGCGGGTTCGCCCCGCCCACGCTGCACGCCCTCGGCGCCCGCGCGGCCAGCGCGTTCTCCCGGCGCATCTTCAACCTGGTGATCACCAACGTGCCCGGTCCGCAGGTGCCGCTGTACGCGTCCGGGGCGAAACTGCTGGAGATGTTCCCGGTGGTGCCGCTGGCCCACAACCAGGCGTTGTCCATCGGCGTCACCTCCTACGACGGTGGCGTCTACTTCGGACTCAACGCCGATCGCTCGGCCATGCCGGACGTGGACAACCTGGCCCGGATGGTCGAGGAAGCGGTCGAGGAACTGCTGGGTACGGTCTCCGGGTGAGGGTTTACCTGCCTGCGACGCTGGCCATGCTGCGTGACCTGGTGAAGAACGGTGAGTTCGCCCCGGTGGGGGGCACCGGGTTCGCGCTCACGCCCGCCCTGCGCGAGTCCTACACCAGCGGCGATGCCGAGGAACTGGAGTACGCGGCGATGCTGGACGCGGCCCGGGCCTCGTTGCGGTTGATCGCCGCCGAGCCCGATTTCGGCTCCGACGAGCCGACCCGCCGGGTGGTGATCGCCGCCGACCACGACGAGGTGGACCTGCGCCCAGATCTGGACCAGGCGGTGGTCCGGCTGACCGGGCCGGTGCCGATGAGCCGGATCGCCTCGGTGCACGTGGACAACTCCGAGGCCGAGGGCGCGGTGCGGGCCGCCGCGGCGGTGATCGACGCGGCCGACCTCGGCGATCCGGACGCCGAGTTCACCCTTGGCGACGCCGAGGATCACGAGCTGGCCTGGTACGCCCCGCAGGAGCTGCCGTTCCTGCTCGACCTGATGTGAGCCTGAGCCGTCCGGCCGGGCCGGTCAGCGTGGCTGCGTGGGGCTGATCGCGAGCTCCGGCCGTGCCAGGATGGTTCGCGAAGGCCACCACCGCGGGAGGCAGTCATGGACGCGCTCGGTTCCGTTCCCGTGCCGGCCAACGAACCGGTGCGCCGCTATGCCCCGGGCACCGTGGAGCGCGAGTCGCTGGTGCGCAGGCTGGGTGAGCTGAAGGCCGGGCGGGCCGAGCTGACCATGACCATCGGCGGGACGGCCCGGATGGCCGGCGGGGACCCGATTTCCGTGGTGTGCCCGCATGACCACGCGCACGTGCTGGGCACTTCGGCCCAGGCCGACGAGAACGACGTGGCCGACGCGGTGACCGCCGCACAGGCGGCCGCGCCGGGCTGGCGGGAGCTGCCCTTCGCCGAGCGGGCGGCGATCCTGTTGCGGGCGGCGGATCTGCTGGCCGGGCCATGGCGGGACACCATCAACGCGGCCACCATGCTGGGCCAGTCCAAGTCGGCGCAGCAGGCCGAGATCGACGCGGCCTGCGAGCTGATCGACTTCTGGCGGTTCAATGTGCGCTTCGCCGAGCAGGTGCTCGGCGAGCAGCCGCGCTCGGCGCCGGGCGAGTGGAACCGGATGGATCACCGGCCGCTGGACGGGTTCGTCACCGCGATCACCCCGTTCAACTTCACCTCCATCGCGGCCAACCTGCCCACCGCGCCCGCGCTGATGGGCAACACCGTGGTGTGGAAACCGACGCCGACCCAGCAGTTGGCCGCGCACCACACCATGCGGCTGCTCACCGCGGCCGGGCTGCCGCCGGGGGTGATCAACCTGGTCACCGGGGACGGCGCGGCGGTCAGCGAGGTGGCGTTGAGCGATCCGAATTTCGCCGGGCTGCATTTCACCGGGTCCACGCGCACGTTCAAATTCCTGTGGCGGCGGATCGCGGAGAATCTGGACCGGTATCGCTCGTATCCGCGTATCGCCGGGGAAACCGGCGGCAAGGATTTCGTGCTGGCCCATCCCTCGGCCGAGCCGGACGCGCTGGCCGCCGGGCTGGTGCGCGGCGCGTTCGAGTACCAGGGGCAGAAATGCTCGGCGGTGTCCCGGGCCTACCTGCCGCGGTCGCTGTGGGAAGGCGGGTTGCGGGACCGGCTGGCCGATCTGGCCGCCGCGCTGTCCTACGGGGACGTGTCCGACCTCAGGCATTTCGGCGGCGCGGTGATCGACGCGCGGGCGTTCATCAAGCACAGCGAATTGTTCGAACGGGTGCGCAACGAACGGCTGGTCGATATCCTGGTCGGCGGAATAGCGGACGACCGGGTCGGCTATTTCGTGCGGCCGACAATTCTGGTCGGCGAGAATCCGCACCACGAGGTGTTCAACACCGAGTATTTCGGCCCGATCCTGTCGGTTTTCGTGTATCCGGACGAGGACTGGCCGCAGGTGCTGGACCTGGTCGACGGGGGCAGTCCGTACGCGCTGACCGGCGCGGTGTTCGCCACCGACCGGACCGCGATCGAGCAGGCGCAGGCCGCCCTGCGGTTCGCCGCGGGCAACTTCTACGTCAACGACAAGCCGACCGGCGCGGTGGTCGGCCGCCAGCCGTTCGGCGGCTCGCGGGCCTCGGGCACCAACGACAAGGCAGGCTCGCCGATGAACCTGCGGCGCTGGGTGTCACCCCGCGCGATGAAAGAGACGTTCGTCCCACCCACCGGGGTGGACTACCCGCACATGGGCTGATCAGCCCGCTGATCCCTCGGCGTGGGCGCTCGAAACCCGTGGGCGCCCCGGACTAGGGTTGGGGCCTTCCAGCGCGTGGTAGTCCGGGGAGGTTCGGTCGGTGCCTGGCGACTCGTTTGTTCACCTGCATGTGCACACCGAGTACTCGATGCTCGACGGGGCGGCCAAGGTCGCGCCCCTGTTCGCCGAGGCGTCCCGGCTGGAGATGCCCGCGGTCGCGATGACCGATCACGGCAACATGTACGGTGCCGACGAGTTCTACCGGCAGGCCGTGAAGACCGGCATCAAGCCGATCATCGGCATCGAGGCCTACATCGCGCCGGGCAGCCGGTTCCACAAGAAGCCGGTCTTCTGGGGTCAGGTCGGCCAGCGCGCCACCGACGCGGCAGGCAAGGGCGGCGACGTCTCCGGTGGTGGCGCCTACACGCACATGACCATGCTGGCCCGCAACGCCACCGGGCTGCGCAACCTGTTCAGGCTGTCCTCGCTGGCCAGCATGGAGGGCAAGTACCGGCACCCTCGAATGGACCGGGAACTGCTCGCCGAGAACGCCGAGGGGATCATCGCCACCACCGGCTGCCCGTCCGGCGAGGTGCAGACCCGGCTGCGGCTGGGCCAGTCGGCCGAGGCGCTGCAGGCGGCCAGCGACTACCGGGACATCTTCGGCGCGGACAACTACTTCCTCGAACTGATGCACCACGATCTGAAGATCGAGGCCGTGGTCCGGGACGGGCTGTTGGAGATCGGCCGCAAGCTGGGCCTGCCGTCGCTGCCGACCAACGACAGCCACTACGTCACCGCCGACCAGGCCGAAGCCCACGAAGCGCTGCTGTGCGTGCAGTCGGGCAAGACGCTGTCCGACCCGAACCGGTTCAAGCTCGACGGGGGCGGCTACTACCTGAAGTCGGCCCGCGAGATGCGCGACTACTGGGACGCCGAGGTGCCCGGCGCGGCGGACAACACGCTGCTGATCGCCGAGCGTGTGGAGTCCTACGGCGACGTGTACTCCGAGGTCGACCGGATGCCGGTGTTCCCGGTGCCGGACGGGGAGACCCAGGAGAGCTGGCTGCGCAAGGAGGTCGCCTCCGGCCTGGACCGCCGCTACCCGGACGGCGTGCCGGAGGAGCACCGCAAGCGGGCCGAGTACGAGCTCGGCGTGATCGTGCAGAAGGGCTTCCCGGCCTACTTCCTGGTGGTGGCCGACCTGGTCGCGCACGCCCGCGAGGTGGGCATCCGGGTCGGCCCGGGCCGTGGTTCGGCCGCCGGGTCGCTGGTCGCCTACGCGCTGGGCATCACCAACGTGGACCCGATCAAGCACGGTCTGCTGTTCGAGCGGTTTCTCAACCCGGAACGTCCCTCCGCGCCCGATGTCGACATGGACTTCGACGACCGCAGGCGCGGCGAGATGATCACCTACGCCACCAGGCAGTACGGCGCCGACAAGGTCGCCCAGGTGATCACCTTCGGCACCATCAAGACCAAGGCCGCGATCAAGGACGCCGCCCGGGTGATCCACGGCCAGCCCGGTTTCTCCATCGCCGACCGCATTTCCAAGGCGCTGCCGCCGCCGGTGATGGCCAAGGACATTCCGCTGTCCGGGATCATGGATCCCAAGCACGAGCGCTACCAGGAGGCGGCGGAGGTCCGGAACCTGATCGAGACCGACGCCGAGGTGTCCAAGATCTTCGACACCGCGCGCGGCCTCGAAGGCCTGATCCGCAACGCCGGTGTGCATGCCTGTGCGGTCATCATGTCCTCGCAGCCGCTGATGGACTGCATTCCGTTGTGGCAGCGCGACGACGGCTCGGTGATCACCGGCTGGGACTACCCGTCCTGCGAGGCGGTCGGTCTGCTGAAGATGGACTTCCTCGGCCTGCGCAACCTGACCGTCATCGGTGACGCCCTGGAGAACATCAAGGCCAACCGGGGCGAGGACATCGACCTGGAGAACCTGGAGCTGACCGACCAGGCCACCTACGAACTGCTCGGCCGCGGTGACACGCTGGGTGTGTTCCAGCTGGACGGTGGCGCCATGCGGGATCTGCTGCGGCGTATGCAGCCCACCGGGTTCGAGGACATCGTCGCGGTCAACGCGCTGTACCGGCCCGGTCCGATGGGCATGAACGCGCACAACGACTACGCCGACCGCAAGAACAAGCGGCAGGACGTCAAGCCGATCCACCCGGAGCTGGAGGACTCGCTCAAGGACATCCTGTCCGAGACCTACGGCCTGATCGTCTACCAAGAGCAGATCATGTTCATCGCCCAGAAGGTCGCCGGGTACTCGATGGGCCGAGCCGACGTGCTGCGTAAGGCGATGGGCAAGAAGAAGCTGGACGTCCTGGAAAAGGAGTTCGAGGGCTTCAGGGAAGGCATGAACGCCAACGGCTTCTCCGACGGTGCGGTCAGAGCGCTGTGGGAGACGATCCTGCCGTTCGCCGGGTACGCGTTCAACAAGTCGCACGCCGCCTGCTACGCGCTGATCGGTTACTGGACCGCCTACCTCAAGGCGAACTACCAGCCCGAGTACATGGCCGCGCTGCTGACCTCGGTGGGCGACAACAAGGACAAGTCCGCGGTCTACCTGTCCGAGTGCCGCCGGCTGGGCGCACGAGTGCTGCCGCCGGACGTGAACGAGTCCACACTGCAGTTCTCCGCCGTGGGCAAGGACATCCGGTTCGGTCTCGGCGCGATCCGCAACGTGGGCGCGAACGTGGTCGAGTCGATCATCGACACCCGGGACAAGAAGGGCCGCTACACCTCGTTCACCGACTTCCTCACCAAGGCCGAACTGGTCTGCTGCAACAAGCGCGTGGTGGAGTCGCTGATCAAGGCCGGCGCCTTCGACTCGTTCGGGCATGTCCGCCGGTCCCTGTGCGAACTGCACGAGGAGGCGGTGGACGCGGTGATCGGGCTCAAGCGCCAGGAGGCGATGGGCCAGTTCGACCTGTTCGGCGGCGGGGACGAGAAAGCCGCGGAGCCGGACAACGACAACTCGCCGCTGGCCCACCTGAAGTTCTCGGCCGAGGAATGGCCGCGCAAGCAGCAACTGGCCTACGAGCGGGAAATGCTGGGCCTGTACGTGTCGGCGCACCCGCTGGACGGCACCGAGCGGATCCTGCGCAAGCACGCGCCCAAGCCGATCGCGGTGCTGGTCGAGGAGCAGCCCCAGGAGGGCGAGGTGATCGTCGCCGGGATGATCTCCACGTTGGAACGCCGGGTGAACAAGAACGGCGAGCCCTGGGCCATCTGCACACTGGAGGACCTGGACGCCTCGATCGAGGTGTTGTTCTTCGCCAAGTCCTACTCGGTGCTGGCCGCCGATCTGGCCGAGGACGCGGCGGTCGCGGTGAAGGGCCGGGTGAACTGGCGCGAGGGCAAGATGTCGGTGTTCGGCGGCGGAGTCATCCCGCTGGACATCTCCGACGCGGAGGCCAACCCGGGCAAGGAACCGCCGGTCGTGTTGCTGTGCAACGTGGAGAAGCTCAACGAGGACGTGGTGGTCGAGCTGAAGCGGACCCTCGCGGTGCACAAGGGCGAGACCCCGGTGCACCTGAAGGTCAGCTACAACTCGCGCACCACGGTGCTCGCGGTGGACGACTACCCGGTGCAGGTCACCCCGGCGTTCCTTGGCGAGATCAAGTCGCTGCCCGGAATCGCCCTCTCGGCCTGATCACCCGCAGACGCGAAAGGCCGTGGCGCCCCGGTTTTCCGGGCGCCACGGCCGTTTTCTCGCTTCGGGTCAGTTGCCCGGGAGCGTGCCGACCTGGTCGGCGGGCGGCGCGGTGATGGTCACCGGCTGGCCCCAGTCGGTGTAGGTGCCGACGGTCGAGATGGTGATCGTCTGGCCCTGCTGTGCCGGGTTGTCGATCTTCATCGTCTCGGTGAACTTGACCGGCAGGTTGTCCGAGTTCACCCAGATGTCCAGCGGTTCGGTGGTCAGGCCGGCCTTGAGCGCCGCGTTCACCTCGGTGGACATGGTGTCACTGGCGTCCATCGAGGCCAGCCACTTCTTGAGGTCCACGGTGATCGTGTAGTGCGTCGTCGGCTGACCGTCGAGCTGCTCGGTCTTGGTCGAGGTGATGGCGCCCGCGGACTTGATGTTGTCGATCATGGTCGCCGGGTTCGCGTTCTGCTGCGCCAGCTTCAGCGACTGGCTCATCGTCTGGTCCATCTGACTGGTGCCGTTCGGGTCGATCCGCACCCACGGGGTGGTCACCTTCATGATCGAGGCCAGCGCCTCGGGCACCTTCACGTACGCGGTGTTGTCCTTCAGCACGGTCTCGATGTCGCCGAAGCCCTGCATGGTGGTGCGCTCGTCCATCTCCAGCGGATTACCGAACTTCACCACCCCGGAACCGGTGGTGTCCAGCAGCCCGGACATCTGCAGATTGAAGTGCGCGGTGTTCTTCGTGGCCGTGTTCGACGAGACCAGTTCACCCAGCTGGGCGACGGTGGTGACGCCGCCGACTCCGCCACTGCCGGAGGTGCCGGACGTGCCGCCGGTGGCCGCGGCCGAGCCGGAGACAGTGGAGCCGCAGGCGGTCACCGTGGCGAGGCACGCGGCGATTCCGCAGAGCAGCAGGCTGGTTCTGGGCATGTGGGTCCCCTCGGATGCCATGACGAAGCGGTACTGACGATTGGACGCGCGGGAGGCACGACGGTTCCCGGATTCGTCCGATTCGGGAAACCTACACCGGCCCCGGATCGCCCCGCTGGTCCCCGGCGTCGGTGACCAGCCCGGCCCGGGAGGCCAGCAGCCGGCGCAGCGATTCCAGCCGCCCGGCCGACGCGGCGCCCTCGGCCACCACCTCGTCCAGCATGCAATCCGGATCGGCGGGCGAGCCGAGGTGTCCGCACCCCGGCGGGCACTCCTCGGCGGGCTCCACGAACTCCTCGAACGCGGCCACGATGTCGGCGCTGGACACGTGGGCCAGCCCGAAGGAGCGCACGCCCGGGGTGTCCACCACCCAGCCGCCGTCGGGCAGCGGCAGCGCCACCGCGGTCACCGAGGTGTGCCGGCCCTTGCCCACCGCGCTGACCGCGCCGATGGCCCGCTCGGCGTCCGGCACCAGCGCGTTGACCAGAGTGGACTTGCCTACTCCGGAATGCCCGACCAGCGCGGAGATCCGGTCGGCCAGGTGTGCGCGCAGCTCGTCCGGCGGCTGGTCGTGCTGGGTCACCACCACGGTCAGGTCCAGGTCGGCGTACTGCGAGAGCAGTTCGTCCGGGCTGGCCAGATCGGCCTTGGTCAGGCACAGCAACGGATGCAGCCCGCCGGCGTAGGCGGCGACCAGGCAGCGGTCGATGAAACCGGTGCGGGGCGGCGGATCGGCCAGCGCGGTGACGATCACCAGCAGTTCCGCGTTGGCCACCACCACCCGCTCGTAGGGATCGGTGTCGTCGGCGGTGCGGCGCAGCACGCTGGTCCGCTCGGCCACCCGCACGATCCGGGCCAGCGTGTCCGGCTTGCCGCTGACCTCGCCGACCAGGTCGACCCAGTCGCCCACCACCACCGGCGTGCGGCCCAGTTCGCGGGCCCGCATCGCGGTCACCAACACATCGGCGTCCTCGGCCAGCGCGCAGGTCCAGCGCCCCCGGTCCACCCCGACCACGAGCGCGGCCACCGCCTCGGCGTGCTCCGGGCGGCGCTTGCTACGCGGCCGCGACCCCTTGCCCGGCCGCACCCGCACATCGCCCTCATCCAGACGACGCCAATCCCTGCCGCTCATCGCCGTCCTCGCTTCGCGGCGGGCGCCGATGAGGCACGAGCCGCGCTGTGCCTTCTGGTTCGCTCGCTGCGCTCTCTCACAGCTGAAGCATCCCGGCCCACATTCCGGGGAAGTCGGGCAACGTCTTGCCGGTGCACCCGATGTCGTCCACCTCGACCCCGGACACGGCCAGTCCGATCACCGCGCCCGCGGTGGCCATCCGGTGATCGGCGTAGGCGTGCCAGGTGCCGCCGTGCAGCGGGCGCGGCCGGATCACCAGGCCGTCCTCGGTCTGTTCGGCATCCCCGCCCAGGCCGCGGATCTCGGTCTCCAGCGCGAGCAGCCGGTCGGTCTCGTGGCCCCGGATGTGCGCCACCCCGCGCAACCGGCTCGGCCCCTGCGCCAGCGTGGCCAGGGCCGCGATGGTCGGGGTCAGCTCGCTCACGTCGTGCAGATCGATGTCCACTCCGGACAGTGCGCCGCCGCCGGACACGTTCAGCCCCTTGGCATCCAGCGTCACCGTCGCGCCCATCCGGGTCAAGATCTCGCGGATCTCGTCGCCGGCCTGATCGGTCTTCTCCGGCCAGCCGGGCACGGTGACCGTGCCGCCGGTGACCACGGCGGCGGCCAGGAACGGGGTGGCGTTGGACAGATCCGGCTCGATGACCCAGTCCCGCGCGCCGATCGGGCCCGGCTCGACCCGCCAGGTATCGGCCGCCGAGTCGTCCACCTCGACCCCGGCGAACCGCAGGGTCCGCACGGTCATGTCGATGTGCGGCAACGAGGGCACCGGCCTCCCGTCGTGGTGCACGGTCAGCCCCTTGTCGAACCGCGCGCCGGACAACAGCAGACCGGACACGAACTGGGAGGAGCCGGAGGCGTCGATGGTGACCGCGCCGCCGGGCAGCCCGCCGAGCCCGTGCACGGTGAACGGCAGCGCGTCGCCGGAGACGTCCGCGCCCAGCGCGGTCAGCGCGCCAAGCACCGTGCCCATCGGACGTTTGCGGGCCTGCGGGTCGCCGTCGAAGCGCACCTCGCCCTGGGCCAGCGCGGCCACCGGCGGCAGGAACCGCATCACCGTGCCGGCCAGCCCGCAGTCCAGTTCGGCGGGCCCGCGCGGGTCGGCCGGGGTGACCACCCAGTCGCCGCCGTCCGGTTCGGACACCCCGATCCCGAGCCCGCGCAACGCGGCCGCCATCAGCTCGGTGTCCCGGCTGCGCAACGGCTGACGCAGCGTGCCCGGCCCGGCCGCGAGCGCGGCCAGCACCAGCGCCCGGTTGGTCAGCGACTTGGAACCGGGCACCGGCACGGTGGCGTGCACCGGCGCGGTGGCGAGCGGGGCGGCCCAGGCTTGCGTCATGACCCCCATAATCCCGCATGCGCTTGCCCGATATCTGTCGCACTGCCTCCCTGGCCGTGCCACCATGGCGAACGAAAGAGGTGAGTGGCTTGTGCGGTAGGTACGCGGCGACCAAGAACCCGGCCACCCTGGCGGCCGAATTCGACGCGATCGACGGGCTCGGTGACGACGCCCCGCGTCCGGACCACAATGTCGCGCCGACGAAATCCGTGGTCTCCGTGGTGACCCGGCACCCGCGTGACGCCGAGGGCATGCCCGAGCCGGAGGTCACCGAGCGCGGCCTTCGGGTGATGCGCTGGGGACTGATTCCGCACTGGGCCAAGGACAAGTCCATCGGCGCCCGGATGATCAACGCCCGCGCCGACACCGCGCCGGGCAAGCCCGCGTTCAAGAGCTCGCTGGCCAAGCGCCGCTGCCTGATCCCGGCCGACGGCTGGTACGAGTGGAAGCGGGACGGCAAGGCCAAGCAGCCCTACTTCATGACCCGCACCGACGGCCGCAGCCTGGCCTTCGCCGGTCTGTGGTCGACCTGGCACGAGCCGGGCGCCGACCCGGACGCGGCCCCGCTGATCAGCTGCGCGGTGCTGACCACCGACGCGGTGGCGAAGCTGACCGACATCCACGACCGGATGCCGCTGCTGCTGGCCCAGGACGACTGGGCCCGCTGGCTGGACCCCGACCTCGCCGCGACCGACGACATCACCGCGCTGCTGTCCGCGCCGGACCTGGCCGCGGTGGACGCGCTGGAACTGCGTCCGGTGTCGACCAAGGTGAACAGCGTGCGCAACAACGGCCCGGAGCTGGTCGAGCGGCTGGCCGAGGAAACCCCGCTGGACGCGCCGAGCCTGTTCGACGAGCAGTCCGCGTCATGACCCGACGCATGGTCGACACGCCGCACGGCCCGGCCCGGGCCGAGCTGCACTGCGCCGCCGAGGGCCGGGCGGCGCTGCTGCTCGGGCACGGCGCCGGTGGCGGGGTGGACGCGCCGGACCTGGTGTCCGCCGCCCGGGCCGCGATCAGCGTCGGCGTGCACGTGGCCCTGGTCGAGCAGCCCTACCGGGTGGCCGGGCGGCGCGCGCCGGCCCCGGCCAATCAGCTGGACGCGGCCTGGCTGGCGGTCAGCGAGGACCTGGGCGAGCACTGGTTCGACGGGCTGCCGCTGGTGTTCGGCGGCCGGTCCTCCGGGGCGCGGGTGGCCTGCCGGACGGCCACCGACGGGCAGGCGGTCGCGGTGCTGTGCCTGGCCTTCCCGGTGCACCCGCCGGGCAAGCCGGACAAGGACCGCACCCCGGAACTGGCCTCGGTGGCGGTGCCGACCCTGGTGGTGCAGGGCGAGAACGACCCGATGGGCCGGCCGGAGTCCGGGCACCACCGCGAGATCGTGCTGCTGCGCGGCGACCACGGGCTCAAGGCCGACGTGGACGGGGTGGGCCGGGCCGTCGAGGAGTGGCTGGGCCGGGTCCTGCGCCCGCTCGACTGAAATCTGATTCGGGCGGCTCGGGCCCGGGGCGCTCAGCTCGCGATCGGGGCCACCGTGGCGCCGGTCAGGGCGACCAGATCGGCCGGCGCCAGCTCGATTTCCAGGCCGCGCCGCCCGCCGCTGCAGAACACCGTGTCGAATGCCTCAGCTGAGACGTCCACCACGGTTGGCAAACGTTTGCGGCCACCGAGCGGGGAAATCCCGCCTGTCACGTACCCGGTGGCCCGCTCGGCCGCCGCGACCTCGGCCATCCGGGCCTTCTTGCCGCCGACGGCCGCGGCCAGCGCCTTGAGGTCCAGCTGCCCGGACACCGGCACCACCCCGACCGTCAGCGTCCCGTCCACCTCGGCCACCAGCGTCTTGAACACCCGCGCCGCGGGCAGGCCCAGTGCGTCGCCGGCCTCCTCGCCGTAGGAGGCCGAGCGCGGGTCGTGCGCGTATTCGTGCACCGTGTGGGCGATTTTCTGCTTGCCGAGCAATGCCGTCGCCGGAGTTCCCCTGCCCGCCATGACCGGAAAATCTAGCCAATCGGAATTGCTGGAGCGGCTCCGGTGTTGTCCGGGACGTGGTGACCGAGCAAATTCGTCCAACCGGTACACCGGGGGCCGAGCCGGAGACCCGACCGGCCACACGTCCCCCGCGTGGCCAAGTCCGCTGCCGGCCGGGAGCCGGCCGAGTATCCTCGGCTGCGTCCTATCCGTCCACGGCATCGGGAACGTCGGCGACCGCCGTCGGCCGGGGCGGTGGGCGCGGAGGGAGTCCGGTGCCACGAACCGATGCCCAGGCCGGCGACGCGGGCGATACGACCGCCAGCGAAGCCACGCAGGCCGAAGGCACGCCGAGCGCCACGGAGACCCCGGCGGAACTGGCCGCCAGGTTCGAACGTGACGCGATGCCCATGATCGACCAGCTCTACTCGGCCGCGCTGCGCATGACGCGCAATCCGGCCGACGCGGAGGACCTGGTCCAGGAGACCTATCTCAAGGCGTACGGCGCGTTCAAATCGTTCTCCCAGGGCACCAACCTCAAGGCGTGGCTGTACCGGATCCTGACCAACACCTACATCAACGGCTACCGCAAACGGCAGCGCCAGCCGCTGCAGAGCCCGACCGAGGAGATCACCGACTGGCAGCTGGCCCAGGCCGGCGAGCACAGCTCGGTGGGCCTGCGTTCGGCCGAGGTCGAGGCCATGGACCGGTTGCCGGACGACGACGTGAAGGCTGCCCTGCAGCAGTTGCCCGAGGAGTTCCGCATCGCGGTCTACCTCGCCGACGTGGAGGGCTTCGCGTACAAGGAGATCGCCGAGATCATGGGTACGCCCATCGGCACCGTGATGTCCCGGCTGCACCGCGGCCGGCGGCAGTTGCGCGACCAGCTCACCGGCGTGGCCCGCGAACGCGGGTTCCTGCGCGACGGCGCCGAGGGCGTCCGGGAGGTGGCAGGCTCGTGAGCTGCGGCAAACCCCACGAAACCGACTGCTCCACGCTGCTGGCCGAGATCTGGCTGCTGGTCGACGACGAGTGCACGCCCGATCGCAAGCAGAAGCTCAAGCAGCATCTCGACGAGTGCGGCCCGTGCCTTGAGCAGTACGGCATCGAGGAGCACCTCAAGCTGCTGCTGGCCCGCAAGTGCGGCGGCGAGCACGCGCCGGACACGTTCAAGGAGCGGCTGCGCGCGGAGATCCGCTCGGCCGTGCTGGAACAGGCCGAGGTCACCGTGGAACGCGACGCCAGCGGGGCCGCGGTCGGCGTCGAGGTGCGGCACACCACGGTCGAGTACCACCAGGACTGACCGCGGCGACAAGCGCGAGAAACGGCACGCCCCGGCCGGTCCTGCTGGACCGCCGGGGCGTGTGCACGTCAGCGGGTGACGTCAGCTGTTCGGCCGGTTGCCGTGGTTGGCGCCGGACTTCTTCCGGTCGCGGCGCTTGCGGGCGCGCTTGGACATGGGTCCCTCCTTCGATTTGGAATACTTCCAGTGTGTCATGCCCGATTCGGGCGAACGGCTTGCCCCGAGAAGACCCGCGCGCGTCATGGTCGGATCGGGGATAGGGTCGAAGAGATCAAGACCGTGATCGTGGGTTGGAGCCGATGACCACGCAACTGCCGGAAACCGACCTCGTTCTCGTCGTGGAGTGAGCTGCCGCATCCGTGTCCACTCTCGCTGATCTGCTGGCCGAGCACACCAAGCTGCCCGGCGCCTCCGTCGACCACCTCCAGCGGGTCGTCGGCGAGTGGCAGTTGATGTCCGACCTGTCCTTCGCCGACTTCCTGCTCTGGGTCCCGCTGCCCGACGAGCCACCGAACGGCAACGGCGCCACCGACGCCGATCCCGGTCCGGCCGTGCTGCTGGGCACGCCGACCGGCGAGGCCTACCTGTGCATCGCGCAGGCCCGGCCGACCACCGGCCTGACCGCGCACACCGAGGACATGGTGGGCACCGTGTCCGGCGTCGTCGAGCACCCGCAGCTTCACCGCGCGCTCACCGAACGGCGCATCTGCCGGGAGGAGGACCCGGTCTGGCACCTTGAGGTGCCGGTGCGCCGGGAAGCCATCCCGGTGGTCTACGACGACGAGGTCATCGCGGTGCTGTCCCGGGACACCAACCTGGCCGTGCCCCGGGTGCCCAGCTCGCTGGAGATCGCCTATCTTGGCGCCGCGGCCGATCTGTGCCAGATGGTCGCCGACGGCTCCTACCCGGCCCCGGAACGCGCCCCCGACGTGCACACCAGCCCCCGGGTGGGGGACGGGCTTATCCGGCTGGACTCCACCGGCTCGGTGGTGTTCGCCAGCCCCAACGCGCTGTCCGCCTATCACCGGATGGGGCACGCGGCCGATCTGGTCGGGCTGCGGCTGGCCCTGCTCACCCGGGCGCTGATCGCCGACCCGTTCGACGCCACCGAGGCCGCGCAGCGCATCCGCGCGGCCCTTGAGGGCAATCCCACCGCCCGGTTCGAGGCCGAGACCCGGCAGGGGGCGTCCGTGTTGTTCCGGGCGCTTCCGTTGCGTCCCAAAGGAAAACCGGCCGGCGCGCTGGTGTTGGTGCGAGACGTCACCGAGGTGAAGCGGCGGGACAGGGCGCTGTTGTCCAAGGACGCCACCATCCGGGAGATCCACCACCGGGTGAAGAACAACCTGCAGACCGTGGCCGCGCTGCTGCGCCTGCAGTCCCGGCGCACCAGCAGCACCGAGGCCCGGGACGCGCTGACCGAGTCGGTCCGCCGGGTCACCTCGATCGCCATGGTGCACGAGACGCTGTCCATGTCGGTGGACGAGCAGATGAACCTGGACGAGCTGGTCGACCGGGTGATCCCCATGATGGGTGACCTGGCCGGCACAGAGGGCCGGGTGAGCGTGCGCCGAGAGGGCGATTTCGGGGTGATCTCCGCCGATCGGGCCACCCCGCTGGTGCTGGTGCTGACCGAGCTCCTGCAGAACGCGTTCGAGCACGCCTATCCCCCGCCCCGGCGGGGCGAGGTGCTGTTGCACGTGGAGCGCTCGGCCAAGTGGCTGGACATCAACATCCTGGACGAGGGCATCGGCCTGCCCCGGGCGTTCTCCCTGGAGCGCACCGAGCGACTGGGCCTGCAGATCGTGCGCACCCTGGTGGACAGCGAACTGCGCGGCTCGCTGAGCCTGCGCCGCCGGGAACGCGGGGGCACCGACGCGGTGCTGCGCATCCCGCTGCGCAAACAGCGCTGATCAACCGCCTCGACCAGCACGCCGACCAGCCGAGCCGATCGACCGAACCGGCCGGATCGACCCGCCGGGCTGATCAACGGTCGCCGCTCAAAGAATGGCTTCGAAGATCGTGTAAAAGCCGCGTTGTTGATCGGTTCGGCGTGCGCTGAGCGGTTGGCATTCTGCGCTGGCCGGTGTGCGGAAGTCACAACGGCGGCGCGCACCGGTGCATTCGTCGGCAATGGTTGATCTGTTTGTTATTGGTCAACGGACCCGAAACGAACAAGACCGGCGGGCGGAGAACCCGCCGGCCGGTCTTGTTTCGGTCAATTGTCAGGCGATGGTGCGGGCCCGGGTCCGGTTGCGGCGCTTGAGCGCACGCCGCTCGTCCTCGCTCATGCCGCCCCAGACGCCTGCGTCCTGTCCGCTCTCAAGTGCCCAGGTCAGGCAGCTCGAAGCGACCGGACAACGTCGGCAAACCGCTTTCGCCTCGGCGATCTGCAGCAGCGCAGGACCGCTGTTCCCTACGGGGAAGAACAGCTCGGGGTCCTCGTCACGGCAGGCCGCGCGGTGGCGCCAGTCCATTGTTCCCTGCTCCTTCGCTAGGCGCGCTTCAGCGCACCATTCGTATGGGGTTGGTCGTCGGGGTGCTTGTGAATGCTTTCACGAACTGCGCCAATGTCAAGGCCTTTTGACCTACCCGGTGAGAGAACTCACCCGAAAGATCGACGATCCTGACCATCGGATTCGCAACGCGACGAGCGCGGCCACAAGCAGATCGCGGCTACGTCGCAGCCTGGTTACGGGACGGTCACAGCTGACGGTGCAAGACACGTCACACCGCGACACGCAACGCTTCCGGCGCTGACACGAATTCTACACGGGAATCCTCGCCTGCGAGGTCTCCATCGACCTGAAACCGGATCGGCTCGTCCGCGGTCACCACGATCCGGGGCAGGTCGTCCTCGCTGATCAGGTGCTTGCCGTGCGGCGGCGGCCCGCCGCGCAGGATCTGGGCCAGGTGCCGCAGCACGGTGGGCGCGGACATGGTGTGCAGCGCGAACAGGCTCAGCCCCTGCTCGAACGTGCAGTTGGGCAGCAACCGGATCGGCCTGCCGCCCAGATAGGTCCACGGATCGGTGTTGCACACGAACGCCATCCGGGCCCCCTCGACCGGCTCGGCGCCCGGCCAGGACAAGGTCAACTTCTGGCCGCGGGTGGCCTGCCGGGCGTACTTGGCCAGCGCGGTGCGCGCGTACAGCGCGGGACTGGCGACCTTGCGCCGCTGTTCGTCCACCGCGGCCACCACCTCGGCGTCCCAGCCGACCCCGGCGTTGAAGGTGAACCACCGGCCGTTGGCCTGACCGAGGCCGACATCGCGGCTGTGCCCGGTCTCGATGGCCTGGAGCAGGCGATAGGTGGCCTCCACCGGATCGCGGGGCAGGCCGAGGGCCCGGGCGAACACGTTGGCCGAACCGCCGGGCACCACGCCCAGCATCGGCGCAGGCGGCGCGTCGTTCGGCCCGGCCACCGACATCAGGCCGTTCACCACCTCGTTGACCGTGCCGTCGCCGCCGTGCGCGACGACCAGGTCCACCCCGTCGGCCGCGGCCTGCGCGGCCGCGTCCCGGGCGTGCCCCCGGTAGCTGGTCTCCAGCACGTCCAGCTTCACGTCGCTGGCCAGGGCGTGCGCCAGCACATCCCGCCCGGCCGGAGTCGTCGCGGTTGCCTGCGGGTTGACCACCAGAAGGGCACGCACACGACTCAGCCTAGGTCACGCCTGCCGGTGACGACCGGCACGCGGAGCTCCGAGGAGACAGCTCCCTTCCGACTCGCCGCCCGTGCGGGCCATCCCGCACGGGCCGTTCCCGCACTGGCGAGTGCACCCAGACGACCGTCTGCACGCCATACCCGAGGAACATGGTCCAAGCTCGATCAGATCTTCGCTCCTGAACCTGGCCTGACGATACCGGCCGTCCGGGTGGCCTAGAATTCGCGGTGCACACCCACCGTGATCTCGCCTTGATCCAGTCGGGTCATCCGGCCCGATCCCCCAGGAAGAGGACCCCGTCGTGCCGCTGTCCACCACCGCCCCCCGTCCGGTTCTGGTGGCCGGGACGATGGTCGCGCTGCAGGGCCTGACCGGTGTGGTGTTCGCCGTCGCGGTGCTCATCCACGCGCTGACCGCCGCGGGCAAACTGGCCGGCGCCGAGTTCGGCGAGACCGGGTACTTCGTGGTGCTGTCCGCGGCCGTGCTGGCGGTGGCCTACGGCCTGCTCAAGGGCAGGCGCTGGTCGCGCACCCCGGCCGCGATGCTGCAACTGCTGCTGCTGGGCGTCTGCTACTACGTGCTCGGCCCGTCCGGTCAGGTGCTGGCCGGGGTGCTGGTGGCGATCTACTGCGTGGCCGTGATCGTGCTGCTGTTCCTGCGCGAGTCCCGGGTGTGGGCGGCCCGCCAGTACAACTGACCGGCTCCTGGTCCCTCACAACTGACCGGCTCCTGGCCCCTCCCCGTGTGGCCCCGCCGCGTGATTTCCTAGGCGGCCAGGCCCTCCGGGGTGTCCGGCGAGCTGGGCCGCAGGTGGTCCACCACCAGCGCGGTGGTGTTGTCCCGCCCGCCGAACTCCAGCGCCGCGCCGACCAACAACTCGGCCGCGGTTTCCGGGGTGACCGGCCGGTCCAGCAGTTCGCGCAGCTTCCCCACCGGCAGCGGCTTGTGCACCCCGTCCGAGCACACCAGCAACCGGCCCGGGCCCAGCGCGGTCCGGCTGCGCCCGATCCGGTCCCTGGGCGCGGTGCGCACGCTGGTGGTGACCATGTGCTCCATGCGCGAGCTGGGCTGCTGACCGCGGGAGCGGAAGTACTCGGCCACGGTGTGGTCGGTGGTGACCTGCTCCAGGATCCGGCCGTTCCAGTGGTAGACCCGGGCGTCACCCACCCAGGCGACGTCCAGCGAGTGGCCCTCCGGCCCGGCGTCGGGCACCGCGATGGCCAGCACCGCGTCCCCGTCCGCCTCGTCGGGCAGGTTGGTCCACAGCGCGTCCTGCGCCGCGAGCAGGGCCTCGGCCGGGCTCATACCGCCCGCGGCGGCCTCGGCCGCGGTGCGCGCGACCAGCCAGGCGGCCCGGGCCGCGGCGTCCGAGTCGCCGATGCCGTCGGCCACCGCGAAGGCGGTGCGGCCGGTGACCGGATCGCGGTGGGTGGCGGTGCTGTCGGCGTTGACGGTGCGGTCGCCGAGGCGGCTCACGGCATCCCAGCGCAGGAGCGGGATCGCGGGCAGGGGAGCGGTCAGCATGTCAGCCTCCTCGGGGCCGGGTGGGGTTCGTAACCCCACGTGACCCACTCAACCTGCTGTAACCCGCAAAACCCCCAGAATCAGCCCAGAGAAACCTGAGAAGTACCGAATCGGGTGAGAGCCTCGCCACTCAAGCGGTACACATCCCACTCGTCCTGCGGCAACGCGCCCAGCGAGCGGTAGAACCCGATGCTCGGTTCGTTCCACTTCAGCACCGACCACTGCAGCCGGGTGTAGCCGTTGCGCACGCACTCCGCGGCGAGCTCGCCCAGCAGTGCGGTGCCCAGCCCGGAGCCGCGCAGTTCCGGCCGGACGTAGAGGTCCTCAAGGTAGATCCCGTGCACGCCGTCCCAGGTGGAGAAGCTGCGAAACCACAGGGCCAGCCCGACCACGGCGCCGGCCGATTCGCCCACGTGCGCGAACACGGCAGGCTGCGCGGCGAACAGCGCGGTGTGCAACTGCTCGCTGGTCAGCGTGCACTGATCGAGCGCGCGTTCGTACTCGGCCAGATCCCGGACCAGACCGACCATGGAGTCCACATCGGACGGTCTAGCCCGGCGAATTCGGTTGTCCGCCATAGGTTCTATGGCTCTTCGGTCGGCCACGGCGGAATGTTGGACCGGCGCACCTGCCGCTCGCCGCGCTCACTGCCCAGCACCGTCATCCCGGCCGGATCGATCGCGAACCGGACCCCTTCGGCGGCCGGCAGCCCCAGCCACGCGGCGATCAGCACCCGGCTGAAGTGCCCGTGCCCGACCAGGATCACGTCCCCGGTCGCCAGCGCTCCGGTCACCCGGTCGAGCAGCGCCGCCGCGCGCTTGCCGACCGCCTCGGCGGCTTCCCCGTTGGGGATCGGATGTGACCAGACCGTCCAGTTGGGCACCTTCTCGCGGATCTGCGCGGTGGTCAGGCCCTCGTAGTCGCCGTAGTCCCATTCGGCGAGCTCCTCGGTGACCTCGTCCACGGCCAGCCCGGCCAGCTCGGCCGTGTGCTGAGCTCGTTCACGGGGACTGGCCAGCACGAGGGCGGGAGGCACGTCGGTGCCGCGTAGTCGGCTGAGAACCAGCCCGGCGCGGCGAGCCTGCTGCTCGCCCTCGACGGTGAGCGCCACATCGGTGCGACCCGTGTGCTGGCCGGTGACCGACCACCGGGTCTCGCCGTGCCGCAACACGTACACCACAGGTGGATCGTTTTCTGCCACCGAGTCATCGTAGGCAGCCTCGCCCTTGGTCACAGGACGGGAGGGAGCGAGAAATGCCACATCTACGCGGGGTAAAGCCACGTAACGGCCAGCCCGGCCCGCGACGGCTCGGCGCCGGCGAGCCTGCGCATGACAACGGCCGGCGGCGCCGCGGCGAATTCGCCCGGCAACGCTCCGCGCCACCGGCCACCGTGCTACATCTGATCGCAGCACAGCGCGTACCGCATCAGTGGCACCCGGCGGCGATCTGGCGTCAGCCAGTTGGATAGCACTGTGCCAGTTCGCTCCCAGCCCATGCGCTCGTACAGCGCTTGTGCCGGTGCCAGATGATCGGCGACTTCCAGCACGAGATCACACCGGTGGCCAGTCGCCCACAGCCGGGTTTGCTGCAGCAGTCGCGAGGCGATTCCCTGGCGACGTGCGAGCGGCGACACGAACAGTCGGCACACCTCGAACACGTCATGATTGTCGGCGGCTCCGGGCCACCTCCCACGGACGCGGCTGACGAGAACATGTCCCGTGATACCGGCGTCCTCGGATCGACACACCCACGCCCGGTGCATCCCGGAAGGGGTGAGCCAGCGAGCCGGATCGGTAGGCCAATTCGACGGATAGCCGCCGGCTTCATGCACGGCTGCGAGTGTGTCGATACAACCGGCCAGTTCGGCCGTCTCTCGCTCATGAACGCCCGGCAGCAGCACGCGACCATCATCCCGACCAGCGATCAGCTGGTCAGCCCGCGCGACCGTCTCAACATGACAACGGGCCGGTGGCACCTCGTCAAGGCGGGAATGCATGCCTTGACCGAGCGCCACCGGCCGCGTGTGCAACACAGCGTCGGGCGGCCCGGGGTACGGACGGCAGATCAAGATCAGCCGTCCCCAGACCGTCTGACGTCGATCAGGGATGGTCAGCGACAACAACCAACCAGCACTAACAGCGCTGGTCAGAGCCGTTGCCGACCCACCGACCTCAGCCCTGCTTGGTCTCCCAGAAGATTTTGTCGATCTCGGCGATGAAGTCGAGCAGCTCCTGGCCCTTCGCCGGGTCCATGGAGCCCTTGGCGCCGGTGGCGCCAGCGGCCTTGGTCGCCTTGTTGAACAGCTCGTGCAGCTGCGGGTACTTCTCGAAGTGCGGGGGCTTGAAGTAGTCGGTCCACAGAACCCACAGGTGGTGCTTGACGAGTTCGGCGCGCTGCTCCTTGATCAGGACCGCCCGCGTGCGGAACTCCGGGTCCTCGTTGCCCTGGTACTTCTCCTGGATCGCCTTGACGGACTCGGCCTCGATCCGGGCCTGCGCCGGGTCGTAGACGCCGCACGGGAGGTCGCAGTGCGCGGTGGCCTCGAGGCGCGGACCGAGGATTCGCGACAACAGCCGCATCGTTCCTCCTGATAGTGGATGCTCCGACGAAGCTGACCCTACTCTCGGCGGGTCGATCGGGCAGTCGGAGGTGATCGTTGGCACCGCACGAACAACAGCCCCCGGCTGCGGCCGCCGGGCTGGGTTGGTTGCCCTGGCGGCGATTGCGGGTGCGCGGCCCGTCGATGGCGCCGACGCTGCGTGACTCGGATGTCGTGCTGGTGCGCCGGGGTTCGCGGGTCCGGGCCGGGGAGGTGGCGTTGGTGCGGTGGGCGCAACGCCCCGGACAGCTGTCGGTCAAACGGGTGATCCGGCCGGACGGTGACGGCTGGCATGTGCTGGGGGACAACACTTTCGGGTCAACCGACTCGCGCGATCTCGGCCCGGCCGAGGTGCTCGGCGTGGTGCGCTGGCGGCTGTGGCCGCGTCCGGGACCACTCCGCCGAACGGAGTAGTACTTCGCTCAGGTGTTCGATGAGGGTGAGCGATGACAGCCGGTTACCCTGGCGTGATGGTGAGCACGCGGCAGCTCGATGAACTGGGCCAGGGCTGTCGCGACTGGCTCCACGAGCGGCGCGCGCCGACAAGCCCGGCAGGGGTCGCCCGCGTACGGCTGAGCGAAATCGCCGTGCCGCCAGACGCGACGAAGATCGTAGAAAGTCAGGTCTGCGCCCGGATCTTCGGCGCGAAGAAACACCGAACAGGTGGCTGTCGAATCTGGTCGTGGTGGCGCAGGCCTCACCCAAGTTGGTCCGGGCTGTGGAGAACTTCCAGTAACCGGGCCTTGGTCACGCTGGTACTAATCCGTACCACAATTCAGTGATTTCGGTCACCCGATCCCGGCGCGCATTCGCTCGTAATGCGCCACGCACTCCGCATAACTCGGCAGCACACCGGTGCTCAACGCCTCGGCCAGCGTCGGCGCCGCGGTGTCCTTCTCGGACAGCACCGCCGGCACGTCCGCCGGCCAGGGCAGGCCGAGGTTGCCGTCCAGCGGGTTGATGCCGCGTTCGGCAGCCGGGCTGTAGCCGGTGGAGCACAGGTAGCTGACCACCGAGTCGTCTTCCAGCGCCACGAATCCGTGGGCCAATCCCTCTGGCAGGTACACCGCGCGGAAATCCACCGGGTCCAGCCGCATCGCGTCCCACACGCCGAACGTCGGCGATCCGGCTCGCACGTCGAGGATCACGTCGAGGACCGCACCCCGCGGGCAGTACACGTATTTCGCTTGTCCCGGCGGCACATCCGCGAAATGCATGCCGCGGATCACCCCGCGCCGCGACACGCTGTGATTGCTCTGGCCCAGCCGCAGCGGATGTCCCACCGCCTTGGCGAACGCCTCTTCCTGGAACGGGGCCACGAACAGGCCACGGTGATCGGGAAAGTTCGGCGGGGTGAACTCGAACGCGTCGGGCACCGTGAGCTGGCGTACCTGCATGACCGGCAATCGTAGGCACTCGATCACCCCGGGCTATCGGCACCGGCACCAACCGGATACCGCCGGCCGCGCCACCCGGGAGAGCGACCTTCGCCGACCGGGAGCGAAACCGGTGTCATCCGGGAGCGCAAACCGGACGGACGTCTTGTTGACATTGCCTCCGAACTGCGGAAATTCCGATGTTCTCTGTGACCCCCACCGCAGACAATCCCCTCCGCGCCTGGCACAATGGAACGACCGCGCAGCGTCCGAAGAGTTGCCGACCTCCGCCACACCCGGCGTTCGAGGCCACCGGACGAGAATCGCACTGCATCGCAGGAGAGAATCCCATGACCACCGTTGATGACCAGACGCGCGCGCTGTCCGACGACGAGATCTTCGCCGCCCACGAGGGGGGCAAGCTGGGCGTGGATGTGACCGCGCCGCTGTCCGACCCCCGAGCTCTTTCCATCGCGTACACCCCGGGCGTGGCCAAGGTGAGTCGCGCCATCGCCGAGGACGCCACCCTCGCCGCCCGCTACACCTGGGCCCACCGGCTGGTCGCCGTGGTCAGCGACGGCACCGCCGTCCTGGGCCTCGGCAACATCGGCCCGCGTGCCTCGCTGCCGGTGATGGAGGGCAAGTCGGCCCTGTTCAAGCGGTTCGGCGGCCTCGATTCCATTCCGCTGGTGCTGGACACCACGGACGTGGACGAGATCGTGCGCACTCTCACCTATCTGCGTCCCTCGTTCGGCGCGGTCAACCTGGAGGACATCGCCGCTCCCCGGTGCTTCGAGCTGGAAGCCCGGCTGCAGGAGGCGCTGGACTGCCCGGTCATGCACGACGACCAGCACGGCACCGCCGTGGTCCTGCTGGCCGCCCTCCGGGGCGCCGCCGCGGCTCTGCGCCGCTCGCTGGCCAACCTGCGCGTGGTCATCTCCGGCGCGGGCGCGGCCGGGGTGGCCTGCGCGAAGATCCTGCTGGCCGCGGGCGTTGGCGATGTCACCGTGCTGGACTCCAAGGGCATCGTGCACATCGACCGGGACGGGCTGAACCCGGTCAAGGCCGAGCTGGCCGCCCGCACCAACCGCGCCGGCCTGCGCGGCGGGCTGGCCGACGCGCTGCGTGGCGCGGACGTGTTCGTCGGGCTGTCCTCCTCGACCGTTCCGGAGGAGTACATCGCCACCATGGCGCCGGACTCGATCGTGTTCGCGCTGTCCAACCCGGATCCGGAGATTCACCCGAGCGTGGCGAACCGCTACGCCTCGGTCGTGGCCACCGGTCGCAGCGACTTCCCCAACCAGATCAACAACGTGCTGGCCTTCCCCGGCATATTCCGGGGCGCGCTGGACGCCGGGGCCACCGCGATCACGGAGAACATGAAGCTGGCTGCGGCCGAGGCCATCTTCGCGGTGGCCGAGGACGACCTGGCGGCCGACCGGATCGTGCCCAGCGCACTGGACCCGAGGGTGGCCCTTGAGGTGGCCGCCGCGGTGGCCAAGGCCGCGGTCACGGACGGAGTGGCCAAGGGGGTCGAGGACACCGTCGGGTGACGTTTCACCACCTCCACCCGTGGGTGGATTAATCACCTGATCACCCGGGGGCGTTGGGCTTCCCGACGCAAACGCGCTACCGTCCTCCCAACGGGTGAGGCTCGTCGATGGTCACTGGGGTGGCCGGTTGCCTGCTGTGCGGGGCGGCCGGGTGCTGTCCGCAGGCCGTCGACGCCTCGTCCACCCCAGGGCTGTATGGCCGTTGGGCGCGCGGAAGGGCGAGACAGTGGCCGAGCGGGTGAAACCTACCGGGCACCCCCGGACCGGATCGGGCAGCGGCACGACCAGCGCTGTTGCCCGGTCGGCCTATGCCAAGAACGCGTCCTCGGTCGCCGATCTGCCCGAGGCGCCCTCACTTCTGTGTGACAAGTCCGGCCGGGTCGTGCGGGCCAATCCGGCGGCCGCCGAGCTGATCGGCGTGCCCGACCCGGACGACCTGGTCGGCCGCTCCATCGACGACCTGCTCACCGGCGACGAGTCGCAGCGCTGGCTGCGCCGGGCCGACGGCGGCGCGGTGCTGGTTCGCGCGGTGCGCTGGCGGGTGCCGGGCACCGGGCTGGACGCGGTGCTGCTGACCGACCTGACCGATCTGGCCACCAGCACCGAGGCCCTGCGGGTGGAGCGACGACGGCTCAACGAGGCCCAGGCGCTGGCCCGGATGGGCTGGTGGGAGTACGACCGGGCGACCAAGCACGCGGTGTGGTCGCGCAGCCTGCACGCGCTGCTGGGCGTCCGGCCGGGCACGGTCGAGCCGAATCTGTCGACCATGATGTCGTTCATCCACCCCGAGGACGTGGCGCAGGCCCGCGCGGCCTGGCTGCGGCACTCGCACCAGGGCGAGCCGATCGACATCGAGTGCCGGATCATCCGCGCCGACGGCGAGCTGCGCTGGGTGCGCGCGGTGGCCTCCGCGCCCACCTCCAGCGCCCCGGACAACCCGGTCACCGGCTACGCCACCGACGTCACCGATCGGCGACTGGCCCGGGAGGCGCTGGAAGTCGACCGCGAGGCCCTGCTGGACGCCCAGCGCATCGCCCGGATCGGCAGCCTGGTCTACGACCTGAAGACCGGCGAGGTGCAGCGCAGCAAGGTGCTCGACGAGATGTACGCCGAGCTGGGCCTGACTCCGCAGGAGAAGAGCCTGTTCCACGGCCTGGCCCCGGCCCAGCTGCCCGAGGTGAAGAAGCTGTGCGAGCGCTTCGCCGGGGACGACCCGCCGCGGCACCCGCTGCAGATCGAGCTGACCAGCGAGGCCGGCAACCGCACCTTCGTGGTCCGGGCACGGGCCAAGACCAACGAGCGCGGCCGCGCGATCACCGTGCAGTGCACCCTGCAGGACGTCACCCAGCAGCGACTGCTGGAACGGCAGCTGCTGGAGGACCGGCGCCGGTTCGACGACGCGCAGCGGGCGGCCCGGCTGGGCACCTGGGAGTGGGACCCGCGCACCGACTCCAGCATCTGGTCGCCGATGCTCTACGAACTGTTCGGCGTCCAGCCGGGCACCCCGGTGACCCACCAGAGCTTCCTGGGCATGGTGCACGCGCAGGACCGCGGCTGGGTGGAGGAGCTGTTCACCAAGCTGGTCAAGGACGCCCACCCGGTGGACTGCGAGTACCGGCTGGTCCGCACCGACGGTTCGGTGCGCATCTTCCGCTGCTACGGCGCGATGTCGCCCGGCGCGACGACCGAGGAGCCGATCCTGATCGGCACCTCCCAGGACGTGACCGAGCAGCGCGCCGCGGAGACCCGGATGCTGCGCTCCAGCCAGCGGTTCGCCGATCTGGTCGCGCTGAATCCGGTGGGCATCGGCATCTTCGACGAGTCCGAGCGGCTGGTGGACGCCAACGACGCGCTGTGCGATCTGCTCGGCGCCGGCCTGGAGAAGCTGCGCGGCCGCACCGCCGAGGCGCTGACCCACCCGGACGACCGGGACGGCTACCCGCTGGGCCGCCCGCCCTCGGCCAACCAGGCCAAACGCACGCACAAGGTGCCGCAGCGGGTACTGGTGCGGGCCGACGGCGAACCGGTGTACTGCGAGCTGCACGTGGCCATGTCCGTGCAGGACGACGGCCGGCGGTTCTGGCTGGTGGTGTTCCAGGACATCACCGAGCGCCGCCGGGCCGCGGAAACCCTGCGCCACCAGGCCACCCATGACGAGCTGACCGGCCTGCCCAACCGGGCCGCGGTGAACGAGCTGCTGATCGGGCTGCTGGAGCACGACGCGGCCAAGGTCGCGGTGTTGTTCTGCGACATCGACAACTTCAAGCGGGTCAACGACTCGCTGGGTCACGACGCGGGCGATGAGCTGCTGGTGGCGCTGGCCCGCAGGCTGGAGGGCGGACTGCCCGAGGGCAGCACGGTGGCCCGGCTGTCCGGCGACGAGTACGTGATCATCTGTGCCGACATCGACGCGGCAGGCGGGGTGGACGCGCTGGCCACCCGGGTGTCGGCGTTGTTGCGCACCGCGGTGCCGGTGCACGGCCAGCTGGTCCGGGTGTCCGCGTCTATCGGCGCGGCGGTGCCGGACGGCAGCCCGGTGTCCGGCGCGGACCTGCTGCGGTTCGCCGACGCGGCCATGTTCGAGGCGAAGAAGCAGGGCCCGGGCCGGGTGGCCACCGCCAGTGCGGCGCTGATCGCCTCGGCCGACCGCCAGGTGCACCTGGAGGGCCAGCTGCGCGACGCGCTGGCCACCGACGGGCTGGCCCTGCACTTCCAGCCGGTGGTGGGCGCGGACGGCACGGTGCAGACCGCCGAGGCGCTGGTCCGCTGGCCGCACCCGGAGCGCGGGATGCTTTCCCCGGACGTGTTCCTGCCGGTGGCCGAGCAGGGCGGGCTGATGCGCGAGCTGGACCGCTGGGTGCTGCGCACCGCGCTGGCCGAGGCGGCGACCTGGCCTACGCCGGGCGGCAAGCCGGTGGCGGTCGCGGTGAACCTGTCCGGGCTGGCGCCGGGCGATCCGGAGTTCGTGGACATCGTGGCCAACGCGGTGCTGGCGGCGGGCATCGAGTGGGACCGGGTGGTGCTGGAGCTGGTCGAGACGAGCCTGGTCGACCTGCCCTCCCGCACGCTGACCGCGATGGCCGATCTGGTCAGCCGGGGCGTGCGGTTCGCCGTGGACGATTTCGGCACCGGCTATTCCTCGCTGTCCCGGCTGAAGGATCTGCCGGTGCAGATCATCAAGGTGGACCGCACCTTCGTGGCCGGGGTGGGCAGCGACTCCTCGGATTTCGCGGTGGCCAGCGCGGTGGTCGACATGTCCCGGGCGATGGGCCGCTCGTGCGTGGCCGAGGGCGTGGAGAACGCCACCCAGTTCCACGTGCTGCGCGGCATGGGCGTGGACGCCTATCAGGGCTGGTTGTTCTCCCGGGCCATTCCCATCAAGGCGTTCCGGGAACTCCTCGGTGGCGGGCCGTTGCACGTGCCCAATCCCGGCTGAACCAGATGGCGGAATCGGCTGCGATCGTCACCCCGACGGGCTAAGGTCTGCTGAACTTGTGCGGCGGCCGGCGAGGGGCCGTCACGACCGGGAGGACCTCGGGTGATCGAGTTCCAGGCCGTGACCAAGCAGTATCCGGACGGGACGATCGCCGTTGATCATCTCGATCTGGAGATCGATGCCGGCGGCGTCACCGTGTTCGTGGGGCCGTCCGGTTGCGGCAAGACCACGTCCCTGCGGATGATCAACCGGATGATCGATCCGACCTCGGGCACGATCGCCATCGACGGCGCGGACATCCGCAAATCGGACCCGGCGTTGTTGCGCCGCGGCATCGGTTACGTCATTCAGCACGCCGGCCTGTTCCCGCACCGCACGGTGCTGGACAACGTGGCCACGGTGCCGGTGCTGTCCGGGATGCGCCGCAGGCAGGCCCGGGTCCGCGCGGGCGAGTTGCTGGAGCTGGTCGGGCTGCCCGCGCAGCTGGCCAAGCGGTATCCGGCGCAGCTCTCCGGCGGGCAGCAGCAGCGCGTCGGGGTGGCCCGGGCGCTGGCCGCCGATCCGCCGATCCTGTTGATGGACGAGCCGTTCTCCGCGGTGGACCCGGTGGTGCGGGCCGGATTGCAGGACGAACTCCTGCGGCTGCAGGCCGATCTGGCCAAGACCATCGTGTTCGTCACGCACGACATCGACGAGGCGATCAAGCTCGGCGACAAGGTCGCGGTGCTGCGCGAGGGCGGGGTGCTGGCCCAGTACGACCCGCCGGCCGAATTGCTGGCCCGCCCGGCCGACGATTTCGTGTCCGCGTTCGTCGGCCGGGATCGCGGTTACCGGGCGCTGAGCTTCCTGGCCGCCGGTGAGCTGCCGATCGGCTCGCTTCCCGTTGTGTCGCTTGGGGTTTCCGCCGCCGAGGCGTGCTCGGCGGCCGACCAGGGCTGGGCCGTCGCAGTGAACGAGGCCCGCCATCCGCTTGGCTGGGTGAGCACCGACAAACTGTCCACTGTGGATGGTGGAACGCGGATCACCGAGGACATGTTGCTGGCCGGTGGATCGCTCTACACCGCGAAGGCGGATCGGGTCACCGGCGCCGGCTCGCTGCGCAGCGCGCTGGACGCCGCGCTGTCCTCGCCCAGCTCGCTGGGCATCGTGGTCGACGACGCAGGTGCGGTGGTCGGCTCGGTCACGGCCGAGAACGTGTTGCGGGCACTGGATTCCGCGCGCGAGGGCGGGGAGGTGCCGTCGTGAGGCGGGCAGCGGTGGGAGCGCGCCGGTGAGCTGGACCAACAAACACTGGGGTGAGATCTGGTCACTGGCCCAGGTGCACCTCTATCTGTCGTTGCTGCCGGTGCTGTTCGGGCTGATCCTGGCCATCCCGCTGGGCTGGCTGGCCTGCCGCTCCCGGATGCTGCGCGGGTTCCTGCTCTCGGTTTCCGGTGTGCTGTACACGATTCCGTCGCTGGCGCTGGTCGTGGTGATGCCGATTCTGCTGGGCACCGACATCCTCGATCCGGTCAACATGATCGTCACGCTGACCGTCTACACGATCGCGCTGCTGGTGCGTTCGGTGGCCGACGCGTTGTCCGCGGTGCCGACCGAGATCATCGCCTCGGCCACCGCGATGGGCTTCAAACCGCTGCGCCGGTTCTTCACCGTCGAACTGCCGCTGGCGATTCCGGTGCTGGTGGCCGGGGTGCGGGTGGCCACGGTGGCCAACATCAGCCTGGCCAGCATCGGCGCGCTGATCGGCCTCGGCGGTCTCGGTCAACTGTTCACCGACGGCTTCCAGCGCAACTTCCTCACGGAGGTGGTCGTCGGCGTGATCGCCTGTGTGCTGCTGGCCGTGCTGGCCGACACCGTGTTGCTGATGCTGGGCCGGATCGCCACCCCGTGGGCCCGGGCGGTGCGCCGATGAACTGGTTCTCCGCGATCGGCGATTTCCTGTCCAGCTCGGCGAACTGGTCGGGCGGCGACGGCATTCCCATCCGTCTGCTGCAACACCTGGAGTACACCGCGCTGGCGCTGGTGTTCGCGATGCTCATCGGGCTGCCCGTCGGCGCGGTGGTCGGGCACACCGGCCGCGGCGGATTCCTGTTGGTGGGCCTGGCCAACTATCTGCGCGCGCTGCCCAGCGTCGGCCTGCTGGTGCTGGCCTTCCTGGCCATCGGGCTGGGCCTGGTGCCGCCGCTGATCGCGTTGATAATCCTGGCCGTCCCGCCCGTGCTGGCCGGCACGTATTCCGGCATCGCCTCGGTCGAAGCGTCTGTTGTGGACGCTGCCCGGGGTGTCGGGATGCGTTGGTACCAGGTACTTTTCGGGGTGGAGATCCCCAACGCGCTGCCGCTGATCCTGGGCGGCATCCGCAGCGCGGCCCTGCAGGTGGTGGCCACCGCGACCATCGCCGCGGAGGTCGCGCTTGGCGGGCTGGGCCGGTTCATCATCGACGGGTACGCCGAGCACACGCTGGACGGCTACGCGCAGATGGCGGCCGGTGCCGTGCTGGTCGCGGTGCTGGCGTTGTTGGTCGACGGGGCTTTCGCCCTGGTACAGCGGTTCGCGGTCTCGCCGGGGCTGCGGGCGCACATCCAGAAATCCGGAGGACGAACCTAGATGAAACGCACGATCATCGGACTGGCCACCGCCTGTGTCGCGGTGCTCGGCCTGACCGCCTGCGGAAGCAGCAGCAATCCGGTGTCCGGGTCGTCCGGGGCCTCCGGAGCGCCGTCCCCGGCCGGCACGATCACCATCGGCTCGGGCAACTTCACCGAGAGCACCCTGCTGGCCGACATCTACGTGGCCGCGCTGACCGCCAAGGGGGTGAAGGTCAACACCAAGCTGGACATCGGCAACCGGGAGGCGTACTTCCCGGCGCTGAAGAGCGGCACCATCGACCTGATCCCGGAGTACAGCGGCACGTTGCTGCAGTACCTCAACGCCAACGCCACCGAGGTGGCCTCCGACCCGGTGTACGCGGCGCTGCAGAAGGCGTTGCCCAGCAACCTCACCGTGCTGAACCAGGCGGCGGCGGAGGACAAGGACGCCATCGTGGTCACCAAGGCGACCTCGGACAAGTACCACCTGACCTCGATGGCCCAGCTCGGCCCGATCTGCGGCCAGCTGACCTTCGGCGGCCCACCGGAGCTGAAGACCCGGCCGGACGGCGTGCCCGGGTTCAAGAAGAACTACGACTGCACCTTCGGCACGTTCGACTCGCTGGACGCGGGCGGCCCGCTGACCGTGGCGGCGCTGAAGAACGGTCAGGTGCAGGCGGCCGACATCTTCACCACCGATCCGTCCATCCCGGACAACGGCTGGGTGGTGCTGGCCGACCCGAAGAACAACTTCGCCGCGCAGAACGTGGTTCCGGTGGTCAACAAGGCGAAGCTGACCCCGACGATCACCGCCGCGCTCAACGCGGTGCAGGCCAAGTTGGACACCAGGACACTGGCCAGTTTGGACGCGCAGCTCAACGCGCCGGACAAGCCGGACCCCTCGGATGTGGCGCAGAGCTGGCTGAAATCAGTCGGTCTGGGCTGAGCGTAGATAGCACGCTCTTGCGCATGCCGCAACTCGAACAGCTGCCATGAAGGATCATCGGTGATCTAGACGGCCGGGCGAAGCATCTTCGCCCGGCCGCCTGATTGCTGAAGTTGTTTCGCTATTTTGGCTATGCTCGAAGTATCGAATGGAGCGTTGCCGGGCGGTAAATTCGCCCAATCCCGACAAACCCTCGTGAGGGTTTAACCGAACATGAACCAGCGGTGATGCGATCGTTATCCTCTTTTCGGCGCAACGCCCTACGATTTCTGGCGATGCGCCTCTAACAGAGGCGTTGGACATGGTTCACCAGGACTACTGAGGAAACTCATGACACAAGTCAAAGACAGTGGCGTCTCCGCCGCTGGGCACGCCAAGCTCCAGCGATCGGTCGGCTTGTTCGGCCTGACAATGGTCTCGCTGGGCTCGATCATCGGTTCAGGCTGGCTTCTGGGCGCCTACAAGGCAACGAAGGTCGCCGGGCCGGCTTCCTTGTTGTCCTGGATTCTCGCGGTCGTCATCCTTGGCGCGTTGGCCCTGGTGCACGCCGAACTCGGCACCGCGTACCCGGTCGCCGGTGGCACCGCGCGATTCCCGGCCTTCGCCTTCGGCAAGATCACCGGATTCATCGCGGGCTGGACCGCATGGCTGCAGGCGGTCACCCTGGCCCCGATCGAGGTCGAGGCCAGCGTCCAGTACCTGGACAACATCCAGTGGGTCAACCAGCACCTGGGTCTGCTCAACAGCGAAGGGAACCTCAGCGGTTCCGGTCTGTTCTGGGCCTCCCTGCTGATGATCGTCTTCACCTGGATCAACCTGGTCGGCGTCAAGCTGCTCTCCGAGAGCAACAAGTACACGATGATCTGGAAGTTCGCCGTTCCGGTGCTCACCATCATCGTGCTGCTGTCGCTGTCGTTCCACCCGGGCAACTTCCACGCGGGTGGTGGCTTCCTGCCGATGGGCGTCAACGGCATCTTCGCCGCCATGCCCGCCGGTGTCGTGTTCGCCGCACAGGGCTTCGAACAGGCCATCCAGTTCGGCGGCGAGGCGAAAAACCCGCAGAAGGACATCGCTCGCGCGGTGTTGATCGCCATGGGTATCGGCGCGGTCGTCTACATCCTGCTGGAGATCGCGTTCATCGGTTCGCTTGACCCGGCCGCGCTGGTGCACGGCTGGAAGGCGCCGATCGAGAAGGGCGCGTTCGGTCCGTACGCCACGCTGGCCACCGCCGCGGGCGCGGGCTGGCTGGCCTACATCCTCTACGCCGACGCGTTCATCTCTCCGGCCGGCACCGGCCTGGTCTACCTCGGTTCCTCGTCCCGGTTCACCTACGCCCAGGCGCACGCCGGTGAGCTGCCCCGCGGTTTCGCCAAGCTGACCAAGCGCGGCATCCCGATCTGGTCGGTCGTGCTGGCCTTCATCATCGGTGAGATCGCGTTCCTGCCGTTCCCCAGCTGGCAGAGCCTGGTCGGTCTGGTCACCTCGGCCACCGCGATGATGTACTCCTACGCCCCGGTCGCCCTGGCCGCGCTGCGCAAGCGCGACCCGGAGCGGAAGCGGCCCTACCGGCTCAAGGGCGCGGCGTTCCTCGCCCCGTTCGGCTTCGCCGCCGCGAACCTGGTGGTCTACTGGGGTGGCTTCGACACCACCTGGAAGATCGACGTGGCGCTGGTGCTGGGCGTGGTGATCTTCGCGGTGACCCAGGCGGTCCGCAAGCAGAAGCTGCCGATCTCCAAGAGCGAGTGGAAGGGCGTGTCCTGGGTCCCGGTGTGGATCGTGGCCAACCTGATCCTCGGCTTCCTGGGCAACTTCGACTCCGGCGGGTTCGAGCAGGGCGGCCCGGAGAAGCTGGTTCTGCCCTCGATCTGGGACCTGTTCATCGTCGCCGCGGTCAACCTGGTGATCTTCTACTGGGCCGTGAACACCGCGATCTCCAAGCCGGAGATCGACGCGGTCGTCGACCAGGACAAGGAAGATCTGGAGCAGGACCCGACGCTGGCCGTCTGATTCTCGTTCCGGTTGGTTCTACCGGGCCGGGCCGCCGATCCGAGCTGACAGCTCGGCGGCGGCCCGGCCCGCGTCTTCGGCCAGTTCCGGCCATTCCCGGCCGCATTCCCGCTCCGGCCCGCCGTCCTCGGCCGCACCGCACTCGTGCCGGAAGGTCACGCTGATCGCCGCCACCGGCCGCCCGCCGTGGTCGAGCACCGCAACCGCGACCGAGGCGAAACCCGGCGTGACATAGCCGTCCTCCACCGCCCAGCCCCGTCGCCGCTGCGCGGTCAGCAGCCGGCGCAACGCGGGCAGGTTCCCCGGTCCGCGCCCGGTGCGGTTGACGAAACCGGCCGCGTCCGGGAACAGCGCGCGCACCTGCGCGGCCGGCAGCATGCCCAGCATGGCCCGCCCGGACGCGGGCAGGTGCGCAGGCAACCGCACCCCGACATCAGTGACCAGCGTCTGCGGCCGCGCCGGCTGTTCGCGCAGCAGATACAGGGTTTCCCGGCCGTGCAGCACGCCAAGGTGCGCGGGATGCCCGAGCCGGTCGACCAGCCGTCGCAGCACCGGCCGGGCCAGCCGCTCCAGCGGATCGTGGCGCAGATAGGCCGAACCCAACTCGAACGCGGCCACCCCGAGCCCGTACCGGCGCTCCTCCGGCAGGTGCGTGACGAAACCGGCGGCGGACAGCTCGGCCAGCAGGTGGTACACGGTCGAGCGGGGCAGCGCCAGCTCCCCGGCCACCGCGGTCGCGGTCATCGGCCCGGCGTGGCTGGCCAACAGGCGCAGCACCGCCAGCCCTCGGCGCAGCGCGGGCACATCACTCACCGGGCCAGCCAAACACACCGCCGTCTGGGATACCAGACACCATTGCCGCGACCGGGGTCGCGCCGCCGCTCGCGGCGAGTTGTGATGAGGACATGTCGCAGCCCGTTCCGCTGGACCCGGCCCCGCTGAGCCGGGCGCAGGTGGTCGCCGTCGCCCGGCACGGCGCCGAGGTCACGTTGACCGACTCGGCCGTCGCCGCGGTCACCGAGACCCGCAAGCACATCGAGGCGCTGGCCACCGCGGAGACGCCCACCTACGGCGTGTCCACCGGATTCGGTGCATTGGCCACGAAACACATCCCGCCCGACCGCCGGGCCGCGCTGCAGAGCTCGCTGATCCGCTCGCACGCCGCGGGCGCGGGAGCGCCGGTGGAGCGCGAGGTGGTGCGGGCCCTGCAACTGCTGCGGCTGCACACCCTGGCCACCGGCCGCACCGGCGTGCGCCCGGGCACGGTGGCCGCGCTGGCCGCGATGCTGAACGCCGGCATCACCCCGGTGGTGCCCGAGTACGGCTCGCTGGGCTGCTCCGGGGATCTGGCCCCGCTGTCGGCGATCGCGCTGGCCCTGACCGGCGAGGGCGAGGTGCACGACGCGCAGGGCCTGCTGCGCCCGGCGAGTGAGGCACTGGCCGAGGCCGGCATCACGCCGGTGGCGCTGGCCGAGAAGGAGGGCCTGGCGCTGATCAACGGCACCGACGGCATGCTCGGCATGCTGGTGCTGGCCGCCGCCGATCTGGCCGCGCTGCTGGAACTGGCCGACCTGACCGCGGCGATGAGCGTGGAGGCGCTGCTGGGCACCGACCGGGTGTTCGCCGCCGACCTGCAGGCCCTGCGCCCGCATCCCGGCCAGGCCGCCTCGGCCGCCCGGATGGCCGCGCTGCTGGCCGATTCGCCGATCGTGGCCAGCCACCGCGGCCCGGACTGCAACCGGGTGCAGGACGCCTATTCGCTGCGCTGCGCCCCGCAGGTGCACGGCGCGGCCCGGGACACCCTGGCCCACGCGATCACCGTGGCCGACCGGGAACTGGCCTCGGCCATCGACAATCCGGTGGTGCTGGCCGACGGCCGGGTGGAGTCCAACGGCAACTTCCACGGCGCGCCGGTGGCCTACGTGCTGGATTTCCTGGCCATTCCGGTGGCCGACGTGGCCAGCATGGCCGAACGGCGCACCGACCGGATGCTGGATGTGGCCCGCTCGCACGGTTTGCCGCCATTCCTGGCCGACGATCCGGGCGTGGATTCCGGGCACATGATCGCGCAGTACACCCAGGCTTCGGTGGTCGGCGAACTCAAGCGGCTGGCCGTGCCCGCCTCGGTGGATTCCATTCCCAGCTCGGCCATGCAGGAGGACCACGTGTCCATGGGCTGGTCGGCCGCGCGCAAACTGCGCCGCGCGATCGACGGCCTGACCACCGTGCTGGCCATCGAACTGCTCACTGCCGCACGCGCCCTGGACCTGCGCGCCCCGCTCACCCCCGCACCGGCCACCGCGGCGGCGGTTTCCGTGCTGCGCCAACGGGTTCCCGGCCCCGGGCCGGACCGGCACCTGGCCCCGGAGATCGCCGAGGCGGAGCGGCTGATCCGCACCGGCGCAGTCGCCGACGCCGTGAATTCCGCTCTCTGGCAAGGAGAAAGCCGATGACCGAGACCATCCGGGCCGCGCGCGGAACCACGCTGACCGCGCGCAGCTGGGCCACCGAAGCCCCGTTGCGCATGCTGCACAACAATCTCGACCCGGAGGTGGCCGAGCGGCCACAGGATCTGGTGGTCTACGGCGGCACCGGCAAGGCCGCCCGGGACTGGCCCAGTTTCCACGCCATCACAAGGGAACTGACCGATCTGCGCGAGGACGAGACGCTGCTGGTGCAGTCCGGCCGCCCGGTCGGCGTGCTGCGCACCCACGAGTGGGCGCCGCGGGTGCTGATCGCCAACTCCAACCTGGTGCCGGACTGGGCCAACTGGCCGGAGTTCCGCCGCCTGGAAGCGCTCGGCCTGACCATGTACGGCCAGATGACCGCCGGTTCCTGGATCTACATCGGCACCCAGGGCATCCTGCAGGGCACCTACGAGACGTTCGCGGCCATCGCGGCCAAACGGTTCGGCGGAACCCTGGCCGGCACCCTGACCATCACCGCCGGGTTGGGTGGCATGGGCGGCGCGCAACCGCTTGCGGTGACCATGAACGGCGGCACCGCGCTGGTCATCGAGGTCGACCCGGCCCGGGCCAGGCGGCGGCTGGAAACCCGCTACCTCGACGAGCTCGCGTCCGATGTGGACGATGCGATCCAGCGGGCCGAAGCGGCGAAACGGGACCGCAGGGCCATTTCCATCGGGTTGATCGGCAACGCCGCCGAGGTGCTGCCCGAGCTGCTGCGCCGGGGCGTTGACGCGGACATCGTCACCGACCAGACCTCCGCGCACGACCCGCTGGCCTACCTGCCCAAGGGGGTGGACCTGGCTGACTGGCCGGACTACGCGGCGACCAAACCGGACGAGTTCACCGACCGCGCAAGGGATTCGATGGCCGAGCACGTGGACGCCATGCTCGGTTTCCTGGACCGCGGCGCGGAAGTGTTCGACTACGGCAACTCGCTGCGCGGCGAGGCCAAACTCGGCGGCTGCGAACGGGCCTTCGACTACCCCGGTTTCGTGCCGGCCTACATCCGCCCGCTGTTCTGCGAGGGCAGGGGCCCGTTCCGCTGGGCCGCGCTGTCCGGCGATCCGGCCGACATCGCCGCCACCGACCGGGCCATCCTGGATTTGTTCCCGGAGAACGAATCCCTGGCCCGGTGGATCAAACTGGCCGGGGAGCGGGTGGCCTTCCAGGGCCTGCCCGCGCGGATCTGCTGGCTGGGCTACGGCGAGCGGGACAAGGCGGGGGTGCGGTTCAACGAGATGGTGGCCAGCGGCGAACTGTCCGCGCCGGTGGCCATCGGCCGCGACCACCTGGACTGCGGCTCGGTCGCTTCGCCTTACCGGGAAACGGAATCGATGGCCGACGGCTCGGACGCGATCGCCGACTGGCCGCTGCTCAACGCGCTGGTCAACACCGCCTCCGGGGCCAGCTGGGTGTCCATCCACCACGGCGGCGGGGTCGGCATGGGCCGGTCCATCCACGCCGGTCAGGTGACCGTGGCCGACGGAACCCCGTTGGCCGCGCAGAAGATCGAGCGGGTGCTCACCAACGACCCGGCCATGGGCGTGCTGCGCCACGTGGACGCCGGGTACGCCGACGCCGACCGGGTCGCGGCCGACAAGGACGTGCGGATTCCCATGGGAAACCAGGGATGAGCCTGCTGGAGGAGATCGCCGACGTCGGCCGGGACCGCACCCGCGGCGGCTACTCCCGGCACGGCTTCGATTCGGCCGATGCGGAACTGCGCGAGTGGTTCACCGAGCGGGCGGCCCGGCTGGGCCTGGACGTCACCGGCGACCGCAACGGCAACCTGTGGGCCTGGTGGGGCGCGCCCGGCCCGGACGCGGTGGTCACCGGCAGCCACCTCGATTCGGTGCCCGGCGGCGGCGAGTTCGACGGCCCGCTCGGCGTGACCAGCGCGCTGGACGCGGTGGAAACCTTGCGGGCCAAGGGGTTCACCCCGAACCGGCCGCTGGCGATCGCGGTCTTCGTGGAGGAGGAGGGCGGCCGGTTCGGGGTGCCCTGCCTGGGCTCCAAGCTGACCGCGGGCGCGATCGACCCCGACGCCGCCCGAGCTCTGCGCGACCCGGACGGGATCAGCCTGGCCGAGGCGACCGGCGAGTTCGGCCTGGACCCCGAACACCTCGGCCCGGACGAGGAAACGCTGGGCCGGATCGGCTGTTTCGTGGAACTGCACGTGGAACAGGGCCGGTTGCTGGCGAAACTGGACAAGCCGGCGCCGGTCGCGGTGGCCTCGTCCATCCTGGCCCATGGCCGCTGGCGGTTCACCGTGCGCGGACAGGGCAACCACGCGGGCACCACGCAGCTGACCGAGCGGCACGACCCGATGCTGCCCGCCGCGACCGCGGTGCTGGCCGCCCGCCGGGCCGCGAGCCGGCACGCGGGCACCCGGGCCACCATCGGCCGGCTGACCCCGGTTCCCGGTGGCACCAACGTGATCGCCTCGTCGGTCGACTTCTGGCTGGACGCGCGCGGCATGTCCCGGCGGGAAACCCAGGACGTGGTGGCCGAGATCAGCACGGCCGCGCAGGACGCCTCGGTGGCCGAGGGCTGCGACCTGGTCGTGCGCGAGGAATCCTACGGTGATCTGGTCCACTTCGACGCCGGACTGCGCGACGACCTGGCCGCGCACCTGGGCGGGGTGCCCAAGATCCCGACCGGCGCCGGCCACGACGCCGGGGTGCTGGCCGCGCGGGTGCCCACCGCGATGGTGTTCGTGCGCAACCCCACCGGCATCAGCCACGCGCCGGAGGAACACGCCGAACCGGCCGACTGCGCGGCCGGGACCGCGGCGCTGGCCGAGGCGGTGGCCCACCTGTGCCGGTGACCGCGTACTGGTGCGAGCGGGCCTGGCTGCCCGACGGCGTGCACGACCACGTGCTGCTGCACTGTGACTCCTCCGGCACTCTTGTTTCGGTCGAGTCCGAAGTGGACTCCGATGGTGACGCGATCGTGTTGCCGGGACTGACTTTTCCCGGTTTCGCCAACGGACATTCGCACGCGTTCCACCGGGCGCTGCGCGGTCGCACCCACGCCGGCGGCGGCACGTTCTGGACCTGGCGCGAAGCCATGTACGCCGAGGCCGCGCGGCTCGACCCGGACAGTTACCGGGAACTGGCCACCCGCGTCTACACCGAGATGCTGCTGGCCGGCTACACCGCGGTCGGCGAGTTCCATTACCTGCACCACGCCCCCGGCGGCGCCCGCTACGCCGATCCGAACGCGATGGGCGAGGCGCTGATCGCGGCCGCCCGGGACGCGGGTATCCGGCTGACCCTGCTGGACACCTGTTACCTCACCGGCGGCATCGGCGCCCCGCTCTCACCGCCGCAACTGCGCTTCGGTGACGGCGACGCCGACGCGTGGGCGGCCCGGGTCGACGAGCTAGCCGCCCGGTACGCCGGCGCACCGGATGTCCGCATCGGCGCGGCGATCCACTCGGTCCGGGCCGTGCCCGACACCGCCATCGCGCCGATCGCCTTGTGGGCCAAGGAAAACAACGCGCCACTGCACGTGCACCTGTCCGAACAGCCCGCCGAGAACGAGGCCTGCCACGCCGCCTACCGGCGCACCCCGACCGAACTGCTGCACCAGCACGGCGCGCTGACCGAGCACACCACCGCCGTGCACGCCACCCATCTGACCAACACCGACATCGGCCTGCTCGGCGCGGCCCGCGCCACCGCCTGTTTCTGCCCGACCACCGAGGCCGACCTGGCCGACGGCATCGGCCCGGCCCGGGAGCTGGCCGACGCGGGCGCGGTGCTGGCCCTGGGCAGCGATCAGCACGCGGTGATCGACCCGTTCGTCGAGGCGCGGTCGCTGGAGTACGGCGAACGCCTGCGCGCCGGCCGGCGCGGCCGGTTCACCCCGGCCGAGTTGGTGACCTCGGCCACCGCCGCCGGTCACGCCGCGCTCGGCCGGCCCGGGGCCGGATGCCTGGTCGTCGGCGCGCCGGCCGATCTGGTCGCGGTGCGATTGGACACTCCGCGCACCGCGGGTGTACGACCGGATCAGGCCATCCTCGCGGCCGGCGCGGCCGATGTGCATACCGTGGTGGTCGGCGGGAGAACCGTGATCACCGACGGGAGGCATGCACTGTGGCCGGCACCCTCATCACCGGCATCGGCGAACTGACCACCAACGACCCGGAACTCGGCGTACTGACCGACGCCGCGCTGGTGCTCGACGGCGGCCGGATCGCCTGGGTCGGCCTGGCGGCCGAGGCGCCCGCGGCCGACTACCGAGTCGATGTGGACGGACGGGCCGTGCTGCCCGGCTGGGTGGACAGTCACACCCACCTGGTGTTCGCCGGGGACCGCACGGCCGAGTTCGGCGCCCGGATGGCCGGGCAGCCCTACCAGGCGGGCGGCATCGCGACCACCGTGGCCGCCACCCGCGCGGCCGATCCGGACACCCTCGCGGCCAACCTGCGCCGCCACCTCGCCGAGGCGGTCGCGGGCGGAACCACCTACCTGGAAACGAAAACCGGCTACGGCCTGACCGTCGAACACGAACTGCGCGCGGCCGAGATCGCGGCGGCCGAAGCCGACGAGGTGACCTTCCTGGGCGCCCACCTGGTGCCCGGGGAGTATTCGCCGGACGAGTACGTGGAGCTGGTGCGCGGGCCGATGCTGGACGCGGTGGCCCCGCACGTGCGCTGGGCCGACGTGTTCTGCGAGACCGGCGCGTTCGATGAGGACCAGTCTCGCAAGGTGCTGCTTTCCGCGCAGGCCAAGGGTTTGGGGCTGCGGGTGCACGGCAACCAGCTCGGTCCCGGGCCGGGGGTGCGCCTCGCGGTGGAACTCGGCGCGGCCAGCGTGGACCACTGCACCCACCTCACACCATCCGATGTGGACGGTCTGGCCGGCTCGGACACGGTGGCCACCCTGCTGCCCGCCTGCGACCTGTCCACCCGCCAGCCGCTGCCCGACGCCCGCAGGCTGCTGGACGCCGGGGCGACCGTGGCCCTGGCGTCCAACTGCAACCCCGGCTCGTCCTACACCTCGTCCATGGCCTTCTGCGTGGCGACCGCGGTGCTGCAAATGCGGATGAGCGTGCCCGAGGCGGTGCGCGCGGCCACCTGGGGCGGGGCGCGGGCGCTGCGCCGCGAATCCGGTCCGGGCGCGGTCGGCGTGTTGTGCCCCGGCGCCCGGGCCGACGTGCACGTGCTGGACGCGCCGTCGGTCGTGCACCTGGCCTACCGGCCGGGTATGCCCCTCACCCACGCGGTGTGGCGGGCCGGCCGCCAGGTGATCGGCTGGGCGTCCTGAACCACGTTCGGTCACCGGAACCTTCCCGGCCGGGTGATCATCGGTCACGACCGAGGTAACTGCCCGGGCAACTGCTGTGCGTCCCCGGTGAAACCGGGATTCTCCTGGGTAGGCGAGCGAAAAGGAGAGTTCGGATGCGCGGAACGGGTGTGCGGGGCATCGGCACGGTCGGCGTGCTGCTGGCCGCGGGCGTGCTGCTGGGCGCGTCCTCGGCCACGGCGGCGACCAACCCGGCCGGAGTGGCCTCTCTCGGCTCGGCCAGCGTCGTCCAGGACGGGGTGGCCTCCACCGTCGCGCCGGTCGGCCAGTGCGACCTCGCCGGCCAGCCCTTCGGCGACACCTCGGGCGCCAGCCTGCCGGGCGTGGTCAGCTACGGCACTGGCCACAGCAGCTGCACCGTCCAGGCCACCGCGAACACCAGCACGTCCACCGCGACCGGCGCCAGCTTCACCCTGACCGCGCTGCGCTCCTACGGCGGCCCGGTGATCTCGCTGGGCAGCTACACGGTCACCTGCACGGCCAAGGTCAACGCGACCAACGCCAACTGGGAGTACGCCAACCTGATCGGCATCACCGGGCTGCCCAGCCCGCTGCCCACCGACTACACCCGGGAGATCACCGGCGCGGACGGCACGGTGCTGGCCAAAGTGGTGCTCAACGAGGTCGTCCTGCCCTCACCCAACGACGGCAGCATCGAGCTGAACCTGATGCACATCCAGCTGTTCCCGGACGGCGGCCCGCTGTCCGGCGACATCTACGTCGGCTCGACCGCCTGCTCGCCGACCACGGCGCCGTCGTCCTGAGGGGATGGGCGCGATCTCAGGGGCGCGGAGTGGCGCTGCGCGGGCGGCTGCCGCCGAAGCGCGTGCCGTTCAGTGGTTGAGTAGCGCGGCCACCACGGCCTTTGCCTGCTCGGCCGCGTCCGGATTCCCGGTGACGGCCGCGGTGACGATGGCCCCCTCCACCAACAGATACAACTGATCGGTGAGCGATTCCGGCATTCCGGCGTCCTCGACCAGCCCATCCAGATAGGTGCGCAACGCTTCCTTGTGCGCCCGCACCGCCGCCCCGATGGCCGGGGCCTCGCCCAGCTCCCCGAAGGTGTTCAGGAACGCACAGCCGCGAAATCCGGGCTCGGTGAACCACTCCCGCAGCCAGTCGAACACCGCGTTGAGCCGCTCGACCGGGTCCTCGGTGCGCGCGACCGATTCGGCCAGCGCGGCGTTCCACCGCAGATCGCGCCGGCGCAGATAGCCGACGACCAGTTCCTCCTTGGACGGAAAGCACTGGTAGAGCCGCTTGAGTGACACGCCGGAAGCGCCCCGGATCTCGTCCATGCCGACCGCCTGCACGCCGCGCGCGTAGAACAGCCGCTCGGCCGCGTCGAGCAGCCGGGTGGTCGCTTCGGCGTGGTCCATCGCACCTCCCTCTGGTGTTGAGAACGTACGTTCTCTACTCTAGCAAGCGACGGAGAACGCACGTTCTCAACCCGATTCGGAGGACCAGCCGCCATGACCGCTCGCCCGCCCTTCCCCCCGTTCGACACGCAGACCGCCGCCGCCAAGGTGCAGGCCGCCGAGGACGCCTGGAACACCCGTGATCCGGAGAAGGTGGCCGGCGCCTACACCGAGGATTCGGTGTGGCGCAACAGGAACCGTTTCGTCACGGGACGGGCGGAGATCGTCGGGTTCCTGCGGCAGAAATGGGAAAGGGAGCTGGATTACGCGCTGCGCAAGGAACTCTGGGCGTTCGAGGGCAACCGGATCGCGGTGCGGTTCCAGTACGAATGCCACGACGCGGAGGGAAACTGGTGGCGCAGCTACGGAAACGAGCTGTGGGAGTTCACCGAGGAGGGGCTGATGCGCCGACGTGAGGCCAGTATCAACGATCTGGCGATCACCGAGGCGGAACGCCGTATCTTCGGCGCTCGGCCGGCCGAGGAGCGCGGCATTCCATTTCCGCTGCGCTGACGGCCGGCCGTGAAGGTTAACGCGAGTTGGCGTTAATCCAATTCGTCGGTGACGGCATTCTCGGTGGCCGGCTCGGTCACCTCGGGCTCGTCGATCTGGTCATCGGAGACGACGGCGTAGTAGCCGTTCGTCACGCGGTGCAGCGTCCGAGCGCGCGTCAACCTGGCGAATTCCCGCTGGGAATAGCCATAGACGCTGGTCACACCCTGGGGGCGGGGCGACCCGGCCGGACGACGCAACACGACACCTGGCACCCGGCGCGCCGCAGGTGTCATCACAAGTACCTCCGTGGGGGCGAAATGGGCGGAAAAATGACTTGAAAGCCGAGGGCGATGATACTCCTGCCTCCGCGCGACCACACCCGGAGGTGTCGCACGCCATGACGAAACCCCCGGTTCCGCCTGGTCAGAACTTGATCTGCGACTGCGAATCATGATCATCGCCGGGCGCGGGCGCCGACCCGGCTCGCGCCAACCACAACCACCCCGGGGTGTCCCGCGGCGCCACCCAACCCTGGACGAATTCTCCGCGAACTCCTTGGCCCACAAGGAATCAGGCCAGACGGTGGTGAATCAGCCGCCGATCACCGGAGGAATGGTCGCCTCGTCGGTGCCGAAGATTCCTTCGGCGTCCGGCTCGAGCAGATACGAGGCGCGCTTGTGTTCGGCGTCGTCGTTCTTCCGGCCACCTCGGCCCGCGCCCGGCATGCCGCTCTGCCCGGCTGTCCCGCGACCGCCCGCCGTGCTGCTGCGCATCGCCGCTTCCTCGGCCGCCGCGCCACCGACCCCGCCCCGCGCCCCGGCGCCACCACGCGATCCGGCACCAGTGTCGCCGCCGGACCCGAGCCCACCGGAACCGCCGCCGTACCCCGACCCCGAACGGGGGATGTCGGAGCCGTAGCCGCCCATCGAACCGCCGCCGCCACCCATCGGCCCGTACATTCCGCCGCCGAGGTCGCCGTTCGCGTTTCCGCCACGCCCGCCCCGCGACTGGTCGTCACCCGGGTAGCCGCCGACCCCGCCGGGATAACCGGCGCCCGGCAGCGTCCCGGTGCCGCCCGGATACCCCGACGTCGTCGTCTGGCCACCGGGAACCCCAGCCCCCGGCGAGCCGATGCCCGAACCCGGATAACCCGACGTCCCCGTGGAACCGGAACTACCCGGCCCGCCGGACCCGGGGATCCCGCCGCCCGGATTCGTGCCGCGCGACTGCCGTGAACCGTTGCCCGCGCCCGAGCCGGTCCCGCCGGTGCCGTTGCCCAGTTTCTGGTCCCCGCCCGACGGATTGGCCACGACCGGGGCTGGAGCGAACGCGGGCTGGTTCTCCGAAGTCTGGGTCACCGTCTTGTCGTACGCCGCCACCGCGGTCGCCGCCTGCTGGTGCGCCTGCTTCTGCTGGATCATCTGCTGCTGAAAACCAGCGGCGGCGGTGGCGTGCGCGGCCGGATCGGTGATGGCGGACAACTGCTGAGC
>DASZNF010000118.1:0-6846 GCA_035551355.1 Pseudonocardiaceae bacterium | reverse complement strand
GGACTTCAAGAAGATCAGCATCCTGGAGGTCAAGGGCTACTGCTACGGCTGGCACTTCTACCAGGCCGCCGACGCCGATCTGGTCATCTCCTCCGACGACGCCCTGTTCGGCCACGCCGCCTTCCGTTACGCAGGCTGGGGTCCACGGATGTGGGCGTGGGCGAGCACAATGGGGATCCGGAAATTCCAGGAGATGGTGTTCACCGGACGGGCCTTCACCGCCGCCGAGATGTACGACTGCAACTTCCTCAACAAGGTCGTGCCCCGCGAGGAACTCGAGGCCGAGCTGGAGAAGTACGCCATGGCCTGTTCCCGCGCTCGCCCGACCGACACCGTCTACCAGCAGAAGCTGTTCTTCACCATGATGAAGCAGCAGCAGGGCGAGTACCTGGGCAGCATTCTCACCGGCCTGTTCGAAGGGCTCGGCGCCTACGTCCGGCCCGACGCGGGCGACATGATGCTCGACGACGTGTTCGAACGCGCGCTGAGCACCGCCGTGAAGGACAACGATGCCCAGTTCCCGTCGGACTTCCGGCTGAGCCGATCGGCCCGCGCCGAACCGGAATAGCGACTACCGTCCACCGCGCAGGGCACGGGAAATGCCCAACGCGGCCGTGCGCACCGCCGGGGCGACCCGGTTGGGCTCCAGCCGGTTGGCCCAGCCGGTGATCGACACCGCGGCCACCGCGATCTCCTCGCCGTTGAGCACCGGCGCGGCGACACAGGTCACTCCGACCGTGGACTGCTCGTGCTCGAACGCGACGCCGCGCCGCCGGATCTCGGCCAGTTCCCGGCGCAACAGCCCAGGGGCGACCACGGTTCGCGGCGTGCGGCGGCGCAGACCGGCGGAGAGCACCTCGTCCAGCCGGTCCGGCGGCGAGAACGCCAGCATCGCCTTGCCCACCCCGGTGCAGTAGGCGGGCATCCGGCCGCCGACCCGGGAGGGCACCTTCGGACCGCCGCGTACGTGCATCTTCTGCAGATACACCACTTCCACCCCGTCCACAATGGCCAGATGCACGGTTTCCCGGGTCGCCTCGAACAGGTCGGCCAGGAACGGCGCGGTCGCCTCGCGCAGCCCGCGTTGGGACGGCACCAGCGAGCCCAGTTCGAACAACCGCATCCCCAGCCGGTAGCCGCCCGGCGTGCGCTCGACCAGATCCCACTCGGCCAGTTGACCCAGCATCCGGTGCACCGTGGATTTGGCCAGCCCGGTGCGCCGCACCAGGGCGGCCAGACTCAGCTCGGACTCGCCCGGACGGAACGCGTTCAGCATCACCATCGCCCGGGCCAGCACGGAATTGGGAGCATCGTCCCACTCAGCGGCACGCACCGTTACATGGTTGGCGGCTCGCACTGCGACAGTCAAGCCATGACAGCGGACAAGCTCACCGCGGCGATCGTCGGGCCGGGCAACATCGGCACCGACCTGTTCGAGAAGTTGCGGCGCAGCCGGCGGATCGAGGTCGGCTACGTGGTCGGCGTGGTCGAATCGGACGGCCTGGCCCGGGCCCGGGACCACGGGGTGGCGGCCAGCGCGGAGGGGGTGGACTGGCTGCTGCGCCAGGACCCGTTGCCCCGCCTGGTGTTCGAGGCCACCAGCGCCCGCGCCCACCAGGCCAACGCACCCCGGTATGCCGAAGCCGGCATTCAGGCGGTCGATCTGACCCCGGCCCATCTCGGGCCGATGGTGTCGCCACCGGTCAACGGGGCCGCGCACCTGGACTCCCCCAACGTTTCGATGATCACCTGCGGCGGTCAGGCCACGATTCCGATCGTGCACGCGGTTTCCCGGGTCACCCCGGTCCCCTACGCCGAGATCGTGGCCTCGGTGGCCTCGCGCAGCGCCGGTCCGGGCACCCGGGCCAACATCGACGAGTTCACCGAGACCACCGCCCACGCGGTGGAGGAGGTGGGCGGCGCGCAACGGGGCAAGGCGATCATCATCCTCAACCCGGTGCATCCGCCGATGATCATGCGGGACACCGTGTTCTGCATGATCTCCCCCGACGCCGACCGGGACGCGATCACCACCTCCATCCACGACATGATCGCCGAGGTGCAGCAGTACGTGCCCGGCTACACGCTGCGCGCCGATCCGCAGTTCGACGATCCGCGGCCGGACTGGCAGGGCAACGCCCGGGTCGCGGCTTTCCTCGAGGTCAAGGGAAACGGCGACTATCTGCCCGACTACGCGGGCAACCTGGACATCATGACCGCGGCCGCCGCCCGGATCGGCGAGCTGATGGCCGCGGCGACGCAGGGGGTGACGGCGTGAACCGGCCGGAATTCGAGCACGACGTGCGGATCATCGACACCACGTTGCGCGACGGCAGCCATGCCATGGCCCACAAGTACACCGAACGCCAGGTGCGCGACACCGTCCGCGCGCTGGACCGGGCCGGAGTCGGCGTCATCGAGGTCTCGCACGGTGACGGGGTCGGCGGATCCTCGTTCAACTACGGCTTCTCCGACACCGACGAGATGACCCTCATCGCCGCGGCCCGGGACGAGGCCGAGAATGCCAGGATCGCGGTGCTGCTGGTGCCCGGCATCGGCACCGTCACCCATCTCAAGCAGGCCCGGGACGCGGGCGCGGACATGGTGCGGGTCGCCACCCACTGCACCGAGGCCGACGTGTCGCTGCAGCACTTCGCCGCGGCCCGGGACCTGGGCATGGAAACCGTGGGCTTCCTGATGATGGCCCACCGCACGCCGCCGGAGGATCTGGCCAAGCAGGCCCGGATCATGGTCGACGCCGGCTGCCAGTGCCCCTACGTCACCGACTCGGCGGGCGCGCTGCTCATGCACGAGGCCCAGGAACGGTTCGAGGCGCTGGTCGGCGAGGTCGGCGACCAGGCCTGGGTGGGTTACCACGGCCACCAGAATCTCGGTTTCGGCGTGGCCAACTCGGTGCTGGCCTACCAGGCCGGGGTCCGCTACATCGACGGCTCGCTGTGCGCGCTGGGCGCGGGTGCGGGCAACTCGCCGACGGAAGTGCTGGCCGCGGTGTTCGACCGGCTCGGCGTGGACACCGGACTGGACGTGTTGGCCCTGCTGGACGCGGCCGAGGAGGTGGTGCGGCCGTATCTGCACCGCTGGCCCAAGATGGACCGCAACGCGATCGTGCAGGGCTGGGCCGGGGTGTACTCCTCGTTCCTGCTGCACGCCGAACGAGCGGCCGAGCGCTACCAGGTGCCCGCGCACGACATCCTGCGCCGGTGCGGCGAGCTCGGTTACGTGGGCGGCCAGGAGGACCTGATCATCGACGTGGCCATCCAACTGGCCGCAGGCCGCGATTAGTCAGCGCGAACCCGGGGTGACGTCCGCGGTCCACATGCCGACCAGGACGTCGACCAGGCCGGTGGCCGCCTCGTCCCAGGAGGCGGGCGCCACCGGCTGGCCCTCGGCCAGCGCCCGCTCCCGTTCGGCGCACATCTGCAGGATGACGTGGCTGGCGATGCGGGATCGCTCGCGCAGCACCGGTTCGGGCAGGTCGGGCAGGCAGTCCTCCAGACCGGCCAGGACCCGCCGCATGGAATCCGACCGCGCCTCCTCCACCACGATCGGGCGCAGCCCCGGGTCGGTCACGACCTGGGCCATGAACCGGGCGTACCAGGTGGGCGGGCCGTCGACCTCGAGCAACTCCAGGTAGGGATGGACCAGGCAGGACACCCAGTCCCGCAGGCCGGGCTTCTTGCCGAGATGGGCGATCCGGTCCTCGCGGCCGGTGTTGACCTGCGCGTTGAACCGGCGGACCAGCGCCCGCACCAGATCGGCCTTGGTATCGAAGTAGTACCCGACCACGGAGGTGTTGCCCTTCCCGGCGGCGGCGCCGATCTGGCGGTTGGACACCGCCAGCACGCCCTGCTCGGCGAACAACCGCACCGCGACATCGAGGATCGCGTTGCGCGTGGCCACCCGGCGGACGTCCGAAGTGGTCGTCTCCTCCTGCGGCTCACTGATCTTGGGCCGGACACCTTCCGCGGCCGACTTGGACTCCTTCACCAGTCTCTACGCCCATTCTCTTCACTACCCGGTCCGCCCAGATCATACTGGGCGCCCGCGCCGGTCACCCGTGGCCGGACTGATCGACCGCGGCGATCTTGGCCAGGTCGGCCGAGGAGAACGGGGTACCCGCGGTGGTGCCGCCGTCCACCGGCAGCACGATCCCGGTGATGTAGGCCGATTTCTCGCCGGCCAGATACAGCGCGGCCTCGGCCACGTCGCCGGCGGCGCCCTCCCGGCGCAGCGGCTTGGACACCGCCTGGATGGCGCGGATCATGGCCACCTGCCCGTTGCCCGAACCGTCCGATGCGGACATCGAACTGGCCAGCAGCCCGGTCGGGATGTTGCCGGGCGCGATGCAGTTGACCCGCACTCCGTGCTCGGCCAGGTCGATGGCGGCCGACTTGCTCATCTGGATGACCCCGGCCTTGGAGGCACGATAGCTGATCACGCTGCGGCCGGCGGTGATCCCGCCGATCGAGGTCACGTTGATGATCGAGCCACCGCCGTGCTCGGCCATGTGCCGCCCGGCGGCCTGGGTGCCGACCATCGTCCCCAGCAGGTTCACCGACAGCACATGGCTGAAATCGGCGAAGTCCTCGTCGAAGAACCGCTGATGCATGTTCCCGGACACCCCGGCGTTGTTCACCATGACGTCCAGTCCGCCCAGCGTGTCCACGGCGAACTCGACCAGACTCCGAACCTCGTCCGGCTCGGCCACATCGGTGTGCCGGAAGACCGCGCCGGTGCCGATCTCCACCGCCGTGGCCTGCCCGGCCGCGTCGTTCACGTCGGCGATCACCACCCGGGCGCCCGCCTCGGCGAACCGGCGGGCGATGGCCTGGCCAAGCCCGGATGCCGCGCCGGTGACGATGCCGACCCGGCCGGACAGCTCCTTCATCGTGCCGCCTTCCGTTACCACGAGACCGGGAGGCCGTAGACGCCGTAGGCCAGCCGGTCGTGTTTGAACTCGATCTCCTCGGCCGGCACGGCCAGCCGCAGGTTGGGCAGGCGCTTGAAGATCGTGCCGAACACCACCTGCAATTCGACCCGGGCCAACTGCTGGCCGATGCACTGGTGGATGCCGTAGCCGAACGCGTGGTGACTGCGGGCGGCGCGGTTGAGGTCCAGCCGGCCGGGGTCGTCGAATTCCCGGGGGTCCCGGTTGGCGCTGGCCAGCTCGATGATGATGCCCTCGCCCGATTTGATCGGCTGACCGGCGATGTCGATGTCGCCCTTGGCGATACGCCGCTGTCCATTGTGGATGATGCCGAGATAGCGCAGCAGTTCTTCCACCGCGTTGGCCACCACGGCCGGATCATCGGTGTCGCGCAGAATCGCCAACTGGTCCGGGTTCTGCAACAGGGCCAACACGCCGAGACCGATCATGTTCGCGCTGGTCTCGTGTCCGGCGATGAGCAGGCCGAGGCCCATCGAGGCCGCCTCGAAGGAATTGATCTCCTCCGACACCACTCGCTGGGCCAGATCGGAGATCACGTCGTCCTGCGGTTCGGCAGCCCGCTGCTCGACCAGGCCGACCAGATACTGCATCTGCGCCGCGAAGGACTGCATGGCCTGTTCCTCGGTGGCGTACTTGTCCACCCCGATGGTCGCGTGGTGCTGGAAGAAATCGTGATCGTCATAAGGCACGCCGAGGATCTCGCAGATCATCAGCGTCGGCACCGGCACGGCCACGGCTTTGACCAGGTCGGCCGGCGCCGGTGCGGCGGCCATCGTGTCCAGCAGTTCGTCGGTGATCCGCTGCACGACCGGGCGCATGGCCTGCACCCGTTTGAAGGTGAACGGAGCGGTCATCATCCGCCGGTACCTGGTGTGCGTCGGCGGATCGGTGTTGAACACCGAATCCGGCCGGTGCGGCGCCATCTTGGCGATTCCCTCGTTCCAGTGGGGAAAACCAGGCAACCGGTCGTCCACACTGACCCGCGGATCGGAGAGCAGGGTGCGCTGCTCGGCGTGCCCGGTCACGATCCACGGGGAGCTGTCGTCCCAGATCCGCACCCGGAACACCGGCCGCTCGGTGACGGTCGAGCGCAGCTCGGCCGGTGGATCGAGGGGGCGCCCGGCCTCCCGGTCCATCGGAAAATAGGGCGCGGCCTCGGCCGCTGTCGCTGACGCCAGACTCTCGGACATGTGTTCCGGGCTCCTTCCGGTCCGCCTGGAGGACTGCGGCTCGTGAGGGAAGCGTAGGACTCATCGAAGTTTTGAGTCAACCGGTTGACTCAAAACTGGATGCGGTGTTGACTCGGGCCGGTGGCGGAGATGCCTTCGCTTGCCCGTAGCCACAAGGAGTTGTCGTTCATGGCTGAATCCACGCGCCCCTCGCCCGAGGAGATCATCCGCTACGAGAAGGATCCGAAGACCCGGATCGCCACCATCACGCTCGATCGCCCGGAACACATGAACGCGCCCACCGTCGGCGCCCGGCTCCGGTACGCCGAACTGCTGCACCGCGCCAACATCGACGACGAGGTGAAGGTGCTCGTCATCCGCGGGTCGGGCAAGGATCTCGGCACCGGCGTGGATCTGCCGGAGTTCATGGAGATCTACGGTTCGGCCGACGACGACCCGCGGCTGGCCGAGTACGGGATCACTCCGGAGGACGACGTTTCCCTGCCCCCGCAGGATTCCTTCCGGTACGGGGCGCAGATCGCGCAGTGGTTCGCCAATCCGCGGTCCGGTTGCCGGACTCTTCAGGACTTCAAGAAGATCAGCATCCTGGAGGTCAAGGGCTACTGCTACGGCTGGCACTTCTACCAGGCCGCCGACGCCGATCTGGTCATCTCCTCCGACGACGCCCTGTTCGGCCACGCCGCCTTC
>DASZNF010000117.1:0-17294 GCA_035551355.1 Pseudonocardiaceae bacterium | reverse complement strand
GCCAGGCTCTGGCCATTGATCAACCTCCGCCCGGTGCCCGGTGTGCCGCGGGTGGCGGCACACCGCGCGGGTTCAGTCGGAGGAATGCAGCTCGGCGTTGTGTTGCTGGGCCTCGTGGAGTTGGTCTTCGAGAGTGATGATCCGACACGCCGCGTCGATCGGGGTGCCCTGATTGACCAGTTCCCGCACGCGCGCGGCCACGCGCAGTTGATCACGGGAGTACCGGCGGTGCCCACCAGCGGAACGCTGCGGCTGGATCAACCCGTTCTCACCCAGGCTGCGCAGGAATCCCTGGGTGGTGCCCAGCATGTCCGCGGCCCGGCCCATGGTGTAAGCGGGATAGTGCTCATCATCGAACTTGTCGCCCGCGCCCGGCGCGGTCGCATCGGGTTGGCCAGGGATCATTCGACCTCCGCATCACAAGGGCCCCTGGGTGCCGACAGACGGCACCCAGGGGCCCTGGGTTTGGGTTTCATCATTGCCAGCCGACCGTGAGGTCGGCTTTCCGTACCCGCGTTGTCCGGTCGAGAAACCGACCGTGCGGGGATCGCGTATCAGTAACCGAGAACCACCTACCAATCCGATGGGCCCGCGGTACCCGCCCGGCGAACCACAGCCACGGCGGGCGATCCAATGATGCGCCCTCTCCCTTCTTTCTGGTGTTTCCTTACCTGATACCGCTACCAGCGTCACCGTCCAGGACCCGTCGTCCACCTCGATCCCGCAACCGCTGACGCCCCAGGCCAGGGTGCGCCGAAACCCCGCTACTGATCGGCTCCGACACACCTGACCGCCTTCATCACTGCCGACTCCACGGGCTCGCGATCTCAGCCCGCGTCATACACCACCTCGCCGGGACCGCCACTTCCGTTGACAACCTCACTACGCGATCCCGGGTCCTGCCCGGTCACCACCCGGAACCGGTCTCTCGCATGGCTCCGTGCCGGGTGACCGTGTGTCTCACCTCGCGGGTAGTTACGTCATCTCCCGCGCCCGCTTGACGTTGTCTCTCTCGGTACGACCAGAACATTACACACACCCGTCGCCGAATGTCTACCCCGGCCGCCCTAGATTTTCTCCACCATGTCAGGGCCTGGTGCACGGCACCGACGGCCGTGGCCGCCTGGATGCCCACTCACGGACGGACCCCCCTCTCCGGCGCTGGCGTGCCACCAGGCGACGATCAAGTGTCCAGGTGAGTCCAGCCAGCCCATCCCCGCTGGTCGCGGTCTCACCCCAGTCCAGGTCAGAGCCTTGATTCCGTCCCCGTCCCACCAGTCCGTGAGACTGACGTAAGACGGACGGCCCAAACCCGGCAGGTACTGCGACCCGTCAATGCCTCCCGCCGCAAATCTCACTCAGGATCGGCATCAGTCACCTCGAGTGCCGTCATCACGTTGTCCCGGTCAGCGATGTAGCTATTGCCTGCAGTGGTCACCGGCCCGAATGAGTACAGGATGAGCCGGAGCAGGTCGCGCTCCACCACAGTGACCGGGATACGGCGCTTCATCAACGTCGCGGCGAGTTCATCGATCAGCAGCTCCCACTCCCCGACGAAGCTGAACTTCTCCAGCTGCGCGAGAACGTCGGCCGGCAATCGGTCACCCAGCTGATCCAACAGCGCCCGGCAGTCGGCCGACAGCTGCCGCGCCTGGGCGAGCATGCGGGCTCGCATCTCGGGACTCAGGATCAGCTTGCCTCGTGCATCGCGCTGAGGTTGTTCGTTCATCTCACCCATCATCCCCAGGATCTCCGCTTCCGCCATCGCCTCCGCTTCGGCCTCCGCCTCAGCTTGCGCCTCGGCCTCGGCTTCCGCCTGTGCTTGGGCCTGGGCCTGCTGGACCTGCGTCTCGGCGTGGGTGCCGACCTGATCTTCCGACTCGTTCTGGGCTTGCTGTTCGGCCTGTTCGACGTCGCCATTCTGGTTGGGCAGTGGTTGTGGGTCGCCGTTCTCATCGTTGACGCACACCCCCGCGCCAGCGGTCGGATAACCGGTCGCGACCGTGCCATTCGGACGCACCGCGACATCAAGGGTCACCCCATCGACGGTCCCGGTCGTGAGGTAGTTGTCGTTGTCCTGCAGAACCGGCGGTGTGTCCGGGTTATTGGCCACCTGCTGGATGGCATCCATGATCTGGTCGTCAGACGACCCTTCCGGGAACCGTCTTCCCCGGAATACCGCTGTCGAAGCTGTGACCGCCGTTGACCTGGTCGGTGGCCAGGTCGTAGTCGCCCCACAGGATGTGCGTCCGGGCGCCGTCTGCGGTGATCGTGCCGGGTTCGGGGTGCACGCCGACCACGTTGTCCCACTGGCTGAAGCTCTCCCCGACCGGCTGCATCATCGGCCGCAACGACGCGGCCAGCGTCGCGGTCGGCACCGCCGCAGTCGCATCGTTGACCGCGGAACTCGCCCGCGTCCCGGCCGCGGCCACCTGCTCCCGCGCGGACGCCAACTGCATCGCCGCCGCCTGCTGCAGACCGGATTCCCACACGGTGCTGGCTTCCCGGGCCTGACCTTGACCCCATTCCAGGAAGTCGGCCGGCGGAGCGCCCCACAGAAGACCACCGTGATGACCGACGATCATCCGCTGGTCCAGACCATTGTTCTACGATGCACCAACCGAAATGTGGCGATCTCCGCAAGCCAGCGACCCGACGACCCTGCCGGTGCGGCTACGACGGGTGCGCGTCGGCGGCGGTGCTGGCTGGGTGGGCTGGCGAGGTGCGGGCGGCGAGCTTGGCTGCGTTGGCGGCGCGGAGCGACGCCAGTTCCGGGTGCCGCTGCTCCTCCCCTATCTCCTTCTCCACCCGCTTCGTCCAGTACTTTATCGCGTCCGGGTGGCCGCCGTCGACATCTTCCCAGGTCTGTGGATGGGCCATCCGGCCGATGCCGATCCGGGCCTGGTTGCCGAGTGCCACCGTCGTCATCATCCGGATGGCGGCCAGCCCGCATCGCTGACAGGGCTGGTCGCCGTCCCGGTCGGCGATCGGGCGCAGCACGTCGAACTGGCATCCGCAGGTGCCACAACGGAATGGGTACACAGGCATGCGAACTCCCGGATGCGCGCTGAATCAGTCGTAGTAGGACGGTGCGAGGCGCAGCGTGTTGCGCACCGCGTCCTGATCGTGACCGAAAACGATGGTCGCGCCGGTCCGCTCGGCCAGGGTCCGGACCTTCTGCACCGAGCGGAGCCAGTCCAGGCTGCTCCAGTTCCCGATGCTGCCCAGCTCCGGCGGACCGAAGCTGCGTCGCATGTAGACCGCGTCCCCGGTGTAGATTATCGGTCCGCTGTTGGACAGGTCGACGAACAGGCCCATGGTTCCCCAGGTGTGACCGGGCAGCGAGAGCAAGGTCAGCCCGGAGACGATCTCCGTGTCGCCACGGACCGTCCGCATCTGGACGCCGTCATAGTCGGCCCGGACAAAGCCGTCGCCGTGGGCGCCGGGCAGGGCGAGCGCGCCGAACCACTCGGCCTCGTCCACCAGGATGGTGGCGCCGGCCTTGGCCAGGATGGGCAGGTTGCCGGCATGGTCGTAGTGCAGATGGCTGGCGATCACGGTGTCGATGTCACCGACCGAGCGGCCAAGCTGGTTCAGCCGGGCCTCCAGGAACTCCTCGTCGCGGGTCTCGTCGTAGAGGAACGAGTCCGGGATGTCCGAACCGGCCCAGCGGTCGCGCCAGTCGGTCGGGCAGGCGGTGTCGAACAGGAACCGTCCATCGGGATGGTCGATCAGAATGGTGAGGACCGGCGAGTCGTACCACTCGACCTCCGGGGACGGGTTCTGCCGGGTGGCGAATCCGGTCCCGCTCAACAGCCGACGTATGTCGCACTTCAGGTTTCCGTGATGCTGGAAGTAGACCTTCATCGTCCCTCCTCGGTGGGTTCGTCCCGCGCGGTTCGGTCGGTGCCGCGAACCGCGAACACCGTTCCTTCAGGTGGTCCCGGTGCTACTTCTGCCCATTCCGGAGCCATCGCCGCGTGCGCGGCGGCGAGATCCGGGTGGATGCCGGCGCCGACGGCGGCGAGCATGCCGGAGCCGGCCGACTCCGTGTCGAGTACGGCAGGCACCCGCACCCGGCGGCCGGTCGCGGTGGCCAGCAGTTGGACCCAGCTGGCCAGGTTGGCGCCGCCGCCGGTGACGGTCACCCGGTCGACAGCCAGGCCGCGGGCCGCCTGTGCGGCCAGCTGGGCCGCCAGGCCGTTCGCGATCATCCGCAGCGCCGCGTACGCCACATCGCTGCGGTCGTGGTGCAGCCCGGCGGAAAGCTGGACGGTGCCACCGGACACCGGAATGCCCGCCGGCTCGTTCGACCGGCCCTGCGCGAACGCGAACCGCACGCCGTCACCACCGCGCTCCGCCGCCCGCGTCGCCTCGGCACCCAGCACGTCGAACGGCTCGTTGCGATAGAGATTGCGCGACACCCAGTTGAGCACCGCGCCGCCGGCCGAGGCGATGGACATGTTCAGCCAGCTGCCGGGTGCGGCGTGCGGGCAGCAGATGGACAGCGGCGCGGGCACCGGACGGTCGGCGACCACCGCCGTCCTGGCAACCGTGCCGAAGAAGACCGCGGCATCCCCGGCCCGCAGCGCACCGGCGCCGAGCGCACCGGCCACCGAGTCCATACAGCCGGCCAGGACGGGAATGCCGGCCGGCAGGCCGAGCCGGGCACCACCCGACGCCGTGGTCCGACCCGCGACCATCGCCGAGGGCAGGCACACGGGCAGCTGCGCCGGCCGGATGCCGGCCGCCTCCACCAGCTCCGGTGCCCACTCGTCGGCGAACGGGTTGTGCAGCAACGTGGTGGCCGCCCGCGTGACGTCGATCGTCGCCCGGCCGGTGAGCTGCTGGACCAGATACCCGCTGGGATATAGGAAAACCGCCGCCTGCCGGAAGGGTGCCGGCTCGTGCCGCCGCAGCCAGCGCAACACGGGCAGCCAGAACATCGGCCCCGGCTGGTTGCCGGCCAACCGGGTGATCTGCTCCCGCAGGCTGTCGTCCAGGCCGAGCGCCTCGACCTCGGCGGTGGCCCGGCGGTCCAGCTGCATGATCGCCGGCCGCAGCGGCTGTCCGTCCGCGCCGAGGGCCAACAGCGCGTTGGTCGAGGTCACCGACACGGCCAGGATCTCACTCGCGGCCCGACCGCTGGCGGCCAGCGCGGCGGCGGTCGCCGTGCGGGCGGCGTCCAGCCAGGTGCCGGCGTCCAGTTCGACGCTGCCGTCGGCCCCGTAGCGCAGGTGGTACCCGACGTATCCCCGGCCGAGCCGCTCACCGTCGACGCCGTGCAGCACGGCCTTGGTGCCCGTGCCGCCCAGGTCGATGGTGAGCAGCGTGCCCGCCCGCCGCGCCACGCTCAGTTCAGTCCCATCGAGAAGACCGCCTTCATCGCCGGCACCGTGCCGTCCTGGCCAAACGCGGCGCGCCAGTTGTCCAACGGGTACAGGTCGGAGATGAGGTCACGAACCCTGAGCTTGCCAGTCGAGATGAGTTCCAGCACGTCGCGCTGAGTCTCCGGAGTGGACCCCGAGGAGCCGATCACGTCGATTTCCCGGTAGTGCACCAGGTTCGCGTCGATCACCGAGGTCGAACCGGGCGGCATCCCGGCGAAGACCACACACCGGGCGCCCTTGTTGAGCGCGCCGAGCAGTTCGCCGACCAGGGCGGGCACCCCAGCCGCGATGATCGCCACGTCCACACCGGCCCCGTCGGTGAGACCGGCCAGTTGCTCAGCCAGCGGACCGGCGGTCGGGTCCAGCACGGTATCCACGCCACGCTGCCGGGCCAGCTCCCGTCGCTCGGCCTGCGGCTCGGCCAGGATCACCCGGCCGGCGCCGGCGAGCCGGGCCACCGCGGCGTGCAGCAGCCCGATCGGTCCGCCGCCGGAGATGACCACCGTCTCGCCGGCGCCGATCTGGGCGCGCCGGATGCCGTGCAGCACGGCAGTGGCCGGCTCGGACAGCACAGCGTCCTCATCGGACAGGCTGTCCGGCAGCACGGTCACGTTGCCGCCGTCCACCGCCTCGGCCGGGACGGCCACCTGCTCGGCGAAGCCGCCGTCGATCTCGTAGCCGAAGGTCCGCCGGCGCACACAGATGTTTTTGCGGCCACGCTGGCAGGCGTAGCACTCACCGCAGGTCACCACCGGGTAGACGGCGACCCGCGCGCCGACCCGGTCCGCCCAGTCGGGATGCGCGCTGGCCACGATCTCGCCGACGAACTCGTGCCCGATCACCCGGGGACCCACGACCGCCTTCTTGCCGGTGAAGATCCGCACGTCCGTCCCGCAGATGCCGGCGTAGCGAACGCGCATCAGCAGGCCCCGCTCGGGCAGCGCCGGTGCGGGCAGCTGCTCGACCCGCAGGTCGCCCGGTTCGTGGAAGACAAGACCCTTCACTGTTCCCTACCACCTTCACGTTGTCCACATTGCTCAGTCGATGTCAGCTGCCGGAGCAGCGGGAACACCGGCCGGAGTTGCTCGTAGGCCAGGCTCAGCGCATGGGCGTGCCGGGTGTAGAACTCGGCCCTGGCCGGGTCGGGGACGAACCGACGCACCGATGCCGGCTCGGGCTGACGGTCCGGCCAACAGCCGCCCGGCGTGGTGGCCACGATGGCCAGCAGCGCCGCGCCGATTGCGGAGGCGTGCTGGCTGGTGTCCGCGACGAGGATCTCCCGTCCGGTCACGTCCGCCTTGATCTGCGACCACACCGCGCTGTGATAACCGCCGCCGGCACCGACGAAGGAGCTCGGCCGGTGCCCCTGCTCGGCGAACACGTCGAACACCCGGCGGATGCCGTAGGCGGTGCCTTCCATGACAGCGCGCACCAGGTCGCCCCGCCGGGAGGTCAGGCCCAGTCCGAGGAAGGCACCGGACGCGTCGCTGTTCCAGAACGGCGCGCGCTCCCCAGCCAGGTGCGGCAGGAAGACGACCCCGCGCGCCCCCGGCGGTGTTGCCGCCGCAGCCGCGTCCAGCTCGGCCAGGCCGGTGTTCTCATCGCACAGTTCGCGCCGCCACCACTCCAGCGCCGCCCCACTGGCCTGGCTGCTGCCCTTGGCTATCCAGCGGCCCGGCACGACGTGCGGGAACAGCACCAGCCGCGGATCGGCCACCGGGGTGGCCAGCACCTGGCCGACCCCACTGGACTGGCCGCTCATCTCGAAGAACTGGCCGTCCTCGACCACGCCCACCCCCAGCGCCGCGGTTGCCGCGTCGATGGACCCGCCGACGACCACCGCCCCGGGCCGCAGCCCGAGTCCGGCGGCCGCGGCCGGGGTGAGGGTGCCGACCACCTCGGTCGCCCCGACAACGCGGGGAAACATCTCGCTGGTCAGGCCCGCACCGCGCAGCAGCGACTCGCTCCAGGCGTCCGCAGTGAGGTCGTAGGCGCCCATCAACGCGGCGGTGGCGCGATCCATGGTCAGCTCGCCGGTCAGCCGGGCGACCAGGTAACCGGTGGTGCTGGTGACCACCGACCCCGCGGGCAGCCGGCCCTGCCCGCGCAGCCGGATCAGCTTGGGCAGGCCGAAGTAGGGGTCTACCCGGTTGCCGGTGATGGCCGGGACGGCCGCGCCGAACTGATGGGTGAGCGTGTCCGCCTCCGACTGGCAGCTGCGGTCCATCCAGATCGGGGCCCGGTCGGCGACCCGGTCGACCGCGCCGGACAGCACCGCGATCGCCGGGGCGTGCCCACTCAGTCCGAGCGCGGACACCGTATGCAGGTCGACCTGCCCCGCGGCCGCGGCCTGCCGCAGGGCGGCAACGGTCGCGGTCCACCAGTCCCGCGGGTCCTGTTCGACGGCCGAGCCCGGCGCGTGGTGTGTGGGGTACGGGCTCGCCGCAGCACCGATCACGGCCGCCGAGTCGGGGTCGTACAGGCAGCACTTGACCGAGCTGGAGCCGACATCGATGCCGGCGACTAGCCCTGCCATCGCGGCGTTTCCCCGCCGAGCACCGAGGGATTCACGATGAAGCTCGGCTCGAGCGTGAACGCCCACGACTCGAACGCCGCCAGGGCCAGCTGCGACTGGGTGCGCAGGATGTCGTCCGAGGCACCGCCGATATGAGGGGTGAGCACCACCGGGTCCAGGTCCAGCAGCGGCGAGTCGGCGGCGATCGGCTCCTCCGCCAACACATCCAGGCCCACCCCGGCGAGGTGACCGTCCCGCACGGCAGCGGCCAGCGCCGTTTCGTCGATCAGCGAGCCGGACGCCGTGTTCACCAGGTAGGAACCGGGGCGCAGCACGCGGATCGCGCGTTCGTCGAGCAGCGGTTCGGTTGCCGGTGGACAGTGCAGGCTGACCACGTCGGAGGTGGCCAGCAGCTCGTCGAGGGAGTCGACCAGGGTGACCCCGTCGATGCCCTGTTCCTGCTGGAGCGCGGGGTCGTAGGCGCGGACGGCCATGCCGAACGCCGCTGCCCGGCGGGCGACCCGCCGGCCGATCTCGCCGAAGCCGACGCAGCCCAGGGTTCGGCCGGCCAGCTGGGGTCCGGTGAACCGCTTCTTCGGCGCGTTGCCGTGGGTGTCCCAGCCGACCGAGTCCCAGCGTCGGGATTTGATCAGGAAGTTGGTCTGGGCGATCCGCCGGGTCACCGTCATGATCAAGCCGAAGGTGAGATCGGCGACCGCGTCGGCGTTGCGCCCGGGGGTGTAGAGCACCGGAATGTTGTGCCGGGTGGCGCACTCCACGTCCACGCTCGCCCGCGGGCCGCCCCGGCAGCACAGGATCACCCGCAGGTCGGTGGCCCGGGCCAGCACGGCCTCGGTGATGTGCTCGTACTCCACGATCAGCGCGTGCACACCGTCGACCTGCTCGGCGAGTTGCTCGGGTGTCAGTTTCACGCCGGTGTGGCCCCAGCCTGCCGGCCGGATTTCCATGTATCTGCTGAACGTTTCCAGCACGGCTGGTTCCAGGCGAGCCGTCAGAAGCGCCTTCACGCACGACCTCCATCGGTCGGATCGGTGCTGGGATGGGTCACGAATGCTGCCGACTGCGTTGCAGCAGCAGGGCGATGACGATCGCGGCGCCCATCATGATGTCCTGGTACGGAGTGGACAGACCCAACAGGTTGAAGATGTCCCGCAGCGTCCCGATCACCAGCGCGCCGAGGAACGTGCCGGTCATCGTGCCGCGGCCACCGAACAGGTTGGTGCCGCCCAACACCACGATCGCGATCGCGTCCAGTTCCAGCCCGGTGCCGGCACCGGGCTGGGCGACCCCGGTGAAACTGGTGTCGATCACCGAGGCGACCGCCGCCAGCGCGCCGGAGATCACGAACACGGTGATCTTCACCGCGCCGACCCGCAGGCCGGCCACCCGGGCGGCTTCCTCGTTGTCGCCGACCGCGTAGACGTAGCGGCCCAGTGGCAGCGACCGCAACGCGAAGCCGCCGATCAGCGCCGCCACCGCGAAGATGATCCCGACCAGCGGTATGCCCGCGATCGAGGCCGTGCTCAGTTCGATGTAGGTCTGGCTGGTGATGTAGACCGGATTGCCGTTGGTGACCACGAACGCCAGACCCGAGGCGGCGCTCATCGTGGCCAGCGTGACGATGAACGCCGGTATCCGGCCCAGCACGGTGAGCAGGCCGTTGAGCAGGCCGACCGCGATGCCCACCGCCAGCGCCAACAGCACGAACAGCAGCAGGTTGCCCGGTGCGAGGGTGCCGGCCAGCACCGCGGACAGCGCCAGGATGCTCGCCACCGACAGGTCGATCCCGCCGGTCAGGATCACGAACGTCTGGCCAACCGCGAGCACACCGCTCACCGAGATCGCGGTCACGATGTTCTGCAGGTTGGCGCCGCTGGCGAAGTGCGGTGTGGTGAGAAAACCCAACACGATCACGCCGACCAGCGCCGCCGCCAGCGGCAGGGCCTGCCGGGCGGCCAGCGCCGACCGGGGAGCGGACCGGCCGGTCGGCAACCCGCCGTCCAGCAGCGCGGCGGGGGCCCGGACAGTCCGGTCGCCACCCGTGGTTTCCGTCTTCATGATGTCGCCGGTCCCTTCGTGTCCTTGCTGCCCAGGGCGCCGAACGCGCAGGCGCGGATGGATGCCTCGTCCGCCTCGTCCCGGGTGAACTCCGCGACGAGGCCGCCCTGGCACATCACCAGTACGCGGTGCCCGAGCCGGAGTGCTTCCTCGGGCTCGGAAGTGACGACCAGCACGCTCTTGCCGGTCGCGGCGGCCTCGTCGATCAGTCGATAGACATCGGCCTTCGCACCGACGTCGATTCCCTTGGTCGGCTCGTCGAACAGCAGGATGTCGCTGTCCCGGTGCAGCCACCGGCCGATGACGAGCTTCTGCTGGTTTCCGCCGCTCAGGCCGGCGGCGCCCATGCTCAGCCGGGCCGCCTTGACCCGCAACGAGGTGGCCAGCTGGTGCGCGGCTCGCGCGGTGCGCCGTCCGAACAGGACTCCGGCCCGGGACACCGCCGGATACCCGGCCAGCAGCAGGTTGTCGCTGACGCTGCGGCCGGCGAAGATACCGAGGCCCTTGCGGTCCTCGGGCACCAGTCCCATACCGTGCCGGATCGCGTGCCGGGGATGACCGATCCGGGCCACCCTGCCGTCGACGCGGATCTCGCCGGACGTGGCGCGGGACAGGCCGTACAGCGTGTGCAGGAACTCGGTGCGGCCGGCGCCGACCAGGCCGTAGATCGCGACGATCTCGCCGCGCGCGACGGTCAGGTCCACCGCCGCGAACCCCGGGCCGGACAGCTTCCGCACGTCCAGCCGTAGTTCGCCGGTGGCGTTCCCGGCCGACTGCGCCGGCAGGCTCGTCACGGGCAGTTCGCGCCCCAGCATCAACGTGGTCAACGACGCGGGCGTCAGCTCCCCCCGAACCGCCCGCCCGGTCAGCCGGCCGTCACGCAGCACGGTGGCCCGATCGGCCAGCCGGCACACCTCCTCCAAGTGGTGCGAGGAGTACAGGATCGCCACGCCGTCGGCGCGCAACTCGTCGATGATCCGGTACAGGTGCTCGGTTTCCGCTGCAGACAGGCTGGCCGTCGGCTCGTCCATGATGACCACCCGGGCGTCCACGGTGAGCGCGCGGGCGATGTCGACCAGTTGCTGCTTGGCCACCGACAGCGCACCGAATGGCGTGCGCGCCGGGATGGAGTCGCCGGCGCCGACCCGGGCCAGGGTCCGGGTCGCGTCGGCCAACAGCCGGGTCCGGTCGAGCATCAGCCCGCGGGTCGGCAGCCGGCCGAGGAACAGGTTCTCCGCGACCGACAGATGTGGCGCGTGGATCGAGTCCTGATGGATCAGCGCGATGCCCAGGTCCCGGGCCAGCGCGGGCGTGCCGAGCCGGGCCGGGCGCCCGTTGATCGCCACCGAACCCCCGTCGGCCGCGTGCTCGCCGGCCAGGATGCGCATCAGCGTGCTCTTGCCGGCGCCGTTCTCGCCGACCAGCGCGTGAACCTCGCCGGGCCACAGCTCCAGCGACACGTCCTGCAGAGCCGGCACTCCGTGGAACCGCTTGGTCAGCTCCACCGCGGTCAGGGTCGGCCCCAGGGCAAACCGCCCGGGTCCGGCCGACCGTTCCTCGCCCGCCGTGGTCATCCCGGCAGCTTTCCGATGGGCCAGACATCCTTTGCCCCGGCCGGAACGGGCCCGTAGGCGTAGACGCCGGTCGAGGACACGTTGGCAGTGGTCACCACGGCCTGGTCAGGCAGCCAGACGACCTTCGGCCCGGGACGCCCCTCGATGTCCCGGATAGCCAGTCGCAGGGCCACATCGCCCATCAGCGGTGTCCACGGCGCGAGTGCCGCAACCTGCCCCTGGGTGATGTAGTCCACGCCCTCCTTGGACAGGTCGGCGCCGACGAACAGCACGCCCTGCGTCCGGTTCATCGCCTGCATCGCCTTGTAAGCGCCGATGACCATGGCCTCGGACTGCGCGTAGACCACATCGATCCGGGGGTTCGCCGAGGCGATCTGCTTCATCACGTTGTACGCCTGGGACTCGTCGGCGTTGGCGCTTTCCAGGCCGACCACCTGCACACCCGGGTGCTTGTCCATGACCTGCTTGAACGCGCTGTAGCGGGCGAGTTGCGGAGCCGAGCCGAGGTCGGTCTGGATCTCGGCGATCACGCCCTGCGGCTTGCCGTACTTCGTGGCCAGCTGGGTGGCCACCCACTGGGCCAGGTCGCGCGGGCCCTGACTGAAGTCACCGGTCACCGCGTTGGTGAAGGCGCTGCTGTTGGTGACCTCCCGGTCGACGTCGACGACCGGGATACCGCTCGCCTTCGCCCGGGTCATGGCGGGCACGAGTGCCTGCTCCTGCAACGGATCGACCACGATCGCGTCGACGCCCTGGGCCACGAACGTGTTGATGTTCTGCGCCTGCACGCTCGCGTCCTGGTTGGCGTTCAGGACGGTGACCCGGATGTTGGGATGCCGCTGGGCCTCCAGCCGGAGGCTGTCCTCCAGGCCGAGGAACCAGGTGTTGCTGGTGAAGGGCAGGGACAGCCCGATCGTGTAGGTCCGGCTCGCCGTGCCCACCGCTCCGGCCGGGACCGGACAGACCGTGGTGTACGGCAGCACGACCGGTGTCTGGGTCGCCGGGCCCACCTGGGTCATCGAGGCGGTCGGTGTGCTGATGATGGGATGGCCCGCCGCGTACTGCTTGGAGACGCTGCACGGGTCACTCAGGTCCTCGGGCTGCAGGGCGGTCCGTTGGCCGGCGTTGGTGCCGCCGGTCGAACACGCCGCGAGGCCGAGCAGCAGTACCGCGCTCGCGCCGATAATTCTGCGCATGATTCCTCGATTCGACAATGAACAAGGGGTCCTTCGGTGGCGACCCGCGGCCGCCCCGGCGGTCAGAGTGACCGGGCTTTTCCAGTTGTCGTCACGTAGACGAGGGCCGCCTCGTGGATTTCCTCCGACGTGTTGAACGCGGCCGCGAAAGTGGGGCCGGCCGCCACGAATCCGTGGTTCTGCAACAGAACCGCCTTACGGTCGTCGCCGATGCCCTCGGCCACGCCGTCGCTGAGTTCCTTCGAACCCGAGTCGAAGTAGGGCAGCAGCGGCAGCTTGCCCACCCGGGCCCGGTAGCCGGCGGAGTAGGTGGGCAGCGAGTCCTCCGGGTTCGGTTCCAACAGCGCGGAGGCGGCGAGCGCATAGGCGCTGTGGCCATGGATGACCACCCGCGTGTCCGCGCGCCGGCGGTACACGGCCGCGTGCAGCGGAAGTTCCTTTGACGGCTTGCCGTTCCCGGTGACCTCGCCGGTGGCGATGTCGACCAGGACGAAGTCCTCCGGGCGCAGGTCGCCCAGCGCCTCCCCTGTGGGCGAGATCAGCAGGTGTTCCCCGAACCGGCAGCTGATGTTCCCACCCGACGCGCTCACCATGTGTCGCTCGTAGAGGCGGTGCGAGTAGATGGTTAGGTTGCGCCGGAGGTCATAGGACAGCGAACTCCCGGCAGGAATGGCCTCAGTGGACATACTCATCCTCTCGCGGAAAAGGGCAGGGGAATCCCTGAAATGAAATGGCGAATGCGCGCGATCGTCAGGCGCGAATGATCCGCACGTCGAACTTCTGGATGTTCGCCAGTTGGTTGGCCGGTGCCGCGGTGTCGGTCACCAGCACGTCCACCTGTTGCCAGTCGGCCACGGTGGCCAGGGCCCCGCGGCCGAACTTGCTGTGGTCGGCGACCACGATGACACAGGCCGCCGCCGAGATGGCTGCCCGCTTCACCGCGAACGCGTTGATGTTGGAGTCGCGCAGGCCCTCGCTGCTGATGCTGCCGACACCGATGAACAGCTTGTCCGCCCGCGCGTCCGCGTAGAACCGCTCCGTCTCCGGCCCCAGCAGGGTATGGGTGTGCCGGTCGAAGGTGCCGCCGGCCAGCACGATGCGGGCGTTCGCCGCGCTCTGCAGATTCACCACGACATCGATCGAGGAGGTGACGATGTCGATGTTCGGGACGGTGTGCAGAGCATCGGCGACCGCCAGCACGGTCGTCCCGGTCTCCAGGATGAGGGTGTCACCTGGCGAGACGAGTTCGGCGGCTCGGTGTCCGATCCGCCGCTTCTCCTCGACGAAGGCATAGGTCCGCGGGGTGAAGGAGAGGTCATCATTGTTCGGCAGCGCGCCGCCGAACACGCGGTTGAGCAGCCCCTGCTCCCGCAACTCGTGCAGTTCCCGACGGATCGTGGACTCGGACACGCCCAGTTCCTCGGCGAGCCGGCCCACGCTGGCGAACCCCTGCTCGCGGGCGAGCACGACGATCCGCTCCTGCCGGCTGGAACGGGCCCGGCCGGACGACCGAGCAGCACGCGACCGATCTTGCGCAGCTGACTGCACAAGATGACCGGGATAGGTCGAAAACTGCGCGGACTCCGTCATAACCCGGGACGTTAAGCCTGGTGGGCGACCCGTGTCAACGCTCAGTTAACAACAATTGTCACCGCGAGTGACCGAATGGCTGAATTCGCGCACGGACGGCGGCAGAGTGACGGAACTTGCGCAGTTTCGGCCCAGTCGAGCAGTCCGTCCGGGGTGGCGGAGTGTCGATCGGCCCTGGTCACCGACTGGTGGGGCACGGAACATGAGCGAATCTGGAGAGCTGAGCGCTGCACCGAACGGCTCCTCCCGGCCCCGGGTTGATCGTGATGACATCGTCGATGGCCGTGCCGAACGGGACACCAGGGGCACCAACCGGCCCTGGGCCAGCGCTGAGCCGGACCGCGCGGCCTGCCTGTCGGCCGTGCTCGCGGTGGCCGCGCTCACCGGAGGACTGCTGGCGTACTGGACCGCGCGCTACCACCTCACACCATCGTTTCCGTCGAGTTGGCCGGGCATTCGTGGACCGGCCCACTTCCGGCCGGCACCACCAGCACGCTCGGGTGGGATTTCGCACTGATCGCGGGATACGGGGTGGCCCTCGACATCGGTGTTTACCTGGCGTCGTTGCTGGCCCAGACGCCCACCGCCCGGGGATACGTGCCAACGGCGGCGATCGCCGGTGGCGCCGCCATCGCCACCGACTGTCTGGCCAACGTGGTGCTGCTGGCCATCTCCGGGCACGGTTGGGCGCGTGGCTGCCCAATCCCCGCTATGTCAAGGCTGCCGTGGGCCGGGACCGGGCCCAGGACTGGCTCGCATCTCAGCTGCCCTCGACCCGCGGATCGGCTACCTACTGAGCCTTTCCGGGTAAAGGTCTGTTGCGCTGTGTGATCACGTTGTGCGGTCGTTGTCGATGTGCAGGAGCACAAGGGCGGCGGCGACGATTTTGCCGATGCGCCACGGGCAGAGACTGACGTTGCGCAGCGCCTTGAATGTCATCTTGAGCAGCGAGTTTCCGCGCTCGCCGACGGCGCGTTTGCCGTTGTGGGCCTTATTGTGCGTCTTCTGTCCGTCGGTGAGTCGGCCACCCTTCGAATTCTTGAACGCCACGGTGATCGTGCCGTCCTCGCCTTCGTAGCCCAGATCGCCCAGCGCGGGCCGGTTCTCGGCGATCCAGGTGGCCAGCATGGGAAGGATCTCCCTGGTGCTCGCGCAGTGCGGTGGTGTCGTGCTCGCGGCCGGGCGGACCTCGGAGGTCCACAGTGGCCAACCGTCCGGGGCAGTGAGGACCTGGATGTTTCCGACGTGGTTGCCATGCTTGCCCGAGGGTGCCGTCAAGAAACCACCGCAGTACCAGCACTGCCTGCTGGAACGTCGTGAGCACCCGTCGCCTGGCCCGGGTGCCACGGCGGGCACGTTCGGCGTCGAGCAGGCTGGTCACAGACACCACGGTGCGCTGCCGCGCCGGCAAGGTGGACGTGTATGTCACACTCATCACGCGCAGAACCCCTATGAAAACAATCCTCGGTAGGATCGCCTTCATACCGGGTTCTGCGTTTTCTGTTGTATCGCAACAGGTTCGGCGTGTCGCACGCGAACGTTACGCTGAGTAAGATTTGGTTACCCGGAAGGGTTCAGCATCAGATCGAGCAGCACCACATCGACTTCGGTGAGATTCCCGTGCGCGAGCGCCTCCTCACCGGACACCGCGAACCCCTCGGTCTCCAGCGCCATACCGAGCGCCTGCCGGATGAGCTCGTCGTCCTCGACCAGCAGGACACGTACCCGCGACGCCACTCGTCCTCCTCACCGTCCGCACGGTCTCGATCGTCCACAGTGGTCTGCCCAGACCGTGATGGACCCGAGGTGGCCGTGACCGGCCGCCACCGCGGCGTTCGCCGCCACCACGTCGCCGCGGCCAGGTGAGGGCAAGAACCAATGCCGCCGCACTGGCCCCCAGCACGGCGAGCGTGGCCCACCGCACGAAACCCATCGGGGTCGCCACGCTTCCCACGCAGAGGATCAGCATGCCCATGCTCGCCCGCATTTCCCTTCCGGCAACCCAGATGACCTTCCGTTACGGACGACATCCTGTCTCACTTCAGGGGTGCGCTGACCTGACAAACGTCTGACAATCGCGGACTCGGCCGTCGCGATCCGGCCGGACGCGATCTACGCTCCTTCCTCAGCGACGGTGACATGGACCAGCCCGAGACCGTGGGACGAAATCTCCTGGCTGAGGAGGTCGGTGATCGGCAGGCGGTCACCAGTCCACAGCTCGTGACCGGTCAGCGGTGTGCCATCGCCCAGCAGGCCCAGCCGGGACCGGTCGACGGTGACGCGCCGCGGCTGATCGGAACGGTTGAGCAGGCCCACCACCATGGTGTCGTCCACCAGTGGCTTGACCCAGACGTCGTGCGCCTGGTGGTGCACGACCCGCTGTGCCTGGCGGCCCAACGGATCCTGGTTGGTCGCGATGATCCCAGGGTGGGCCAGCACGGCGCGCTCCGAGTCGGGAAGTGTGCGGATGTCGGCCCCCAGAACCAACGGCGCGGCCAGCAGCGCCCACATCCCCATGTGGGTTCGCGCCTCGTCCGGCGACAGTTCCGGGTGCCCGTCCGGGGCGGGAACGCCCAGTTGGAGCATGTCCGGATCGTTGAACCGGCTTGCCCCGGTCCGGCCGGCCAGCGGCGCGGTGGCGTCGATGGCCTCCAGCACGCCCAGCGGCTGCTGGTCGCGGCCGGTGCTCCAGGTGCCGGCGAGGTTGTCGGTGGTGCGCCACAGGTTCGCCACCGCGCTCCAGTCGGCCGAGGCGCCCGGGGTGTCCGTGCGGCCGCTGTTGGGGTTGATGCTGTAGACGATCGGCCGGCCGGTGGCGGCGAGTTCATCGCGCATCAGCGTGAAAGCGGCCCGCTGATCCTCGCCGGTCCCCGAGGGGCAGCACCAGTCGTACTTGAGATAGTCCACGCCCCACTCGGCGAAGGTCTGCGCGTCCCGGCGTTCGTGTCCG
>DASZNF010000116.1:0-26812 GCA_035551355.1 Pseudonocardiaceae bacterium | reverse complement strand
GCCGCCGGATGTACCGCACCGGCGACCTCGTCCGCTGGACCCACAACGGACAACTGATTTTCATCGGCCGCAACGACGATCAGGTCAAAATCCGCGGCTTCCGCATCGAACCCGCCGAAATCGAAGCCGCACTACTCACCTGCCCCGGCGTCACCCAAGCCATCGTCACCCCCCACGACGGCCGCCTCATCGCCCACATAGTGTCCACAACAGACAGCCAATCGGTCACCGAATTCCTCGCGGGCCGATTACCGGACTACCTGGTGCCCGCGACGGTCATGGTCCTGGACGCCCTACCGTTGACCACGCACGGGAAAGTCGACCGAACCGCGCTACCTGATCCGGAACTCACTGGCGCGGGCCGGGGTCCGCGAGGTCCGCAGGAGGAAATCCTCTGCGCCCTGTTCGCCGACGTCCTCGGACTCGACACCATCAACATCGACGACAGCTTCTTCGAACTCGGCGGAGACTCGCTGCTGGCCACCCGGCTGGTCAGCCGGATCCGATCCGCGCTGGACGTCGAGGTGTCGATTCGCGCGCTGTTCCAGGCGCCGACGGTGACCGGACTGGTCACGGCGCTGCGGGACCCGGATATCCGGCGACCTCCGATCGTGCCGGTGGCGCGACCGGATGTCGTGCCGGTGGCGGTTGGACAGCGGCAGATGTTGGTCGCGGGCCACAACATTCCGCTGGCGGTGCGGCTCGACGGCGACCTCGACATCGAGGCGTTGCGAGCCGCCGTGGCGGATGTGGCGGCTCGGCACGAGGCCTTGCGCACGGTGTTCCGGAACACCGGGAACGAACCGTGTCAGCTGGTGCTGAGCCCGGACACCTGTCCCCCACTGACGATCCGCGAAGTCGAGGACGTGGCCGCCGAGCTGGACGCGGTCGTGGCCGCGGGTTTCCGGCTCAATCGTGAGGTGCCGTGGCGGGTGACTGTGTTGCGGCGCTCGCCGGTCGAACACGTGCTGGTGATCGTGGTGCACCACATCGCCGCGGACGGCTGGTCGATCGGCATACTGGCCCGCGATCTGTCCACGGCGTACACGGCTCGCCGGTCCGGGCGCGATCCAGGATGGTCGCCGGTGCCGGTGCAGTACGCGGATTTCACGCTGTGGCAACGGGAACTGCTCGACCGGCAGGACGAGCCGGACACTGTCTTCGGCCGGCAGTTGGCCTTCTGGAAGCAGGCGCTGGCCGGGTTGCCGGAGGCGCCGCCCAGGACCCGGCGGCGCGGCCGGACGTTGCCGTTCAGGGTGGACGCCACAACCCATCGGGACCTGCTCGCGCTGGCCCGGCAGGAGCGGGCGACGCTGTTCATCGCGAGTCAGGCCGCGGTGGCCGCGACCCTGGCCGAGCTCGGTTTCGGTCCGGACGTCCCGATCGGCACCACCACCGCCGGCCGTACCGACGAGTCCCTGCACGACACGGTGGGGCTGTTCGCCAACACGCTGGTGCTGCGCACCGATCTGACCGGCAATCCCACGTTCGCGGAACTGATCCGCCGCGCGCGGGACGCCACCCTGGCCGCACACGCCCACCAGGACCTGCCGTTCGACCGGTTGCTGGCCGAACTCCAGCCGATTCGGAATCCGCCGTTCCGGGTGATCGTCGGTCTGGACAACCTGCCGGAACCGCCGTGGCAGCTCCCCGGGCTGCGGCCGGCCCATTTGCTGCCCGCCCACGAAGGCCGGGGCGCGGCAATGTCCGAACTGGCCGTCAGCCTGCGGGAACGGCACACCGGGGGTGAGCCGGACGGGATCGAGGGCATCGTCTGGTACTCCCCCGACATGTTCGACCAGCGGACCGCCAGGCGGTTCGTGTCGACCCTGCTGCGGGTGCTGCACGCGGCAGCCGCGGATCCCAACACGACCATCGGAGAAACGGAGCGAGCGTGAACGAGCAGGAAGACGATCTGGCAATTCTTGCCGATGGCCTGCGGAAGACCTATTCCGGCCCGCCGGGGGACATCCCGGCGGTGCGGCGCATCGATCTGGATGTCGGGCGCGGCGAGTTCTTCGGCCTGCTCGGGCCGAACGGCGCCGGGAAATCCACCACCATCGGCATGCTGACCACCCTGGTCCGGCCGACCGGAGGGCGGGCCACGGTCTGCGGCGTCGACGTGGTCGACCGGCCGGTCGAGGTGAAACGCCGGATCGGGGTGGTGGCCCAGCAGGACACCCTGGATCCGGAGCTCACCGTCGAGGAGAACCTTGAGTTCCGTGGCCGCTACTTCGGCATGACCAGCCGGGACGCCCGCCGCCGCGCCGGCGAACTTCTGGAGTTCTTCGGCCTCACCGACCGGCGCAGGGCCCGGGTGTTCGAGTTGTCCGGCGGCCAGAGCAGGCGGGCGGTGCTCGGCCGCGCCCTGATCCACCGCCCGGACGTGCTCTTTCTCGACGAGCCGACGGCCGGACTGGATCCGCAGAGCCGGATCAATCTGTGGGAGCTGATCAACGGACTGCAGGCGGACGGGCAGACGATCCTGCTCACCACGCACTACATGGAAGAGGCCGAGTCGCTGTGCGAGCGCATCGCGGTGATCGATCACGGCGTGGTACTGGCCTGCGACACGGTGAAGGGGCTCAAGGAGACCGCGGGCGCCGAGACCGTGATCACCGTGACCTATGACGGCCAGCCCTTCGACGTGGATCGGCTGAGCCGGCGCTACGGCGTCAACCGGGTGGAAGCGACCGAGCACCAGGTGCGGGTGTTCACCAACATCGCGGACGGCGTGCTCGGCGAACTGGCCGCCCTGGCCACCGAAGCCGGCGCCACCATCACCGACGCCACCCAGCTGCGCCCGAGCCTGGAAACCGCCTTCTTGACCCTCACCGGACGGGAGTACCGCGAATGACCACGATCGCCCAGCCGATCCCCATCACGCGGCCGACCGTCGCCCGCGCCATGCTGGCCCTGACCGCCCGCGATCTCCGGGTGATGCGGCGGGCCTTGCTGATGAACATCGTGCGGATCGTCCTGCAGCCGCTGTTGTTCGTGTTCGTCTTCGCCTACGTGCTGCCCGAGATCGGCGCCGCGCCCGGCGGATCCGGGCTGTCCACGATCATGATTCCCGGACTGGTCGGCTCGACGATGATCATGCAGTCGATGGCGTCGATCGTCTTCCCGCTGGTAATGGAGCTGGCCGGTCCGGGCGCGATCGAGGACCGGGTGCTGGCGCCGCTGCCGGTGCACCTGATCGCCGTGCAACGGATCGTCACCGCGATGATCGAGGGACTGTTCGCCGGGATACTCGTCTTCCCGGTCGCGCTGTTCGTGCACTCGGGCGGTCAGCAGCCCGCGGTCGACTCCCGGAACTGGCCGTTGCTGGTCGTGGTGATGCTGGCCGGTGCGCTGCTGTCCGCCTCGCTGGGCATGTTCCTCGGCGCGACCATCAATCCGCGTCAGGTGCAGGTGCTGTTCACGCTGGTGATGTTCCCGGCGATGATGCTGGGCTGCGTCTATTTCACCTGGGCCTCGCTGGCCGGTGTCCGATGGCTGCAGATCGCGGTCCTGATCAATCCCATGGTGTACCTGGACGAGGGGCTGCGCGCGGCCCTCACCCCGCAGGTCGGCCACCTGGCGACCTGGGCCTTCCTGCTCGTCCTGGTCGGCGGCGCCGCGCTGTTCACCTGGCTGTCGATCCGGCTGTTCGTCCGCCGCGTCACGAAATGATTCCGGGAGGGGAAATGCTTGCCGATCCGACCACCGCCGAGCTCACGAGTGTCCGAACACTGGACATCGACGATCTACACGGCTCGGTGGCCGACCCGCTGCTGGAGTCGATGAACTTCCTCAACGAGGTCACCGCACGCCATCCGGACGCGATCTCGTTCGCGCCGGGGCGTCCGTACGAGGGAATGTTCGATCCGGCGTGCATCACCGAATACCTGGACGCCTATATCGGTCATCTGCGCCGCACCGGGCACACCGAACAGCAGGTGCGCACCGTGCTGTTCCAGTACGGCCGGACCAAGGGGCAGATCCACGACCTGATCGCCGAGACGCTGGCCAACGACGAGGGGATCGACATCTCCCCGGAGGCGGTGGTGGTCACCGTCGGCGCGCAGGAGGGGATGGTGCTCGCGCTGCGCGCGCTGTTCGCCGATCAGCGGGATGTGCTGCTGGTCAGCTCGCCCTGCTACATCGGCATGACCGGGGCGGCGCGGCTGCTGGACATCGACGTCGTCCCGGTCCCCGAGGGCGCCGGCGGCCCCGATCCGGACGCGGTCGCCGCGGTCGCCCGCGAGGTGGTCGCCTCGGGCCGCCGGCCGCGGGCGCTGTACGTGGTGCCGGACTTCGCCAACCCGTCCGGCGCCAGCATGCCGGTCGAGGCCAGGCTGCGGCTGCTGGCGGCCGCGGCAGCCGAGGGACTGCTGATCATCGAGGACAATCCCTACGGCTTCTTCACCCGGGAGTCCGAGCCCCGGCCGACCCTGAAAGCGCTCGACCGGGACGGTTCGGTGGTCTACCTCGGCTCGTTCGCCAAGACCTGCTTTCCCGGTGCGCGCCTGGGCTACGTGCTGGCCGACCAGCGGGTGCTCGCCCGGGACGGCACGACCGGTCTGCTGGCCGACGAGCTGGCGAAGATCAAGAGCATGATCACGGTGAACACCCCGTCGCTGAGCCAGGCCATCATCGGCGGGGCGCTGGTGTTGTGCCAGTGCCGGCTGCGGGCGGCGAACTCCTCGATCATCGAGTTCTACCGCACCAATCTCAACGCCGTGCGGCTGGAGCTCGACCGGCATTTCCCGGCGGACCGCCGGGCGCGGCTGGGCATCGACTGGAACCGGCCGGAGGGCGGGTTCTTCACCGTGCTGCGGGTGCCGTTCGTCGCCGACGAAGCCGCGCTGGAACGCTCCGCGCGCGAATTCGGCGTGTTGTGGACCCCGATGGACGCGTTCTTCCTGGACGGCACCGGAAAGCACCAGCTCCGCCTCTCCTCCAGTTACCTGCCGCCGGAGCGGATCAGCGAGGGCATCGGCCAGCTGGCCGCGTTCATCGAGGCCGAATCCCACTTGACCGGAAAGGATCACCCCAGTGGCAACCAATCCCTTTGACGACCCGGACGGCTCGTTCCTGGTGCTGGTGAACGAGGAGAACCAGCACTCGCTGTGGCCGGCGTTCGCCGCCGTGCCAGACGGCTGGACCGTGGTGTTCGGCGAGCGTGGCCGGCCGGAATGCCTCGACTACATCGAGGCCAACTGGACCGACATCCGGCCGCGGAGCCTGATCGAGTGGATGGCCGCGGCGGACTAGGCCGGGGCGTCCTCGCCGGCCAGCAGCAGCTCGATGACGTTGATGGCGTGCCCGCAGTGCGGGCAGGCATGCGCGCTGAGCACCGGAGCCGATGCGCGCTCCAGGTCGTCGCCGGCGGGGACGGTCCCGGCCTCGTCCGCCGTGGCGAGGCCGGCATGTTCGCGCTGGTTGTGGCTGCGCCACCAGCGAGCCTTGCAGCGGGGATCGCAGAACCGGCGGTTGGGATTGCGATTCGTCCAGGTGAACGTGGTTCCGCAGGCCGCGCAGAACCTGGTCGCGATGACCATTTAACCTCCTTCGAATTCGGCGTCCGGGCCGGTGGGTTGCGGTGTGCCCGAGTGTCACCGCGAGGACCTGGCCGGCCAGGACCCCACGGTGCACCCCCGTTTCCCGGTGTTCAGGTCCCCATGCCCGCTCAGCTGGGCGGCGCGGGGGTCCCGGGAGCCTTCGGGCAGTCGCCACTGCAGGAGAAGTCCATCGCCGGAGTGTCGACCTTCGGTACCGCCGGATCCTGCGGCAACGCGCTGCCGGACGGCAGCAGGTGCGCGCAGGTCTGTGCGGCCTGGCGGTAGGTCGCCGAGATCGGATCCACGGACGAGTTGGACAGGCTGAGGTGGACCTGGCCGTTCTCGTCGATCGTGATGCCGGGGAAGTCGGCGACCCCGTTGGAGCGCATGCACGCGGTGAACGCCGCCGCGGCCTGCGTCCGGTCCGTCGCGCTGAGGCTGGTGCTGGTGCTGGTGCTGGTGCTGGTGGCGAGCGTTCCGGTGTTGGCCGCCGGAGCGGCCCCGTTACCGGCGCCGGCGCCCCAGGCCGTGCCACAAGCCGTGGCCGCGAAGAGCAGGCCCGCGACACCGACCCCCAAACTGACGGCACGCCCAGGTCTGGTGCGTAACGGTGTTCGCATTGTTCCTCCTTGGGATAGGCGCGAACTCTTACGGACCGCAGTCAACTCTTCGAGGGGTTACGACGTCGGAACGCCAGCTGTTACCCCGCTGTAACCCGGTCTTTCGAGATAATGGCGCCCAGGGACGGCGCTGAGGGGGCGCGGAATGCGAATTTTGGTGGTTGACGATCACCGTGAACTCGCGGAAACGGTGGCCGCCGGGCTGCGTCGGGAGGTGATGGCCGTCGATGTCGCCCTGGATGGTCCTTCGGCGTTGGAACGCGCGTCCACCAGCAGGTACGACGTGGTGGTGCTGGACCGCAACCTGCCCGGGCTGCACGGCGACGAGGTGTGCCGCACGTTGATCGAGCAGGAGAATCCGGCCCGGGTGCTCATGCTCACCGCCGCCTCCACGATCGAGGACCGGGTCGGTGGGCTGACCGTCGGTGCCGACGACTACCTGCCCAAACCCTTCGCCTTCGCCGAACTTGTCGCCCGGATCAGGGCGCTGGCCAGGCGAAACCAGCCGGCCATTCCGCCGGTGTTGATCCGCGGCAATCTGAATCTGGATCCCGCCCGGCGGGCGGTGTTGCGCGGTGGGCGGCGCCTGGAACTGAGCCCGAAGGAGTTCGCCGTGCTGGAACTGTTGCTGGCGGCGGGCAGCCGGGTGGTGTCCGCCGAGGAGCTGCTGGAACGGGTCTGGGACGAGGCCGCCGACCCGTTCACCAACACCGTGAAGGTGACCATCAGCCGGCTACGCCGCAAACTCGGCGAGCCATCGCTGATCGAAACCATTCCCCAGGTCGGTTACCGGATCGTCGACGCGGAATGAGTCCAGCTGGTTTGTTCGGCCGAATGCGTACTCGCGTTCGGTGGACCATTCAATTGCGCCTGACGCTCCTCCATGGCTGCCTTTTCCTGATCGCCGGCGCGATGTTGCTGGCCATCACGTATGTCCTGGTGGCGCGGCTGGGCTGGATCAGTGTGCCGGAGCCGAGCGTGCCGGGGATCGGGCCGCTGAGCCTTCAGGTGCCGGTGCCGCAGCTGAGCGCCGAACTCGGCCGGCAGCGCGACGCCGACATGCGTGAGCTGCTCATCGCTTCGGGGATCGCGCTGGGCTTCATGACTGTCGTCTCGGTCGGCCTGGGCTGGGTGGTCGCGCGTCGGGCCCTGCACCCGCTGCGGACCATGGCCGACACCGCGCAGGACATCTCGGAACGCAACCTGCATCGCCGGCTGGAGGTGCGCGGGCCGAGGGACGAGATCAAGCGGCTGGCCGACACCTTCGACGGGCTGCTGGGCCGGATCGAGGGCGCGTTCGAGGCACAGCGGCGGTTCGTCGCGAACGCCTCGCACGAACTGCGCACCCCGTTGACGGTCGCCCGCAGCCTGCTGGAGGTCACCCTGGCCGATCCGGACGCGTCCGCGGCGGACCTGCGCGCGACCTGCCGCCGCGTGCTGGCGAACAACCAAAGTCAGGAGCAGCTCATCGAGGCGCTGCTCACGCTCGCGCGCAGTCAGCGCGGCCTGGATCACTGGGCTCCGCTGGATCTGGCGGTCGTCGTCGACGACACACTGGACGCGGCGCGCGACTCGGAACGGGCCCGGCAGTGCCGGATCGAGGCCGAACTGCGGCCCGCGCAAATGGAAGGGGATCTGCCGCTGCTCGAACGGCTGGCCGGCAATCTGGTGGACAACGCGATTCGGTACAACGTGTCCGGCGGTTGGGTGCGGGTGTGGACCGGAATCACCACCGGGCGACCGACGTTGCGGGTCGCCAACAGTGGACTCGTCGTTGCCACCGACGAGGTTGCCGCGCTTTTCCAGCCGTTTCAGCGGTTGAATACCGTCCGGATGAACAACAGTCAGGACGGACTAGGGGTCGGATTATCCATTGTGGATGCCATCGTCACCGCGCACGGCGCCGAACTGCACGCCTGCCCGTTTCCGGATGGTGGACTGGACATCGAGGTCAGTTTCCGCCCCACGTTGGGAGAATTTTCGAACGCAGGTTGGTGAGGGGAAAAAATGTCAGTTGGAGAAGCGAGTCGTACGGGGGCGATAGCGTCGGGTCAGAGGGATCGGCTGTCCCCGAACGGATCGGCGGTCACCCGGCGGACAAGCCTGGCGCTGCCCCCGGAACTACCGTTGGCGGAGTGGCGCCAACTGGGTCACCAGATGTTCGTCGTGGCCGACTCTTCGTCGTGGTGGTTGGGCGACTGGTTGATTTACGGACAGAACCACTATCCGGATCGGTACAAGCGGGCAGTTGCGGGGACTTCCTTGGACTATCAGACACTGCGCAATTATGCCTGGGTGGCCAGAAAGTTTGTGGTCGACCGAAGAAGAAGCAAGCTCAGCTTCCAGCACCACGTCGACGTCGCCGGACTGCCGGAAGCCGAACAGGAGAAGTGGCTAACCCGTGCCGAGCAGGAGGGTTGGACCCGAAACCACATGAGAAAACAGATTCGGGCCAGCCGGGGTGCCGAGGCCGCCGGCACCGAGGTCGCTTTGGTCCAGCTGAACGTCGTTCCCGCGCGTCAGAAACGCTGGCAACTGGCGGCTGAATCGGCGAACATGGAACTGCTCGAATGGATCACGTTGATGCTGGACAAGGCATCCGAGGACAGCACGGATCACTTGCGCTGATTGCTCATCCGATGGTGACGTGATCGCGGTTCACCGGCCAGCGCCCCTCGAACACGGTGTGGACGGTGCGGCAGGGTAGCGGTTTTGCGCTGGGTGCGGGGCGAGTATCAGTTGATCTTAGCCCCGTCACCCGGGCATTGGCGTTGCCGTCCGGCCTGCCCGCGACCAAGTGGATGGCCGAGATCCGCAGCGACACCGAACTGTTCCTCAACGTCGCCGCTTGTTCGTACGGGCGATGCACCCACGTCCACCGCGGATGCGATGGTCAGCTCATCAGCACCTGCGACAGCATCAGGGTTAGCCGGGTTCGTCCGCGGGGCGCGTCGCGGTACCGGGCAGCCGGGTCGCCACGGCCAGGATGATCAGGGCGAGGATGAGCGGCACGGTGAGGGCCGTGGTCAGGCTGGTGACGCCGGCGAGCAACCCGACCAGTGGTGGGCCGAGCAGCACCCCCGCGTAGCCGACCGACGAGGACACCGAAACACCGACGCTGCCCGCGGTCTCCCCGGCGTACGCGGTGCCGAGCGGGAAGATGCAGGACAGCCCGATGCCCACCACCAGGTAGCCGAACAGGGCCGGTAGCACGGCCGGGGTCAGCGTGACCGCGAAACCACAGGAGGCCAGCAGCGCCCCGGCGGCGACCACCCGGCGCGGGCCGAATCGTTCGGTCAGCCGGGCGCCGCCCGCCCGGACCACGGCCTGCGCGAGGGAGAAGGCGCCGAACGCCAGTGGCGCCAGGCTGGCGGCGGCATGGGCTTGCTGGGTCAGGTGAATGCCGGCCCAGTTCGCCGTGGTGCTCTCGCCGAAGGCCGAGCCGAAGGTCAACACGGCCGCGACGAGCAGGATCGGCAGCGCCTGGCGTACGGTCATCGACCGGCGCGCCGGCCGGTCGTCGCCGTGCCGGGCCGAGACCCGCTCCGGCCAGGCGGACAACGGCCGCAGGGCGACGAGCAGGCAGCCGACTGTCACGGCGGCCACCACGGCGAAGTGCAACTCGACCGGCACCGATCCGGCCGCCGCGAGGCTGCCTGCGCCCGCCCCGACCAGGCCGCCAAGGCTGTACGCGGAGTGGAAGGTCGGCAGGATCGGCCGATTGATCTCCTCGCCGAGGTCGACGGCCGCGGAGTTCATCGACACGTCGACACTGCCGTACGCGGCGCCGAATGCGAGCAGCACGACCAGCAGGCTGACCGGTGAACCGGCCAGCCCGGGTAGCAGCATGCTGCCGGCCAGTGCCCCCAGCGCGGTCAGGGCGACCACTCTCGGCCGGATGTGCCGGCACACCCGGCCGATGGTCGGCATGGCGATCAGCGCGCCGATCGCGGTGCCGAGCAGGGCGATGCCGAGCATGCTGTTGTCGGCGTGCACCGCGTGCTGCACCTGTGGAAGCCGGCTGCTCCAGGTCGCGAACACCATTCCATCGGCGGCGAAAACGACGGTCAGCGCCCAGCGGGCGGCGCGCATCCGGGTGTCGACTACGGCTGTCACAGTGTTCCGCTCTCCGTTCGTGCCATATCGCCGCCTATTCCCTACACGGGACCGATTCCCTACACAGGACCGACATTGTCCTCACTGCCGGCGCCGGATTCGGCGGTACCGGCGTGGTCTTTCCGGTACATGTTCCTCCGTTCGTCGGTCGTCGGTTCGGGCCACTCGGCCGCCACCGAGACTGGCTCAATCGGATCCCGGTGTTGTTCCGTTTCGTTCCCGGTCGGCGACCGGCAGCCGGGCGGCAGTTCGCAGGCAGACCGGCGGCGGCTGTCACGGAAATCGGCGACCGGTCAATTCGACGTGTCTAACGTCGTAACCAGGCGCGCTGCGAAAGCGCGACACGAATGGCATAACCGTCACCTCGATCCCTGCGAACACGCCGGTACACGGCCCTCCTGCCCAGGCTAGTGGGGCGTCCGGCGGTGTGCAGAGTCCGCTGTGGGCCAGGAGAGGAACATGACCGGACAACCAACGACATGCCAGGCGGTACTCCTGGATATGGACGGCGTGGTCGTCGACACCGAGCAGTCGGTCGCCGAATTCTGGCGGGAGCTGGCGCGGTCCGAAGGCCGGTCGATCAGCCCGGAGGAATTGGCCGGCCAGGTGCACGGCCGGCGCGCCGAATACACCCTCGAAGTGCTGTTTCCGGATATTCCGCCGGCCCGTTACGGCGAGGTGTACGAGCGGTTGCGCGCCAACAACGAAAGTCAGCGTTACACCGCCATCACCGGCGTACTCGCGGTGATCCGCCAATTGCGCGCGGCCGGCATTCCGCTGGCCCTGGTGACCGGGGCGCAGCCGTGGAAGGTCGACGCGGTACTCGACCAACTCGGCGTGGCCGAGGCGTTCGACGTGCTGGTGCACGCCGATGACGTGCCCGAAGGCAAACCCGACCCGGCCTGCTACCGGTTGGCGGCGCGGCGGCTCGGCGTCGACATCGGCCGTTGCCTGGTCTTCGAGGACGCGGTCAGCGGGATCACCTCGGCCGTCACCGCTGGGGCCCGCTGCGTCGCGCTCGCCCCGCCGCACCGGACCGCCGAGGTGCGCGCGGCCGGCGCGACGGGCGTGGTGCGGGACTTCTCCGCGGTCGCGTTCGCCGCGCCGGAGCGCATGCTGCGGATCGGGTCGGACACCGAGATCGCACTCGGGCCGGCGAACGGAGCACCGGACGTGGTGCCCCCGCCGGTGGACGGTTGGAACCCGGCGGTCGCCGGCCGGCTGGCCGGCCGGGACGAGGTCGTCCACCGGGCACACCTCGTCGGTGCGGACCCGGCGCTGACCAGGCAGGGCGGCGGAAACTTCTCGGTCAAGACCACCGCCGTCGATCACTGCGGCCGACGGACCCGGGTGCTGTGGATGAGCGCGTGGGGCTGTGACGGCGCCACCGCGACCGACGGTGACTTTCCCGCACTCCGCCTCGACGAACTGCTCACCGTGCGGCACGACCCGCCGATGACCGAGTCGGACATGGTCTACCACCTGCTCGCCTGCGGACTGCACGGGGAACAACCCCGGCCGGGCATCGAAACCCTCACGCACGCGTTCATTCCGGCGGCGCACGTCGACCACTGCCACCCGGACGCGGTCATCGCCCTGACCGCCTGCCCGGCCGGCCGGGAACTGGCCGACGCGGAGTTCGGCGACGAGGCGATCTGGTTCGACTACCGGCAGTTCGACGTGGACGTCGCCCGGGAACTGGCCGACCGGATCGCGGCCACGCCTGCGTGCCGGTTCGTGCTGCTGGCCAACCACGGCCTGTTCACCTGGGCGCAGACCAGCGAACAGTGCTACCGCAACTCGCTGGAGGCGGTCGACCGCGCCCGCACCGCACTCGGCCGGGCCATCGACGGTCCCGCCGATCTCGGTGGCCGCGCGGTGGATCCGCTACCGGAACGCGCCGCGACGGACGTGCTCGTCGAGGTGCTGCCCGCGCTGCGCGGCGAATTGAGCAGCGGTGGGAGTGCCGTGCTGCACGTCGACCGGGCCGCCGAAACGATCGAGTTCGCCTCCTCCGCGCGTGGCCCCCGGCTCGCCATGCGCGGGCCCGGCTGCCCGGATTCCCTTGCCACCGTGGGATACCGGCCACTGGTCCTGGATCCGGTGCGCACCGCGGACGCGGCCGCCAGTCGGGCGGTGCTGAGTGGCGTGCGCAGGCACCGGCAATGGTACGACGACTACTACGCACGGCACATCACCGATGCCGGGCGGGCCCTGCAACGGCGGGACAACGCACCGCGGACGGTGCTGTTCCCCGGGATCGGCGTGGTGTCCACCGGCCCAGACGCGGCCAGCGCCAGGCTGCGGGCCGACCACTTCGGACAGACCATGTCCGTGGTCCGGGCGGCGGACGCCGCCGGCGGGTACACCTCGCTGTCCGAAGCCCAGGGAGTTGCCGACGAGTACTGGCCGCTGATTCGGCTCAAGCCACAACTGCGGGCCGCGGCCGGGCGGCTGGCCGGGCAGGTCTTCCTGGTCGCAGGCGCGGACGACGAGGACACCGCGCGGATCGCCGACCGGTTGGCCGTCGAGGACGGCCATGTGGCGATGGCCGGCGCCGATCCGCACCGGCTGGCGGCCGCGGCCGAGGACATCTCGCGCCGGCACGGGGAACGGCGTGCGGCCGCGCTGCCCAGCACCCTGGACCAACCCCGGCAGGTGGCGCGCGACGCCGTGCTGGCCTACGGCGGCTTCGACGTCCTGCTGGCCGGCGACCGGCCGGACGGACTGGTCCCGGCCGCCCTGCCGGTTCTCGCCCGGCAGGGCCGGGGTGGTGCGGTGCTGCTCGTCGACGCCGAGCGGACCGACGGTGCGCCGGACATCGCCGAAACCGGTCCACTCCCGCCGGGCGTCACCGTCAACACGATCGGACCCGCGGACCCGGCGGCCGTCGCAGCGGCGGCGGCGTTCTTCGCGACGACCAACAACTGGACGGGCACGGTCCTGCGGCCGTGCCGCCCCGGAAAGGAGAAGGTGGCCTGAATGCGACCGACGACGGATGATCAGATCGACGTGACCGGGCTCGTTCCGGACGGGTACCGACTGCTCGCGTCGTGCTTCGACGCACAGCACACGGTCGGCGGCGGCCTGTTCGCCCTTGGCGACGGGATCGAGGAACTCGACCGGATTTCCAGTTCCGGCATGTGCGCCACGGACGACCTGCTGTACCGGTGCCTGTGGAGCGGTGACGGCAGCCCGGCGGAACTGGTGGTGTACGACCCGAACGGCGTCCGGCGCTACCAGCGGTTGGACGATGTTTCCACGCCGCACGACATTCTCGCCGTTGACGGGAACGTGCTCGTCGTGGCCACCACCCAGAACGAGGTCAAGTGCGTGCGGCCGGACGGTCGGCTGGCCTGGCGCTGGCAGGCGCCCGGCGAGCCGGACAGCTGGCACCTCAACAGCCTCGCCCGCTACGGCGACGAGGTCGTGGTCTGCGGATTCGGGCAGTTCCTGCGGCGCCGAGGTTGGGACGAGAACGGCAAGCCCGCCAGCGGGCGGGTGGTCAGCCTGGACACCGGTGAACCGGTGCTCACCGGGCTGCACGCGCCGCACAACCCGTGGTACGACAACGGAACCTGGTTGGTCTGCGATTCGGCGGCCGGGGAACTGCTCGAGCTGTCCGACGCCGACCGTGAGGTCACCCGGCGGCTGCGGCTGCCCGGCTGGCCGCGTGGCCTGGCCGTGACGGACTCCCACCTGTTCGTCGGCGTCAGCCCGCACCGGCACGCGTCGTCGTCGGTGGACACCGCGGCCGTCGCCGTGGTGGACCGGGCCAAGTGGACGGTGACCGGGTATGTCGAACTGCCCGGCCGGGAGGTGTACGCCCTCGCGCTGGTGCCCACCGCGCTGGTCGCCGGTGCCCGACGGGGTTTCGAGGCCAACCACACCCGGTCGCACGAGCAGGGCCAGCGCCAACTGTTCGACCGGCTCGGGATGCGGCCGAGGAAGCTGTGGGCGGTCGGCGACCCGCTGTCCGAACAGGACCGCCAGGCCACCATCACGCTGGACGGCCCGCCGATCGACGAGGTGGCCGCGGGCAGCCTCGCCACCGTGCGGTGCCTGATCCGTAACACCGGCTCGGCACTGCTGACCCCGGCGCCGCCCTACCCGGTGCGGGTGGTGCACAGGTGGTACGACCAGAACGGGGACGCCGTTGTCACCCAGACGACGCGGGCGGCGCTGCCCAGGACCCTACCGCCGGAGGTCACCGTCTCGGTGCCGGTGCGCGCCAGGGTGCCGACCGAACCGGGCCGCTACCGGCTGCGGATCACGCTGGAACAGGAGGGTTCGGCGCCGTTCGATCAGACCGGCGACGCGAACGCGCTGGACATCGACGTGCCGGTGGCGGCGGAAGCCACGTCCTGCGCCGCGCTGACCAGGTTCGGCCTGTACCCCTCGGAGGTCTGGGCGGCACGCGCCCAACCCACGGTCGAGGACATGGTGCGCACCCTGCTGACCCGGCCGGCGGGTGGGGTGCACGGCGTACCGCTCGGCATGATCGAGGACCGGGGCATGCCGGCGTTCGTCAGCGCGGTCGCCGAGGCGCTGGGCTGCTCGGCCGCGTCGATCGAACACACCGTCGCGGAGGCCATTCCGGATCCCGGCGACTCGCTGCTGACCGGTTCGGAGGCCGTCGCGCTGGGCCTGCTGCGAGCCGGGGTCAAGGTGGCTTTCGGTTACGCCGGAACGTCGGAGTTGGCCATGTGCGACTCGCTGGCCAGGGTCGGGTTGCTGGTCAACGGCCGGGGTGACCGGGAGTCGCTGTTCGCCGCCGGCGGCGCGAGCCGGCTGCGGCCCGGCAACGGAGCGGCCGTGCTGCACGGTGCGCGGGGCCTCACCAACGCGCTCGGCGCGCTGTGTGATCTGCGGCGTAACGAGATCGGCACGATCGCCGTGGTCGGACTGGCCACCACCGGGTCGCAGCCGTTCCTGCCGCCGCACGGCGAGACCGACCTCGTCCCGTCCTCCGGGAGCTTCGCGAAGTCGTGGTTCGAGGCGGGTGCCGTGCCCACCGATCCGGGCGACCGGCGCGAGTACATCGAGTCCTTTGTGGCGGGACTGCGGGACGCGTTGACCGATGCGGTGCGACCGCCGTTCGGCCCGACGTTGTTCGCGATGCCGCAGGACGTGGGCGAGCAGCCCTGGTTGCCGCTGGCCGAGCTGCGCGACGTCGCGGACCTGCCGCCCGTCACGGTCGACGCCGACGCGACCCGCCCGGCCGCGCGACTGGTCACCGAGGCCAGCCGGCCGCTGGTGCTGATCGACGACTACGCACTCGTGCACGAGGGCATCCGGCCGGCACTGGCGGAGTTCTGCCGGCGCACCGGGGCACCGGTGCTGCAGGTGAAGTACCGCCGGGGCGCGATGCTCTTCGAGCGGCTCAACGATCTGCAGGTGCCGACGTTCGCCGGCTGGTACGACCCGGCCGACCCGGCACATCAGGAGATGATGGCCGAAACGGATCTGCTGATCACCGTCGAGGACCGCAACATGTACCCGCGGGTGATCGGCGAGTTGCCGCCGTGCCGGAAGATCGCGCTGACGTCCAAGCCGTCGGCGGTGCTCAAGAATCGCTATCTCGGCGCGGACGACGCGCTGGTGCACACGGACATCGTGGCGGCCCTGCGGGAGTTGACGGCCGCCGTCGCCGACCGGGACGCGGTGCGGCCGTGGCACTCCGTCGCACCGGGCAGCCACGCCAGCGCCGAACCGGTGCCCGAGACGGCGGCGGCGATCCGCGGCGGGATCGCCCGCACCATCCGGGACACCGCCGACCACCATGCCGCGCGACCGGTGCTGTTGGACGACAGCCAGATGTTCGGGGGCATGCTCGCCGAGGAGTACGACCTGTTCCCGCCGAAACTGCGGGTGTTCGGTGGGCACGGCGGATTCGTGGGCAGTGGTATCACCTGCGCCACCGGGCTGGCCATCGGCGAGCCGGCGGCGAAGGTGTTCTGCTGCCTCGGTGACCAGGGCTTCACCAACTCCATGCAGGGCCTGGTCGCCGCAGTGCAGGAAGCCGCGCCGGTCACCTTCCTGGTGTGCAACAACGGTGGTGCGGTGTCACTGCGCAAGCAGTCCCGCCCGTCCGGCTGGCTCGACTCCGGCGATGGATCCTATTTGGACAATGCGGACGGCATGTCCTACTCGACGATCGCCGCCGCGCTCGGCGTGCGCAGCAAGCGGGTCGACTTCAGCCACTGGCTGGACCACGACCAGATCGCCATGTCGCTGGACAACTTCCGGGGCGCGCTGGCGGACGCCGCCGGTCATGCCGGACCCACGCTCATCGAGCTGGTACTGCCCAGCGACCCCGAGTTCTGGTCGGGCGTCTGGATCACCAAGGGATTCGAGCAGGCGCGCAAGCCGGAACCGGAGGCCGCCAATGCGTGAGGTACCGGTCGAGCCGGTGACCCTCGCGCCCTACCGGCAGGTCTTCGGCGCCGAGCGAACGTCCGCACTGTTCGCGGCCGCCGACCGGGTGCGGGAGCGGCTCGGCGGCCGCACGGTCTGGCACATCAACTCCACCGACGCCGGCGGCGGGGTCGCCGAGCTGCTGTCCTCGCTGGTACCACTGGCCAGGGCCATCGGCATGGACACGCGCTGGCTGGCGATCGACGGCGACGCGGAGTTCTTCGAAGTCGCCAAGCGGTTGTGCACCCGGCTGTACGGCGCCCCGGGTGACGCCGGTCGGCTCGGCCCGGCCGAACTGGCGCGGTTCCGGGAGGTCAACGCCGACAACGCGGCCGGACTCGGCGACTGGATCGCGCCCGGCGACCTCGTGATCGTGCACGACGCGCAACCCGCAGGGCTGGTCGACGCCGCCCGGTCGCTCGGCGCGACCGTGGTCTGGTGGGGCCATGTGGGCCGGGACGAACCCAACGAACACACCCGCGACGGATGGGCCTTCCTCCGTCCGTTCGTCGAGGCCGCCGATGCCACGGTGTTCCTCAGCGCCGGGCTGGTACCGGACTGGGCCCCGCACCCGATGGTGATCAACCCGTCCATCGATCCGTGTGCCGCCAAGAACTTGGCGCTCGACGCGGACCAGGTCACCACCGTGCTGGGTGGTATCGGCGTACTCGACGCCGCCGACGGGTTCCCCGTCACGACGAAGTCACCGCTCGGTGGGCCGGTGCGGATCCACCGGCCGGCGGCCGTGGTCCGGGACGGCCCACCGCCGGCCCCGGACGTGCCGATGGTGGTGCAGGTGTCCCGCTGGGACGAGCTGAAGGACATGGCCGGCGTGCTGGACGCGTTCGTCGCCACCCGCGACCCCACCGCCCACCTGACCCTCGCCGGTGCCGAGGTGGACGGCGTCTGCGACGACCCGCAGGCCACCCGCATGTTCGAGCAGTGCCACCGACGGTGGGCCGAGCTGCCGGCCGACCTGCGGCGCCGCTGCCAACTGGTCTGCCTGCCCATGGCCGACCTGCGGGAGAACGCGATCATGGTCAACGCCCTGCAACGGCATGCGGCCGTCGTGGTGCAGAAGAGCCTGGCGGAGGGCTTCGGGCTCACCGCGACGGAGGCCATGTGGAAGTCCCGCCCGGTGCTCGCCAGTGCCGTCGGCGGCCTGTGCGACCAGGTGGTGGACGGGGATTCCGGGCTGCTGATCGACGATCCGCACGACATCGACGCCACCGCGCGGGCGCTGCGCCGGCTGCTGTCCGACCGCACGTTCGCCGCGAAACTCGGCGGCAACGCGCACCGGCGGGTGGCCGGGAACTTCCTGTCCGACCGGCATTTGCTGGACTGGGCCCGGCTTTTCGAACACGCGACGGAGGTGGCCTGATGCGCCAGTTGGGATCCGAAGGACTCGTGACCCACGACATCGGCCTCGGCTGCATGGGAATGTCACAGTTCTACGGGCCGGGCGAGGACGCCGAATCGGTCCGCACCATCCACCGCGCCCTCGATCTCGGTGTGAACCTGTTGGACACCGCGGACATGTACGGCCCGTACACCAACGAGGAACTGCTCGGCCGGGCCATCCGCGGCCGCCGTGACCAGGTCGTGCTGGCCACGAAGTTCGGCAATGTCAAGGGACCGGACGGCACCGTGGTGGGCGTCGACGGCCGGCCGGAGTATGTGCGGCAGTGCTGTGCGGGCTCGCTGCGCCGGCTGGGCACCGACGTCATCGATGTCTACTGCCAGCATCGGGTGGACACCTCGACCCCGATCGAGGAGACCTGGGGCGCCCTCGCCGAACTCGTCAGCGAGGGCAAGGTGCGCTACCTCGCCATCTCCGAGGCCGCGCCGCGGACCATCCGGCGGGCGCACGCGGTGCATCCGGTGTCCGCCGTGCAGACCGAGTACTCGCTGTTCAGCCGCGATCCCGAGGACGAACTACTCGGCGTGCTGCGGTCCCTCGGCATCGGGTTCATCGCGTACGCGCCGTTGGGCCGGGGCATGCTCACCGGACGGTTCAACGCCACCGCGGACCTCGGTGCCGAGGACTTCCGCCGCGGCCTGCCCCGGTTCCAACCCGACACGCTGCCGCGCAATGCCGCGCTGGTGGACCGGATCGCCCGGCTGGCCGGCGACCGCGGGGTCAGCGCGGCGCAACTCGCACTGGCCTGGGTGCTCGCCCAGGGGCCGGACATCGTGCCGATCCCGGGCACCAAGAACCGCGACCGGCTGGCGGACAACGTTTCCGCCCTGGAGATCCGGCTGACCGACGACGAGCTGGCGCTGCTCGACGAGGTGGCGCCGCGGGGTGTCGCGGCCGGTGATCGGTACCCGGACATGACCACGGTGGACCTGTGAGCCGTCCACCTCGGACATCGGGAGGGAGCGCATGACTCGCGACGAATGGTGGCGGGACACCGTCGTCTACCAGATCTACCCGCGCAGCTTCGCCGACTCCGACGGCGACGGCATCGGTGACCTGCGCGGCATCATCGACCGGTTGGACTACCTCAACGACGGCACGTCGGCATCGCTGGGCGTCGGCGCGATCTGGCTGTCGCCGTTCTACCCTTCGCCGCAGGCGGATTTCGGCTATGACATCGCCGATCACCAGGATGTCGACCCGGTCTACGGCACCCTCGCCGACTTCGACGAACTGCTGGCCGGCGCGCACGACCGGGGCATCCGGGTGCTGACCGACCTGGTCATGAACCACACCTCGGTGCGGCACCCGTGGTTCGTGCAGTCCCGGGCCAGCCGGGACAATCCCAGGCGCGACTGGTACATCTGGGCCGATCCGCGGGACGGCGGCGGACCGCCGAACAACTGGTTGAGTGCCTTCCAGAAATGTGGTTCGGCGTGGACGTTCGACGAGCGGACCGGCCAGTACTATCTGCACAGCTTCACTCCCGACCAGCCCGACCTGAACTGGCGGAACCCCGAGGTCCGGGAGGCCATGCGCGGGGTCTGGCGGTTCTGGCTGGACCGCGGGGTGGACGGATTCCGGGTGGATGTGGCGCACCGCCTGCTGAAGGACGCGCGACTGCGCAGCAATCCGCCGGAGGTCGCGCACGCCCGCCGGCACCTGTCCCACCCGACGGTGCGCCAGCGCAACCTCGACCTGCCCGAGGGACACGAGGTGCTGCGCGAACTCCGGAAGGTCCTGGACGACTACGGCGACCGGTTCGCGCTCGGCGAGGTGCCCATCGGCGACGACGCCCGGCTCGCCGAGTACTTCGGCGGCGACGGCCTGCACACCGTGTTCCACATCGCGTTCTGGGAACAGCCCTGGCGGGCGCGGGCGTTCCGGGACACCGTCGACGGCCTCGCCGCACGGTCCCGCCCCGGCGCCCTGCCCACCTACGCGCTGGGCACGCACGACGTCTCCCGCACCGTGACGCGATACGGCAGCACCGCCAGGGCCCGGGTCGCCGCGCTGATGGCGCTGACCCTGCCCGGCGTGCCGTGCGTGTACTACGGCGAGGAACTCGGCATGGCCGACACGACCATGCCGCCCGGCACCCTGCTGGACGTCGACGGCCGGGACGGTGCCCGGCAGCCGATGTACTGGGACGAGACCGGCGCGGGGTTCAGCACCGCGGCGCCCTGGCTGCCGTGCGGCACCGACCAGGCCGAGGCCAATGTGGCGCGCCAGCACGGCGATCCGGACGCGCTGCTGAACCTGTATCGCCGGCTGATCCGGTACCGGCGCGGTTCCGCGACCCTTCGGCACGGCGACTACCGGTCGCTGGACACCTCGGAGGACACCTTCGCGTACCTGCGATCCGGTGCCGGGGAACGGATTCTGGTGGCGCTGAACTTCGCCTCGCGGGCCGGTTCGCTCAACGTGCCGGAACTGCCGGGCCGTGGCCGGGTCGAGGTGTCGACGCACCGCGACCACACCGGCGCCGAGGTGTGCCCGCGCACCCTGCCGCTGGCCCCCGACGAAGGAATGATCGTACGACTCGAGGATTCACCATGACCGCGAACACATCGGTCGTCGGCCGGGAAACCAACTGGGCCGGCAACGTGACCTACCGACCCGACACGATCCATCAACCGTCCACAGTGGAAGAACTCCAGGCGATCATCGCCCGGCACGACCGGGTGCGCGCCGTCGGTAAGAAGCACTCGTTCAACGAGCTGCCGGACACCTCCGGCGCGCTGGTGTCGCTGGCGAACCTGCCGCCGGTGGTGGACGTGGACGCCGAGGCGGCGACCGCCTACGTGACCGCCGCGACCAGCTATGCGGACCTGTCCAGGGTCATCGACCAGGAGGGTTTCGCGCTGCCCACCCTGGCGTCCCTGCCCCACGTCTCGGTGGCCGGGGCGTGCGCGACCGCGACGCACGGTTCGGGTGTCCACAACGGCGGCCTGGCCAACTCGGTGAATCAGCTCGATCTGGTCACCGCGGACGGCGACCTGGTCACCCTGAGCCGGGACGCCGACCCGGAACAGTTCGACGGCATCGTGGTGCACCTCGGCGCGCTCGGCGTCGTGGTGAACCTGACGCTGCGGCTGGTACCGCATTTCGGGGTGCGCCAACACGTGTACGAGAACCTGCCCCTGGACGTCCTCACCGAGCACTTCACCGAACTGGTGTCCAGCGCGCACAGCGTCTGCCTGTTCACCGACTGGTGCGGCCCGTGGCTGACCCAGGTATGGATCCAACGCAAGATAGGCGACCCGGTGACCCGCGTGGAGGACGAACCCTGGTTCACCGCGACGCCCGCGACCGCGCCACGGCACCCGGTGGCCGGCTTCTCGGCGGACTCCTGCACCGCCCAGCTCGGCATCGCCGGGCGGTGGTTCGAACGGCTGCCGCACTTCCGGCCGGAATACACGCCGAGTTCCGGCGCGGAACTGCAGTCGGAGTACCTGATCGACCGGGGCGACGCACCGGCCGCGCTGCACGCGCTGGACCACATTCGCGACCTGATCCGGCCGGTACTGCAGATCTGCGAGTTCCGCACGGTGGCGGCGGATGATCTGTGGCTGAGCCCCGCCTATCACCGGGACAGTGTCAGCATTCACTTCACCTGGATCGCCGACGCCCAGGCGGTGCTGCCGGTCGCCTCGCTCGTCGAGCGGGCACTGGAGCCGTTCCAGCCAAGGCCGCACTGGGCCAAGGTCTTTACCACGCCCCCCGAAACCGTGCGGTCCCGCTACGAACGGCTGCCGGATTTCCGGAGTCTCATGGGGCGGTTCGATCCGACCGGCAAGTTCCGCAACGCGTTCATCGACCGCTATCTCGGGGAGAACTCATGACGCACCGAGTGACGCCCGCCCCGGCCGCGGCACTGCCTGCGGTACGCGGCGGGGCGACCGTCTGGCTGACCGGGCTGCCCAGCGCCGGCAAGACCACGATCGCATTGGCCGTCGCCGAACAGTTGCGGCCCGAACGGGTCGAACTGCTCGACGGCGACGAGATCCGCACCAACCTGTCCGCCGGGCTCGGTTTCTCCCGGCAGGACCGGGAAGCGAACATCGAACGGATCGGATACGTCGCCGACCTGTTGGCGCGTAACGATGTGCTGGTGCTCGCCGCCGTCATCTCGCCGTACACCGTCGCCCGGGACCGGATCCGGGCCAGGCATGCGGCGAGCGGCACCCCGTTTCTGGAGGTCCACGTGGCCACCCCGGTGAACGAATGCGCCGCCCGGGACGTCAAGGGCCTCTATGCCCGGCAACGCGCCGGTGAGCTGTCCGGCCTCACCGGTGTGGACGATGTCTACGAACCTCCGCCGGCACCCGAGCTGACGCTGGACACCTGCGGCCGGACCGTGCGGGACGCCGCCCAGGACGTCGTCGGACTACTGCGGAAGAACGGATGCGTGCGATGAAATCATCTCTTGTGGACACTCCACGATACGACCGCGAAGCCGGATTGACCGACCTGGAGGACGAGTCGATCCACATCCTGCGGGAGGTGGCCACCAACTACGAACGGCCGGTGCTGTTGTTCAGCGGTGGCAAGGATTCCCTCGTCCTGCTCCGGCTCGCCGAGAAGGCGTTCTGGCCCGGCCGGATCCCCTTTCCGGTGATGCACGTCGACACCGGCCACAACTTCCCGGAAGTGCTGGAGAGCCGGGACCGGCGGATCGACGAACTCGGGGTACGGCTGATCGTGGCCCGGGTGCAGGATTCGATCGACGCGGGCCGGGTGACCGAGGTGCCCGGCCAGCCACGCAATCCCCTGCAGACCGTCACGTTGCGGGACGCCATCGCGGAACACGGGTTCGACGCCGTACTCGGTGGTGCGCGCCGGGACGAGGAGAAGGCGCGAGCCAAGGAACGCGTCTTCTCGGTGCGCGACGAGTCCGGCCGGTGGGATCCGCGCAACCAGTGGCCGGAGTTGTGGCAGCTGTACAGCGGCAAACCCCGGCACGGCTACCACATGCGGGTGTTTCCGCTGTCCAACTGGACCGAACTCGACATCTGGAGCTACATCCGCCGCGAGCGGCTGGCCTTGCCCAGCATCTATTTCGCGCATGAACGGGTCGTCGTGCCCCGCGACGGCATGCTGATCGCGGTCACGCCGCACACGCCGGTCACCGAGGAGGAGTCGCCGCGGGTGGAGATGGTCCGCTACCGCACAGTCGGCGACACCACGTGCACCGGGGCGGTGCGATCGACCGCGGCCACCCTGGACGACATCGTCGGCGAGATCGCCACGACGCGGCTCACCGAACGCGGCGCCACCCGCGCGGACGACCGCACCAGCGACGCGTCGATGGAGGATCGCAAGCGGGAAGGATACTTCTGATGCCAGGTCTGCTGCGGGTCACCACCGCCGGCAGTGTCAACGACGGGAAAAGCACCCTGATCGGCCGGCTGCTGCAAGATGCGAAGGCGATCTTCGACGACCAGTTCGCCGCGGTCTCCGCCGCGAGCCGGCGCCGCGGCCGGGACGAGGCCGACCTGGCGCTGCACGTCGACGGGCTGCGGGAGGAACGGGAACAGGGCATCACGATCGACGTCGCGTACCGGTATTTCGGCACCCCGCGCCGGGCGTTCGTGCTCGCCGACACCCCGGGTCACGTCGAGTACACCCGTAACATGGTCACCGGCGCGTCGACCGCGGACGTCGCGATCATCCTGGCCGACGCCCGGCACGGCCTGGTCGAGCAGTGCCGCCGGCACGCGGCCATCGCCGGGTTGCTGCGGGTGCGGCACGTGGTGCTCGCGGTGAACAAGATGGATCTCGTCGATTTCGCCGAGGAGGCGTTCGACCGGATCGCGGGGGATTTCGACCAACTGGCCCGGCGGCTGGGCATCCCGTCCTGGACGGCGGTGCCGATCTCCGCGCTGCACGGCGACAACGTGGTGGCCCGGTCCGGGCGCACGCCCTGGTATTCCGGTCAGTCGCTGTTGGCACATCTGGAAACCCTGGAGATTCCGGCGGTGGACGATGCCGGGACGCGGTTCGTGGTGCAGTTGCCGGTCCGGGCGGACGCCGACGGAAACTACCAGGGCTATGCCGGCAGGGTGGCCTCCGGCACCCTCCACGCGGGTGACACCGTGACGGTGTCACCGGGTGGGTGGACGACCCGGGTGACGGCGATCGATACCTTCGACGGGGCGTTGGAGGAGGCGCCGACCGGCCGTTCCGTGGTGGTGCGACTCGCCGACGATCGGGAGATCGAGCGCGGCGGACTGCTGTCCACCGGTGCGGTACCGGCCGTGAGCGGCAGCCTGGTGGCGACCGCGTGCTGGCTCACCGACGAGCCGCTGCGACCCGGCGAGCGGTACCGCATCCGGCACGCTACCGGCGAGGTCGCGGCGCTCGTCGATGCGGTCGAATCCCGCCTCGATGTGTCCACATTGGACAGTATGCCGACGGATGAGCTGGGGCTCAACGACATCGGCACGGTCCGGCTGCGCGCGGCCGAGCGGCTGGTGCTCGACCGGTACACCGAAAGCCGCGTCACCGGTGGTTTCCTGTTCGTCGAGGACAGCAGCGGCGCGCCGGTCGGCGCCGGTCTCGTCGAGCACCCGACGCGTGCATGACCGAGAAGGGTACGGTGAAATGTCACCATGAGTACGGAAGCGGTTGTCTTCGATCTGGACGGCGTGCTGGTCGACTCCGAGCAGACCTGGGACGAGGTGCGCCGCGCGGTGGTAGCGGCCCACGGTGGCGGGTGGACTCCCGAGGCGACCCGCGCCATGCAGGGCATGAGCACCCCGGAATGGGCGCGTTACCTGGTCGAGCGGCTGGGCGCCCGGTTGTCGCCGGAAGCGGCCGCCGAGGCGGTGGTCGACGAGATGGCCCGGCGGTACGCGAGCGGCCCGCCGGTGTTGCCCGGTGCGGCGGCGACCGTGCGGGCCGTCGCCGAGCGGTATCCGGTCGCGATCGCGAGTTCCTCGCCACCGGTGCTGATCAACGCGTTCCTGACGGCGGCCGAGCTGAGTGCGCTGGTGCCGGTGACGGTGTCCAGCGAGCAGGTCCGGGCCGGCAAGCCCGCCCCGGACGTGTACCTGGAGGCGGCCCGGCAACTGGGGGTCGCGGCGGAATCGTGCGCCGCGGTGGAGGACACCACGAACGGCCTGCGCGCCGCGTTGGCCGCCGGCATGACGGTGTTCGCCGTGCCGAACCCGCACTTTCCACCGGACCCGGAGGTACTCGCGGAGGTCGCCGTGCTCGGCAAGATCGGCGAACTGCCGGAGCTGCTGGACCGATAGCTCTCCGGACGCCTGCCGTCGCCGTGCTCACCGCCTGCCCGGTCGACGCGGCACGGCCGGCTGTCGGTGTCTGCGGCGGAAGGGACAGCGCGGGTACCTGTCAGGTGCGGCCGCGGGTACCTGTGTCAGGTGCGGCCCTGCTCACCGCCCGCCGCCTGGCCACCAAGCCCTGACGCCGGTTCCAACCGCCATCAGTGCTCATGGGCCCGTTGCTGGGGCGGGTTGCGGGTGGTGGGCTCAAGCGCCGCTGGATTCGGCCTTGGTGCCGGGGGCTGGGCGGCCCGCACGCAGCATCTCCCGCCACTCATCCGCTTCGAATGGGGCCGGGACGGTCTCCGTATGGAATTCAGTCAGCAGTCGGATGAAGCGAGCTGGTTCGGCTTGGTGGGGGAAGTGGCCCGCGGCTTCGAAGATTTCCAGCCTGCTGCCGGGCATGGCCGCGTGCGCTACCCGAGCATGGCGGGCTGGAACGACGTGGTCCTGGCCGCCCCAGACCAACAGGGTGGGCATTCGGCGGGTCAGATAGCAGCGGTCCAGCATGGTGACCACCTGGCCGCGCCAGTCCACCACCGAACGCAGGGTGCGCAGGAAGGCGCTGCGCGCGGTGTTGTCCGCCAGCGACTGATAACGCTCCAGCACATAATGGAAGTCCGAGCCCATACCGAAGCCGCCGACGACCCGGATCACCGGTTCCAGTTGGCGGGCCAGGTATTGCACCGGCTCAGCGGTCACCAGCGGTAGAACGAACTCCGCGCCGGGTGCCGTGGCCCAGCGCAACATCGGATGCACGCCGCGACCGATCCCGCCCGTGCCGACCAGGACCAGGCGTTCGCAGCGGTAGGGGAACTGGTAGGCGAACTCCATCGCCACGCCGCCGCCGAGCGAGTGGCCGACCACCGTGACGCGGTCGATGTCCAGGACGCCGAGCAGGTCGCGCATCCCGCTCGCGTAGGCCGAGGCCGCGTAGTCCGCGCGGGGTTTGTCCGAGCCGCCGTGGCCGAGCAGGTCGGGAGCCAGGACGGTGAACCGTTTGGTCAGCTCCGGCAGGACATGCAGCCACGTCCTGGACGAGTCTCCGATGCCGTGGATCAGCAGCAGCACCGGACCGCTCCCGGCCAGCCGGTAGGCCCTGCGGTACCCGTGGATGGTCCGGTACCGCAGAGCCAGTTCGCCCAGCTCCAGCGCCTCGTGTTCCCCTTCTTCGGTCATCGCAGCCGCCATGGTGCCTCGATTCACCGACATTCGCCCAGTCAAACGCGGTTGAGTGACGGCTGCGTTACCGCGCGGTACAGAGGACCGAAGAGTGCAACACAGTCACGGTCCCGCGCCCGCCGGTTGTTCGGCCGAGTGCCGGCGGACGGCTTCCTCGGCGACCGAGAACGAGATGCGCTCCTGTTCGAGGCGAACGGCCGTACCGAGCACATCTTCGACGAG
>DASZNF010000115.1:0-32086 GCA_035551355.1 Pseudonocardiaceae bacterium | reverse complement strand
GACGATGAATCGGGAATCACCGCATTGACCCGCGGGGACGCGGCTGGTGCTCGGGAGTTGCGGGCGAATCTGGCGGTGTTCGCCCGGCAAACCGACACCCCGGAGGTCCGGAGGCTGGTGGCCGAGGTGCTGGCCGGCCGGCGGAATGTGCGAGAGGTGTTCGCCAGCCGTGAGTTCAACGAGGTCGGCCTCCGGCATGTGGCCAATGTCGAGCGAGGGCTGGCTCAGCTCACCGAGGAGCAACGCGCCGAGTTGTTCAACCCGGACCGGCCGCCCACGCCCGAGGACAAGCTCGACGCGCTGCGCGATGGCGTGTCCATAAGTGAGGGGACCCCCGTCGCCCCGCCCTCCGGGGTCCCCGCACCCGAGCGGCGGGTGGTGGACGAGGACGACGAGGATTTCTCGGCCCAGACGTACACCGAGCGGGTGAATTGAACCGGTCAGCGGGTTACCACGGTGCGGAGTTGGAGGAGGGCGGCGAATCGGGCTTCGGGGTCCTGTAGGTCCAGCTGACCCACCTGGGCCAGGCGCTTGAGGCGGTAGCGGAAGGTGTTGGGGTGGACGTAGACCTGGGCGGCGGCGGCCGGGATGTCGCCGAAAGTGTCGAGGTAGGCCTGCAATGTCTCGACCAGGTGGGCGTTGTTTTCGGTGTCGTAGGCCAGTAGGCGGGCTACTGGGCCGGTCGGCTGGTCGCCTCTGGCGGCGACTATGTCGCGCAGGTCGAGCATCAGGGTTTCCACGTGGACGTCGGCCAGGCGGGCCACTCGGGGCGGCTTTCCCTGCCGGTCCCGCAAAACTCGGACCACCCTGTCCACCACGACTCTGGCTCTCGCCAGGTCGCCTACCTGGTGGGCTACCGGGCCTACCGCGACCGCCGCGGGGAGGCGTTCGCCGACCCGGTCCAGGAACTCGGTCGCTATCCGGACGGCTCGGTCTTCGGCGTCGCCACCCGCTCGGGTGATCGGGATCAGGCCGTAGACGGTGTCGCCGACCAGCGCGGCCGCGGAGTGCGGGTGGACCGCGGTGAGGTGCATGGCCAGGGCGTCGCCGAGGCGCTCCCGGGCGCTGAGGAGGTCGCCGCCGGCCGTTCCGGGTTGTTCGGCGATGGTGAGGGCGATGACCACGACCGGCTGGTCGGCCAGTCCCAGACGGTGCAGGGCGTTTCGGGCTCCTACGCCGCCCTCCAGCGCCGTCGCCAGCAGGTCGGCTCTGAGGCGGCGGCCCACATCCGATCCCGCGCGCACCCGCAGCAGGTGCAGGGCCACGAGTTTTGCCGCGTCGCACAAGGCTTCGGTGCGTTCTTCGCTGAGTTGTTCGCGCACCGCCGCCCAAATGGAGCCGAGGATTTCGTCGCCGGCGCGGACCGCGATGGCCACTCGGCCGAGTGACACCGCCTCGTCCGGGAGGGAGGCGATGTAGATGGGGCGGTCGGTGCGGTACATGTCGCGGAACGCGCCTCGGTCGGCCAGCATGCGCCAGTAGCGCTCGGGAACCTGGCGGCCGAGCACCGTTTCGATCCGGCCGGGGTCGGCCTCGTCCTGGCGGCCGGAGAAGGCCAGCACCCTCGAATTCCGGTCCTCGATCGTCACCGGTGCGTCGATCAGCGCGGCTATGGCGTTGGCCAGGGCGAACAGGTCCCCGGCCGGTAGGCCGCCGAGGGTTTCCGGGTCGGTGGCGCCGACGGCCACGTCACCTTCGGCCAGCAGGGAACGGAGCATCGCGGCCAGTTGGGTCCAGGACGCGCCCCTCGTCAGGCCGATCAGGGGGACGCCGGAATCGGCCACCGCGCGAGTGATCCGTGGGTCCTCGGGGATGGGGGCCCGGACCACCAGGCCGCCCGCCTTCTGCGTGCCCAGTTCGTGGATCAGGGCCACGATGTCGTCGGGGTCGGCCAGGCCGACACCCAGTACCAGGGCGTGCGGCGGCAGGAGTTCCTCGCTGAGCGGATCGTGGATGACGACGCCGCCGATCTCGGTGCCGTCCTCGTCGCCGCGCGCCGCGCCGTGCGCGAGTTCCAGCAGGGTCGCGCCCAGATCGTCCAGGATGCGGCCAAGGCTGGCGCGAGGTCGACCGGTCACCGTTCCCGCACCACCCGCCCCTAGCACCAGAGTTGGTCCACTCTAGTTCGCCGAGCGGCTCCCGACCAGGCCGGAAGCAATACCGAAGGCCGGGCCGAGAGCCGAGCACAACTCAGGCGGGCAGCCGGTCACACCGGCGGCCGCCCAGGTTGACGCTGTTCACCTTCCCCGCCTCGTCCCGGGTGAAGTAGCCGCGCATGCCCTTCATCGCCCCGCCGGTGATCACGTACTGGTCCGGGCCGTCGGCCACCAGGCCCAGCTGCAGCGGCTCGGATTCCTCGCCCACCTCGCCGAGCTCGGCCAGTACCTCCGGTTTCACCGACATCCGCACGATCAGGTGCGGCAGGCTCGGGGTGATCTGCACGGACAGCGCGATCGCGTCGTAGTCGCCGACGTATTCCTCCAGGGCGTCGGCGGTGACCTCGATCAGGTCCGGTTCGGGCTCGACCACGCCGAGGAAGGTTTCCAGCGCCCAGTCGACGATCTCGGTGTTCAGCCGCTCCCCGCTGGGGCCGCAGTTGGTCAGCACGGTGACCGCGAAGTCCCGCTCGGGCACCAGCACGAACGCCGAGTGCTGACCGATGGTGGTGCCCCCGTGCTGGACCAGCATCACCTCGCCGCGCCGGCGCAGCATCCAGGCCAGGCCGATGGCGTCGCCCAGTGCGTTGCCCCGCATTTCCACGGTCGGCTCGCGCATCGAGGCGACCAGGTCGGCGGCCAGAAGTTGTTCTCCGGCAAAGGTTTTGCCGTTGGCCAGGTGGAAGCGGGCCCAGGCGATCTGGTCGGCGGCGGTGGCGGCCATGCCACCGGCGGGGGCGGCCGAGCGGGGCAGGGCCCACGGGCGCGCGATCGTGACCTTGCCCTCGGAGGTGTTGTTGTGGCCCACGGCGAACCGGCGGGTCATCACGTCGCTGGCCGAGAACCACGTGTCGGTCATGCCGATCGGGTCCAGCAGAAGTTCCTTGATCACCTGTTCGTAGGGCTTTCCGGTGACCTTCTCGATCAGATATCCGGCCAGCGACAGCGAGGCGTTGTTGTAGGAGACCTCGGCGCCCAGCGGGTTGACCTGGTCGATCTCGGCCATTCCCGCCACGTACTCGGCCAGCGCGTCCGCGCCCGGGCCGGTGTCCTTGTGGAAGTCGCCGTCCCAGCCGGCGGTGTGGTTGAGCAGGTGCAGCACGGTCACCTTCGCCGCCACCGACTCGTCCTTCAACTTCAGCTCGGGGACGTAGCGGCGGACCGGGGCGGACAATTCGATCTTGCCCTGGTCGACCAGGCGCAGGATGGCGGTGGCCGTGTAGGTCTTGCCGGTCGAGCCGAACTGGAACAGGGTCGCGGCGTTCACCGGCAGGGGGTTGTCGACCGAGGTCACGCCGTGGAACGCGTAGTGCTCGACGCCGTCGTGGTAAATGCCGACCGCCGCGCCGGGCACCCCGAGGGCCTCGGCGCGTTCGGCGAACACCTCGGCAAGGGTGGACTGGTTCATCGCATTCGCCTTTCTAGCAAGCGATCCATTCGGTGGAGGTGGTGACCGCGGCGAGTTGCTCGGGCAGCGGTTGCACACCGAGACCGGGCCCGGCCGGCACGGCCAGACAGCCGTCGTCGAGCACGAACGGTTCGGTGATGTCGGTGTGGAAGTACCGGTCCGACGCGGAGGTGTCACCCGGCAGGGTGAAGCCGGGCAGTGCGGCCAGGGCCACGTTGGCGGCCCGGCCGATGCCGGTTTCCAGCATGCCGCCGCACCACACCGCGACCCCGTGCGCGGCGCACACGTCGTGGATGCGGCGGGCCTCCAGGTAGCCGCCGACCCGGCCGGGTTTGATGTTCACGATCCGGCAGGCGCCCAGCCGGATCGCCGCCGCCGCGGTGGCCGCGGACGTGATCGACTCGTCAAGGCAGATCGGGGTGCGCACCAGCTTGGCCAGTTCGGCGTGGCCGAGCACGTCCTCCTCGTCCAGCGGCTGTTCGATGAGCAACAGGTCGAACGGGTCGAGTTTGGCCAGCTGACCGGCGTCGGCCACGGTGTAGGCGGTGTTGGCGTCGACCTGCAACAGCACGTCATCGCCGAAGCGTTCGCGGACGGCCCGGACCGGCTCGACGTCCCAGCCGGGTTCGATCTTCAGTTTGATCCGTTTGTAGCCGGAGTCCAGGTAGCCGCCCACGGTGTCGAGCAGCTGCGCAACGGTGTTCATGATGCCGATCGACACCCCGCACTCGACCCGGTCGCGCACCGCGCCGAGTTCCCGGGCCAGCGGCCGGCCCTCGGCCCGCAGTTCCGCGTCCAGCACGGCCATTTCCAGTGCGCACTTGGCCATCCGGTGGCCCTTGAACGGTTTCAGCACGGTCGCCACCCGGCTGGCGTCCAGGTGTTCGGCCGCGGCCAGGGCGGGGATCAGGAAGCGGCGCAGCACGTCCTCGGCCGCGTCCACGTATTCGCTGGAATACAACGGATCGGCCATGGCCACGCACTCGCCCCAGCCCTCGGCCTCGTCGGAAACCGCGCGCAGCAACAGGATCTCCCGCCCGGTCTGCACCCCGAACGAGGTCCGGAACGGCGCCACCAGCGGCATGGCCACGCGCCGCAACTCGATTCCGGTCAGCTTCATCACTCGTCAACCCCTGTCCGTCGTTGCACGATGTACCAGCCGTCCCGGTCGAAGCCGGTCACCCGCGCGTCCCCGGCCAGCAGCGCGCCGAGCGTTTCGCGCACCGCGATCCGCCATTCCTTCGCCTGGCCGGGATTCCACGCGCGCAGCGCCTCCACATCCGGCGGCACCGCGACCAGAACCGTTGCCGCGTCGGTATGTTCGGCGATTGGCTCACCATTTTCTCCGCGCCGTAGGGCTTTCTGTGCGCCTTGTTCGAGCAATGCATTGGCGTCACTGGTTTGCCGCTGGCCGGAGCAGGCGGTGAGCACCCGCGGGTCGGTGAGCTGCCAGCGCAGGAGCAGGCGATCGGTGTCGTCATCGCCATTGATGCCATCGCGCATCCCGCCGTAGAAATTCGGCAGGTACTCCGCCGGCAGGCCACCGAGTTTGACGATGTTGAAGTACGCGTTGCGGGCCACCAGCGGATCGAAGGTCCACTCGATCACGCGCACGTCGCGGCGCAGCGCCCACGCCCGTTGGTGCAGTTTGAGCGCGTAGCCGACGTGCCGGCCCAGCACGGTCGCCGACACCCCGGCGATGTGGCTGTGCAGGGCGCCGCCTGCCGGAGCGGTGAAGAAGCCGACGCTGGCGCCGACCAGCCGGTCACGGTCGAACGCGGCGGCCACGTAGTTGCCGGCCTTGCTCAGCGCGCGTAGCAGTTCGATGCTGATCGGCTGGCTGCCGTCCGGCCGCCAGATCTCGTTGTACAGCGCGGTGATCGCGGTGAGATCGGGCAGCTGGGCGACCTCGCGTACGTCCACCGTGGACTCGCTCGCGGCGCGGCCGGCGCAGGCGGCGGCGTGTTCGAGCGCCTCGATGCCGGCCGTCATGGTCTTGCCCCGAGCGGGTCGGCGAGCAGGTTGGCGAGCAGCGCGGCGAGCAGCGCGGTGCGGTCGGGCAGTTCGTCGATGAGGACGTGTTCGTTCGCCGCGTGCGCGCCGCCGCCGCTGGCGCCGAGGCCGTCCAGGGTCGGGATGCCCGCGCCCGCGGTGAAGTTGCCGTCCGACGCGCCGCCGACCGCGGCGCTGCCCAGCGGCGGCAGGCCGAGGGACTTGGCCACCCGCTGGGCCCGTTCGTACAACTCGGCCGAGGCGGACGCCTCCAGCGGGGCGCGGTTGGGGCCGCCGGTGACGGTCAGTGTGGCGCCGGGCAGCGCCGGTCGCAACGCCCGCATGGCCGCGTCCACCCGGTCCTGCTCGGCCCGGCTGGTCACCCGGACGTCGACGGCGAAACCGCCGGTCGCGGGCACCGTGTTGGTGGTGGTGCCGGCCTGCAGCACGGTCGGGGTGACCGTGGTGCCCTGCGCCGGATCGGCCAGCGCGGCCACCCGCTGGATCTGGTGGGACAGCTCCACGGTGGCGTTGACGCCCTTCTCCGGTTCGAGTCCGGCGTGCGCGGCCCGGCCGTGCGCGGTGACCTCGTACATGGAGGTGCCCTTGCGCTCGGTCTTCACCGCGCCGCCGTCGGCCGCGGCCTCCAGCACCAGCGCGGCCACGCACCCGGCCGCCTCGGTTTCGATCAGCTCCCGGGAGCTGGGCGAGCCGATTTCCTCGTCGCCGGTCACCAGCACCGTCACTCCGTCCACATCGGGCAGTTCGGCGACGGCGTGGAAAGCCATGACCACGCCGGTTTTCATGTCGAAACAACCGGGTCCGCGCAGCACGCCGTCGGTGACGGTGAACGGGTGCTCGGCCAGCGTGCCGTGCGGCCACACCGTGTCGTGGTGACCGAGCACCAGCACCCGGCGCGGGCCGTCGCCCAGCCGCCAGCGCAGGTGGGTGCAGCCGTCGAGCACGATCGTCTCCGGCTCGACTCCCAGCCGGGCCGAGCCCAACCGTGCGACCAGCTCGGCGCTGGTCGCCACGGCGGCGAGATCCGAGGACGGCGACTCGTGGGTCACCAGCGTCTCGATGTCGGCGAGCAGCTGGGGCAGGGCGGCCGCCATGCGTTCGGGGAGAGTCACGTCAGTCCACCTTCGGTGTGGCGCGGGCGCCGTGGTGCAGGTACCGGGCGCCGCTGGGCAGTGTGTAGAACATGACCGGCACCCAGGTCTCCGTCTCCGGCGCGCGGATCGCGTACAGGTCGGGCGACACCGGGACCAGGACGTGTTCCTCCACCGGGTCGGGCAGCAGCTCGGCAAGCGGGCCCGTGGTCGTGGTGCGCAGCCGCGGCCCATCCTCGCCGGTCAGCACCTCGATGCGGGCCGAGGCCCGTTCGTAGGTGCCCAGCCACGGGGTGAGATCGCCCGCGTCCGGCTGGGCCGGCGGGGCCAGCGGCTCGGGCATGTCCACCCCGGCCAGTTCGGCGAAGATCTCCCGGTACAGCTCCTGGTACAGGTCGCGGGTGTGGCCGCCGTTGGTGAGTAGCGCCACCGCAAGGCCCTGCTCGGGCAGCACCCGCAGGAACGCCGACTGGCCGATGGTGTTGCCGTCGTGGCCCAGCAGCCGGTGGCCCGACCAGCCGTACCGGATCCAGCCCAGGCCCCAGGAGTCGCCCAGGATGTGCTTGTCCGGCACCTCGGCGTGCTGGGCGGCCATGTCCGCGGCGGTGCCTGCGCGCAGCAGCCGGGTGCCGTCGGCGGCCAACCCGCCGGTCAGGTGCAGCCGGGCGAAGGCCAGCACGTCCCGGACCGTGGAGGTGACCAGTCCGGCCGGGCCGACCGCGCGGGGCAGTCCCCAGACCGGGGCCCGGGCCGGTTCGGCGTCGCCCTCGGTGACATGGCCGACGGCGGCCCGGTGCAGCAGCGCCTCCTCGGGAAGCGTGACCGTGTGGGTGAGGCCGAGCGGGCCGATCAGCCGGTCGGCGATGGCCGCGTCCCAGGTCTGCCCGGTGACCTTCTCGATCATCCGGCCGACCAGCGAGAAACCCGAGTTGCAGTAGGACCAGGTGGCGCCCAGCGGGTGGTTCTGCGCGGCCTCGGCCAGCAGCGCGACGTAGCGTTCCAGGGCGTCGTCGCCGCGGCCGGTGTCGGTGAAGATGTCGCCGTCGATGCCACTGGTGTGGGTGAGCAGATGGCGCAGGGTGACCCGTTTGGTCACCTCCGGGTCGGCCAGCTTCAGCTCGGGCAGCACGTCGGTCACCGGGGCGTCCAGGTCGAGCTTGCCCTCGTCGACCAGCTGCATGGCCACCGTCGCGGTCCACACCTTGGTGATGGAGCCGATCTGGAAGACCGAGTCGGTGGTGGCGGCCACCCCGGTGTCCAGGTTGAGCACCCCGAAGGCGGCTTCCACCACGTCGTCGGCGGGCTCGTCCAGGCGCAGGATGCCCAGTTGCGCGCCGGGCACGTGATACCGCTTGGCCAGCGCGGTCAGCCGGCGCTGCCAGTGCCCGGCGTCCAGGCGCGGCCGGCGCGGGCCCTCGGCGTCACCGGCGTAGCGACGCACCCAGTCCACGATCCGCTGGTTGAAGTCGATCCGGTGCGAGGGCGGGCCGCTGATGATCATCAGGTGCGAGCCGCCGGGATAGAGCACCAGGCGGGTCGGCACGCCCTGCTCGCGCAGCGCGGTGTGCCACTGCTGGGCCTGGCCGACCGGGCAGCGCAGATCCGAGTCGCCCTGGATGATCAGGGTCGGCGTGCGCACCTCCCCCACCTGGCTGAACGGCGAGAGTTCGGCCGTGCGGGCCGGATCGCGCCAGGGGATCGCGCCGAGTTCGGCGGCGGCCAGGAAGTGACCGGCGTCCGAGGTGCCGGCCAGGCTGGTCAGATCGGCGCACACGCCACCGGCCACCGCGGCGGCGAACCGGGTGTCGTGGCCGGTCAGGTAGCAGGTCATGTAGCCGCCGTAGCTGTATCCGGCCACGGCCAGCCGGTCCGGGTCGGCGATGCCCTCGGCGACCAGGATGTCCAGTGGTTCCAGGAAGTCCTTGGCGTCGGCCTCGCCCCACGCGCCGGTGGCCGCGGTGAAGAAGTCGAGGCCGTAGCCGTCGCTGGCTCTCGGGTTGACCAGCAGCACGGCGAAGCCCTGTGCGGCCAGTTCCTGGTGGTAGAGGTGCACTTCGTCGGCCGCGCCGTGCCAGGCGTTGTGCGGGCCGCCGTGAATGTCCAGCAGCAGCGGCAATGGGCCGGCGCGGTCCGGGTCGCGGATCAGCCAGCCTTCCACCTTCGTGCCGTCGGAAATGGTGAACTGGCGGGATTCCCGGGCGAACCACTCGACATCGGCCAGGTTCGCGCCGTGCTCGGTGTGCGTGGTTTCCTTGTCCGAAGCCAGATCCACGGTGACCACCTCGCCGAACGAGGTCGCGGTGGTCAGCACCACGGCGGCCCTCGACCCGGCCACGGACAGCCCGGACACCACCCGGTCGGCCCCGCCCAGCACCAGCCGTGGCGCTCCGCCGTCGACCCCGGCCCGGTAGAGGTGGCTGCAACCCCGGTCGCGCACGCAGAACAGCACGTCCTCACCCACAAGGGTGGGCAGCGCACCCGGGTAGGCGGGGGAGCCGGGCATGACGTTGCGGTCCAGCGGCCCGGCCAGGTTGATCAACTCCGCTGCCGGGATGTCGGCCGCGCCGGAGGCGGGCAGCCGGTACAGGCCCATCGGCCCGGCTGGGCCGTGCACCCCGCCGACCACCAGCAGCGTCTGTCCGTCCGCGGTCCAGGACACCGCGGCGGCCACCCCGTCGGCGAAACCGGCCAGCTCGGGCCGGCCGCCACCGGCGGCCACGGTGTAGGCGGCCGAGCGCAGGTCCAGGTCGGCGTCGGCGGCCATGGCCGCCGCGAACGCCAGCCGGGTGCCATCCGGCGACCAGGCCGGTTCGCCGGCGTGCCAGTCGCCCTCGGTGACCTGCGCGCACTCGCCGGAGGCCAGGTCCAGCACGTGCAGGTGGGTGCGGATGGTGCGCAGGAAACCGGCCCCGTCGGCCTGGTAGTCCAGCCGGTCGGCCACGATCGGCGCGGTGGCCCGGCGAGCGCGGGCCGCGTCGTCCTCGCCGTCGGCGGCCGCGGTGTCCACCGGTGCGGTGAAGGCGATCCGGCTGCCGTCCGGGCTCCACAGTGGACGGCCGGCGCCCAGCGGCAGGGTGGTGCGGGCCGCGGGTTCGCCGCCGTCGGCGGGCAGCGTCCACACCTGGGCCGGGCCGCCGCCGCGCAGGAAGGCCAGCGTGCGGCCATCCGGCGACCAGGCCGGTGCGCCGTCGCCGGTGCCCCGGGTCAGTTGCGCCGCCTCGCCGCCGTCGGCGCCGACCCGCCACAGGCTGTGCACCGCCCGGTCGGCCTCGGTGTCCTGGGTGCGCAGCACGTAGACGATCCGGCGGCCGTCCGGGGAGATCGCCGGCTGCTCGGGCACGGCGAGGTCGGCCAGATCGCGGATGCGCAGGCGTCGGGTCACAGCGAGCTCCTTCGTTCGGTCGTGCCGCCGAGCGGCTCGGCGAAATGGCAGGCGGCGTGGTGGCGGTGATCGGTGTCCGGGGTGCGGGTGCGGCAGATGTCGGTGTCGGCGCGCACCAGCGGGCCGATCGGGCAGCGCGGGTGATAGCGGCAGCCGGCCGGCGGGTGGTGCGGGTCGGCCGGTTCGGCGTCGGCCACCGCCCGCAGCGCGGGATCCCCGGGCCGCTCCGGGGTGCGCCCGGCCTCGGGCACGGCGGCCAGCAGGTCGCGGGCGTAGGGGTGTTGCGGATGGGCCAGCACCTCGGCCGCCGGGCCGTGTTCCACGATCCGGCCCAGGTACATCACCGCGATGCTGCTGGCCACGTAGCGGACCACGGCCAGGTTGTGCGAGATGAACAGCATCGAGGTGCCCAGTTCGCGCAGCAGAGTGCGGAGCAGGTTGAGCACGGTGCCCTGGATGGACACGTCCAGCGCCGAGGTGATCTCGTCGGCGATCACCACCTCCGGCCGGGCGGCCAGCGCGCGGGCCAGCGCCACCCGCTGCCGCTGCCCGCCGGACAGTTGCCCGGGGAACGCGCGGGCCAGATCGGGGTCCAGTTCGACCAGTTCCAGCAGCCGGGCCACCTCGGTCCGCCGGTCCAGAACCGCGCCGGTGACGGGATCGCGGCGCGGGATGGTCTCGCCGACGCTGGTACTGATCGTCATTCTCGGGTCCAGCGAGGAGTACGGGTCCTGGAACACCAGTTGCACCGGCCGCCGCCGGCCGCGCACCGGCACCGGACGGCCGTCCAGCAGGATGCGCCCGGCGGTCACCGGGGCCAGGCCGACGGCGGCGCGGGCCAGCGTTGACTTGCCCGACCCGGATTCGCCGACCAGCCCCACGATCTCCCCGTCGCCCACGGACAGGCTGACGTCCTCGACCGCGGTCAGCCCGTGGCGGCGGGTGCCGTAGCGGACCGACACGTCCTCGAAGCGAAGTTCACTCATGGCCGCGTCCCGCGGTGGTCATCTCGGTGCTCCCATCGGTGGGCGAATCCGCGTGCCAGCAGGCCACCCGGCGGCCCCGCGCGTCGGTTTCCAGCGGTGGTTCGTCGATCCGGCACTGTTCGGTGGCCAGCGGGCAGCGCGGGGCGAACGCGCAGCCGGGCGGGAACGCGGCCGGATCGGGCGCCCGGCCGGGGATCACGGCCAGCGGTGCGTCCAGGTCGGTGCGCATATCGGGCACGGCGGCGGCCAGGGCCCGGGTGTAGGGGTGACGGGCCGCGGTGGCCAGCTCGGCGGCGGGCAGGTCCTCCACGATCCGGCCGGCGTACATCACCAGCACCCGGTCGCACACCTGCCCGACCACCGCCACATCGTGGCTGATCAGCAGCAATGCCACCGAATCGGCGCGGCGGATGGTCTCCAGCAGGTCCAGCACCTGGCGCTGCACGGTCACGTCCAGCGCGGTGGTCGGCTCGTCGGCCACGATCAACGCGGGCGTGCTCATCAGGCCCATGCCGATCATGGCCCGCTGCCGCATCCCGCCGGAGAACTCGTGCGGATACTGCCGGGCGCGCCGGGCCGCCGCGGGCACGCGCACCGCGCGCAGCCGGTCGACCGCCTTGGCCAGCGCGTCGGCCCGGGACAGCCCCTCGTGCCGCCGAGCGACCTCGGCCAGCTGGCGCCCGATCCGCCGGGTCGGGTTCAGCGAGGTCATCGGGTCCTGGAACACCATGGCCAGCTTGGTGCCCAGCAGCCGCCGGTGCAGCCGGGCCGGACCGGCCAGCAAGTCGTTGCCCAGGAACCGAAGCCGGGACGCGGTGACCTGACCGGGCTCCTCGATCAGCCGGGTCACCGCCAGCGCGGTCAGCGACTTGCCCGATCCGGACTCGCCGACCACGCCGACCGCCTCGCCCCGCTCGATGCGCAGCGACACCCCGCGCACCGGCCGGATCGGCCGGCCGGGCCCGGGCAGGGTCACCACCACGTCGGCGGCGTCCAGCACCGGTACGTCACCGTCCTTTTCGGACGCTGGTTCGGCCGGTTGTCGTCTCATACGCCCCAACGGAATCCGGCCCAGCGTGGTGGTCAGCCCGATGCCCTTGGCCAGCGCCTCGCCGAACAGGTTGAACGCCAGCCCGGCCACGATCACCGCGATACCCGGGGCCAGCGCGGCGACCGGCTGCTCGTAGATGCCGGCCAGCCCGGCGCCCAGCAGCTGACCCCAGTCGTAACTCGGCGCCTGCACGCCGATGCCGAGAAAGGACAGGCTGGCGAAGGCCAGCAGCGCCCCGCCCGCGCCGATGGCGGCGTTGACGATCAACGGCTCGGCGACGTTGGGCAGGATGTGCCGGACCAGTAACCGCAGCCGACCGACCCCGGCGATCCGCGCCGCGGCAACGAAATCCCGGGATTCGATGCCGGCCACCAGGGTCTGCGCGAGCCGGGCGAACGCGGGCGCACCGGCGAAACCGATGGCCAGCAACGCTCCCTTGGCGCCGATGCCGAAGATCACCGCGAAGAACAACGCCAGCAGGATGCCGGGGAAGGCCACCGCGATGTTGACCGCCGCGGCCATCAGCCGGGCCACCCGGCGGCCGAACAACACCCCGGCCGTGCCCAGGATCAGCCCGGCCACCACGGTGATCGCGGTGGCCAGCAGGGCCAGCTCGACCGACAGCCCAGTCGCCACCAGCACCCGGAACACGATGTCCCGGCCCAGGTTGTCGGTGCCGGCCCAGTGCTGGGCGGACGGCCCTTGCAACAGGTCGGGCACGTCGGTGGCGCTGGCCTTGCCGGTCCACAGGATCGGCGCGATCACCGCGAACGCCAGCACCACCAGCAGACCGAGACTGGCGCAGAAGCCGACCGGGGTGCGCAGCACGGCCAGCCAGCGCGCACTGGCGCGGGGCCGCTGAGCGGGACGGGGCAGGAAGCTCACGGCTCAGCTCTCCCGGATCGTCGAACGCGGGTCGAGCAGCGCCAGCGCCACGTCGACCAGGAGGTTCACCGCCAGCACCCCGATGCCGTAGACCAGCACCACGCCCTGCACCACCGGGTAGTCCTTGCTCAGGATCGAGGACGCGATGGTGGCGCCAAGGCCGGGCCAGGCGAACACGTTCTCCACCAGCACGGTGCCCGCGACCATGGTGGACAGCAACAGCCCGCCCAGGGTGATGGTCGAGGTCAGCGCGTTGGGCAGGGCGTGGCGGAGGTAGATCGCCAGGGCCGGCAAACGTTTGGCGCGGGCGGTGCGCACGTAGTCGGCCTGCAGGACCGCGATCATCTCCACTCGCAGGATCCGGGCCAGGATCGCGGCCGGGCCGATGGCCAGCGAGATCACCGGCAGCACGAACGAGGCGAACCCGGCCTTGCCGGCCACCGGCAGCCAGTGCAGCTGCACCCCGACCAGCCACACCAGCACCACCCCGACCAGGAAGTCCGGGATGGCGCCCAGCAGCACGCTGGTGGTGGTGAAGGCCAGCTCGGTGCGCCGGGCCCGGCCACCCCGGGTGAGCACGCCCATCAGCGTGCCCAGCGGAATCGCCAGCACGATGGCCAGCACGAACGCGGCCAGCGCCAGTTGCAGCGTGGCGGGCAGCCGATTGGCGATGGTCTGCGACACCGGCAGCTGCGAGGTCATCGACGAGCCGAGATCGCCGGTGAACACGCCCCGCAGGTAGTGCCAGTACTGCTCGTACAGCGGCAGATCCAGGCCCAGCGCCTGGCGGCGGGCGGCCACCAGGGACGGCGGGGCGCTGATGCCGAGCGCCGCCCGCACCGGGTCGCCGGGGATCAGGTGGATCATGCCGAACGCGGCGGTCAGCAGCACCCACAGCGACACCGCGAACCGGGCCAGACGGCGCACCACGAACCGCAGCGCGACGCTGTCGGCCAGGCCGCGGGCCGCCGAGGCGGGAACGGTCAGGCTGGCCACCTCAGCTCCCGGACAGCATCCGGATGCTGGTGGGCAGCAATTCGCCCACCACGGTGAACCGGGCGCCGGAGCCGAAGACCTTCTCCACCGTGTTGGCGAACGGGATGACGTCGGCGGCCGAGATCAGGTGCGCCTCGGCGGCCAGCCACTGCCCGCAGCCCGCGGCGCCCTGCGTCTTGTCGGCCTCGGCCACCGCGGCGGTGTAGGCGGTGTCGTCGATGTGCGCGAAGTTGTCGCCCGCGGCCGGGGCCGGGCCGGAGAAGAACGGCACCAGCTGGTCGGGGGAGCTGACGTTCACCGGTTCCCACGCGATGTCCCAGTTGCCGGTGGAGAACAGCGTGTTGGTGGCCGCGGTGTCGTCCTGCCCGGACAGCGTGACCTTGGCGCCGAGCTGGGTCCACTGCTGCTGGGCCAGATCCGCGGCGGCCGAACCGGCCGAGCCGGCCTTGGTGTTGTAGACCAGCGTCAGGGCCAGTTGCCTGCCGTTCTTGCTACGGATTCCGTCCGTCCCCGCGGTCCAGCCGTCGGCGTCCAGCGTGGCCTTGGCCTTGGTCAGATCGTGCGCGGGCAGCGCCTTGGTCACCGAGTTGCCCGGGCAGGCGACCGGCGCGGTGGCCGAGAGCGTGGTGCCCGGCTCGCCCCGGTTGGAGGTCAGCACCTTCTCGATCTCGCCAAGATCCAGCGCCTCGGTCAGGGCCAGCCGGACCTGCTCGTCGGCCCCGGCCCGGCTAGCGGCCTGGTTGAACCACATCTCCCCGAACAGCGCGGGCACGTCAGCCGAGAACAGTTTCGACGACGCCAGTCGTTGCTCGTCCGGGCCGAGGATGGGCGCCGCGTTGAGCTGACCGGACAGCAGCAGGTTGGCCGCGGTGGTCTCGTTCGGCACGATCTTCACGGTGATCTGCGCCGGCAGGCCCTTCACGCTGCCGGTCGCGCCGTTGGGGCCCCAGGCGTAACCGGTGTGCTGGCTGTAGGTGTAGTGATCGCTGGCCACGGCCTGGGTGAGCTGGTAGGGGCCGGTGCCATCGGTGCCGGTGGCCAGCAGCTTCCGGTTGGCCATGCCCTTCGCGCACACCATCGGCACCCCGGCCAGCCCGTTGAGGATGAACGGCGCGGGCGCGGGCAGGGTGAGGGTCACCGCGCCGGCCGCGGCGTCCGCGGTGGCCTTGGTGCCGGCCGGGAGGAACACCCCGCCGAACGGGCTGTTGTTCTTCGGGTCGGCCACGTAGTCGATGTTGTCGGCGGCGGTCTGCGCGGTGAACGCCGAGCCGTCGGCGCAGGTGATGCCCTTGTGCAGGGTCAGGGTCACGGTCGTGCCGTTGTCCTGCCAGGCGGTGGCCAGCTGGGACTGCACCTTCCCCGAGCTGTCGGTGCTCAGCAGCGTGTCGTAGGCCAGGTAGCTCAGCTGGTAGAGATCGCTGGCCGCGGAGGCCTGCGGATCCAGGTTGCCCGGGTCGGAGTCCATTGCCATGGTGAACGTGCCACCGCTGACCACGGCGCCGGACCCGGAGTCGCCGCCGGCACAGCCGGCCACCGCGGTGGCCGTGAGGCACACGCCCGCGGCGAGGCCGAGCATTCTGGGGGTGATCGTGTTGCGAGTGACCGACCTGGCCATGCCGCTCTCCGCTCCTGTGCTGGACGGGTGGGATCAGGTCCGCTCAGGCTGCTCCCCGGATCGCGCCCTGTGTTCGTCGATTCGCACGAGTCGACCGGCCCCGAGTTGTGCGAACCGACGAACTCAAGCGGTGGGGGCGGGCGGTTGACTGAGCGGATGATGTGCTTGCGGGGCGGCCGGGTCATCGACCCGCGCTCGGGAACCGACACTCAGTCCGACGTGCTCATCGAGCGCGGGCAGGTCACCGCGGTCGGGCCCGCTCTGGCCGTTCCGGCCGAGGCGCGGGTCGTGGACGTGTCCGGCCTGCTGGTCGGGCCCGGGTTCGTCGACCTGCACAGCCACGTGCACTCCATCGCCGGGCAGCGGCTGCAGGCCATGGACGGGGTGACCACCGCACTGGACCTGGAGGCCGGGCTGATGCCGCTGGCCCGGGCCTACGCCCGGGCGGCCGAACAGGGCCGGCCGCTGAACTACGGCTTCAGCGCGTCCTGGGGCCAGGCCCGGGCACAGGTGCTGTTGGGCCGGCAACCGGACGCCGAATTCGAGTCCGCCATGGCCGCGCTGGCCGCCCCGGACTGGCAGCGCTCCTCCTCGCCGGCCGAACTGACCGCGTGGCTGTCGCTGCTGGAGGCCGAACTGGCCCAGGGCGCGCTGGGCATCGGGGTACTGATGGGCTACGCGCCGCGCTCCGAACCGGCCGAGTTCCGTGCGGTGGCCCGGCTGGCCGCGGCGGCCGGCGCACCGACCTACACGCACGTGCGGGAACTGGTGGAAGCCGACCCGGCCACCCCGATCGACGGGTCGGAGGAACTGGTGGTGGCCGCGGCCGAAACCGGCGCGGCGATGCACCACTGCCACGTCAACTCGACCTCGCGCCGGCACGTCGACCGGGTGCTCGGAACGCTGGAGCGTTCCCGCGCGGCCGGTTCCCGGGTCACCGTGGAGGCCTATCCCTACGGCGCGGGCAGCACCGGGGTGGGCGCGTTCTTCCTGGCCCCGGACCGGTTGCACGTGTGGGGCCTGCGCCCGTCGAGCATCGTGATGACCGCGTCGGGGGAGCGGATCGGCTCGGCGACCCGGCTGGCCGAACTGCGCGCCACCGACCCGGGCGCCGAATGCGTGGTGGAGTTCTTCGACGAGCGCGACCCGGGCGACCGGGCCCTACTGCACCGGGCGCTGGCCTTCTCCGACTCGATCGTGGCCAGCGACGCCATGCCGGTCATGTGGCCGGACGGGCGGCGCGACACCCGGGACTGGCCGCTGCCGCCCGGCGGGGCGACCCACCCGCGCACCGCGGGCACCTTCACCCGGGCGCTGCGGCTGATGGTGCGCGAGAGCGGGGCCTGGTCGTGGACCGAGGCGTTCCGCCGGTGCGCCTACCTGCCGGCTCGGGTGCTGGACGAGGTGGCGCCGGCTGCCCGCGGCAAGGGCTGGCTGGCCGCGGGGGCCGACGCCGACCTGGTCGTGCTCGACCCGGACGCCGTCACCGACTCCGCCACCTACGCCGATCCGACCCGCCCCTCGATGGGCGTGCGCCACCTGCTGGTGCACGGCGAGCCGGTGATCGCCGAGGGCGAGCTGGTGCCCGACGCCTTTCCAGGCCGCCCGGTGCGCGGCGAACCGGCCTGAACTGCGGCTTTTGTTGCTTTCAAGGGAATGCCGCCGGTCGATTCTTGGAAAACGATCTTTTCGGCGAGGTCTTACGGGATGGTGACGGTTTGGCCGGGAGGTCAGGGTGGTAATTCACGGACATGGTTACTCGACGCAGCTCCTACGCCAGTCGTAACAGCTTAGCCCGGCTCATCAGCGGAATCGGTGCACTGTTCGCTCTCATAGAAGTCGTCTACGGGCTGTTGTTACTGTTCAACGCCAATCAGACCAATGGTTTCTTCAACTTCATGCGGGCGCTGGCCAATCCGCTCGCGCTGTTCTTCCCGGGCCTGTTCAATGTCGGCAACCACGTCGCCGCGGTCATTCTCGACTACGGTCTGCCCGCCGTTTTCTGGCTGGTGGTGACCGGCTTCGTCGCGCGGCTGGTGGCAAGCTAGATCGAGTGAAACGGGTAACCCCACTCGTCCTGTTCGCCGCGCTGCTGACCGGCTGCACGGCCGCCGCGGCGACGGCCACCGATCCCACCGCGTCCCCATCCGCCCCCAGCACCACCGCGACCGCCTCCGGCGTCCCCACACCGGAGGCAGTCGCCGACTGGACCACCTACCACCACGACAACGCCCGCACCGGCGCCGCCGACGTGCCCGCACCGCGCGACCCGCACGTGGACTGGCACGCCACCCTGGACGGCGCGGTCTACGGGCAGCCGCTGGTGGTGGGCGGGAAGATCCTGGCCGCCACCGAGAACGACACGGTGTACGCGCTGGACGCGGCCACCGGCAAGGTGCTGTGGTCGACCCACCTGGGCACCCCCGTGCCGCGCGCCGACCTGCCCTGCGGCGACATCGACCCGCTGGGCATCACCGGCACCATGGTGTTCGATCCGGCCAGCTCGCGGGTGTTCGCGGTGGCCGAGTCCACCGGCGGCCTGCACACCCTGGCCGGTATCGACCTCAACACCGGCGCGTTGCAGGTCCGGGTGGGCGTGGACCCGCCTGCGGGGGACCGGATCGCACACCAGCAGCGGGCCGCGCTGACCCTGTTGCACGGCCGCGTGTTCGTCGCCTACGGCGGGCTGGCCGGGGACTGCGCCAACTACATCGGCTCGGTCGTCTCGGTGACCACCGCCGGTCGCGACCCGCTGCACTACCAGATCCCCACCGGCCGGGAAGGCGGCATCTGGACCCCGGGCGGCGCCACGGTCGACGGGCAGAGCCTGCTGTACTCGGTGGGCAACGGCGAATCCACCGACGGCGGCTACGACGGCAGCGACTCGGTCATCGCGCTGTCGGATCAGTTGCGCCGCACCGACTTCTTCGCTCCGGGGACCTGGGCCGACGACAACGCCAACGACCGTGACCTCGGCTCCGGCAGCCCCACCGTGCTGGGCGACTGGGTGTTCATCGCGGGCAAACGCGGCGTCGGCTACGTGCTGCGGTCCGGTCACCTGGGCGGGATCAACGGGCAGGTCGCGCAGACTGATGCGTGCGCCTCGTTCGGCGGCAGCGCGGTGGCCGCGGGCACCGCCTACCTGCCCTGCCCGAACGGCCCGATCGCGGTCACCATCGACGCCACCGGCAAACCGACGATCCGTTGGCACGCAACGGTTACGGCCAACGGGGCACCGGTCGTGGGCGGCGGCGCGGTGTGGGTGACCGATTACAAGGCCGGTGCCCTGTACGCGCTGCGCACCACCGACGGCGCGGTGCTGGCCCAGCTGCCGGTCGGCGACCTGCCGCACTTCGCCTCGCCCACCCTGTCCGGCACACACGCCTACCTGGGCACCATGACCGGGGTGAGCGCGATCGCGATCGACTGAGTCCGGCCTTTGGTCTAGCGCAGTTGCTTGGTGGGCCAGGATTCCAGCCGGTAGGCGCTGTCCCAGAACAGCCACTCGTACTCGGTGGCCCGGCGGAACGCGGCGTGCATCCGCGCCACCATGCCGTCGGCCGCGGCCGACGCGGCCCGGTCCACCGCGGCCCGAGCCGAGTTCACGGCTTCGGCGAACTCGTCGTCGGCATAGGTGTCGATCCACTCCTGGAACGGGTTGCCGGTCGCGCCGGTTTCCTTCTGCCGGGCCAGGATCTCGGTGCCCACCTGCTGGTACACCCAGAAACACGGCAGCAGCGCGGCGATCAGCTCGGCGTACTCGCCGGTCTGCGCGGTGGCCAGCAGGAACGAGGTGTAACCCAGGCAGGCCGGCGAGGTCTCCACCGCCGCCTGATCCGCCTCGGACATCCCGAACTTCTCGAAGAAACCGTTGTGCAGCGAGCGTTCCACCACGACCGACTCGCGGGCCGCACCGGCGAAGAAGGCGATGTCGTCCGGGTCGGCCGACCGGGCCGCGGCCACCGCCAGGGCCCGGCCGAACCCGAGCAGGTAACGGGAATCCTGCACCATGTAGAACTGAAACCGTTGCGGGGACAGCGTTCCCGCGGCCAGCTCGGCGTTGAACGGCAGTTCGATCATGGCCCGTTGCAGCTTTTCCGTGCGCTGCCAGGCGTCCGCGCAGAATCCCGTCATCGCACCATCGTCACATCCGCGGCCGGCCCGGTCGGTACGTGGTGGCGGAATCGCGGACCACGATGCCGCCACCACGCCATCCGACCTGCCCCTCGGTCAGCTTCCGGCCGGCGGGCCGTGCTCAGTGGCCGGTGGCCGGGCCGCGGTCGGCCAGCCGGTTCACCGTCACCGTGTCGCCCTGCTTGGTGCCGACCACCAGCACCTGGTCGCCGGTCCTCACCGCGCTGATGGTGCTGTCCTTCTTGTCCTGGCGCACCTTGCTGGTCGGAGCCACCGCGTAGGTCTCGGTGTAGCCGTCCTTGCTGCGCACGGTCACACTCGTCGGGCTGACCGCGGTCACGGCCCCACGCTGCAGGTCGATCACCTTGGGGCCCTGCTTGGTGTTCAGCGTCGCCTCGGCGTGCTCCACCCGGCGCAGCAGCGGGTGCTTGCGGTGCTTGGGGGTGCTGCCCGGCGCGCCCGGTGCGGTGCTGGACGGCGCGCTGCCCGAGGTGCTCGCGGTGAGCGCCGCGCTCAGCGGGGTGGCCGGGCCACTGTCCCCGGCCGCGAACGCCACGCCGCCGCCGATGCCGCCGATCGCCAGAACGGCGGCGCCGACCACCAGACCGGTTTTCGTCCGCTTCATCATGGGTGTTCGTTCTCCTCCGGTTGGGGGCTGTCCCCACATACCGTGCCCGCCCAAGCTGAGGCTGCGCTGAAACCGGACAACCGGCCGGTAACCGCAGGTCAGAAACTGGCCGTGGCCAGCACCGTGCCGTCGGCCATGACCAGCCGCGCGCCCACCACCGTGTTCGGGTCGACCGGATCGGGGACGCCCCAGTCGCCGTAGCCGTTGGCCAGCGGGAACGTGCCGATCACCACCGGCGCGCCCGAGCGCCGCTCCAGCTCGCAGCGCACCGGGCCGGTGCGCCCGTCCGCGGCGATCATCATGTACACCCAGGAGGGCTGGCCGCTGTAGCTGTACACCTGCCCCACCGTGTGACTGCTCGCGTCGACCAGGTTCGCCGACGCCAGTTCCGTGCCCTCCCCGCCGCCGCCCGATGTGCCGATCAGCCAGCCGCTCACCCCGAACACGATCGCGGCCAGCGCGGCGGCGATGGACACCGGCAGCCAGCGCCGCGACCGGCGCCGCCTGCGCTGCGGCACGATCCGGGTCAGCACCCGGTCCTCGAACCCGACCGGCGGTTCCACCCCGGGCGTCAGGCCGATCAGGTCGTCGCCGACCGCGGTCAGCCCGCGCACCAGCTCGCGGCACTCGACGCAGCCCACCATGTGCTCGAGCACCTCGGCCCGCTCGTCGCCGGGCAGCACGCCGAGCGCCAGCTCCGCGGCGAGATCGCGGACCCGCGCGCAGTTCTGCTCACTCATGGTCGGCCTGCTTTCTGGACAACGCGACGCGGAGTCGGTTCATCGCCGTTCTGATCCGGGTTTTCGCGGTGCCGAGGGGTATCCGTTCGAACTCGGCGATCTGTTGCGCGGTCAGGCCGTAGATCCCGGCCAGCACCACGGCCCGGGCCTGCTCCCGGGGCAGCGCGGCCAGCTGGGTGTGCAGTTCGGCCGAGTTCTCGTTGGCGATGGCGTGCCGCTCCGGGGTGTCCAGCACCATGCCGACCATGCCGATCAGGGTGCCGATCTCGCTCGGGTCCAGCGGGGTCGGCCTGCGGGTGCGCACCACGTCGATGGCCAGGTTGTGCGCGATGGTGGTCAGCCAGGTGCGGACCGAACCACGGCGCGAGTCGTACACCTGGGCGTGCCGCCAGGCCCGTTCGAAGGTCTGCTGGGCCACGTCCTCGGCCGTCCGGGGGTCGCCGAGCACGGCGAACGCGACGCCGAACACCGCGCGCTGGAACCGGCGCACGAAGGCGACCGCGATCTCCTCGTCACCGGTGACCAGCCCGGCGAGCAGTGTCTCGTCCGGGAGCCGATCCACCGGGAGGCCGATACCACGCACATCAGTTTCTACGGGTGAACCGGCTGGGGAGATTGCCTCGTTCTCCGGTATGCGCCGCGGTCGGCGTGGCGTGGTCATGATCGCGTCCCCCTTGTCGGGTCTTGGCGCAATTCTGCCCCGATTCGGTGAATCCCTGGGGGCGGTTGATCCGTATCAACTGGCAGCGGGGGCAGCATCAACTGGCAGCCCGGGGCAGCGATCTTTCCGACCACGTCTTTCGAGCACGAGGGAGCTTTCGATGGAACCGCAGATCACGGTCCGGGGCCGGGCCGGCGAGTCCGCTCCGGAGCGTTCGCCGCGTCCTCGCTCGACGGCGTGGACGGTGTCGCTGGTGCTGGGCCGGCTGGCCGGTGCCGGGCTGCTCGGCGCGATGGCCGGCATCCACATCTACCTGTACTTCGACGGTTATTCGTCGGTGTCGCTGATCGGTCCGTTGTTCATGATCAACGGCGTGGTCGGCGGCCTGCTGATGATCGCGGTACTGGTCAGTCCGGGCCGGTTTCTGTCCTTGGTGGCCGGGTTGTCCTGTCTGTTCGATCTCGGCACGCTGGCCGCGCTGATCCTGAGCCTGACCGTCGGATTGTTCGGGTTCGACGAGTCGCTGGTGACGCCCCTGGTGCCGACCACCCTGATCGTGGAGTCGATCGGCGTGGTGGCACTGGCCGTTCTGGTGGTACTGAACCAGTGGTCCCGCCGGTCGTTGACAGTTGGCCACTGAAGAGTGAAATTGGCCGTTCGGATTAGGTGTGGTTGATCCGAACGGCGGCAGCACCGAATGGCTGAGTAATCAGTTGAATGCGCAACGTCCTCATTCATGGTCACGGTTGTGTATCGAACTGATCTCGCAACGGTTTTGAGGTTACTCGTGTTCATTCTCCCACTGTGCCTGTGAGCTGCGGAAACTCTGTCGGTGAAGCTGGGCGGATTAAGGCAGCCGTAAGTAGTCGCCGAGCCTTCCTCGCTCGCCGGGCCCGCCGGAACGGCATTCCGGGCCCGGCGGTGCCTTTTTCGTCCGTTCACCCGTGAGTGGATTCCCTGTTTTCGCAGTTCAACCGGCCTGGTGGCCTCCGGGCGGCCACCGGCTGATCACTCGATAGTGTGACGCCTGCAATCCGGCTGAGTGATCGCTGTGAACGGTGGATTTGTGTCGCGGCGGCCATTCCCGGAGCCCCCCATGGCCCTCTCGGTGGACGGTCAGGCACGGCCGGTCGGGGAACACCGCGTACACGAGAAACAGGAGACTCATGGCTTCCCGGTTGAACCTGGCGCGGCTGGGCGCCGCGGTGCTCGGCGCCGCCACGGCGCTGGTGCTGTCCGCGGCTCTGCCCGCCAACGCCGACTCGGCTCCCAGTCCTTCGTCGACCGCGACGGTCAACGGCGACGACATCGCGGGCACCCCGCTGAACCTCGACTACACCGACGGACACGGCAAGAACGGCACGCACCAGGTCACCCCGGTCCTGATCGGTCTCAAGCTGGCCGACGGCACCGTGGTGCACACCTACTGCATCGAGCTGAACGTCGAGCTCAACCCCAAGGTGCCGATGAAGGAAGCCGGCTGGGACGCCTACCCGGACGCCAACTCGCTGTTCAACAAGAACAACACCGAGATCAACTGGATCCTGCACCACTCCTTCCCGCAGGTGTCCGACCTGTCCGCGCTGTCCAGGACCGCGGGCCTCGGTGACACGATCAGCAAGGCCGACGCCATCGCGGGCACCCAGGCCGCGATCTGGCACTACAGCGACGGCGCCAACCTGGCCGGCGGCGCGGACGCGGACATCACCGGCCTGTTCAAGTACCTGACCGGCTCGGCCAACGCCGGCCAGGCGCAGCCCACCGGCAGCAACAGCACCGCCGACCCGAAGCTGTCCATCGACCCGACCACCGAGATGGCCGGCGCCGCGGGCGACAAGATCGGCCCGTTCACCGTGTCCACCAACATGACCGGCCTCGAACTGGCCAGCCAGGTGCCCAGCGGGGTCACCCTGGTCGACGGCGACGGCAACACGCTGGACCCGGCCAAGATCACCAACGGCACCAAGGTCTACTTCAAGGTTCCGGCGGGCGCCGCCTCCGGCGCAGGCTCGTTCACGCTGAGCAGCCCGGACACCATCGGTGAGCTGTTCGTGGGCACCAGCACCGGCCAGTCCAACGGCGGCCTGCAGACCCACGGCGCGCGCAGCAACTGCGCGCCGCAGATCCTCACCCAGTCGCTGATCATCGCGCAGACCAGCGTGTCGGCCACGGCGAAGGCGAACTGGGCCGCCGGTGTGGTGACCAGCTCGACCACCCCGTCGACCGGCGCCACCACCCCGGTCACGAGCACCACGTCGAGCACCCCGGCGGTCGTGGCGCCGACCTCGACGACCCCCGCGGTGACCAACACGGCGAACTCCTCCAGCCTGCCCTTCACCGGTGTCTCGCTGTTCGCCCCGATCGCGCTGGCGATTGTGCTGATCGGCGGGGGCGGCACGTTCCTGCTGCTCCAGCGCCGCAAGAAGGCCTGACCCACTAAGTTCTCGAGGGTGACCTCGGGAACACGACACGACGAGCCGTCCGGGCGGGATACCGCCCGGACGGCTTCGTCGTCCCGGGGTCCGGACATCGCCGCCCCGCACTGGCTGGCCCAGCTGCTCAAACCGCGCCCCGCGCCGATCGACTGGAAACGCGCCGCCCGCACCGCGATCGCCATCCCGGCGCCGATCGCCGTCGGCCTGGCCTTCGGCCAGCTCGGCCTGGGCATGCTGGTGTCCATCGGCGCGCTGTGCGGGTCGGTGACCTCCATCTCCGGTCCGTACCGGGACCGGGCCCGCCGGGTCGGTCTGGCGGTGTCGGCCGGCGCGGTCGGGTTCTTCCTCGGCGACCTGGTCGGCGCGCGCGGCTGGTGGACCGCGGTGCTGATCGTGGGGGTGGCCGCACTGTCGGCGATCTTCAGCGCGGGCGGCAACAACGCCTCCCTGGCCAGCCTGCAGCTGCTGGTCTACACCGTGCTGGGGACGCACGAGGCCAGCGTGGTCGGCCCGTGGACCGCCGCCATCGGCTTCCTGGTCGGCGCGGGCTGGGCGCTGCTGCTGGCCGTGGCCGCCTGGCCGGTGCGGGCCACCGCGCCGGAACGGGCCCTGGTGGCCGCGGTGTACACCGGGATCGCCGAGATGCTCAGCGCCAGCGGCACCGCCGCCGCGGCCCCGGCCCGGCAGCGGCTCACGACGGCGCTCAACAGCGCCTACGACGCGCTGATCAGCGCCCGATCCCGGTTGCAGGGCCGGGACAAGGTGTACCTGGAACTGTTCACCGTGCTGTCCGAGACCACCCCCGTGGTGGAGGCCGCGGTGGCCATGGTCAACGCCCGGCACCGGCCGCCGCAGGCGGTACTGGCCTCGGTGGTCGCGCTGGGCGAGGCCATCGCCGCGGACGAACCGCCGGTCGAACTCGAGCTGCCGGACACCGGTTCGCCCAGCCTGCTCGCTCTGGTGCACGGCCTGAACGCGGTGACCGAGGTGCTCACCGGCGACCGCAAACCGGACCGCAAGCGACCCCGCCCGGTCCGGCGCACCCCGCGCGAACGGGCCACCGAATGGTTCGAGACGGTGCTGGCCGGACCGGCCGCCTGGCTGCACGCGCTGCGCCTGGCGCTGTGCATGACGGTGGCCGAGGTGCTGGTGTCGGTGCTGCCGATGCAGCGCTCGTACTGGCTGTTCATGACCATCGCGATCGTGCTCAAACCCGACTTCGGCTCGGTGTTCGGCCGGGCCCTGCTGCGCGGCGGCGGCACGTTCGTCGGTGCCCTGGTCGGCGCGGCCGTGCTGGCGCTCGCCCCGAACGGGTGGGTGCTGGTGCTGCTGGTGGCGGGCATCGGGTTCCTGCTGCCCATCGCGCAGGTGCGCAACTACGGGATGTTCTCCACCGTGCTCACCCCGCTGGTGGTGGTGCAGCTGGATCTGGCCCAGCAGGGCAGCTGGGACCTGGTGCTGGAGCGGCTGGCCGACACCGCGCTGGGCTGCGCCATCGTGCTGGTGTTCGGGTACCTGCTGTGGCCGGGCAGCCGCACGCCGCGGATCGGCGGCCGGGTGGCCGAGGTGATCGACGCGGTGGCCGACTACGCCGAACGCGCCCTCAACGCCGACCCGCGCGGCCGCTCCACGCTGCGCCGCCGCGCCTACCGGCAACTGTCCGACCTGCGCATCGAGTTTCAGCGGATGCTGGTCGAGCCGTCCGCGGCCGGGCGGCTGGCCGCCGCCTGGTATCCGGCGATTGTGGCCCTGGAGCGGACGACCAGTTCGGTGACCCGGTTCGCGGTGGAGATCGACGAGGGCGAACCGCCCCCGCCCGGTGACGAGGTGACCGAACTGGTCGCGGCGATCCGGGACACCGCGGCCGCGGTGCGCGACCAGCGCACCCCGGCCGACGCGCCGGAACTGGCCTCGGACCGGATGGCCGCGCTGGCCGGTGACGTCAACCTGGTGATCAGCGGCCTGCGCGGCCCCGACCTGGACGCCCGCCGCCCTCGTTTGCGGTTGGTCCGTCGCCTGCGCCCCAGCTGACTTTTCGGAGCCGGCCTTCGCTGCGCGCCTCGTCCGGGTGAAAGACCCGGATCTCCACGATGGTGTGTCAGCTCCGGGTGTGCTCGGCGGGGATCAGCTCAGGGTGAAGGTCAGATAGGTCGAATCCGGCGCGGTGGCCCGCGCCGTGCCGAGCGAGCGCACCTCGATGGTGTGTGCGCCGGAGGCGATTCCGTTGGTGTCGAAGGCGATCGCCCACTGCCCGGCAACCCCCGGCCCATCCGCCGTGGTCGGCACCGCGGCCAGTTCCACCCCGTCCAGCCATACCTGGAACCCGGTCAGCCCGGCGATCTGCCCGGTGAGCCGCTGCCCGGCCGGTCCGTCCATGCCGACCTCCAGCAGCAACCGGCCCCGGGCGGCCGACTGCCCGCTGGCCAGCGGGTCGCCACTGGCGTCGGCCAGCCCGACGGTGAGCGCGGCCAGCCGAGGCGGCAGCTGGGCATATCCCGGACCGTTCTGCGATCCGGCCGGCGCGTCGAACTCCGCGGCCGCCAACGAGAATTCGGCCGCGGCGCCCGGCGGCTGTGCCATCAGCAACCGCACCGACAGGGAACCGTTGGCCGGCAACAGGTTCCGCGGAATCTGCGCGACCAGCGGGTAATCGACCTGACGCTGCAACGGGAATCCGGCGATCGCCTGCGTCGCGGCGAACCGGTGGCCGGCCACTTCCACCTGGAAGGACGGCGTGACCCCGTTCGGGGTGAGCGTGCCATTGGGCCCGTTGGTGGACCCCCGCACGGTCAACCGCAGCTGCGCACCGCCGGACACCGCCTCGGTCGCGGCATCCGGCGCCGGGATCACGGCGCTCACCGGAGTGACCGCGGGCGCGGCCCCGGCGTCCGGCGCGGTCATCCGCTCCCCGCCGAACGCGACCAGCGACAGATCGGTCCGCAGTTGCCCGGAGCTCGGTCCGGTGAACCCGACCAGCGCGGTGGCCTGCGACCACTGCGGCACCACGTTCCCGCCGCCGGCCAGAACTCCGTTGCGCAGCACGCGAATCCCGGTGGTGGTGAGCAGCACGTCCCACCGCACCGACAACCCGCCGTACGGTGTGGGCACGGCCGCGACCGGCAACTGCACCGGCGCGACCCGGGCCGTGCCCGGCGCGACGTAGACGATCACCGACGTGCTCATCGTGGCGTTCTCCACGCCCGAGGCCACCCGCACCCGGATCGCCCCCGGCGGCAGCGAAGGATCGTCCACCGCGTCGTCCGGCCCGTCGGCGATGCCCAGTCCCGATGGACTGTCCCCCACCAGATCGACCGGGCCGGGAACCAGATCCAGGTCGAGCACCCCGTCCTCGCCCGGGTCGGTGGTGTCCACGGTGAACCGCCCGATCACCCCATCGGCGCCGAACGGCGCGCTCACCACGAACGGGGTACGCGCGCGCAGCTGGGTGGAGGCGGTGGAACACGGCCCGGTGAGCAGCAGCCCGTCCGGCCCGGGGGAGACCCGTGCGCAGCCGTTGGCGCTGGTCAGTTCCCACAATCGGGGGTCGAGGCGGTTGTCGTCGGTGAAGCGGTCCACGAACGGGTAATCCGCGCCGAGATCTTCCTCGCTGGGCCGTCCGGTCACGGTGACCGGCGCCGACCGCTGCCCGAACGCGTCGATCGAGCTGATCCGCACCTCGGTGTCCTGCCCGTCGGCCAGCCCGGTGATGCGGGCCGCGGGCTCGGCCACCAACGTGTCCCCACCGGCCCAGCTCACGTCGTATCCGGCGGCTCCGGCTGCGGCGGGCCAGGTCAGCTGTAATCGACGCGGCCCCGGCGTGACGGTGACACTGTTGGGAGCGGCCGGCGGCGCCCCCGCACCGGGCGCGACAACCCCCTCGGCGGCATACGCCTTCAGCGCGGTCGGCAACGGCGTGGTCCGATCCGGCGCGCCGGTCGTTCCCCCGGCCGTGCGCAGCACGGCAACCGCCCCGCCGGCCAGCACCAGCCCGGCCAGCACCAGCCCCAGCCGGCGGCGTTCCATCCGTTGAAACTAAGCCGCTTTCGGTGGCAACCCGGCAATCGTTGCCGACCCGAGACCACCCACCGGCCAGCCGCCACAGTTCACCAGCCCGGCCGCCCCGGCCAGTCACCCCCTGGCCAGTCACCAGCCCGGCCAGCCGCACCCACGCGGCCCGTCACCCCGGGCCCGTCACCCCGGCCAGCCGCATCCACGCGCCCAGCCCCGCCGTCGCGCTTCCCGGCGACCGGCCGTGGGCGCACGCCGGCTGCCGATCGGCTCTGTGCCCCCGCCTCGCCCGCGCGACCATCCTCGCCAAGGCCGATGAACTCCTCGCCCAAGCCGATGAACTCGTGCGCCTACCGGCGCTCAGTCCTCGTCCCGCGGCGCGCGGACCACCACCGCGTGTTCCTCCAACCCGATCACCCGGCCACCCCGCCGCCCCAGTTCCCGCAGCCGCTCGGGCACCGTGGCGCCGGTCAACTCCACCCGCTCCTCCACCAGTTCGATGGCGCGCGAGGCGTCCAGCGCCTGCCGGCCGGTGTGCCCGGCCCGCACGGTCGCGGTCAGCGCCCCGGTCGAGGCCAGCGATCCGCGGGCCGCGCCCAGCCGCCCGAGCGCCTCGTCCACCGCGGGCAGCAGCGCGTCCCGGTTGCCCTCGCACATGGCCGCGACCAGTTCCGGCCGGGTACCCGCCACCCGCGTGCCGTCGGCGAACGATCCCGCGGCCAGCGCCATGGCCAGCGGCCCGCCGTCCGCGCCGACCGCCGCCAGCACCGCGGCCAGCACATGCGGCAGGTGCGACACCCGGGCCACGGCCGCGTCGTGCTCCTCGATCCCGGCCGGCACCACGTGCGCCCCGCAGTCCAGCGCGAGCCGCACCACGTCCCGCCACACCGCGGCGTCCCCGTCGTCCTCGGTGTTGACCACCCACGCGGCGTCGCGGAACAAATCCTCCGACCCGGCCGCCCAGCCCGATTCCGCGGTCCCGGCCATCGGGTGGCCGCCGACGTAGCGGACCAGCGGCGTGTGCCGGCGCACCATGTCCGCGACCGGCGCCTTCACGCTGACCACGTCGGTCAACCGGCACTGCGGCGCCAGTTCGGTGATGGTGGCCAGCAGCCCGCCGACCGCGTCCAGCGGCGCGGCCAGCACCACCAGCGCATCGGTGTCGACCGCGCGGCGCAACGCGCCGGCCACGGTCTGCTCCACCGGGTAACCCGCCGCGACCGCTTCACTCGCGTCCACTGTGGACGTTGTGGCCCCCCACACGGGGCGGCCGGCCGCGGTCACCGCCCGCAACACCGAACCGCCGATCAGGCCGAGGCCGAGCACACACACTCCTCGCACGGCGATCATCCTGTCAGCGCAACACGTCCAACGCGAATCCCGCGTACATGGCCACCCCGTACTCCATCGCCGACTCGTCGAACAGCACCCGGTCGGAGTGGTTGGCCGCGGCTTCGCCGGGCGTCACGCCCGGTGGGCACGCTCCCAGGAACGCCAGCGCCCCGGGCACCTCGCGCAGCACGTAGGCGAAGTCCTCGGCGCCCATCACCGGCGTGGCCATCGGCTCCACGTGGCTGGGCCCGAGCACCAATCCGGCCAGGTCCAGCACCCGCCTGGCCACGTCCGCGTTGTTCACGCTCACCGGATAACCGTGCTCGATCTCCACCCGCGCCGCGCAGCCGTACCCCGCGCCCACGTGTTTGCACACCCGCTCCACCTCGGCCAGCAGCACGCTGCGGGTCTGCTCGGACAACGCCCGCACGGTGCCCTCCAGCAGCGCGGTCTCCGGGATGACGTTGTTGGTGGTGCCCGCGACGATCCGCCCGACGGTGAGCACCGCCGGTTCGGTCGGGCTGATCCGCCGGGTCACCATGGTGTGCAGCGCGCCGACCATCGCGGCGGCCGCGGGCACCGGGTCCAGCGCCTCGTGCGGATACGCGCCGTGCCCGCCGCGGCCGACCACCCGCACCCGGAAGGTGTCCGAGGAGGCCATCAGCGGACCCGGCCGGCAGGCCACCGCCCCCGATCGGGTGGTGGCGGTGATGTGCAGCGCCAGCGCGGCCCGCACCGGGGTGGCGGCCGCGTCCAGCACGCCCTCGGCCAGCATGGTGCGCGCCCCGTGATGGCCCTCCTCGCCGGGCTGGAACATGAACACGACGTGCCCGGCCAGGGCTTCCCGTCTGGTGCAGAGCAGCCGGGCGGCCGAGGCGAGCATGGCCACGTGCGTGTCGTGCCCGCACGCGTGCATCACCCCATCGGGTTCGGCGGCGAAGGGCAGCTTGGTGCGCTCGGTCAGCGGCAGCGCGTCCATGTCCCCGCGCAACAGCACGGTCGGGCCGGGGCGGCCCCCGTCGAGCACCGCGATCACCGACGTGGTCTTCCCGCCGGTGCGCACCCGCAGGGGCAGGCCGTCCAGCGCGCGCAGGATCGCCGCCTGGGTGACCGGCAGGTTCAGGCCGACCTCGGGGTGCCGGTGCACCGCGCGGCGCAGCGCCACTGTGCGTGGTTGCAGGGCTCGCGCGGCTTCCACCAGACCGGTGAACCGCGGATCGACGACCTCATCGCCCGGAGTCGGCGCGGGCACCGGGGACGGCACCGGGGACGGCACCGGCACGCGGCCGGGCTTCGGCGCCGCGGCGACTTTCCCGGGCGGCGGGCTGGGGCGCGGACCTGGCTTCGGCGCGGATTTCGCACCGGGAGTCGGGCCTGGCTTCGCCGCAGGTGAGTGACGCGATGAGGTGGTCATGCCCCACGATACTGATTTCGGGGCCTCCCCACCGGGCGCAAGGCGACTACCGGTTGTCGCCGGCGGTTCCGGTACCCGTTTTCGGGCGGATGTCCGGGCGCATACGGTGTGTACATGGCAGTGCAGAGGCCGGACGGCTTCGCGGTGTCCGTCATCCGCGAGGACGGACGGTGGCGGTGTGCCCGATTGGACGACGGGGTCCTCGGCGAGCTCGACGCGGCGATCACAGGCCTGCGCGAAATCCGCTCGCCCGGGGCGATCTTCGGGATGCTCGCGGTCGACGACGAGTTCTTCATCCTGCTCCGGCCGACCCCGGGCGGGGTGTCGCTGCTGCTGTCCGACGCGGCCGCCGCACTGGACTACGACGTGGCCGCCGACGTGCTGGACCTGCTGCGGGTCGAACCGCCGGACGAGGACGACGACGAGGTCTGGCCCGAAGGGGACCTGGGCATCCTGGCCGACGTCGGGCTGCCGGACGGGGAACTGCAGGTCATCGTGGACGACGTTGACCTCTATCCGGACGAGCAGCTGCGGATGATCGCGCAGCGCTGCGGGTTCGCCGACGAGTACGACGCGCTGCTCGACCGGATCGACAGCTGAGCCTGCCATGACCCGATCGGGCGATGAGGAACTGGTCCGGGTGGCCCTGCTGGCGGCGCGCGCCGACACCCGATCGGGTGACGTGCCGATCGGCGCGGTGGTGGTGGACGCCGATGGGGTCGAACTGGCCCGGGCCGGCAACGGGCGGGAGCGGCTGGGCGACCCGACCGCGCACGCCGAGATCCGCGCCCTGCGCGCGGCCGCCGCCCGGCACGGCGACGGCTGGCGGCTGACCGGCTGCACGCTGGCGGTGACCGTGGAGCCGTGCACCATGTGCGCGGGCGCACTGGTCGCGGCGCGGGTGGCCCGGTTGGTGTTCGGCGCGTGGGAGCCGAGGACCGGTGCGGTCGGTTCGCTGTGGGACGTGGTCCGCGACCGCCGGCTCAACCACCGGCCCGAGGTCATCGGCGGAGTCCTGGCCGACGAGTGCGCCGCGTTGCTCAACGACTTCTTCACCACCCACAGGGGTGACTGACCACCCGGGACGGAGAGATCCGGAAAAGCCGAACGCCGGACCAGACGTGTTCGACTGACCCGGCGTTCGCGCTGGC
>DASZNF010000114.1:0-47936 GCA_035551355.1 Pseudonocardiaceae bacterium | reverse complement strand
ACCTGCTCCTCGAAATCGCACCGGGACTCCATCCCGGCCAGCTCCACCACCCGACGCAGTTGCAGCTCGCCCCAGCGTCCGCGGGTCTGCGGCGCCCGCAGGGCGTTGGCCAACGCCGCGGTTTCCGCCGTCAACGCCGCTGAGGCGGCCCGGACCATGCCGACCTGCTCGGTCAGCGCGCTGTAGGCACCCACCCGGGCGTTCTCCAGGTCGTGCAGCCGGTCCTCGACGCGGTCCAGGCAGTCGCGCAGCGGCGCGACCACCCCGACCAGCCCGGCAGTGGCGGCCGACTCGGCGCCGCCCGCCCGGCGCTCGGCGGCCAGGCTCGCCTCCAGCGCCGCGACGCGCGCGGCGCCCGGGGCACGACCCAGGGCCAAGCCGATGACCAGCGCGATCAGGATCAGCAGTGCACAGGTGGTGTTCACGACGCCGACGTTGCCGGCCCGGTCCGACAATTCGGATGAACTGAGCCACGCGCGCGACGAAGGAGCACGTGTGGCCAGGAGTCCGAAAAATGCGCATTTCGGTCGAGGCGTTGCTCCGGTCGGGTCAGCCCCCTGGCCACAGGTCCCGCAGGCGAGTTCGATGCGAGCAGCGGAGGAGGTTGCGGCATGACGGCGGCGGCACGGCGGGTGCGACTGACCGCGGTCGCGGCCGCGCTCGCGCTGTTACCGGCGGCCGGGTCGGCCGGGGCGGCGCGGAGCCGGCCACTGCCGACCGTGATGGTCGCCCTCGGCGACTCGATCAGCCGCGGCTTCGACTCCTGCGGGTTCTACGTGGACTGCCCGGAGCGCTCGTGGAGCACCGGGGTGGACGACCGGGTGGACAGCCAGCGGGCACGCCTGACGGCGGCCGGCGCCAAGTTGGCCGCCACGAATCTGGCGCACACCGGCGCCACCGTCGCGGCGTTGGCCGACCAGGTCGCCGGCGCGGTCGCCGACCACGCCGACTACGTGACGCTCGAAATCGGTGCCAATGACGCCTGCTCGACGGACGTCGCATCGATGACCCCGGTCGCGGACTACCGGTCCCGACTGCGAGGCGCCCTGGACAAGCTGCACGACGGCCTGCCGCAGGCCCGCATGTTCATCGCCAGCGTCCCGGACCTGTTCCGGTTGTGGCAGGTCGGGCACGGGAACAGGCTGGCTCGCTTCGCCTGGTCGCACGGGCACATCTGCCAGTCGATGCTGGCGGCCCCGGAGTCGACCGCGGCGGGCGACGTCACCCGTCGCGAGGCGGTCCGGACCCGGGTCGAGGCCTACAACGCCGAACTCGCCGCGGCCTGCGAGGACTACGGGTCGGCCTGCCGCTACGACAAGGGCGCGGTGTTCGACACCCCGTTCACCGCCGACCAGATCAGCAAGTGGGACTGGTTCCACCCCAACGTGAACGGCCAGCACGAGTTGGCCGCCGTGACGTGGCGGGCGGGTTTCTTCGACTGAAGCGACTGCGTCGAGCGAGGAACCAGCGAGGAGTACCAGCGGCCTGTCGGCACTGACCTACGATGGCCCCTCGTGACGCTCACCATCGGAATCGTCGGTCTGCCCAACGTGGGCAAGTCCACCCTGTTCAACGCGCTGACCCGCAACGACGTGCTCGCGGCGAACTACCCGTTCGCGACCATCGAGCCCAACGTCGGCGTGGTCGGGGTGCCGGACCCGCGGCTGGGGCGGCTGGCCGAGTTGTACGACTCGGTGAAGATCGTGCCGGCGACGGTGAGCTTCGTCGACATCGCCGGGATCGTCAAGGGCGCCTCGGAGGGTGCCGGGCTGGGCAACAAGTTCCTGTCCCACATCCGGGAGTGCGAAGCGATCTGCCAGGTGATCCGGGTCTTCGCCGACCCGGACGTGGTGCACGTCGACGGTCAGGTGGCGCCCAAGTCCGACCTGGAGACCATCAACACCGAGCTGATCCTGGCCGACCTGCAGACGCTGGACAAGGCACTGCCGCGGTTGGAGAAGGAAGCCCGCACCCACAAGGACAAACGGCCCGCGCTGGAAATCGCCAGGGCCGCGCGTGAGGTGCTGGACGGCGGCCGCACGCTGTTCGCGGCCCGGTCCGAAGTGGACCTTGGTGAGCTGCGCGAGCTGAGTCTGCTGACCGCCAAGCCTTTCCTCTACGTGTTCAACGCCGACGAGGGCGTGCTCACCGACGAGTCGAAGCGCAAGGAACTGCAGGAACTGGTGTCGCCGGCCGACGCGGTTTTCCTGGACGCCAAGGTGGAGTCGGAGCTGCTGGAGCTGGACGAGGAATCGGCGCGGGAGCTGCTGGAGTCCATCGGGCAGCCCGAGCCGGGCCTGTACGCGCTGGCCCGGGCCGGTTTCCATACCCTGGGCATGCAGACGTACCTGACCGCGGGGCCCAAGGAGGCCCGGGCCTGGACAATCCAGCGCGGTGCGACCGCACCGCAGGCCGCCGGGGTGATCCACAGCGACTTCGAGCGCGGGTTCATCAAGGCCGAGATCGTGTCCTACGACGACCTGATGGCCGCAGGCTCTATGGCCGCCGCCCGCTCAGCCGGAAAGGTGCGCATGGAGGGCAAGGACTACGTGATGGCCGACGGCGACGTGGTCGAGTTCCGGTTCAACGTGTGAGGGTTGGAGCCGGGTAGCCGCCGCCTCGCGAAGTGGTGCGATATCGAGTACCACTCAGGGAGGGCGTCCGAGATGTCGATCACCGCCAGCGAAGCCCGCAAGGGACTTCTTCCGCTGATCAAGCAGGTCAACGAGGACCACGACGCCATCGAGATCGTTTCCAGGCATGGCAATGCCGTGCTTGTCTCCGCTGAGGACTATTCAGCCCTACGTGAAGGCGCTTACCTGCTGCGTTCGCCCGCGAACGCCCGCCGGTCAGACGCCGGAACCGGGTCGGGTTCCGCTTCGACGTCCGACCGCCGTGGTGTTCGGTATTGACCGAACACCGAACACCACGCATCACGCTTGACCGGGTTTGCGGGGCAACGTCGCGGGATCAGCTCGAGTTGGCCGATGCCCGGTTGCGCGCTGACGCGCTACTCCATGCTCGTCAGTGGTTCGACCGATACAAAGCTCGAACACTGAACAGGATTCGGGCGGTGCCGGAGGGGCGGGACCTGGAGAGCGACGACGTGGATCTGGTCCGCGATCTGCTTCTGGGGGCACTCGAGAGCTGAGCAGCATCGTCAGATGTGCTGTCGACACTCCGAGGCCGCTCCTGGACGAGGACCTGTCGAGTTCCGCTGCCCCATCCGACCGTCCGGACCTGCGGATTGGCCCGGCGCTGGCCGACAGTACCCACCCGGTACCGTATGTGACCGGATGAGCGGATGAGCGCAGGGGAGAACGATTCCGTGAATGTGCGTGCCATTGAGTCGAGGGTGTTGCCCCTGGCCAAGTGGCTGCTCGGCGCCTCCGTACTGATCCATTTCGTGCTGGTGGCCACCCAGACGAAAATGACCATGATCGATTTGATGGTCTATCGCAACGGATCACCGTTCATCCTGCACGGAACCCTCTACGACTGGCGGTTGGCGCAGTATTCGCAACAGTTCGCGCTCCCGTTCACCTATCCGCCATTCGCGGCCGTGGTGTTCCTGCCGCTGTCCTGGGTGCCGTGGGCGGTGGCCCGCTGGATCTGGCAGCTGATCTCGGTGATCTGCCTGTGGTGGCTGGTCCGGCTGTCGTTGCGGCTGATCGGCCGGGACCGGGACCCGGTGACCGGGCTGGACCCGGTGACCGAGCTGGTCTGGCAGCGGCGCGCGATGTTGTGGACCGCCCTGCTGATCTGGACCGAGCCGGTGCGCACCACGCTCAACTACGGCCAGATCAACCTGTTGCTCGCGGCCGTCGTGCTGGCCTGCATGGTCAGCGACCGGCCGTGGCTGTCCGGGCTGGGCGTCGGGCTGACCACCGGTGTCAAGCTGACCCCGGCCCTGTCGGGCATCTACTTCCTGGCCACCAAACGGTGGGCGGCGGCGGTGTGGTCGGCGGTGTTCTTCTTCGTCACCGTCGGCATCGCCTACCTGGTCTCGCCGGCCCAGTCGATCCTGTACTGGTTCCACCTGCTCAACGACACCAGCCGGATCGGGCCGGTCGGCTCGGCGATCAACCAGTCGCTGCGCGGCGCGCTGTCCCGGACCGTCGGCCACGACGTGGGCAGCGGACCGATCTGGCTGGCCGGGGTCGCGGTTTCCCTTGTGCTGCTGGGTTTCGCGCTGCGCGCCGCGGTGCGGTCGAAGGACACGCTGGCCGGCATCGTCTCGGTGCAGTTCTTCACCCTGCTGGTCTCACCGATCTCCTGGAGCCACCACTGGGTGTGGATGGTGCCCGCGCTGCTGTGGCTGCTCTACGGGCGCGCCGCCGGCGGCAAACTGGTCACCACCACGGCGATCGTGTGGCTGATCGCGGTGGGCAGCTTCCTGATCTCGTTCCTGCTCAAGCTGCAGGGCTCCATCTGGTCCATCCCGCGCCCCTGGTACGACACCGTGCTCGGCTGGGTCTACCCGGCCTGCGGGATTCTGACCCTGGTCACCATCGCGGTCGCGCTGAAGTCCCGCAAAGCGGTCGAGCCGGAGCCGGACAGCGAGCCGATTTCCGCTGCCGTGTAAGGAGATTCCGGCTCCGGCCAACGGCCGGAAACTGCCTGGATGCCGCCGGAACTGCCTAGATGGCGGCCCGGTCGCCGATCACCGTGTCGATCTTCTTGGCCATCTCCAGGTCGGCTCCGGTGATGCCGTTCTGCGAATGCGTGGTCAGGTGGAAGGTGACCGTGCGCCACCGGATGTCGATGTCCGGATGATGGTTGGCCTCCTCCGCCACCAGCGCCACGTCGTTGACCACCTCGATCGCCTGCGGAAACCCGGCCAGCTCGACCACCCTGACCAACTCGCCGCCCTCGTTGCTCCACGATGGCAGGTCGTTGGTCAGGGCTTGGTCGATCCGTTCTTCGTTGAGTACGTCACTCATCGCTTCATCATGCAGCCCAGCGCCACCCCGCGCTCAGCCGTCCTTGGACACCACCCGGGCCAGCGTCAGCGACAGCCCGATGACCAGGTAACAGGCCGCCTCGAACACGCCGTGCCACAACGCGCCGGTGGGCATCGGATCGCGCAGCACGTCGGTCACCGCGCCCCACTGGTTGGTCAGCAGGTAGGGCTGCAGCCAGCCCAGCGACGGGATCGAGGACAGCACGCCGAACACGATCGCGCCGCCGACGGTCGCGGCCATCACCACCAGTGGGTGCTCCGTGCACGCGGACACGGCCAGCGCGATCGCGGCCACCGCGCACACCTGGAAGGCCACCCACACCGTGGCGAGGGCCACCCGGCCCACCGCCGAGCCGAAGCCCAATGTGGTGCCGGACAAGGTGATCATGCCCGACGAGCCGACCAGCACCAGCCCGGTGATCAGGCCGACCACGGCGATCAGCACGCTGGCGGCCAGGATCGCCGTGGCCACGCCGAACGCCTTGATGCCCAGCAGCCGCAACCGGCTCACCGGCGCGATCAGCAGCCCGCGCAGCGTGCCGAACGAGGACTCCCCGGCCAGCGCGTCCGCCGCCCACATCGCGCCGACCAGCGGCAGCAGCAGGGTCAGGGTGAGAGTCAGCGCGGCGACCGGCAGGACAAGGCCGTTGCCGACCAGGTTGGCCAGCAGCCCACCGCCCCGGCCCCCGCCACCGGACGGTCCGGCCACCCGCACCCCGATGGCGATCACGATCGGCACCAAGGCCAGGAGCACCAGGGAGATCCAGGTGCGCGGGCGGCGGAAGATCCACACCACCTCGGCCCACAACAGCCGGCCCAGCGGCGCCGCCGTGCGGCCGGTGGCCAGCGGGATGAGCTTGCCGTCCAGCGTGGTCGCGGTGGCCGAGGCCGCCATCGTCATGCCGGTCGCCCTGGCCGGTGCGGTTTCCGTGGTTTCCATTGCAGCGGCGCTTTTCGTGTTGTTCGTGGTACTGCCGGTTGTGGTGCTCACCGCACGTCCCCCTCGGTCAGCTCGGCGGCCGCGTCGCTTTCGGTCAGCCGGGCGAACAGTTCCTCAAGATCGGCCCGCTGCCTGCGGGCCTCGTGCACCGGCACGCCCGCCCGGACCAGCGTCTCCACCACCGCAGGCGCGGACGAACCGGTCAGGTCGACCAGCAGCCCCTCGGTCACCGCACGGGCGGCGATCCGGTTGTCCCGCAAGGCATTCACCGCCTCATCGACGTCCGGTGTGCGCACCAGCAGGGTAGGGTTTCCGGCCTCCAGCAACGGGGCCAGCTCGCCCTGCGCGACCACGGTTCCCTTGTGCAGCACGGCAACGTGCGTGCAGGTAGCCTCCACTTCGGACAGTAGATGGGAGGAAACCAGTACGGTCGCACCGCTTGCGTGCAACTCGGCGATGACCCGGCGGATCTCCCTCGTACCCGCCGGATCCAGGCCGTTGGTCGGCTCGTCAAGCACCACCAGCTTGCGCGGCACCAGAAGCGCCGCGGCCAGGCCGAGACGTTGTTTCATACCAAGGGAATAGCCGCGGTAGCGCCGGTTGCGCGCCTCGGAAAGGCCGACCCGGGCCAGCGCGTCGGACACCGCGGTGTTGATGTGTCTGGTGGGCAGCAACGGTTCCGCCGCGGCCACCCGGCGCAGGTTGTCCGCGCCGGACAGGAACGGGTGGAAACCGGGGCCCTCAACCAACGCGCCGACATGGGGTAGCGCGTGCGCCGCGCCGTCGGGCATCCGCCGGCCCAACAGCTCGACCTCGCCCTCGGTCGGGCTGACCAGGCCCAGCAGCATCCGGATGGTGGTGGTCTTGCCCGAGCCGTTCGGGCCGAGCATGCCCAGCACCGCGCCGTCGGGCACATCCAGATCCAGCCGGTCCACCGCGACCGTGCCGCGGAAGGTCTTGCGCAGGCCGCGCGTGCGGGCGGCCAGTGACCGGCCCGGGGCGGGCGCCGAGGACTGCTCGGCACCCGCCTCCGGGGTCACATCGGTGAACGTGCTCACTTCGCGCCGGCCAGATCGGAGATCAGCACCTGCTCGGGCACGAACCCGGCGACCACCTGGCCGTCGGAGGTGACCAGCACGGTGGCGATGCTGGTGTTGATCACCCAGCCGTGGCCCCAGGAACCGCTGACCGGAGTGCCGAACTGGCTGATCAGGCCCATCGGGCTCGCGCTGCGGCTGCTGCTGCTGGACCGACCGGGGATGCCCGAGTTGGTGCTGCCGCTCGAGTCACCGGCGCCCGAGGTCATGGTGCCCGCGGGCAGCTTGGCCATGATCACGGTGTCCCAGCCGGACCCGACGATGGTCGGGGCGGTCTGGTCGGTGGCCTTGCCCAGCTGCTTGTTCGGCGAGTCGCCGTGGGTCACCGTGGCCCCGGCGGGCGGGGCGAAGGTGAACAGCGACGGGTCCTGCGGGCCGACGTCGATGCTGGTGAAGCCGACCTGGACCGCCGGGGTGGACGAGCCGTTGGCCAGCACGCTGACCCGCAACGGCAGCCGGGTCTGCGAGTCGATCGAAATCTGCACCTGACGCAGCAGGGTCTTCTCCTGCGCCTTCGGGGTCAGCACCAGGTCGTAGACCGGGCGTCCGGCCACCGTGTCGGTGCCGCCGACCTCGATGGTGCTGGTGGCCTGCATCTGGGAGACCAGCTGCTGGGCCATGGCCGCCGGGTCCAGCTCGCGGCCGGTGTCCTTGCTGGGCGTCTGGCCCGCCCTGGCGTGCTCGCCGGCCGGGTTCTCGGTGACCGTCTTGCTGGTCGAGTCCCAGTCGTAGAGCGTGGTGCCGTCGTCCACGTAGGTCTGCTCGGCCGAGTTGCTGGGCAGCGACACCCGCGCCTTGCCGGTGCCGTCGGTCCACATCCGGATCTGGCTGGTGCCGTTGGTCAGCTGGCTGGGCAGGTCCGGGATGGCCGGCAGGCCGAGGTTGTTGTCCACCTCGACGGTGCCGCCCATGGCCGTGGGCTTGGCGGTGATGACCGACTGGACCAGTGCGGCCGGGGAAATGGCGGGCAGGTTGGGCGGCTGGCCCGCGCCGGCCGGAGCGGCCAGCACACCCAGTCCGACCGCGCCGGCCACCACACCGGCCGCGGCCACCCCCAGAGTTGCCATCCTGCGATTCATGACCCTCCTCCTTCGGGTTCGTGTGCCGCCGAGCGTGCTCCGGGCAAACTGAGATGACGCTGAGAGCGGCCGGCGAGCTGAGAGACCGCTGAGAGCCGATCGTGATCGATGGCCGTTCGGGGGCATTCTGTTGCGCATGAGGGTGGGACCATGACGGCCGAGGAACGGCCCAGAGTGCTCGTCGCCGACGACGAGCTGGGGGTACGGCGGGCGCTGCAGCGCGGGCTGACCGCGGAGGGCATGGACGTGGCCGCCGCGGCGGACGGGCCCAGCGCGCTGCGGGCGGCGCTGACCGGCGCGTTCGACATCGTGCTGCTGGACATCATGCTGCCCGGCATGTCCGGCTACCGGGTGCTGGAACGGCTGCGGGCCGAGGCGGTGCGCACGCCGGTGCTGCTGGTGTCGGCCAAGGACGGCGAGTTCGACCAGGCCGACGGGCTGGACCTGGGCGCCGACGGGTACCTGGTGAAACCGTTCTCCTTCCGGGTGCTGGTGGCCCAGGTGCGGGCCACGCTGCGCCGGGCCGGGGCGGAGACCGCCCGGCACCGGCTGCGCATCGGCGAGCTGGAGGTGGAGCGATCCCGCAAGCAGGCCCGGTGGGCCGGGCACGAACTGGGGCTGAGCCCGCGCGAGTTCGCGGTGCTGGACGTGCTGGTCGGGCGGGCCGGGGCGGTGGTGACCAAGGACGAGCTGCTGCGCACGGTGTGGGGCGACGAGCAGGCGGCCACCCGCAACGCGGTCGAGGTGTACGTCGGGTACGTGCGGCGCAAGCTGGACGCGGCGGGGGCGGGGGAGCTGCTGCGCACCGTGCGCGGGCACGGCTACCTGATCACCACGCCGGAACTGGACGCGGCGCTGGGGAGCGGCGGATGACCAGGAATCCGACGGAGCGGCCGGTGACGAAGCGGCCGACGGGGCGGCTGAGCGGATCTTGGCGTGGTTGAGCCGGAATCCGAGCCCGAGCCGGTGCGGCGCGGGGTGGCGGGCTGGTGGCAGCGGCGGACCGTCCGGTTCCGGATCACCCTGGTCGCCACCACGGTGACCGTGCTGTGCCTGGTCGGGCTGGCCCAACTGGCCGGGCCGCTGCTGGGCGCCCTGTTCGTGGACGCCGCCGACACCGAGCTGCACGCCGCACTGTCCGGCACGGTGGCCGCCGTCTCGGCCGGGCACACTCCGGCGGCCGAGTTGGACGGCAGCGTGCGGGTGCTGGACCGGGTCGGCGATCCGCTGGACGGTGGGCCGCCCCCGCCGCTGACCCCGGCCCAGATCAGCACTCTCGAGTCCGGGCAGGGGCTGCTGGACACCGCGGCCGACCCGCCGCGGCGGTGGCTGGGCGCGATGGTGACCACCCCGGGGGGCAGCGAGCGGCTGGTGGTGGCCGGAGCGGTGCTGGCCGGCTACGCCCAGGCGCGCTACCTGGCCTGGCAGTGGATGCTGGTGGCGGCCGCGCTCGGTGGGGCGGCCGCCGGGGTGGCCACCTGGCTGGCCGTGCGCAGCTCACTGCGGCCGGTGCAGCGGATGCGGCTGGCCGCCGCGGCCCTGTCCGCCGGTGCCCGGCTGCCGGTGCCCGGGGCCCGGGACGAGCTGCGCGACCTGGCCGAGGCGATGAACGCGCTGCTGGCCCGGCGGGACGAGGCCCGCACCCGGTTGCAGCGGTTCACCGGGGACGCCGCGCACGAGTTGCGTTCGCCGGTGGCCTCCATCCGGGCCCAGTCCGAGGTGGCCGTGCTGCACCCGGACGCGGACTTCTCCCAGGAGGTGCTCACCGAGGTGGTCGCCGAGGCGGAGCGGTTGTCCGCGCTCATCGACGACCTGCTGGTGCTGTCCCGGCTGGACGCGGGCGAGCTGCCCGCCGCCGGGCCGGTGGACGTGGCGCTGGCCGCGCAGGGCGCGGTGGCCCGGATGCCGAGGGAGGCGCCCCGGGTGGAGTTGCGGGTGCCGACCCAGGAGCTGACCGTGTGGGCCGCGCCGGCCGAGGTCGAGCTGGTGCTGGACAACCTGCTGCGCAACGCGGCCCGGTACGCCCGGGTGCGGATCGGGGTGTTCGTGCTGCCCGCGATCCGCGGCGGGGTCCGGCTGGTGGTGGACGACGACGGGACCGGGGTGCCGGCCGAGCACCGGGCCCGGGTGTTCGACCGCTTCTACCGGGTGCACGACGACCGGGCGCGGCGCACCGGCGGCGCTGGACTGGGGCTGGCCATGGTGGCCGAGGTGGTGCGCAGGCGGAAGGGCAACGTGTCGGTCGGCGAGTCACCCGATGGTGGGGCCCGGTTCGAGGTGCGCTGGCCGGGAGTACCGACAGGATAGGCCGATGATCGTGACGCACCGGGCCGTGCTGCCCGCCCCCGCCCGCACCGTGGCCGCCGTGCTGGCCGAACCGTGGCTGCTGCGGGAGCGGCTGGGCTTGGCCGGGCCCGCGGTGGCCCAGTTGTCGGCCGGGCAGACGGTCGGGTCGGCATGGGGGCGTTCCCCGCTGGGCGTGCGCCTGCCCGAGTGGGGGCGGGCGCGGCTGGCGGTGGAACTGGCCGACGAGCGGGGGGTGCTGCTGACCGGAGCGTCGCTGGGCGCCGCGGTGGGGCTGGCCGCGCTGGTCGAGCCGGGGCCGCGGCCCCATCCGGTGCCGGAGATGCGCCGCGGTTCGGCTGCGGAGGCGGAGGTGCGGCGCGGTTCGGCCGTGGAGCCTGGGGTCGCCAACGCCGGGCTGACCTGCACGGTGCGGGTGCCCGGGATGACCCGGCGGCACGGGCTGGCGCTGCTGGACGGGTTGGTCGACGCGGTGCGCGGGCGGGCCCGGCAGCTGGCGCAGGCGCCGGTCGTGGTGGGCGCGGCCATCCTCGATCCGGCCGGGCGGCTGCTGGTGCAACAGCGCGACTGGCCGGCCGCGGACGCCGGGCGCTGGGAGTTTCCCGGTGGGCGGGTGGAACCGGGGGAGAGCGAACCGGCGGCGGTGGCCCGCGAGTGCATGGAGGAACTGGGGGTGGGGCTGGAGGTCGGCGGGCGGGTCGGGCCGGATCTGATCCTGCCCAGCGGGTGGCTGCTGCGGATCTACTCCGCTTCGCTTACCGGCGGGCAGCCGAGGGCGCGGGAGCACCGGGCGGTGCGGTGGGTGCGGGCGGCGGAGCTCGACGGGCTGGACTGGCTGGCGGCGGACCGGGTGCTGGTGCCGCGGATGCGCACGCTGCTGGCCCAGCCGGCTTGATTCGGCGCGGCCGAACCGCTCAACTGACGCCGACGGCGTGCCGGACGTTGGCCAGCACCTCGCGCGCCCGTCCCCGGGCCTTCTCCGCACCGGCCTTGAGCACCGACTCCAGTTCGCTGCCCTCGGCCATCAGTTCCTCGTACCGTTCCCGCATCGGCCCGAACTGCTCGTCCAGCGTCTCGAACAGCACGTTCTTCAGGTCGCCCCAGCCCATGCCGCCCGCCTCCAGCCGCTTGCGGGTGTCGGCGGTGACCGACGGGCTGGCGAACTGCTCCAGGATCTGGAACACGAACGAGCCGTCCGGGTCCTTGGGCGCCTCGACCGGCGTCGAGTCGGTGGGAATCCGCCGGACCAGCTTCTTGAGCTGCGACTGCGGCAGGAACAGCGGGATCGTGTTGTCGTAGCTCTTGCTCATCTTCCGGCCGTCCAGGCCGGGCAGCACCGCGCCCGTCGTCGCTTCGGGCAGGATCGCCTGCGGCACCGGGAACGAGTACCGCGCACCGAACAGATGGTTGAACGAGCCGGCGATGTCGGCGGTGTACTCCAGGTGCTGGGCCTGGTCCTTGCCCACCGGCACCACGTCCGCGGCCATGATCAGGATATCGGCGGCCATCAGCACCGGGTAGTTGAACAGGCCCATGTTGACGCCGTTGTCCGGGTCGGCCCCGGCCTCGGTGTTGCGGTCCCGCGCCGCCTTGTACGAGTGCGCGCGGTTCATCAGGCCCTTGCCGGTCACGCAGGACAGGATCCAGCTCAGCTCGAACGTCTCCGGCACGTCGGACTGCCGGTAGAAGGTGATCTGGTCGGCGTCCAGCCCGGCGGCCAGCCAGCTCGCCGCCACCGCCCGGGTGTAGTGCGCCAGCTTCTCCGGCTCGCGCAGCGAGTTCAGCGAGTGGTAGTCGGCGATGAAGTAGTGGGCGTCGTACTCGGCGGCCAGCTCCAGGGCGGGCCGGATCGCGCCGATGTAGTTGCCGAGGTGGGGAACCCCGGTCGCCTGGATCCCGGTCAGTGACACCTTGCGCACAGACCGAACTCTACGGTGCGGGCCCAACCCGGTTTTCACCGCTCACCGGCTGTTCGCCCGGCGTTGGTCGCGGCTCACATCCCAGCTGGCGAATAACCCGGTATCCTGGAGAGTGCCGCACATGTCGGCGGCGCCAACCCAGACTTCGACCCTTGGGGAGTTTCGCGTGTCCACGGCCACATTCTCCGATGCTGTGTCGGCTCCGCCCATTCGCGCCGACCTGCGCAATGTGGCCATCGTCGCGCACGTCGACCACGGCAAGACCACTCTGGTCGACGCCATGCTGCGACAGTCCGGCGCGTTCTCGGCCCGGGCCGAGTTGGTCGACCGGGTGATGGACTCCGGCGAACTTGAGCGGGAGAAGGGCATCACCATCCTGGCCAAGAACACCGCCGTGCACCGGGCCACCCCGGGCGGGCCGGTGGACGCGGTCACCATCAACGTCGTGGACACCCCCGGCCACGCCGACTTCGGCGGCGAGGTGGAGCGCGGGCTGGCCATGGTCGACGGCGTGCTGCTGCTGGTCGACGCCAGTGAGGGCCCGCTGCCGCAGACCCGGTTCGTGCTGCGCAAGACGCTGGCCGCCGGGCTGCCCGTGGTGCTGGTCGTGAACAAGGTCGACCGCCCGGACGCGCGGATCGCCGAGGTGGTCGAGGAGACCCACGACCTGCTGCTGGAGCTGGCCGCCGAGCTGGACTCGGTGGACGACTCGGTGCTGGACCTGCCGGTCATCTACGCCTCGGCCCGGGCCGGGCGGGCCAGCCTGAACCAGCCCGAGGACGGCGGCCTGCCGGACAGCGAGAACCTCGACCCGCTGTTCGACACCCTGCTGGCCCACGTGCCGCCGCCGGTGGCCGACCAGACCGCCCCGCTGCGCGCGCTGGTCACCAACCTCGACGCCTCCAGCTTCCTGGGCCGCATCGCGCTGTGCCGCATCCACGCGGGCACGTTGAGCAAGGGCCAGCAGGTGGCCTGGCTGCGCGAGGACGGCACCATCTCCAAGGTCAAGATCACCGAGCTGCTGGTCACCGAGGCGCTGGACCGGGTCCCGGCCCAGCAGGCGGCGGCCGGTGACCTGGTGGCCATCGCCGGCATCCCGGACATCACCATCGGCGACACCCTGGCCGACCCGGACGACCCGGCCGCGCTGCCCCGGATCACCGTGGACGAGCCCGCCATCTCCATGACCATCGGCGTCAACACCTCCCCGCTGGCCGGCCGGGGCGGCGGCGACAAGCTGACCGCGCGGCTGGTCAAGGCCCGGCTGGACGCCGAGCTGATCGGCAACGTGAGCGTGCGGGTACTGCCCACCGAGCGGCCGGACACCTGGGAGGTGCAGGGCCGTGGCGAGCTGGCCCTGGCCATCCTGGTCGAGCAGATGCGCCGCGAGGGCTTCGAGCTGACCGTGGGCAAGCCCCAGGTGGTCACCCGGACCATCGACGGCAAGCTGTGCGAGCCGTTCGAGCGGCTGACCGTGGACGCCCCGGAGGAGCACCTTGGCGCGATCACCCAGCTGCTGGCCAGCCGCAAGGGCCGGCTGGAGCAGATGGGCGGGCACGGCACCGGGCGGATCCGGGTCGAGTACGTGATCCCCGCGCGTGGCCTGATCGGCTTCCGCACCGAGTTCCTCACCGAGACCCGCGGCACCGGCATCGCCAACCACGTGTTCGAGGGCTACTTCCCGTGGGCGGGCGAGATCCGCACCCGGCACAGCGGTTCGCTGGTGTCCGACCGGGCCGGGATGATCACCGCCTACGCGATGCTGCAGCTGGCCGACCGCGGCACCTTCTTCGTGGAGCCGGGCGCGAGCAGCTACGAGGGCCAGGTGGTGGGCGAGAACCCGCGGGCCGAGGACCTGGACATCAACGTGTGCCGGGAGAAGAAGCTGACCAACATGCGGCAGTCCTCGGCCGACGTGATGGAGACGCTGGCCCGGCCGCGCAAGCTGTCCCTCGAGGAGGCGCTGGAGTTCTGCGCCTCGGACGAGTGCGTCGAGGTCGCGCCGACCGTGGTGCGGGTGCGCAAGCTGGTGCTGGACGTGGCCGAGCGGGCCAAGGCCCGGGCCCGGGCGCGGCGCGTCTGATCTTCCGAGGGCCGGGTTCCGGCCGGTTGCTCCGGACGTGCCTGCTGAGGCGCGGGAGCGGCCCGCCGGGACCACCCCGGGCAACCTTCACCGGGGGTGGCGCGTCATCCTGTTGGGGTACCCCAGGGGGGCCACCGGTCCGCGTCCGCATGTCGGGTAATCGCCTGCGTGAGTGGCTCGCCGGTGGCAGAGTGACGGCTCGTGAGGGGAGGACTCGGCGTGGGCTCACCCGCCCGATGGCGTGTGGTTCGGCAGGCCGGGATTCTGCTCGTCGGGCTGGTGCTGCTGGCCGGGTGCACGAACATGCCCGCGGTGCCGCTGGTGAGCTCGTCCAACGCGCACACCACCACCCCGGTGCCCACCGGCACCACCCAGGTGGTGGTCGCGGTGGACGGCATCGGCAGCGGCTACAACCCGCATCTGCTGGCCGACCAGTCGTCGATGACCGACGACCTGTCCGCCATGCTGCTGCCCTCGGTGTTCCGCACCGCCCCGGACGGCACCCCGCAGCTGGATGCGAATCTGATGGTGTCCGCGCAGGTCACCAACGCCGATCCGTTCACCGTGACCTACCAGCTGCGCACCGACGCGTCCTGGTCGGACGGCACCCCGGTGGACGCGGCCGATTTCCTGTATCTGCGTAACCAGATGAGCACCCAGTCCGGCACCGTGGACCCGGCCGGCTACCAGCTGATCTCCAACATCATCGCGCGGGACAACGGCAAGACCATCCAGGTCTCCTTCGACAAGCCCTATCCGGGCTGGCGTTCGCTGTTCAACGACCTGCTGCCCGCGCATCTGCTCAAGGACGCGCCGGGCGGCTGGGCCAGTGCGCTGACCGACAGCTTCCCGGCCACCGCGGGCCCGTTCGACATCAAGGAACTGGACTCGGCCGGCGGGGAGATCACCCTGGAGCGCAGCGACCGGTACTGGGGCACGCCGAGCGTGCTGGACCAGGTGATCCTGCGCAAGGCCGATGCCCAGGGCATGACCAACAGCCTGCGCACGGACGGCGCCCAGGTGGCCTACACCCGCGCCGACGCGGCCGGGCAGGCATTGTTCGCCGGGCTGGGCGCGGGCTACGACACGGCAAGCGTGGCCCGCCCGGAGCTGGCCGCGGTGCTGTTGCGCCCGGGCGGCCCGGACCTGGCCGACCAGACGGTGCGCACCGGGGTGGCCGCGGCGATCGACCGCAACGCGCTGATCGGCACCGGCGTGGCCGGTGGCCCGTCCACCAAGCTGACCGCCAACGCCCTGGTGGTGGCCCCCTCACAGGCCGGGTACGCGGCCACGCTGACCGGCTCGGACGTGGCGGCCGCGCCGAACGCGGGCACCGTGCACGACAAGCTCACCCAGGCCGGGTACACCCAGGTGGCGGGCCAGTGGAGCAAGGACGGCCAGCCACTGCGGGTGCGCATCGCGGCCGCCGCCGGCGTGCAGCCCTATCTGGACATGGCCGAGCAGCTGCGGACGCAGCTGCAGGCGGCGGGCATCCAGGCCACCCTGACCACCCCGCCGGCCACCCAGCTCTACGGCCAGCAGCTGCTGGCCGGCCCGACCACCACCAGCAATGCCACCAGCGCCGCGCCGACCACCGGCAACGCCCCGGCCGACACCAACACCAGCCCGGACATCGTGGTCGGCCCGCAGCCGGTGGACCCGGACTCGGCCAGCGCCCTGGCCTCCCAGTTCGGCTGCCCGCTGACCCTCTCGGACGGCACCACCAAGGCCCCGGCCAACGCGCTGGGATTCTGTGACCAGACCGTCCAGCCGACCATCGAGGCCGCGCTGACCGGGGAGCTGTCGCTGCCCGACGCGCTGGCCCGGGTCGAGCCGCAGCTGTGGGCCCAGGCGGTGGAGATCCCGTTGTTCCAGGTGTCCGACGAACTGGTGGTGGCCACGAACAAGGTCGCCGGGGTGTCGGCGGGGGCGCCGCTGGCCGGTCCGTTCGTGTCCGCGGCCAGTTGGAGCCGCACGACCGGGTGACGAGTAAGAACCGTTTGTGCGGATTATCCCGGCGGCCCCGGGTAATACGCGGGAAACATTCGTGATTGGTTTTTGGCGGCCCTCTCCCGCGTTTCTGTCCGGCTTTTTCGGTGTTTTCGCGCGGCCCGGATCACCCGGCGCCCGGGTGATCTTCGTGGTGGGGCACGGGAGGCGGCCTCGACCAGTGCGTCCACTCGCCGGACGAGGATCGTTGGTACAGCCGAAAACGGGCCGGACACGTCCGGTCGAACCAGTCGTTGTGCGACCTGCCCCCAGCCCGGTGGTTGGCGAAAGAAATCCGGCGTTCAGTTGCGAGTGCCGGAGATTTTCCTGAGATGACCATGAGTGTTGTCGCTCGAACAGACGACTACTTTCGTCAAATGTTAACTGTCAGTGAGCACCTCGGTTCCAGCATTTGGACCATGTGGAAGTTGTCAACGGGATTAAACGGCTTGAAACGGGCATATATACCCGTTAACTGTGAACGTGCTGTCGGGTAGTGACCGGTCAATCGCTGCGCGCTGTCACCGTGTCACCCTTTGGTCACGATCGCCGCGCGGGAGGTGACCAGGACGTCTTAGGGTTCCTAACGTTCAGCCACAACGCGCCGCGTAGGCTCGCGCGGCGGCGTACGTCTCGGGCGCGCACACCGACCCATTTTGCGGTCGGGTCCACCCGTGCTAGGAGGGCACGTTTCTATGAGGAGAACAAGGGCATTCAGCGCAATCGCGCTGATCGCCGGTGCCGTGGTGGCCCTGGCGGGCTGCAGTGGGACTTCCGGCGACAGCTCTGGCGGTGCCGCGAACAATGGCCCGACCAACGCCGACCCCAACGCGCTGGCGGTGAGCCAGCCCTACACGCGGCCCAAGGTGCCGTCGTCGGGGACGGTGAGCGTCGCGGTCGACGAGGCGTACACGAACTACAACAACAACCTCAGCGCGACCAACAACATCGCGAACCTGTACATCAACAACCTGATCCAGCTCCAGCCGTTCTTCACCAACGACGTGAACAACGTGACCAAGGTGCAGCTGGACGCGGACCTGATGAGCAGCGCGAAGCTGACCTCCACCAGCCCGCAGGTCGCCGAGTTCGACATCAACCCGAAGGCCGTCTGGTCCGACGGCGTGCCCGTCACCTGTGACGACTTCAGGCTGCTCTGGCTGTCCAACTACAACCAGACCGGCCCGCTGGCGACCGCCTTCTCCCAGAACCAGCCCGGCTTCGACCACGTCAGCAACGTCGCGTGCTCGAACAACGACAAGACCGCCACGGTCACCTTCAAGGAGAACTGGGCGGACTGGATCGGGCTGTTCCCGAACCTGCTGCCCGCGCACGTGCTGGAGAAGGCCGTCGGCCTGACCAGCCAGCAGTTCGACGCGCTGTCCCCGGTGAACCCCAACGCCGCCGACACCGCCACGCTGATGAAGGTCGCCACCTTCTGGTCCGGCGGCCCCAACGGTGACCAGCCCGGCTTCATCGGGCTGAACCCGCAGTTCAACCTGTCCGACGGCCCGTACATGATCAAGTCGGCCGACGGCAAGACCGAGACCGTGCTGGTGCGCAACCCCAAGTGGTGGGGCAACCCGGCCGGTCCGTCCGAGCTCGACGTGCGGACCAACACCGACGACCAGTCGGCGTACCAGCAGCTGCAGAACAAGGAGATCCAGGTCGCGGCCGGCCAGCCGGACGCGCAGGTGGCCCAGGAGGCCAACGCCAGCGGCGGTCAGTACAAGCTGATCACCGGTATCGGCCTGACCTTCGAGCACCTGGACTACCAGTTCAAGAACGCCGTGTTCCAGAAGTACCCGGAGCTGCGCAAGGCGTTGTCGATGTGCGTGAACCGCACGGACATCATCAACAAGGTCGTCGCGGACGTCGACCCGGCGGTCAAGCCGCTGGGCAGCGTGCTGTTCCTCCCGACCGAGGCGCAGTACAAGGATCACTACACCGACACCGGTCTCGGCAACGAGACGCAGGCCAAGAAGATCCTGACCGACGCCGGCTGGACCATGGGCCCCAACGGGTTCCTGACCAAGAACGGGCAGACCGCCACGATCACCATCGGTCACAAGACCAACGACCGTCGTGAGTCGACCGTCCAGGCCATCCAGGCCGAGTGCAAGCAGGCCGGGATCCAGGTCAACGACTTCTCCAGTGACGGGTTCAACGGCAAGGACCTGCCCGCCGGCAACTACCAGGTGGCGCTGTTCGCCTGGACCGGCAGCCCGTACAAGTCGGGTCTGACCCCGATCTACACCAGCCCGAGCGCCGGTGGCGGGAACAACTTCCAGAACTACTCCGACCCCAAGGTCGACCAGTTGCTGCGCAGTGCGGACGGGGAGTTGACCTACACGACCCGGTTGCAGGACCTGCAGCAGGCCGACACGTTGATGGCGCAGGACAACGCCACGCTGCCGCTGTACACCCTGCCGGAGTACGCGGTGACCGACGGCTCGCTCACGTCGACCGACGCGAGTGGCAAGAAGGTCAGCATCCAGGACAACGAAGCGGCCAGTGGCGTGCTGTGGGACGCCTACGCCTGGCAGCCCACGTCCTGATCAGTAGCAGGTGAACCCGAGGACCGAACTTCCCTGGCGAAGTGAAGGTCCGTGACCCGCACACGGGAGCCGGCGCCACAAGCGCCGGTTCCCGTGTGCGCAGTGGGCCGGGCAGCCTCGCACCGACTGGCTCGCGGGTCCACACAGGAGGAGTCCGATGTTCCGCTACATAGTGCGTCGCGTGCTGATCAGCATCCCGGTGCTCATCGTCGCGTCGTTCCTGTGCTTCTGTCTGGTCACCGCCATGGGTGACCCGCTGGGCAACTGGAAGACCGCCAAACCGCGCTCGCCCGGCGCGGTCGCCGCCGAGACCCACCTGATCGGCTACGACAAGCCGTTCTTCGCGCGGTACGGCAACTGGGCCGTGAACTTCGTCGAGGGCGACTGGAACCGTGACGTCACCCCGGGCAGCGATCTCGCGCCGGTGAAGTCCTCGGTCCTGGATGCCCTCTGGGTGACCATCAAACTCGTGTTGGCCGCCGAAGTGCTCGCCATCATCATCGGGGTGGTCATCGGCGTCGTCGGCGCGGTCAGACAGTATTCGATCTTCGACTATTCGATCACCGGCGTGGCTTTCACACTTTTCTCGATGCCGCTGTTCTGCATCGCGATCATGATCAAGGCGGGTGGCATCCAGTTCAACAACTGGCTGCAGTCGCTCGGATCCAGTACCAGATGGATCACCACGTCCGGGCCACCGCCAGGCGGGTTCCAGGGCAGCTTCGGGACCCAGTTCTTCCAGTACACCGGCGCCTACATCCTGCCGGTGATCTCCTTGCTGTGCATCGAGTTCGCGCTGTACAGCCGGTTCCAGCGCGGTTCCATGCTGGACGTGCTCAATGCCGACTACGTGCGCACCGCCCAGGCCAAGGGCCTGTCCAACGCGCGGGTGATCCTGCGGCACGCGTTCCGCAACGCGCTGATCCCGGTGATCACCGTGTCCGCGCTGAACGTGGGCGCGTTGTTCTCCGGTGCGATCATCACCGAGACCGTGTTCGGCTGGCAGGGCATGGGTGTGCTGATCGTGAAGTCGGTCAGCAACATCGAGCCGTGGATGGTGCTCGGCTGGTTGATGGTCACCGCGACCTTCATCATCCTGTTCAATCTGATCGCGGACATCATCTACGCGTTCCTGGACCCGAGGATTCGCCTTGACTGACCCCAGTGTCTCGATGGCCGCCGAAGCGGCCCAGGCGTCGACGGGCACGGTGGATCTGACCTCGACCGGTTTCGACGCGACCAAGGCCCGCAGGCAGAGCACGGTCATCATCAAGCGCTTCCTGCGCCACCGGCTGGCCATGATCAGCCTCGTGGTGTTCGTGGTGCTGGTGCTGTTCGCCTTCATCGGCGGCGCGCTGTGGAAGTACAGCTACAGCTACGAGGACACCACCGGCGGTGGCCGCTACCTGCCGCCCACCATCGACCACCCGTTCGGCACCGACTCGCTGGCCGCGGACAGCCTCTCCCAGGTGCTGCGCGGCACCCAGTTCTCGCTGCTGATCGCGCTCGTGGTGGCCTTCCTGTCCACCGCGCTCGGCGTGGTGCTCGGCTCGATCGCCGGGTTCTACCGGGGCTGGGTGGACAACGTGCTGTCCCGGTTCGTGGACCTGGTGCTGGTCATCCCGACCGTGGTGCTGGCCGGCGTGCTGGCCCGCAGCACCCAGGGCAACTGGTACTTCATCGCCCTGTTCCTCGGCCTGACCAGCTGGATGAGCATCGCCCGCGTGATCCGCGGCATGGTGTTGTCGTTGCGGGAGAAGGAGTTCGTGGAGGCGGCCCGCGCATTGGGCGGCTCGGCTCCCCGGCTGATCTTCCGGCACATCCTGCCCAACACCCTGGACGTGATCATCGTCAACGCGACGCTGGCGGTGTCCCAGGCGGTGCTGGCCGAGGCGGCGCTGTCGTTCATCGGTCTCGGCGTGCACCCGCCGGACACCTCGCTGGGCCTGCTGATCAACAAGAACCAGAACGAGATCACCCTGCACCCGTGGCTGTTCTGGTTCCCGTTCGTCTTCATCGTGTTGATCTCGCTGACGGTGAACTTCATCGGCGACGGCCTGCGGGACGCCTTCGACCCGCGGCAGAAGAGGGTGCGTGCGTGATGGCATCTCGACACAGGCCGGAGGACTCCGCCCTGGGCACCATCGACCCGGACACCGGCGCGCTTGGCGCGGGCGGTGGCGCCACCGAGGAATCCGAACTGCTGGTGGTGCAGGACCTGTCCGTCGGATTCGGCACCGAGGACGGCACGGTCAACGCCGTGCGCGACGTGTCGTTCTCGCTGCGGTCCGGCCAGGTGCTCGGCATCGTCGGCGAGTCCGGTTCGGGCAAGTCGGTGTCCTCCATGGCGATCCTGGGGCTGCTGCCCAAGACCGCGAAGGTCACCGGGTCCATCAAGTTCCAGGGCCAGGAGATCGTCGGGCGCAGCTACAAGGAGATGCGCAAGCTGCGCGGCAACGGCATCGCGATGATCTTCCAGGATCCGATGACCTCGCTGAACCCGGTGTTCACCGTGGGCTGGCAGCTGGCCGAGGCGTACAAGGCGCACCACAACGTCAGCAGGAAGGCGGCCTGGGCCAAGGCGGTGGAATCCCTTGAGCTGGTGGGCATTCCGCAGCCGGACCAGCGGGCGGGGCAGTACCCGCACGAGTTCTCCGGCGGCATGCGGCAGCGGGTGATGATCGCCATGGCGATCATCAACGACCCGGAGCTGATCATCGCCGACGAGCCCACCACCGCGCTGGACGTGACCGTGCAGGCCCAGATTCTGGAGACGCTGCTGCGCATCCGGGACGAGACCAGGGCCGCCGTGATCATGATCACCCACGACCTCGGGGTGGTGGCCGGCATGGTCGACCGGGTCCAGGTGATGTACGGCGGGACCGTGGTGGAGACCGGCGAGGTGCACGAGGTGTTCGCCGCCCCGCGCATGCCCTACACGGTCGGCCTGCTCGGCTCGATGCCCGACCCCTCGCTGGTGGGCAAGCGGCTGACCCCGATCAAGGGCACCCCGCCCTCGCTGCTGAACCTGCCCACCGGGTGCCCGTTCGCGCCGCGCTGCCCATTGGTGGCCGACGAGTGCCACGAGAGCGAGCCGCCGCTGGCCGACACCGATCGGGGCGAGCACCTGGTGCGCTGCCACCGGTGGTCGGAACTGGTCGGCCGGGACAACCCGCAGGAGCTGTTCGCCCACGAGGAGATCGGCACGGTGGAGAACCCCGCCGCGCTGACCAACGCCAACCCCGACCTGCCGGTCGCCGAGGACCGCGGCGCCGAGCAGCACGAGGTGGCCGAGACCGAGAACACCGAGGAGACGACCTCGTGACCACCGCGACCACCCCGGCCCCGCAGGCCGCCGAGACCACGTCCGAAGGACCGTTGTTGCAGGTCAAGGACCTGGTGAAGGAGTTCCCGGTGCGTGGCGGCGGGATCATCCGGCGGACCGTTGGCAAGGTGCACGCGGTGTCCGGGATCAGCTTCGACCTGGACGAGGGGGAGACTCTCGGCCTGGTCGGCGAGTCCGGTTGTGGCAAGTCCACCACCGGGCGGACCCTGCTGCAGCTGCACAAGCCGACCTCCGGGTCGGTGAAGTTCGCGGGCAAGGAGCTGACCGAGCTGTCCACCCGGGCGCTGCGCCCGGTGCGCCGGGACATGCAGATCGTGTTCCAGGACCCGTACGCCTCGCTCAACCCGCGCTGGCCGGTCAACGACATCGTCACCGAGCCGTTCAAGATCCACGGCGTGGGCGGCGGCGCGGCCGATGTGCAGCGGCGGGTGAACGAGCTGCTGGAGCTGGTCGGCCTGAACCCCGAGCACCGCAACCGCTACGCCCACGAGTTCTCCGGCGGGCAGCGGCAGCGCATCGGCATCGCCCGGGCGCTGGCGCTGAACCCGAAGCTGATCGTGCTGGACGAGCCGGTGTCCGCGCTGGACGTGTCGGTCCAGGCCGGGGTGGTGAACCTGCTGGAGGAGCTGCAGGAACGCCTCGGGCTGGCCTACGTGTTCGTGGCCCACGACCTGTCCGTGGTGCGGCACATCTCCGACCGGGTGGCCGTGATGTACCTGGGCAAGATCGTGGAGACCGGCGAGCGGGACGACATCTACGCCGCGCCCAGCCACCCGTACACGCAGGCGCTGCTGTCCGCGGTGCCGGTGCCGGACCCGGCGATCGAGCGGCAGCGGCGGCGCATCGTGCTGACCGGCGATGTGCCCAGCCCGGTAAATCCGCCCTCGGGGTGCCGGTTCCGCACCCGGTGCTGGAAGGCGCAGGACATCTGCGCCACCGAGGAGCCGGAGCTGAAGCTGCGCGCGGACGGCAGGACCCTGTCCGCGTGCCACTTCGCCGAGCCGCAGAGCATGGTCTGAGTGGTTTGTGGTGTGGGGACCCCGCCGGGGTCGTCGATGAGCACGCTTAGGCTGTTCGCGTGACTCTGACGGCCCCGGCGCGGTTACTGCTGGTACACGCGCACCCGGATGACGAGAGCCTGTGGACCGGCGGGACCATCGCGCGCTATGCCGCCCGGGGCGTGCAGGTGACCGTGGTGACCTGCACGCTGGGTGAGCAGGGCGAGATCATCCCGGCCAACCTGGCCGAGTTGCGGGCCGAGGCCGCCGACCAGCTCGGCGGGTACCGGATCGGGGAGCTGCGCTCGGCCTGTGCCGCGCTGGGCGTGACCGATCACCGGTTCCTCGGCGGGGTCGGCCGGTGGCGCGACTCCGGCATGGCCGGCGACCCGGCCAACCAGCACCCGCGGGCGTTCGTGCGCGGTGATCTGGACACCCAGGTCGACCAGCTGGCCGCGGTCATCGCCGAGGTGCGTCCCCAGGTGGTGATCAGCTACGGCCCGGACGGCGGTTACGGCCACCCCGACCACATCCGGGCGCACGAGGTCACCACCGCGGCCGCGGCGCCGCGCGGTGCGCACCGGGTCGACCGGGTGTTCCACGCCGTCCAGTCCCGCCGGGCCACCGACGCCGGAGTGACCAGACTGACGTCGGTGGCCGAACTGCCGTTCCGCCTGCCCGGCGACGGCGAGCTCCCCACGGTCGCCGACGACACGATCTCGACCGCGGTGGACATCCGCGCCCACCTGCCCGCGAAACTGCGGGCCCTGCGCGCGCACGCCACCCAGGTGACCGTGTGGGAGCGCGCCGAGACGCGGTCCTACGCGCTGTCCAACGGCATCGCCCAGCCGGTGCTGGAGGAGGAGTTCTTCACGCTGGCCGGAGGCCCGGACGAGAGTGTGGCCACGGATCTGTTCGGTGGCCTGGGTGTGGTCCGCATGGAAGACGAGCAATCGTGACCTGCCCGGGCCTTGCCAGCGGCGGCGTGCGATGAACGCGAAGCGCCGGTCGAACCAGCCCGGCCGCGGAAAGCCTTCCAGCGGCGCGAAATCCGCATCGGGACCGGCTGGAAAGCCTGCTGGACCAACGAAACCGGCATCGGATGGCGGCGAGAAGCCTTCCGGTGCAACCAGACCGGTATCGGGCAGCGGTGGAAAGCCTTCCGGCGTAACCGGACCGGCATCGAGTGGCGGTGGAAAGCCTTCCAGTGCAACGAAATCCGCATCGAGTTCGAAGCCGTCCCAGGGCTCGAAGTCGGCCGGTCACGCGAAAGCGATTGGCGGCTCTGTCGCTGGGAAACCCGTTCGCGCCAACCAGAACACCGCCACGCGCAAAACCGGACTCGGGTGGCGGCCACCATCCCCGCGCCCGGGCCCGGCCACCATCGCCGCCGCACCTGCCCTGCGCGACTGGCTGCTGCTGCCCGTGCTGGCCGTCGACGCGATCCTGCTCGGCGTCCTGGAACTGTTCTTCCTGCCGCTGCGCCTGGGTGTCGTGGAGTTCCCGATCACCGCGCTGGTCGCCGCCGTGGCCACCCCGTGGCTGGTTAGCCGGGCCGCCTCGGCCGTGCGCCGCCCGCTGATCGCGGGCATTCCGCTGTGGGCCTGGCTGCTCACCGTCGCGGTGTTCGGCGTCGGCGGCCCGGGCGGCGACATCGTGCTGCTCGCCGACTGGCGGGCCCTGCTGCTGCTCGGCGCGGGCGTGATCCCCTCGGCCGTCGTGCTCGGCCGGATCAAGGCCACCTAGCGAGCAGCTTCCTCGGCCGCCCAACGACTTACGCGGCCGCCCAACGACTTACGCGGGCACCCAGTATTGGTACCGGTGGTGCTCGACCCCGCCCAGTCCGGCGTACAGCGTGATCGCCCCGCGGTTGGCGTCCACCACCTGCAGCACGTACCGCCGCGCCCCCAGCAGCCCCGCCCACGCCGCCAGCGCGGCCATCACCGCCGTGGCCAGCCCGCGCCGCCGGAACTCCCGCGCCACCGCCAGCCGGCTGATGTGCAGCAGTCCGTCGTCCGCCGGCCCGACCACCGCGCCGCGCACCACCCCGGCCAGCCGCCCGTCGATCCGGGCCACGCCGAAGGCCACCCGCTCGCCGCTGGTCAGCACGTGCCGCTGGGCCGTGGTCGGCGCCTGCGCGTCCACCGCGAGCGGCCACCAGTCGGCGGGCGCCTCCGGCTCCGCGGTGACGCCCTCGGGCAGCACTCCGGCCAGCTTGTCCAGCGGACCGGTCATCACCAGCACCCCGCCCGCCCCGGAATGCCCCTGGTCGGCCTGCCAGCCGGCGTCGGCCAGCCTGGTCTCGAACCGCGAGCCCACCGGCACCTGCGCGCGGGCCGGAATCCCGTGCGCCACCGCGAAATCCGCCGCCGCGTGCAGCGCGTCGGGCAGCGACCGGTCCGGCGCGCCGACCACCAGGGTGCTGTTGGCCCGCCCGGTGAACCCGTCGGCGGCGCGCATTCGCCACTGTCCCAAGGGTTGGTCGACCAACGCGGGCCAGGCGTCGGCGCACGCGCATTCCAGCAGCTCGACGGCTTCCATGCCCCCCATTGTGGTGTGAACTCGGGCACCGGTTCGTCCTGGGCGCGCAGGCCGAGAGATACTGTCGCGTGCCACGTGATTTTTTGCGGGCACGTGGGCAAGGACGGCTTGAGGAAGCAGGAGAACGCAGTGACCTACGTGATCGCCGAGCCCTGCGTCGACGTTCTCGACAAGGCATGTATCGAAGAGTGCCCCGTCGACTGCATCTACGAGGGCGACCGGATGCTGTACATCCACCCCGACGAGTGCGTTGACTGCGGTGCCTGCGAACCGGTGTGTCCGGTGGAGGCCATCTACTACGAGGACGACGTCCCCGATCAGTGGAAGGACTACACCAAGGCCAACGTGGACTTCTTCGACGAGCTGGGCTCCCCGGGCGGGGCGTCGAAGGTGGGCAAGGTCAGCGCCGACCCGGCGCTGGTCAAGAACCTGCCGCCGCAGGCGCACGAGGAGTGAGCGGCCGCCGGCTCCCCGATTTTCCCTGGGATTCGCTGGCCGAGGCGACCGGGCGGGCCAAGGCCCATCCCGACGGGCTGGTCGACCTGTCCGTCGGCACGCCGGTCGATCCGGTGCCCGAGGTGATCCAGGCCGCGCTCGGCTCGGCCGCGGAGATCCCCGGGTATCCGGCCACGCACGGCACACCGGAGTTGCGGGCGGCCGCGGTGGCCGCGATGGCACGGCGGTACGGCATCACCGGCATCGAGCCGGACGCGGTGCTGCCGACCATCGGGTCCAAGGAGCTCGTCGCCTGGCTGCCCACCCTGCTCGGGCTGGGCGCCGGGGACGTGGTGGTCATCCCGGAGCTGGCCTACCCCACCTACGAGGTGGGGGTGCTGCTGGCCGGGGCCGAGGTGGTGCGGGCGGACTCGCTGACCGCCGTCGGTCCGCGCCGGCCCAAGCTGTTGTGGCTGAACTCGCCGTCCAACCCGACCGGCAGGGTGCTGCCCGTGGCGCACCTGCGCAAGGTGGTCGACTGGGCACGTGACCGGGGCGCCATCGTGGTGTCCGACGAGTGCTATCTGCCGCTGGCCTGGGACGCCGAGCCGGTGTCCGTGCTGCACCCGGAGGTCTCCGGCGGCCGCACCGACGGGCTGCTGGCGGTGCACTCGCTGTCCAAGTCCTCCAATCTGGCCGGGTACCGCGCGGGCTACGTGACCGGCGATCCGGCGCTGGTGCGGCGGCTGCTTGAGGTGCGCAAGCATGCCGGCATGATCGTGCCCCGGCCGGTGCAGCAGGCCATGGTGGCCGCGCTGACCGACGACGAGCACCTGCGCGCGCAGCGGGAGCGCTACGCCGCCCGCCGGGCCCAGTTGCGGCCCGCGTTGACCGCCGCCGGGTTCACCATCGACCACTCCGAGGCCGGGCTGTACCTGTGGGCCGGCCGGGGCGAGGACGCCTGGTCGACCATCGGCTGGCTGTCCGAGCGGGGCATCCTGGCCGCCCCGGGCACCTTCTACGGCCCGACCGGCGGCCGGCACGTGCGCATCGCGCTGACCGCGACCGACGAGCGCGTCGCCGCCGCCGCCAAACGGCTCACCGACTGACGCTGTCGGCCCGCTGATCATGGAATCGGCGTCGGCCCGATCGGGTGGTGCCGATGCGCGGGGCTCAGCCCAGGGCCCGGGCGGCGTGCCGCAGGGCCCGCCAGGCCGACCACCACCTGGCCCGGTACTCGGCCCGCTCCAGGTGCTCCCGCTCCACCAGCCGGCCCAGCACCAGCAGCGCGCCGGTGGACAACCCGGCGCCGAGCGTCAGTTCGCGCAGCCGGTGTTCGGCCGCCACCGTGTCCTGGTGGTTGCCGAGCACCTCCTGGAAGTTCTTGGCCGCCCTGGCCACCACCCGCAGCCGCTGCGCCTCTCGCCGCCCGCCCAGCGCGGCGCCGAAATCGGCCGCGTAGCGCAGCCGCTTCCCGCGAATCCGCAGCTCGTGCAGCTCCAGATCGGTCGGGTCCTTGCCGGCCCGCTCGACCTGCCGGGCCAGCTTGCGCGCCGGCCGCCGCACCAGGCCGGCGGGGGCGTCGGGGTCGGGGGCGTCCGGGGCGAGCTGGGTCAGCTTGGCCAGCGCCCGCAGCAGCGTCCGGTAGCGGGTGCCGGTCAGCGCGGTGGTCACCGCGTCCCTCCCGCCCGACCGGGCCGCCCGCAGCGCGTCCAGCACCTCGCCGAACCCGTCCCGGTCGATCTCGTCCAGTTCCCCGGCCCGGGCTTCCAGTCGTCCGCACAGCACGTCCAGATCACGCACCGGCCCGAGCAGTCCGCCCAGCCAGGCCACCTCGGCCCGCGCCCGTTCACCGTCCGGCCCGAGCACCGGACCGGCGATGCGCAGCGCCACCCGGATGCGCCGGCCGGCCACCCGCATCTGGTGCACGGCCTCGGGTTCGTCGTCCCGGGCCACGTTGTGCTGGTGCGCGAGCAGCGCGCGCAGCTGGGTGTCCAGCGTGGCCCGGACGTGCGTGGCCACGCCGTCGGCCGGGCCGGCGGCGATGGGCGTCGCACCCAGCCGCAGGGCGGCGGGAGTCAACGGGCGGGACCCGGCGGAAACGGACATCTGATCGATAATAGGTGAACTCCAGGTGTACGACGAGTGTCCTGCCAGGTGAGAAAGGCTGTTATGGCCACGAAACCTGTCGTAACGAGATCGCAGCGCGGTAACCGTTGCGGGGATCGGGCCGGTCGCGCATGGTGTCGACATGTCCGCGACACGGCGATTTCACCCCGCTCCGCCTGGCGGTGACCCGGCCGGGTTGCTGGCGGTCGCGGTGGCCGAGGCGAGGGCCGGGCTCGCCGAGGGCGGCGTGCCCATCGGCGCCGCGTTGTTCGACAACCAGGGAACCCTGCTCGGCCGCGGACACAACCGGCGGGTACAGGACGGCGATCCGTCCGTGCACGCGGAAACGGCCGCGTTCCGGGCCGCCGGCCGCCGGGCGGGCGGGTACGCCGACACGGTGATGGTCACCACGCTCTCGCCGTGCTGGTACTGCAGCGGCCTGGTCCGCCAGTTCGGCATCGGCGCGGTGCTGATCGGCGAGGCCGAGACCTTCTATGGTGGCCACGACTGGCTGGCCGAACACGGCACCGCGGTCACCGTGCTGGACGACCCGGAGTGCATCGGCCTGATGACCGAGTTCATCGCCGCCCGCCCCGATCTCTGGCACGAGGACATCGGCGTGCCCGGCAAGGAGGAGGGATCGTGACCCAGCCACCCGACCCAGCGCCCGTGATCACCCCCGACGCCCCCGGCGGCACCGCGATCGCGCCGGACGCCACCAGCCGTGGCGCTTCCGACGGCGACTACGTGCCGGTGATCGATCTCACCCCCTGGTTCTCCGGTGATCCGGCCGGGCGGGCCGCGGTGGCCGAACAGGTCGATCACGCGCTGCGCACCGCCGGCTTCCTGCTGGTCACTGGCCACGGCGTGCCGGCCGGACTACGGGACCGGGTTCGTACGGCGGCCCGGCGGTTCTTCGCGTTGCCGCCGGAGACCAAGGCCCGGTACGCGGTCGCGGTCGGCGGGCGCGGCTGGATCCCGCCGGGCGCCGAGGCCAACGGTTACGCCGAGGGCTCGGCCACCCCGGCCGACCTCAAGGAGTCCTACTCGCTGGCCTCCGACGAGCCGACCTGCGATCCACTGGTGGACGAGATCTGGTTCGCCCCCAACGTCTGGCCGGCCGAGGTGCCCGAACTGCGAACGGCGCTCGCGGAATACCTGCGCCGGATGCACGAGCTGTCCGACGAACTGCTGTCCGTGTGCGCGGTCGCGCTCGGCCTGCCCGCCGATCACTTCGGCCCCTACCTGAGCCACCCGACCTACGGCTGCAACCTCAACTGGTACCCGCCGATGAACCGGGTCGGCCCGCCCGAGCCCGGCCAGTTCCGCATCGGCCCGCACACCGACTTCGGCACGGTCACCGTGCTGGACCGGGAACCCGGCGTCGGCGGCCTGCAGGTGTACACAGTGGACGGACGCTGGGTGGACGCGCCCTACGATCCGGCGGCGTTCACCGTCAACATCGGCGACGTGATGGCCCGGTGGACCGGCGATCGCTGGCGCTCCACGAGACATCGCGTGCTGCCGCCCTCGGCGGCCGCGCCCGACGAGGATCTGCTGTCGCTGATCTTCTTCTACGAGGCCAATCACGACGCGGTGATCGAGTCCTTCCCTCCGCCCATCGGCACCACGAGCTACCCGCCCGTGGTGTGGGGCGACTACCTGCGAGAGAAATTGGCGGCGATATCCCTTGGCTGACAGGGTTTCCACCACCGAGGAGACCGGGGCGGTCGCGTCCGAACCGGTGCGGCCCGGCGAGTACGGCGACAAGGTCGTCGCGATCGAGCCGGGCGGGATCGAGTTCATCGCCGCCAGCGAGCGGCACGGCAAGCCGCTGCAGCTGTTCTGGACGTGGACCTCGCCGAACCTGGAGTTCGCCACGGTGTTCGTCGGGGTGCTGGCGGTGGCCGGGTTCGGTCTGCCGTTCTGGCAGGCGGTGCTGGCGCTGGTGATCGGCAACGTGCTCGGCTCGACCGCGCACGGCTTCCTGTCCGCGCGCGGGCCCGGATACGGCGTGCCGCAGATGGTGCTGGGCCGGGCCGCGTTCGGCTACTGGGGCAACGCGCTGCCCGCCGGGTTGATGTCGCTGACGGCGGGGATCGGCTGGTTCGCGGTGAACAGCGTGAGCGGCGCGTTCGCGCTGGCCGCGCTGACCGGGATGCCGACCCTGCTCGGGTTGGTGATCATCGTGCTGGTGCAGATCGGCGTGGCCTACTTCGGGCACAACCTGGTGCAGGCGTTCGAGAAGTACGCGTTCGTGTTCCTGGCTGTGGTGTTCGCGGTGACCACGGTGTGGGTGCTGACCAAGACCAACCCGGGGGCGAGCACCGCGCCGGTGCCGGGGGCGTTCCTGCTCACCGCCGGGGCCGCGTTCGGCTACGCGGCGGGCTGGAACCCCTACGCCTCCGACTACACCCGCTACCTGCCGTCGAATTCGAACAAGCGCGCGGTGGGCCTGTCCGCCGGGCTGGGTGTGTTCGTGTCCTGCGTGGTGCTGGAGATCGCCGGCGCGGCCGCGGTGACCTCGGTGCACACCTTCAGCCTGGACAACCCCACGGCGGCCTTCACCGCCCAACTGCCCACCGCACTGGCCGACCTGACGCTGATCGCGATCGCACTGGGCGCCGTGTCGGCCAACGCGCTGAACATCTACTCCGGCGCGATGTCGTTCCTGACGGTGGGTTTCACCCTCCCGCTGGCGCTGCGCCGTGCGGTGGTGGCGCTGGTGTTCGGCGTGCTCGGCTTCTTCCTGGCCTGGTCGGGGCTGTCGGATGCCGGGACGAAGTACGAGAACTTCCTGCTGGTGATCGCCTACTGGATCGGCCCGTGGCTGGGCGTGTTCTTCGCCGACCAGATCATTCGCCGCGGAAAACGGGTGGACGAGCTGCTGTACGCGAAGTGGTACCAGAACTGGGCGGGCGCGGTGGCCATGCTGATCGGCATCGTCGCGTCCATCCTGTTGTTCTCCAACCAGGAGGACTTCAGCGGCTTGGTGGTCAAGCACCTGCCGGGCATCGGCGACATCACGTTCCTGGTCGGCTTCCTGCTCGCCGGCGGGTTGTACGCCCTGCTCCGGCCGTGGCTCGGAGCCCGGCGCACTACACCGCCCGCGGAGGCTTCGCCACCCACGGAGGCTCCGGCGGAGGCGCGGTAGCGGAAGGCTCCGGCCGCTCCTTCGATGGTTTCGCGGAGCTCACTCCAGCCCGTTCGCGGAGCTACTCCAGCCTGAGTGATGCCGGTGAGCGCCGGTCCGACCGGCGCTCACCGCACTGAGGTCAGTCGTTGGCGTGCAGGGCGCTGTTGAGCTCGATCCCCGTCCCGGCCCGCTCTCGCACCTCGACCCGCCCCGATGCCGAGTTGCGCAGGAACAACAGCCCCGGCGTCCCGGACAGGTCCCGCGCCTTGATGATCCGCCCGTCCGGCAGTGCCACCTTCGTCCCGGCCGTGACGTACAGCCCGGCCTCGACCACGCAGTCATCGCCGAGCGAGATGCCGATCCCCGCGTTCGCGCCGATCAGGCAGCGCTCGCCGACCGAAACGATCTCCTTGCCACCACCGGACAGCGTCCCCATGATCGACGAGCCGCCGCCCACATCCGAGCCGTCACCGACGACGACCCCGGCGCTGACCCGGCCCTCCACCATCGACGCGCCCAGCGTCCCGGCGTTGAAGTTCACGAAACCCTCGTGCATGACCGTGGTCCCACCGGCCAGGTGCGCGCCCAGCCGAACCCGGTCGGCGTCGGCGACGCGCACCCCGCTGGGCACCACGTAGTCCACCATCCGGGGGAACTTGTCCACCCCGTACACGGTCACCGGCCCGCGCCCGCGCAGCCGCAGCCGGGTCGCCTCGAACCCCTCCACCGGGCACGGCCCGAAGTTCGTCCACACCACGTTGGTCAGCAGCCCGAACTGACCGTCCAGGTTCAGCCCGTGCGGCGCGACCAACCGGTGCGAGAGCAGGTGCAGGCGCAGGTACACGTCGTGCGCGTCGACCGGCGCGTCGGCAAGGGAATCAATCGTGGTGCGCACGGCGACCACCTCGACTCCGCGCTCGAGATCGGCGCCCAGCAGCCCGAGCGCACCGGCGCCCAGCGCGGCATTGGCCTGTTCCTCGGTGAGCCGGTCGGTGCCGGTCGCGCCCTCGCCCGCCCCCAGCTTCGGGGTGGGGAACCAGGTGTCCAGCACGGTCCCGTCGGTGGTCACGGTGGCGAGCCCAACGGCGTGGGCACCGGTAGCGGCAGTGGTCACAGGCGAAACCGTAACAAGCCTCAGTTGCTGGTCGGGATGCTGGTCAGCGCCTTGTTCAGGATGTCCAGCTCAGTGCCGATTCCGGTCAGCGCCACCGGGCAGCCGGACTGCTGGCTCGCGGTGGGCGTGCCGGTGATGGTGTCGCAGCCCATCCCCTGGTACTTGCTCACATCCGCCTGCAGCGCCCCGATGGCCCGGCTCTGGCCGGCCAGGTTGCCCTTGATCGCCCCCAGGGTGTTGGCCACCTCGGTGACGTAGCGCCCACAGTCGGGGTAGAGCGTGGTCACCTGCTTGCCCCGGCACGGGTCGGAGTCCAGCGCGGGCAGCTTGACCTTCAGGTCGGCGATGTTGTCGGTGTAGCCCGGGCCGTTGTTGACGTCCCCGGGCTGGTTGTCGGCGCAGCCGGCGAGCGCCGCGAGGCCGAGCAGACCGGCCACCACCAGCGGCACCCCGGCGATCACACGCATGATGTCTGCCCTCCGGATCTTGTGGTTGCTGTCTCCACGCTACGGTGAGCGTCCGTGACGACCGCACTGGACCTGACCGTCGACCCCGTCGAGCTCACCGCGACTCTGGTGGACATTCCCAGCGTGTCGGGGGACGAAGCGGTCATCGCGGACGCGGTGGAGCAATCCCTGCGGGCCCAGGCCGGTCACCTGGAGATCGTCCGCTCCGGACACACCGTGCTGGCCCGCACCAACCTCGGCCGACCCTCTCGCGTGGTGCTGGCCGGGCACCTGGACACGGTGCCGGTCAACGACAATCTTCCGCTGCACCGCACCGGCTCCGGCGCCGAGCGGATCCTGCACGGCTGCGGCACAGCCGATATGAAGGGCGGTGACGCGGTCATGCTGCACCTGGCCGCGACCCTCCCGAACCCCAGGCACGACCTGACCTTCCTGTTCTACGACTGCGAGGAGGTCGACGCCTCGCGCAACGGCCTCGGCCGGGTGGAACGGGAGCTGCCGGACTGGCTGCGCGGCGATCTCGCGGTGGTCGGCGAACCCTCCGGTGGCGCGGTCGAGGCGGGCTGCCAGGGCACCATGCGCATCGAGGTGCGCACTTCCGGCGCCCGCGCGCACACCGCCCGGGCCTGGATGGGCCGCAACGCCATCCACGCCATGGGCGAGGCGCTGCGCCGGCTGGACGACTACCAGCCGCGGCGGGTGGACATCGACGGCTGCCGGTTCCGGGAGGGCCTGCAGGCGGTGCGGATCTCCGGTGGGGTGGCCGGCAACGTGGTGCCGGACGAGGCGGTGCTCACGGTGAACCACCGGTTCGCCCCGGACCGCTCGCCAGAACAGGCCGAAGAACATCTGCGCACGGTGTTCGCCGGTTACTCGGTGACCGTGACCGACCGCGCGGCCGGGGCGCTGCCCGGGCTGGCCGCGCCGGTGGCCCGGGAACTGGTCGAGGCCACCGGGGTGGCGCCGGTGGCCAAGCTGGGCTGGACCGACGTGGCCCGGTTCGCCGCGCTGGGCATGCCCGCGGTCAACTACGGCCCGGGCGACCCGCTGCTGGCCCACACCCAGGAGGAGCACGTGCCGGTCGCGCAGATCATCGAGTGCGCCCGGGTGTTGCGTCAACTGTTGAGTTAGCCCGGAGACGCCCCGATCCGGAAAGCTGCCGTTCCGTGCGCTGGGCACCGGGGTCGGGGCTGTTCGTCCGGTTCTGCTGGCCTGCCAATGGTCACCTGCCGTTCACGACCTCGGCGGCCGGGTTTTGCCTGGCACTGGTTCTCTCGGCCCGGCGTGCGCGCCAGCCGCGTGATCGAAGGGATGGGCAGGACATGGCAGAGACGAATTCGGGCTTCAACCGGCGTCGTTTCCTCGGTGGGGTGGCCGGCGCGGCGGCGACCGGTGGGGTGCTGTCGGCGGGGCTGCCCTCGGGCCTGGCCGAGGCGATGGCCGCACCGCGGCGGCGCGGCGCCCTCGACGATGTCGAGCACGTGGTGATCCTGATGCAGGAAAACCGTTCCTTCGACCACTACTTCGGTTCCATGCGGGGCGTGCGCGGCTTCGGCGACCGCACGCCGCTGAACCTGCGCACCGGCAAAAGCGTGTACCACCAACCGGATGCGGCCCGCACCGACGGTGGCGCGCTGCTGCCCTTTCACATCGACACGACCAAGGTGGACGGTCAGGACCTCGGGGATCTGGACCACAGCTGGGGTCCGACGCACCTGATGTGGGACGAGGGCCAGTACGACGCCTGGATTCCCAACAAGACCGAGCTCGCCATGGGCTACTTCACCGCCGCGGACATCCCGTACCAGCGCGCGGTGGCCGACGCGTTCACCATCTGCGACAGCTACTTCTGCTCCATCCAGGGCCCCACCACGCCCAACCGATTGTTCCAGTGGTCGGGCACCATCGACCCGGGTGGCACGCAGGGCGGTCCGGCCATCTCCAACCCGGACGACTACCAGCCGGTCTACCACTGGACCACCTACCCGGAGCGGTTGCAGGACGCCGGAGTCTCCTGGCAGGTGTACGCCAACAAGGAGGTCGGCGACGGCACCAACGGCTGGGTCGGCGACTACGGCGACAACCCGCTGTGGCTGTTCCATGCCTACCACGACGCGCTGGCCAGCAGCGATCCGGCCAAGCAGCAGCTGGCCGCGCGGGCCAACGTGATCTCCCAGTGGCTGCCCGACTCGGGGCAGGGCATGAACCCCAACCACGTGCTGGCCGATTTCATCGCCGCCTGCGAGTCCGGGAACCTGCCGCAGGTGTCCTATGTGGTCGCTCCCTACCGTTGGTGCGAGCACCCGGCGGCCCGCCCCGTCGACGGCGCGGTGTACCTCAGCACGATGCTGAAAGCCTTGTGGGGCAACCAGAAACTGTGGGACTCGACCGCGGTGTTCATCAACTTCGACGAGAACGACGGCTTCTTCGACCACGTCGTGCCGCCCACCGCGCCCGCAGGCACGGCCGGCGAATACGTGGCGGGCTGGCCGATCGGGCTCGGGCCGCGGGTGCCGATGATGGTCGTGTCGCCGTGGAGCCGCGGCGGCTGGGTCAACTCCCAGGTGTTCGACCATACCTCCACGATCCGCTTCCTGGAGCGCTGGACCGGTGTGCACGAGCCGAACATCTCGGCCTGGCGCCGCTCCATCACCGGCGACCTGACCAGCTGCTTCGACTTCACCAAGTGGAATCCGGGCATCCCGATGCTGCCCGACGCGCTGGCGTTGCAGGCCAAGGCCGACCAGACCCAGTCGAAGCTGCCCAAGCCGGCCCCGCCCGCCGAGGGCCATCAGGTCACCCCGACCCAGGAGCCCGGTGTGCGCCCAGCCCGGCCGATTCCCTACCAGCCCACCGCCAACGCCAGCGTGGCCCGCGGCACCGGCCAGGTCAGCCTGGCGCTGGCCAACGCCGGCGCGAACGCCGTGCAACTGCAGGTGTATCCCGGTGCGGACCCGGCGATCCAGCAGGATGTGGCGCCCAACGGCCAGGGGAAGGTCACCGTGCCCGGCGCAACCGGCTACGACATCGCGGTGCACGGCCCCAACGGCTTCTTCCGCCGGTTCGCCGGAGCCCCGGCCGGCACCCCGGTCGAGGTCGCGGTGACCATCACCGGTGGGGCGGCCAAGCCGGTGCTGCGGGTCAGCATCGTCAACCCGGGCTCGACCGCGGCCACCGTGCGGCTGGCCGGTCCGCGGCCGGGCCAGCCGAAGGTGCAGACCTACCAGGTCGGCCCGGGCGCGACGGTCAACCAGGAGTACGACGTGGTGGACAGCTCGGCCGGCTGGTACGACCTGACCGCCACGGTCGCCGGGGACACCGGGTTCACCCGGCGTTTCTCCGGACACGTGGAGAATGGCGCGCCGAGCGTCACGGGCTGACTCCGAGCCTTAGACTCGCGCCAATGACAGCGGATTTTCCGGCGAACGGCCGAGTCGGCGATGGTGAGCGGACGCGGGACGGCGACGAGCACCCCCGGGAGAAGCAACGGGGCCCGGTGGTGCTGCGCCGGTCCCGGATCGCCGAGCTGACCACCACCGATCAGCGGCTGCTCGACTCGCGGGGCCCCACCGACTGGGTGCACACCGACCCGTGGCGGGTGCTGCGCATCCAGGCCGAGTTCGTGGAGGGGTTCGGCGCGCTGGCCGAGGTGCCCAAGGCGGTCACCGTGTTCGGCTCGGCCCGCACCCCGCGCGAGCACCCCGACTACGAGCTGGGTCGCAAGCTCGGCGCGGCGCTGGCCCAGGCCGGTTTCGCGGCGATCACCGGCGGTGGGCCGGGCGCCATGGAGGCGGTCAACCGGGGCTGTTCGGAGGCCGGCGGGCTGTCCGTGGGGCTGGGTATCGAGCTGCCCTTCGAGCAGGGCCTCAACCCGTGGGTCGACCTCGGCGTGAATTTCCGCTACTTCTTCGTGCGCAAGACGATGTTCATGAAGTACGCGCAGGCGTTCATCTGCCTGCCCGGCGGGTTCGGCACCCTGGACGAGCTGTTCGAGGCGCTGACCCTGGTGCAGACCAAGAAGGTCACCAAGTTCCCGGTGGTGCTGTTCGGCAGCGAGTACTGGGGCGGGCTGGCCGACTGGTTGCGGTCCAGCGTGGCCGGCGGCGGGAAGGTGTCCGAAAAGGACCTGAACCTGGTGCACGTCACCGACGACATCGACGACGCCATCCGAGTGGTCGAGGAGTCCTACAAGGCGTGGGAGGACACCCACTGAGGGTGCCCTCCCACGTTCTGCGGGCTCCGCTGGATCAGCTGCCGCTGGTCTTGTTGAAGTCGGCGGTGAAGGCCTGCTCGATGCCGGTGAGGATGCCCGAGTCGCTCACGATCAGGCCCAGCTCGCGGTTGTGGTTGAGCGAGTTGTCGGAGAAGTTCTCCGAGCCGGCGAACACCTTCGCGGCCGAGGTGCCGTAGTCGACGGTGATCGTCTTGGCGTGGATGTAGTAGCCGGTGCTGGAGCTGTAGGTGGTGACCTTGCCGCCGGCCGCGGTGACCTCGTTCAGTTCGCTGTCGTAGTCACCGCTCTCGTCCTCGGCGACCACCCGCACCGCGACGCCCCGCTTGGCCGCCGCGACGACCGCGTTCACCAGGGTGGTGTCGCCGAACTCCTCCTGCTCGACGTCCAGGCTCGTGGTCGCCCCGTTGATCAGCTTCAGCAGCTGGGTCTGCGAGTCGGTCGGGCTCCACACCAGATCGTCCCCGTCGCCCGGGGTGATCGAGGTCTTCGCGAAGTCGGCCGCGAACACCTGCTCGATCGCGGCGACGTCATTGGCGTCCGTGTCGAGCACACCGAAGTCGCGGGAGGTGCTGTAGTACTTGGTGTCCAGGTTCCCGGTGCTGACGTAGGACTTGGCGTTGTCGACCGTGATGGTCTTCTGGTGGGTGTAGGTGAAGGCCGACGAGGAGTAGGTGACCGCGACGCCGCCGGACTGCAGTGCGTTGTACGCGGTGCTGTTCACCGAGGTCTCTTTCGCGTCCAGGATCACCCGGACCTTGACGCCTGCCTTCTCCTTGGCGACCAGATCGCCGGTGACCGTGGTGTCGCGCAGTTCGTACATCGTCATGTCGATACTGCTCGTGGCCGACTGGATGAAGTCGTAGATCGAGCTCTCACCCTGGTCGGGCAGCGTCGTCAGGGTGTACGTGCCGGTCGCGTCGGGAGTGGCGCGTTGTCCGTTGGCGGCATTTCCGGCCGCGGTCGCACCACCGGCGGCAACGATGCTCAGCAGGGCCGGAATAACCAATAAGCGGGCAGACTTCATTTCGCGGTCACTTTCGTCGAAGGCAGGGCGTAAACCTGTATACCCACGGGTACGGGCCCTATCAACGAATATCCGGTGAATCCACGGGGGTCAGAAGTTAACAGTCGTCGCGTTATTTAATATTCACAGTTGACAATTCTTTGAATGCGTCAAAATGGGGCGCGGAGTATGGAACTGGACTAAATGCTGTTAAGCTGGGCAGTCGTGCGCATCTGTGTGTTCTGTGGTTCCTCGACCGGCAACGGCACCGTCTACCTCGACGCGGCCACCGCGCTCGGTCGCGATCTGGCCCGCCGGGGCGTCGGTGTGGTGTACGGCGGGGCGCTGGTCGGCACCATGGGCGCGGTGGCCGACGCGGCGCTGCGCGAGGGCGGCGAGGTGATCGGGGTGATCCCGGAACACCTGATGGACCGCGAACTGGCGCACCGCGGCCTGACCGAGCTGCGCGTGGTCGCCGACATGCACGAGCGCAAGGCCGCGATGGCCGCGCTGGCCGACGGATTCCTGGTGCTGCCCGGGGGTGCGGGCACCCTGGAGGAGGCGTTCGAGGTGTGGACCTGGGCGCAACTGGGCCTGCACGCCAAACCGATCGGCCTGGTCGACGTGGACGGCTACTACCAGCCGCTGCTGCGGTTCGTGGACCACATGGTGGACGCGGGTTTCCTGCGTCCGCAGCACGCCGCGATGCTGGCCCACGGCCCCGACCCGATGGTCGTGCTGGACCGGTTCGCCGACTACCGCCCGCCGGTGGACAAGTGGTCCCGCGGCGCCGGGGAGGTGCCGGAGGCCCCGCTGGACGTGCTGGCCTGGATCCGGGTGGCCGACCGCAAGCTGCTCACCGTGCGCACCGACGGCAAGAAGCTGTTCTACCTGCCCGGTGGGAAGCGGGAGCCGGGGGAGAGCGACCCGGCCGGGCTGGCCCGGGAGCTGCGCGAGGAACTCGGCGTGACCATCGACGCGTCCACCCTGCGCCTGTTCGACGTGGTCACCGACGCCGCCGACGGGTTCGCCGGGGGCCGGCGGGTGCGGATGACCTGCTACCAGGTGGACCACACCGGGGAACTGGCGGTGGGCGCGGAGATTGCCGAACTGGCCTGGGTGAGCACGGCCGACGCCGAGCGGTGCGCCCCGGCGACCCGCCAGGTGCTGCGGGCCCTGGCCAACCAGGGCTTGGTCGACTAGGACTTTCGGCCATGGGGTTTGTCGGTGGCCGCGGGCAGACTGCCCGGTATGGCGACCTGGCAACAGTTCGAGGCCGAAGCACCGGAATTGGCCGCGCAGATCCGATCCCGCTTCGAAGCGCACGAAGCCCACGTGCTGGCGACGCTGCGCCCCGACGGCTCGCCCCGGGTGAGCGGGAGCGAGGTGGAGTTCTCCGGCGCGGAGTTGAGCTTCGGTTCGATGCTGGGCGCGGTGAAGGCCAAGGACCTGCGCCGGGATCCGAGGCTGGCCATCCACGCCCACCCCAACAAGGGCGACGCCAAGATCGCCGGCCGCGCGGTCGAGGTGGTGGCCGGGGCGGACAAGGAGGCCATGCGCACGGCCGAGCAGCCGCCCGGTGACTACCACGCCTTCCGGCTGGACCTCACCGAAGCCGTGCTCACCACGGTCGACGAGGAGGCACAGCAGTTGGTGATCCAGTTGTGGCGCCCGGGAAAACCGGTGAAGACGATCCGCCGCAGCTGACTGGTACTGCGACAGGTCGGATGCGGCGCCAGTTCGTGCGGATGCGAACCGGCGGCCGGTGGTTCGGTCGGAGGCGAGGTCCAGGGCCGCCCCCACAGCCGCTCTCCCAATGTGCGGCCGCGGTCGGGCGGCTCCCGGCCTCCGGTCAGGGGCGCGTAGGAGCTGAACCGAACTGGGCGATGATGTGTTTGCGGGCCCGGGTCAGCCCGCCCGATCCCACCGTGCGCTGCGGCAGGGACACCAGTTCGTGCGCGGATCGGGGTAAGCGCGGACGGTGCTCACGCCCCTCTCGCTCCGGCTGGTCGTCGTAGCGCGGGACCCAGACCCAGCCCTCGTACGATTGGCCGGAGACGGTCACCTGGGTCACCTGGCTGAACGATTGTTCGTCGATGCCGAGGTAGCCCTGTCGGACGGTGCTCCGGTAGATCTCGCCCGACACCACGACCAGCAGTGGATCGGAGATCTGCCGGAACCGGTCCTTGACCTCCGGAGCGTCCAGCAGCCGGCAGGCCACGTCGATCGCCTCGCCGAACCAGCCCTGGCCGTCCTGGTGCACATCCCCGGTGTGCAGCACCGCGCGCAGCCGGATCGACTGATCGGGATTATCGGCCGCGTATCCGGCGAGTTCGCCGCACAAACGGGGCATCACTTTGTTCAACAGGACGGTCTTGGGAAGGTCGTCGACCAGATGAATCAGGGCGAGGGCTCCGTCGCCCCGGTCCACGAACTTCTCCCGGTTTTTCTCGGTGATCCCGTTCCACACCAGGCTCCGCTCCAGCATCCGGTACATCGCCTGACGCAGGCTGGCCCGGCCGGAATTGTTTCGCTCGGTGGATTTCTCGATGTCCACACCGATGATGTTGCGCGATACCGGCGACCCCGGATCGCCGGCCTTGTTCACCTCGAGTGGCTTCATTGTTCTCTCCTCACCGGATGATCGACTCCAGGAACCTGGCTTCGACGGTGCGGTGTCGGGTGCTCCGGCAGTCGTCGAGGGTCCGCTGTGGCGGCGGAAGATCGTCCGTCGCGAGCGACCATGTGCTCCGCGCGCCGGGCAGGCGCAGGCGAGGCGCGGGTTCCAGTTGCGCCAGCAGTGAAACCGTCTGCGGTTCGTGCTGGTCTTCGAGTGGGCTCATGTGATCGACTTCCCTGTAGTGTGGCAGGGGGTCGTCAGCGCCGGTAAGGTAAGAATCCGGCACCGATTCCTTGCCCCGATTAGCCGCGGGTCGGATGACTTGTCGTTCGGGTGGCCCCTGTGCCAGCAGGGGCCACCCGTTTCTGTTCAGCTCATGACACACCCCCGGTCTGCGCGATCACTTTCTCGATGAGCTGTACCGATTCCGCGACCGGAAGGGCGAGATGCTCCAGTTCCATGAACATCTGGACGTATTCCCTGGTCTCGGGCGATGGCTCGTCGTAGAGCTCGTCCTGAAGGGGCCGTTCGGAAATCATCGCGTAATCGTTGTCCTCTTCGGACAGCTCGAAGATTTCGAACGAACTGTTCATCGCGCGGTGCCGGCCCGCGCTGAATGGAAGAATCTGAATGCTGATATTCGGCCTAGCCGCCAACTCGACCAAATGGCGGAGCTGCTCGCGCATCACCTCGGCGTCCCCGACCTGGCGGAGCAGGACCGACTCGTCGAGGACGAAGAAGAACTCCGTCTCCTCCGACTCCAGGATCTCCTGTCGCCGCAGGCGGACGGTGACGCCGCGATCGGTTCGCTCCGGATCGTTCGTGTACGAGGCCATCAGTACGTTTCGCGCGTAGCCCGCCGTCTGCAGTAGGCCCGGCACGGTCAGGTTCTGCAACTGCCTGATCCGGATCGACGACGCTTCCAGACCCAGGAAGCTGATGAACTGGGGACGGAAGTACGCGCGGTACTCGTCCCACCAGCCCGGTTGCTTCGCCCGTCGGGCCATGCTCACCAGTTCGTCCACCCGATGCTCATCCGTGACCCGGTATTGGAGTAGAAGGGCCTTGAGGTCGGTCACCGAGATGCCCACCGGTCCCTTCTCGATACGGATGACCTTGGATGTCGACCAGTCCAGAGCGTCGGCGACAGCCTTCTGGGTCAGACCGCGTGCCTCCCGTTCCTTGCGCAGCACGGTCCGAAGCTGTCGGAGCTGGGCAACCGGGGTGCCCGGCGTTGTCATACTTGGCATCCTTCCGTCATGCAATCTGCCACGTAGCAGTATGGTACACGCATCTGTGTCATGCATCACTCGGCTAGGCGCAGAAAGCTGGCGCGAATTTTGGCGTGTGTCATCTTGCGGCACGCCCGACGGGCGCTTCGCAGAGGGCATCGTGCGCTGCCGACGACCGTCGGTCGTCAAGGCGCGCCGGTGATGTCACGGGAAGAGGTGATGCGAGTGGGCGCGATGTCGCGCCGGCACGACTAGCCGCGGACGCGTGCGAGGAATCTGGTCCAGGCGGAGGTGGGGAAGGTGAGCCGCGGGCCCTTGCGGTCCCGGGAATCGCGCACCAGCATCGTGTCGTCCCCGCTGGTCATCTCGACGCAGCCCTCTTTGTCCGACGCCGAACTCTTGGCCCAGCGCCGGCCGTTGCGGTCGACTTCCACCAGATGAGGCGTGCCCCGCCAGCCCATCTGCGCTCCCTTGGTCGTCGGAGGTATCTAACGATTTTCAGGGTATGCGGCAAACTGCACTAGATCGTACCGCCGGTAGAAGCAGTCGTTGACTGTCAAAGGGGGCAACGGGGGTTTGTTGCGATTAGCGGCGAAAGCCGTGCAGATGAACCCGCATCCGCACGGGATTGTTCACGCGGCCTGCGGGCGCTGATGATATGCGTCGACGTATTCCTGGCCGGAAAGTTCCATGATCGCGTACATGATCTCGTCGGTCACCGACCGGCGGATCACCGGAGCCTCGGCCAACCCCTCGTACCTGCTGAAATCCAGCGGCGCGCCGAACCGCACGGTGATCGGGCAGACCCTCGGGAATCGCTTGCCGACCGGCTGCATCTTGTCGGTTCCGATCAACCCCACCGGAATCACCTTGGCCCCGGTGGTGAGCGCCAGCTGTGCGACTCCTGTGTGCCCACGGTGCAACCGGCCGTCCAGCGAGCGGGTGCCCTCCGGATAGATGCCGAACGCGCCGCCCTTGGTCAGGACATCCGTCGCCACTTCAAGGGCCACCAGCGCCGCCCGGCCCTGGCCGCGCTTCACCGGAACGTGCCCGAGCGCGCCCAGAAATGCGCCGAACGCCCGCTGTCGCGGTTTGCGGCTCTCGAAATATTCCGCTTTTGCCAGAAATGCCACCGGCCGACCGGCCAACAACGGGATGACGGCGCTGTCCACCGCCGCACGGTGATTACTGGCCAGAATGATCTTTCCCCGGCGCGGAATGTTCTCCCGCCCCTCGACCGTCGGCCGGTAGATCATTTTGGCCGTGGGTGCCAGCACCCGCGTGATCACCTCGTAGAGCACCAGGTCTCCCTCCTCGCCTCCCTTCGAGGCTACCGGTCCGCGCGCGGTTGACCAGCCCCGTGTTGGGAAGCTCATGACCTTTTCGGCCCGCCCGGCCCGGCCAACGGGCACCTTGGCGACACGCTGTCGGTGCGCCGTGCCACGATCGGTGGGTGGGCACCGCGCTGATCTACCTCGTCGTGATGGTCCTCGTGGCCGCTGTGGTCTTCCTGCTCGCCTCCGCCGTGTTCGGCCGGGGGGAGGAGCTGGCTCCGCTGCCTCCGGGCGCCTCGCCGACCCGCCTGCCCGCGGGCGACGTGACCGGCGACGACGTCCGCGCCCTGCGCTTCCAGCAGGTCCTGCGCGGCTACAAGATGACCGAGGTCGACTGGGTGCTGGAGCGGATGGGCACCGAGGTGGACCGGCTGCGGGCCCGGGTCGCCGAGCTTGAGGGCCACCCGCTCGAGACGGGGCACTCGAACGAGCTGGGCCCGGACGAGGCCGGTCGCCCGGACGGTGGCCGCCACTCCACCGCCGAGGACACCGATGCCCTGGCCGACCAGCACGCGGGCGCGTCCGGCGAACAGCGCGGCGACCATGAGTGAGGCCGTCGTCGGCGAGGACGGGCGGGCCCGCTGCCCGTGGGGCGGCCTGTCCGCACCCGATTACCAGCGCTACCACGACGCGGAGTGGGGCGTGCCGCTGCACGGCGAGCCCGCCCTCTACGAGCGGCTGTGCCTTGAGTCGTTCCAGTCCGGGCTGTCCTGGCTGACCATCCTGCGCAAACGCGAGTCGTTCCGGCGGGCGTTCGCCGGGTTCGACCCGGCCGTGGTCGCCGGCTACGGGCCGGACAAGGTCGGCGAACTGCTCACCGACGCCTCGATCGTGCGCAACCGGGCCAAGATCGAGGCCGCGATCCGCAACGCCAACGCCATCGCCGCGCTGGACGTGCCGCTGGACGAACTGCTGTGGTCGTTCGCGCCGCCGTCCCGGCCTGCCCCGCCCCGCTCGTTCGACGAGGTGCCCGCGGTGACCGACGAGTCCAAGGCCATGGCCAAGGAGCTCAAGCGCCGCGGCTTCGCCTTCCTCGGCCCGACCACGTGTTACGCGCTGATGCAGGCCACCGGGATGGTCGACGACCACCTGGCCGGCTGCTGGCGCTCCGGTCAGGCGGCCAAGGCCCCGAAGGCGGGCAAAGCCGCGGCGAAGTCCGCCAAGCCGGCGGCCAATTCGGCCGAGCCGGGCGCGAAAGCGGCGGCGAAAGCGGCCGCGGGAAAGACCAAAGCCGCCAGATAATCCGTCAAGGCGCCCCCCGAGCGGCCTCAGTGGCCGGTGAACTCCGGCGGTCGCTTGGCCACGAACGCGGCGACCGCTTCGCGGTGGTCGGCCGTCTGCCCGGCCGCCGCCTGCCCCCGGGATTCCTCGGCCAGCGCGGTCGGCAGGTCGGCTCCCGCCGCCTCCAGCAGGGCCTTCTTGATCAGGCCGTACGCGGTGGTCGGGCCGGCGGCCAGGCGCTGCGCCAACGCCTGCGCGGTCGGCAGCACCTCCTCGTCGGCTACCACCTGGGTGACCATGCCGATGCGCAGCGCGGTTTCCGCGTCCACCGGCTTGGCCAGCAACATCATTTCCATCGCCCGGCCGTAGCCGATCAGCCGGGGCAGGGTCCACGAGCCACCCGAGTCGGCGGTAAGGCCGACATTGGCGAAGGCCATCAGGAACTTGGCCGAACTGGCCGCGATACGCAGGTCGCAGGCGTAGGCGAAAGACGCGCCGGCCCCGGCCGCGGTGCCGTTCACGGCCGCGATCACCGGTTTGGGCATCTCGGTCAGCGCGGTCACGATCGGGTTGTAGTGCTCGTCCACCGTGCTCAGCGGGGATGGATCACCGGAGTTGAGCAGTCCGATGTGCTCCTTGAGATCCTGTCCGGCGCAGAATGCCCTGCCCGCTCCGGTCAGCACGACCGCGCGCACCGACTCGTCGTCGGCCGCCGCGCGCAACGCGGCGAGCAGACCCGATTTCAGTCCGATGGTGAGCGAGTTGAACGCGGACGGCCGATTCAGGATCAGCGTGCGCACGCCCGCCGAGTCCTTGATCAACAAATCGGGTTCGTCGGACACGAGGGCCTCCGCTCGGTTCGGTGCTCGTTCACCACCGGCAGTTTCGCACATTGTCCTTTCCCGACAACGGGAACCGGCTGACCTGGATCGTCGCCATCGGACGGCGTCCACGTTGTCACCGCACGTCACCCGACACGAAAAGATCGGCTCGTTTTTCCTCCGCGAGCGCCATAGGGGAGAATGTCCCGCACAACCGGCGCTCCGTCGGGCGTGGCGGCGGGGAAGATCGTACGGAGGGAGCACGCTATGGCGGCCATGAAGCCCCGGACCGGCGACGGTCCCCTTGAAGTGACTAAGGAGGGACGCGGCATTGTGATGCGTGTTCCGCTTGAGGGCGGGGGTCGGCTGGTCGTGGAAATGTCCCCGGAGGAGGCCAGCAACCTGGGCGATGCCCTGAAGAACGTGGTGACCGGCTGAGCGCGGTTCACCTTCCGTCCCCGTTGTCCGGCCCCGGTCTGCCACGCGCGAGGCGTGCGGAGCGGGGCCGTGTCGCATCCGCCCTCCTCATCCCGCCAGCGAGGTAGCCCGTGCCCACCCGCGCGTCCGTTCTGCCCACGGTGCCCAGCCGCCTGCCCCGGATCGAACTGACCGCTCCCGGCCGCCGCGCCCCGCACGCGCTGGCCGTCGCCGCCGACGCCCTCGACGATCTCGCGCTGGACTACCGCCCGGCCGAGGAACCGACCGGCAAGGCCGGGGAGGTCCGGGTGATCGCCACGCCCGCCGGGCCGAACTGGCTGGTCGGAGTGGGGGAGCGGACCCCGAAGGACTGGCGCGCCGCAGGCGCGAGCCTGGTCCGGGCGGTGCGTGAGCACGAGTTGACCACGCTGGATCTTGGCCTGCCGGCCGATGCGCGCGCGGGCGAGATCGGCGCGCTGACCCTCGGCCTGACCCTGGGCGGGTACCGGTTCGCGGTGTCCGCCGAGAAGGACGCCCAGTCGCCGCGGGTCATCCGGCTGCGCGTGGAGAATCCGGCTGACGAACTGCGCGCCGCCGCGCATCGGGCCGGAATTCTGGCCGCGGCCACCGCGCTGGCCCGCGATCTGGCCAATATGCCGTCAGATGTGAAAACCCCGGCGTGGCTGGCCGACACCGCCGCCCGGGCCGCCGCGCCGCTGCCCGGGCTGATCCCCACCGTCCGGGACGAGGCCTGGCTGACCGAACACGGTTTCGGCGGGGTGCTCGCGGTGGGCGGCGGTTCGGCCAACCCGCCCCGGCTGCTGGAACTGGCCTGGCGGCCGCGCGGCGCCACAACGCATCTGGTGCTGGTCGGCAAGGGCATCACCTTCGACACGGGCGGCATCTCTCTCAAACCGGCCGCCGGCATGCACCTGATGCGCACCGACATGTCCGGCGGGGCCGCGGTGATCGGCGCGCTGCGCGCCGTCGCCGAACTCGGCCTGCCGGTGCGGGTCACGGGGTTGGTGCCGATCGCGGAGAACCACGTGTCCGGCTCGGCCTACCGGCCCGGCGATGTGGTGCGGCACTACGGCGGCACCACCACCGAGGTGGCCAACACCGACGCCGAGGGCCGCATGGTGCTGGCCGACGCGCTGTCCTACGCGGTGCGCAGGCACAAACCGGACCTGCTGGTCGACGTGGCCACGCTGACCGGGGCCATGAAGGTCAGCCTCGGGGTGCGCACCGGCGGGCTGTTCGCCAGTTCCGGCGAACTGGCCGCGGCCATCGGCGAGGCCGGCCGGGAGACCGGGGAGGCCTGGTGGCGGATGCCGCTGACCGAGGCCTACGCCGACAGCGTCCACGGTGATCTGGCCGACCTGCGCCAGTACAGCGCGAATAACGATCCGGGCGCCATTTTCGCCGCGTTGTTCCTCCGCGAGTTCACCGGCGGCCTGCCGTGGGCACACCTGGACATCGCAGGCCCGGCCCGGGCCGATGCAAACTACGCTGAGGTGACCACCGGCGGCACCGGGTTCGCCGCCCGCACCCTGGTCGGGCTGGCCGAGTCGCTGGTCGAGCGCTGATCGATCACCCCGGAGCTCATGGGCTCCTCTTAGGAGACTGCCAGAAACGCCTGATAGAAAGCGTCGGTATCGAGGCTTTCCGCGCGAATGGTGAACAACACTGTGACTGAAACCTGTATCGGGCAACACGCCCTGGTGACCGGCGGACACGGGTTCGTGGGCCGCGCGGTGGTCGCCGAACTGCTCCGCCGTGGCGCCCGGGTCACCGTGGTCGACCGGGTGCCCTTCCCGGAGACCGACGGGGTGACCAGCGTGGTCGGCGAGCTGACCGACCCGGCGGTGCTGGACGAGGCGGTCGCCGAGGGCTTGACCGGCGTGATCCACCTGGCCGCGGTGACCTCGGTGCTGAAATCGGCCGAGGACCCGCAGGCGACCTTCGAGGTGAACGTC
>DASZNF010000113.1:0-24548 GCA_035551355.1 Pseudonocardiaceae bacterium | reverse complement strand
CATCAGGACGCCCACCACCCGCAGGGCCGCCACCATCAGGACGCCCGCTCCCAGCGGGACGCCCACCAGCATCAGAGCGACTGCCCGCGTCAGGACTGTCGCCATCGTCGGGCCGCCCGCCGCCCGCGCGGACGCCATCCTCAGCACGTCCGCCACCAGGACGCCGACCACCCGGACGGCCGGCTGGCCCCGGACGCCCATCGCCGCCGGGACGGCCACCGCCACGAGCACGGTCACCGGTACCCGGACGCCCACCGCCACCCGGACGCCCACCGCCACCCGGACGCCCACTGCCACCCGGACGACCGCCGCCACCCGGACGCGACCCATCGGCCGGGCGATCGTCGGCCGGGCGATCCCCCGCCGCCGGCACCCCGGCCGCCTGCACCTCCGCAGCCCCAGCCCCAGCCAGCGCACCTGCCGCCTGATCACCCGCCCCCGCCACGCGATCTCCCGCCACGCGATCTCCCGCCGTGCGATTGCCCCCGCGCCGCTCGCCCCCCGGGCGTCCCCCGCCCGCCGCGCGCCCAGGCCGCCCGCCACCGGCCGGCCGCCCGCCACCGGCCGGCCGCCCCGCACCCCCCGGCCGCCCGCCGCCGGCCGGCGTGCCGTCGGGGTTATCGTCCAGCCGCAACGTCAGCGAGATCCGCTTGCGCGGAACATCCACGCTGAGGACCTTGACCCGAACGACGGCGCCCGACTTGGCCACCTCGCGGGGATCGGAGACGAAGTTCCGCGACATCGCCGACACGTGCACCAGCCCGTCCTGATGCACGCCGACGTCGACGAAGGCGCCGAACGCGGCGACGTTGGTGACGACGCCCTCCAGGATCATGCCGGCGGACAGGTCCTCCAGGGTCTCGACGCCCTCGGCAAACGACGCGGTCGTGAAGGTGGGGCGCGGGTCACGCCCCGGCTTCTCCAGCTCGGCCAGGATGTCGCGGACGGTCGGCAGGCCGAACCGCTCGTCGGTGAAGTCCTGCGGGGCCACCGCGGCGAGGACGGCGGTGTTCCCGCTGAGCTGCGGCATGGTGGTCCCGGCCGCGGCCAGGATGCGCCGGGCCACGGGGTAGGCCTCCGGATGCACGCTGGAGGAGTCCAGCGGCTCGTCGCCGCCGCTGATGCGCAGGAATCCCGCGCACTGCTCGAACGCCTTGGGACCGAGCCGGGGCACGTCGGTCAGGGCCCGGCGGCTGCGGAACGGGCCGTTCGAGTTCCGGTGCGCCACGATGGTGATGGCCAGCCCGTCGCCGATGCCCGACACCCGGGCCAGCAGCGGCGCGGACGCCGTGTTCACGTCCACGCCGACGGCGTTCACGCAGTCCTCGACGACCGCGTCGAGCGAGCGGGACAGCTTCCCCTCGGTCAGGTCATGCTGGTACTGGCCGACCCCGATCGACTTCGGGTCGATCTTCACCAGTTCGGCCAGCGGGTCCTGCAGGCGGCGCGCGATGGACACCGCGCCGCGCAGCGACACGTCCATGCCGGGCAGCTCGGCCCCGGCGTAGGCCGACGCCGAGTACACCGACGCGCCCGCCTCGGACACCACGACCTTGGTCAGCTTGAGCCGCGGGTGCTTCGAGATCAGCTCACCGGCCAGCTTGTCGGTCTCCCGCGACGCCGTGCCGTTGCCGATGGAGATCAGGTCGACGTTGTGCGCCTGCGCCAGCGTGGCCAGCTTCGCCAGCGACTCGTCCCACCGGTTGGCCGGCTGGTGCGGGTAGATCGTGTCGGTGGCCACCACCTTGCCGGTGCCGTCCACCACCGCGACCTTCACGCCGGTGCGGAAGCCGGGGTCAAGGCCCATGGTGGACCGGGTGCCTGCGGGCGCGGCCAGCAGCAGGTCGCGCAGGTTGGTGGCGAACACCCGCACCGCCTCGTCCTCGGCCGCCTGCCACAGCCGGGTGCGCAGGTCGATGCCCAGGTGCACCAGGATCCGGGTCCGCCAGGCCCAGCGCACCGTGTCACCCAGCCACTTGTCCCCGGGGCGGCCGCGGTCGGCGATCTCGAACCGGGCGGCGATGCGGGTCTCGTAGCCGCTGGGGCCGGTCTCCGGCGCGTCCCCCGGGTCCAGGTTCACGTCCAGGACGTTTTCCTTCTCACCGCGGAAGATGGCCAGGATGCGGTGCGAGGGCAGTTTGGTGAACGGCTCGGCGAACTCGAAGTAGTCGGCGAACTTGGCGCCCTCGTCCTGCTTGCCCTCGCGCACCTTGGACACCAGCTCGCCGGTGGTCCACATCCGCTCGCGCAGCTCGCCGATCAGGTCGGCGTCCTCGCCGAACCGCTCGACCAGGATGGCCCGGGCGCCCTCCAGCGCGGCCGCCCAGTCCGCGACGCCCTTGTCCGCGTCGATGTAGTCGGCGGCGGTGGCCTGCGGGTCCAAGTTCGGGTCGGCCGGCAGCGCGTCGGCCAGCGGCTCCAGCCCGGCCTCGCGGGCGATCTGGGCCTTGGTGCGCCGCTTGGGCTTGTACGGGAGGTAGATGTCCTCCAGCCGGGCCTTGGAGTCGGCGGCCATGATCTGCGCTTCCAGCGCGTCGTCCAGCTTGCCCTGGGAGCGGATGGACTCCAGGATCGCGGTACGCCGCTCCTCCATTTCGCGCAGGTAGCGCAGCCTCTCCTCCAGGTTGCGCAGCTGCTCGTCGTCCAGTGTGCCGGTGGCCTCCTTGCGGTACCGGGCGATGAACGGCACGGTCGAGCCGCCGTCCAACAGGTCGATGGCCGCGTTCACCTGGCCTTCACGGACGCCGAGTTCGGTCGCGATGCGTTGGGAGATGCTGATGGCGCTGCTCACGGCCCTGCATTCTGCCCGACCGGGGCACCCTGGTGAACCCGGGCCGGTCCGGCGTGTCGAGCCGGCGACCCGTCCGGCCCGGCTGCCTGGTGAAACCGGAAACAGCCGATTCGACAGGGGCAACGGAAACAACAATTGTCGGAAATTTCGCCATTGTTTCCGTTGCGCCCCGGCCACAAACGGATACGCCTGATCAGCGCCCTTGATCAACCGGCTACCATCGCCCATGTGCGGGACCAACCGGAATGGGGACCACGACCGCTGGATGTCGAGCGGGCCAATGGCGCGCGTATCTACGACTGCCTGCTGGGCGGGGCGCACAATTTCGAGGTCGATCGGGAAGCGGTAAGACAACTCTTCGATATCAATCCGGAGGCCGACAAGGTCGCCATCAGCAACCGCCAGTTCGTCCGCCGCACCGTGCGGTTTCTCATCGACCAGGGCATCGACCAGTTTCTGGACCTCGGTTCCGGCGTGCCCACCGTGGGCAACGTGCACGAGATCGCGCAGACCTACTCACCGCGGGCGCGGGTGGTCTACGTGGACAACGAACCGGTCGCCTACGAGGCCACCCTGGAGTTGCTGAAGAACGAGGAGCTGGCCGAGGTGGTGTATGCCGACCTCCGGCAACCGCGGTCGGTCTTCCGCGCCGAGGAAACCCGGCGACTGCTCGATTTCGACAGGCCGATCGGCCTACTGATGAATGCCGCGCTGCACTACGTTCCCGATTCCGAGGATCTGCCCGCCATCATGGCCCGCTACCGGGAGATGATGCGGCCGGGCAGCTATCTGGTGGTGTCCCACCTCACCCACGCCGACCGGCCGCGCTCGGGCACCGAGGTGTTCGACAAGAGCAGCACGCCGGTCACCCTGCGCACCCACGCGGAGGTCACCGAGCTGCTGGCCGGGCTGGACCTGCTGCCCCCGGGCCTGGTCTACGTGCCCAGCTGGCGGCCCGATGGCGCCGAGATCTACGTGGACGCGCCGCACCGGTCGATGTGCCTTGGCGCGGTGGCCTACCAGCCCGACTGATCAGCCGCCCGCGCCGGGATGACAAACTACGCGCGTGGAGTATCAGCTCACCGCCGAGATCGCCGCCCCCGCCGACACCCCGCACCTGGACGGACTGCAACGGCACGGAGTGGCCGCACTGCTGGACGAGCACCTGGACGCGCTGGCCGGCATCGAGGGCCCGGACGGCATCGAGATCGAACCCGTCGACCACCAGATCGCGGTCCAGGCCGACGGCGCGACCATCACCTGGGTGCTGGACGCCCCGGGGCTGGCCTTCGCCGAGGACGCCGCCCAGCACGCGCTCAAGGAGCTGCTGGAGCGCACCGAACTGCTCGGCGACTGGAGCGTGCGCCGCTGCGAGGTGACCGCCAGCGACGACGACCTGGCCGCCGCGCTGGGCGAGGAGGACGACGCCGACCTCGAACTGGACGCGGACGACGCCGAGGATGACGAGGGCGAGGACGAGGACTTCGAGCTGGTGCTGTCGCCGGTCGAGCTGACCGAGGAGGAGCGGGCCGCCCGCCGGGAGGCGCTGACCGAGGCCGCCGCGCAGCTGCACGCGTTCGGCGCCGAGTCGTTCGGCCAGGAGCCGGGTTCGGCCGCGGCCACCCTGCTGGCCGGCGCGCTGGTGCACAGCGTGGCGCTGCTCACCGACGAGCTGTTCGCCGACATCCAGACCCTGGAGGACACGGGGCTGGCCGCCGACGAGGTGGATGCCCTGTGGGTGATCGACGAGCTGCCCGAGCGGCACGCCGAGGCCTACGACGCCGCGTTCGCCCGGAAGTTCCTGATCACCATGACCATCCTGGGCTACCGGCTGAGCCAGCCGGACTGGACGCCACCGCTGTGCACCGCCGAAGCGCTGGCCCTGCACCTGGTGAAGGTGCGCGCGGGCAATCAGCTGGCGGTCGCCGGGCTGGCCGAGGAGCTGCCGGTCGAGGAGATGTTCGCCGCCCTCGACGAGGCCGCGTTCGAGGATTCCGACCACGAGCTGCTCTACGCCGAGGACGAGCCGGAGGCCGACGGGCTGGCCTTCGAGGAGTGGTTCTACCCGTACGCGCACCTGACCGCCGCGCTGCACCCGTACCTGACCGCCGAAGCGCAGGACGAAACCGAGGACTGACCTCCTCCCTCCACTGTGGACGAACGGCCGCCCGCCCGGCGATCAGGGATTGATCTCCGGGCGAGTCGGCGGGATGCTCGATGTGGCCGCATCCCCGCCGGCGGAGGTCGACAATGGCGTCTACCCAGGCTGAACTGCGCGAACTGTCCGAACAAGCGGTGGCCCACGTACTGCACACGCAGGGCACCGACGCCGGCCGGCGCACCGGCTGGCTGATGATCTCCACCATCTTGATCGAGGCGTGGGATCTCTACGCGATCTCGTTCATCCTGGTGTTCCTCAAGGACCAGTACCACCCCAACTGGCTGCTGCTGGGCTTCACCTCGGCCGCGGTGCAGGGTGGGGCGATCATCGGCGCGGTCAGCGGCGGCTGGCTGGCCGACAAACTCGGCCGCCGGGTCGTGTTCCTGGGCACCATGATCGCGTTCATCGTGCTCGCGCTGGCCCAGTCGTTCGCGCCGAACCTGTGGTGGCTGGCCGGAATCCGGTTGCTGCTGGGCGTTCCGCTCGGCAGCGACATCTCCACCGGCTACGCCTACATCATGGAGTCCATGCCCAAGGGCAAGCGCGAGGCCATGGGCAGTCGCTGGCAGGGCATGTTCGGCCTGGGCGAGGTGGCTTCCATCATCGTGGTCACCGGGCTCTACATCGGCGGGCTGGACCACGATTTGGTCTGGCGGATCGCGCTGGGCATCGGCGCGCTGCCCGCCCTGGTGTTGTTGCTGCTGCGGCTGCGCATCCCGGACACCACCATGTCGCTGCTCCAGCGCGGCCGGTTCGCGCAGGCCAAGAAGGTGTCGGCGGAGATGTTCGGCGATTCGCTGGACATGTTGCCGGACGAGGACTTCCAGATCACCCGGCCGCGCACCCGGGACTTCCTGGCCGACATCTGGGCCGATCCGGTCCGGCGGCGGGCCAGCGTCTTCGGCTGGATCTCCAATGCCATGCAGGGCGCGGAGTTCTCCACGTTCGCCTTCTATCTGCCGATCATCTTCGTGGTGGTGGGCGTGTCCAGCATCCAGAACACCAACTTCCTGTCCGCGGGCATCTACGCCATCGCCGCGGTCGCCGGGTTCCTGGCGCCGACTATCCTGGGCAAGGTCGGTCACCGCGGCCTGGCCCGGTGGGGTTTCGGCATCGCGTTCGTCAGCCTGCTGCTCGCCGCGCTGTTCCTCAAGCTGGGCTGGAATTCGCTGGTGCCGCTGGCCGCGACCGCGCTGATGTGGGGTCACTACTGGGATGCGTCCAACGGTATGACCATCAACTCGATGGTCGCACCGCCGCGCTACCGGGCCACCGCGTCCGGCTTCGCCTACATCTGGGTGAAGGCGCCGAACTTCCTGGCGATTTTCCTGTTCCCGTCACTGTTCTCGGCCTGGGGCATCCCCGCGGCCACGCTGTTCTGCGCGGTGTTCTCGCTGATCGGCTGGCTCGCCGCGACCTTCGTGCTCCCGGAGGTGCACGGCTATACGGACAGCTAGGGTGCAGGTTATGGCTCCTTCCATCGCGACCGCTAACCGAGTTGACCGCGCCGGACTGCTGGAGTTCCTGCGTCCCCGCCACCACGGCCTGCTGGCCACCACCCGCTCCGACGGGCGCCCGCAGCTGTCCCCGGTGTCCTGCGGAGTGGACACCGAGGGTCGGATCGTGATCGCCACGTACCCCGAACGGGCGAAGTCGAACAACGCCCGCCGGGACAACCGGGCCGCCGTCTGCGTGCTGTCCGCGGAGTGGAACGGGCCCTACGTGCAGGTGGACGGGGACGCCGAGGTGCTGGACATGCCCGACGCCCTGGAGGGCCTGGTCGAGTACTACCGGTGCATCGCCGGTGAGCACCCGGACTGGGACGAGTACCGCGAGGCCATGCGCAAGCAGGACAAGTCGCTGATCCGGATCACCCCCACCCGGTGGGGCCCGATCGCCACCGGCGGCTTCCCCGCGCGCCTGGCCCCGTGAGCCCGGCCGCGCTGCTGATCACCGGCCCGCCGGCCAGCGGCAAGACCACCCTGGGCCGGGCGCTGGCCGCCGAACTGGGCGGCTGCCTGCTGGACATGGACGTGCTGACCGGCGCGCTGACCGAGGCCATCGGCGAACTGGTCGGCACCGCTGATCTGGACGCCCCGGCGCTGTCCGGCCGGATCCGCGTCGCGCGGTACGAATCCCTGCTGGCCACCGCCGAGGACAACCTGCGGGTCGGGGTGCCGGTGGTGCTGATCGCCCCGTTCACCGCGGAGCGCACCGATCCGGCCGCCTGGGCCGCCGCCCGTGACCGGCTGTCGGCCGCGGGCGGTGCGCCGCGCCTGGTCTGGTTGCGACTGCCCGCCGACGAACTGCTGCGCCGGCTGCGGGTCCGTGCGGCCGGCCGGGACGCGGCCAAACTGGCCGATCCGAACGCCTTCCTGGCCCGGCATCCGCTCACCCCGCCGGTGGTGGAACATCACGAAGTGGACGCGACCGAGGACCTGACCAGTCAACTCGGCGGAATTCTGTCCAGCAGCTCTTGACATCCGCCGCACCGCGGACAATAGTCCCCGTCAACGGTTCGTGACATCGATTACCCACCGTCGGATGACATCGATTACCCGCTGGTCAGCCACCAGCTCGACAACACCGAGGTTGCCGTGCTCATCGCCACCCCCAACCTGTGCCTGGACCGCACGGTCTCGCTCGCCGAAGTGGTGCCCGGCAGTGTGCTGCGGGCCCGTTCGGTCGAGGTGACCGCGGGCGGCAAGGGGGTCAACGTGGCCCGGGTGCTGCGCGCGTTCGGCCAGCACCCGCCGATCGTCGGCCTGGTCGCCGCGCAGGACGGCGCGCACCTCACCCAGCTGCTCACCGACGAGGGCGCCACGCTGGTGCCGGTGTCCGCGCCCGGTTCGGTCCGGCAGGCCACGATCATGATCGAGCAGAACGTCGACCGGATCACCGTGCTCAACGAGCCGGGCACCGAACTGCCGCCGGAAACCTGGGCCGCCTACCGGGAAACCGTGCGCGAGCGGCTGTCCGATGCGCGCCTTCTGGTCTGCTCGGGCAGCCTGCCACCCGGGGCCCCGCTGGACGGCTACGGCCAGCTGGCCGGACTGGCCCGGGACGCGGGCGTGCTGTCCATTGTGGACACAGCGCCGCCGCCGCTGGCGGCCAGCCTGGCCCACCGGCCCGATCTGGTCACCCCGAACCTTGAGGAGGCCGAGGCGGCGCTGTCCGGCGAGTTCGGTGATGTGTTGGTGGGCAACGACGAGGACGTGATCGAGCGGGCCGGCCGGGCCGCCCTGGCGCTGTGCGAGCGGGGTGCCCGCCGGGCCGCGGTGACCGCGGGCGCCGACGGGGTCGCCTTCGCCGAGCACGGCACCGTGCACTGGCTGCCCGCGGCCGAGGTGAACCTGGTCAGCGCGGTCGGCGCGGGTGACTCGTTCGTCGCCGGGCTGGCCATCGAACTGCTCGGCCTGCCTTCGCTGCCGCCGAGCATCCAGGGCTGGCTGGCCGCGCTGCGCCGGGGCATCGCCACCGCGGGCTCGTCCTGCGAGCAGGTGCGGGCCGGTGGCGTGGACCCGGCGCGGGTGGCCGAACTGCTGGATTCGTTGGCGGAGAAGGCATCGTGACCGCGCGCAAGGTTCGCCTGGCCGATGTGGCCGCGGCCGCGGGCACCTCGACCAAGACGGCCAGCCGGGTGCTCAACGGCGATACCCGGGTCGCCGAGGAGACCCGGACCCGGGTTGAGGCGGCCATCGCCGAACTGGACTACCGGCCCGATCCGCTGGCCCGCTCGCTGCGCAAGGGCACCGACGAGACCATCGGCGTGGTCGTCGACTCCATCGCCGACCCGTTCTTCGCCACCGTCACCGGCGAGATCGAGAAGGCCGCGTTCGCCCGCGGCATGACCGTCACGGTGGCCAGCACCGGCCGCTCGGCCGACCGGGAACGCCTGCTGCTGGACGGCATGACCCGCCGCCGGGTGGCCGGGGTGATCGTGGTGCCCGCCTCCACCGACCACGAATACCTGCGCGGGGTCTCCTGCTCGCTGGTGTTCGTCGACCGCGAGGCGGTCGGGCTGGACGTGGATTCGGTGCTGGTGGACGACTATCTCGGCGCCCGGATGGCAGTACGCCACCTGATCGAGCAGGGCCACCGCCGGATCGCGCTGCTGTCCGACGCCCCGGTGCTGCAGACCACCGCCCGCCGCCTGGCCGGCTACCGGGCCGAACTGGCCGAGGCCGGGATCTCCGTGCCGGAGGAACTGGTGCAGGCCAACTGCCCGGACATCCCGGACGCGGCCGCGCGCACCGCGGAACTGCTGCGCATGGCCGAGCCGCCGACCGCGATCTTCTCCTCCAACATCCGCTGCTCCATGGGCGTGGCCCCGGTGCTGCATTCCTTGTCCCGCACCGATGTCGCGCTGGTCTGCTTCGGCGATTTCTTCATGGCCGACGCGCTGCAACCGGCGGTGACCGTGATCGACCACCGGCCCGAGGTGATCGGCCAGCTGGCCGCCGACCGGCTGTTCCACCGGCTGTCCGGGGCCAGCGAACCGGCCACCCGGATCGAGGCGCCGCTGCACCTGGTCCGCCGCGGCAGCGGGGAGCTACGGCCATGAGCGCGACCGACGTCGCCGTGGGCGTGGACATCGGCACCACCGAGACCAAGGCACTGGTGGTGGACACCGCCGACGGCGCCCGCCTGGGTTTCGCCCGGCAGGCCACCAGCTGGACCAACCTGCCCGGCGGCCGGGTGGAGACCAATGCCGACGCGCTGCTGGACGGCGTGCTCGGCGCGGTCATCGCAGCCCTGGCCCAGGCGGCCGAGCAAGCCGGAAAACCGTTGCGAGCCAATGGGATCGGCCTGGCCGGGCTGGGCGAGAGCGGGGTCGTGCTGGACGCCGCGGGCCGGGTGCGCACCCCCGTGATCGCCTGGTTCGACCAGCGCGGCCACGCCGAACTGGCCGGTATGGACCCGGAACTACGCGCGGCGTTCCCCGGTCAGGTCGGGTTGCCGATCAACGCGCAGTGCACGCTGGCCAAGCTGTTGTGGATGCGGGCCGAGGGCATCGCCCACGCGCCCGGCTCGATCTGGCTCAACATTCCCGAATACGTCGCCCACCGGCTGGGCGGCGCGCGGATCACCGAGCCCTCGCTGGCCTCCCGCACCGGCCTGATCGACCTGTCCACCGGCAAGGGCTGGACCGATGTCCTGGCGCTGCTCGGGGTGGACGAGAAGTTCGTGCCCGAACTGCACCCGGCCGGTGATTCGCTGGGCCGGGTCGACCACCCCGGCGCGCCGGAAGCGTTGCGGGGCGCGCACATCACCGTGGTCGGCCACGATCATCCGGTGGCCGCCATCGGTTCCGGCGCGACCGCGCCCAACGAGCTGTTCAACTCCGCCGGCACCGCGGACGTGCTGCTGCGCTCGGTGCCCCGGCAGCTGGATTTCGCCGAGCGGAACGAACTGGTCGAGGCCGGCTACAGCGCGGGATTGCATGTATTGCCCGGTTTCTACGTGCTGATCGGCTCGGTGCGGGCCGGGCTGGTACTACGCCGGGTGCTGAACCTGTTGGGCCGCAACGATTCCGCGGGCAAGGCCGAGCTGGACGCGAACTGGCGGCCGGACACCCAGACCCGGGCGCGGGTCACCGGCGCGCGGCTGACCGACGACGAGGTGACCATCGCGCTGCACGACGGCACCACCCCGGACTCGGCCTGGGCCGCCGCGCTCGCGCACATCAGCGGCGAGACGGAAACCCTGCTGCACGCAGCCGAACGCATCGTCGGCGGGCACACCGACGCACTGGCCGCGGGCGGCTGGGTGCGCATGGCAAGCGTGCGCGCGGCCAAGTCGCGGATCATCCCCCGGCTGCGGTTCGCCGCCATCGACCAACCGGGCGCGTTCGGCGCCGCGCTGTTCGCGGCGTGGGCCGGTGCGGGAAATCCCGGTTCCTTCAACGAATTCAGCGCCGCGCTCCGGCCGGGAGCCCGGACCGGCGAAGAATTCGTCCAACCGCAGGAGGCCACCACCCCATGACCCACACCCAACCCGCCACATTGGACTCGATCGCCGATGACTCCGGTGTGTTCGCCATCGTCGCGATGGACCAGCGCAACACGCTGCGCCGGATGTTCGACGCGGTCGGCCGGACGGCCAGTGACGCCGACCTGCGTGCGGCCAAGGTGGATGTGGCCCGGGCGCTGACCCCGATCGCCAGCGGCATCCTGCTCGACCCGACCGTCGGCGTGCCCGCGGTGACCGAGGCCGGCGCGCTGGCCGGCACCTGCGGCCTGCTGGTGGCGGCCGAGCCCGAACACCGCAACAGCTACGAAGGCGAGCCGCACGCGCACCGCCTCCCCGAGCAGGACGCGGTGTGGGTGCAGAACATGGGCGGCCACGCGGTCAAGTTCCTTGTCCAGTTGCGGCCAGGCCGCCCGCACCCGGCCGGTACCCCGGATCTGGTGGACGACCTGCTCACCGTGGTGCGCGAGGTGGTCGCCGACTGCCGCGCCGCCGGGATTCCCTCGGTGATCGAGAACCTGATCTACTCGTTGCCCGGTGAAGAACCCTTGACGCCCGCGCAGCGAGAAGATCTGATCGTCGAGTCCGCCCGGCTGCTCACCGAAACCGGCGCGGACCTGTTGAAGCTGGAGTACCCCGGCTCGGCCAAGGGGTGCAGGCGGATCGCCGAGACGGTCCGCGGCCCGTGGGCGGTGCTGTCGGCGGGCGTGCCGTTCGCCGAGTTCCAGGAGGTGATCCGGGTGGCCTGCGACGAGGGCGGGGTGTCCGGGTTCATCGCGGGCCGGTCGATCTGGAAGGAAGCCGTTGGACTGGAGGGACCGGCGCGCACGGAGTTTCTGGACACGGTTGCCAAGCCGCGACTGGCCGAACTGGTAGCCGCGGTGAACGGTCGGGCACGGCCTTGGACGGAGGCGGTTGGAGCATGACCTTGTTGCAGGCAAAGGGGCTTGCCAAACAGTACGGCCACGTGCAGGCGCTGGCCGGAGCGGATTTCGAGGTGGACGCCGGGGAAGTCGTCGCGCTGATCGGCGACAACGGCGCGGGCAAGAGCACGCTGGTGCGCATGCTGTCGGGCAGCGAGCAACCGGACAGCGGCGAGATTCTGTTGGAGGGCAAGCGGACCCGGCTGGCCAGCCCGGCCGCCGCGCGGGACCTCGGCATCGAGACGGTGTTCCAGGACCTGGCGCTGGCCCCGCACCTGGATCCGGTGCAGAACATGTACCTTGGCCGGGAGATCATGAAGCCCGGTTTGTGGGGAAAGCTCGGTTTCATGGACACCAGGGCGATGCGCGCGGGCAGCCGGGAGGCGTTCGACAAGCTCGGCGCGACCGTGGGCAACCTGACCGGTTCGGTCGGGGCCATGTCCGGCGGGCAGAAGCAGGGGGTCGCGGTGGCCCGCGCGGCGGCCTGGGTGAACAAGGTGATCTTCCTGGACGAGCCGACCGCGGCGCTGGGCGTGGTGCAGACCAGGAACGTGCTGGACCTGATCCGCCGGGTCAGCTCGGAGGGCATCGGAGTGGTGTTCATCAGCCACTCCATGCCGCACGTGATGGAGGTGGCCGACCGGATCCAGGTGATGCGCCAGGGCCGGCGGGTGGCCGTCTACAACGCCACCGACACCAACATGGAGGAACTGGTCGGCGCCATGACCGGCGCGGTCGAGCAGGAGGCGTCATGACCAGCGTGGCTTCCAAACCGCAGTCCTCGGCCAACGGCACCGCGGAGGAGGAACGCCGCGGTCTCCTCGGCCGGACGTTGCGGGCCCAGGGCGCGCAGATCGTGCTGGTGCTCGCGGTGATCGTGGTGATCTTCGCGGTGCTGGCGCCGTCGAAGTTCCTCACCCCGTTCAACATCCGCACCACCATCCAGGACACCTCGATCCTGGCCGTGCTCGGTGTCGGCATGACGTTCGTGATCGTCACCGGCGGCATCGACCTGTCCGTGGGCAGTGTGCTGGTGTTCTCCGGGGTGATCGCGGACAAGGTGATGGCCGCGATGGGCGATCAGGGCTGGGGCGTCTCGATCGTGGGCATCATCGTGGGCTGCCTGTGCGGGCTGGGCTGGGGTTTGCTCAACGGGGTGCTGGTGGCCAAGGCCAAGGTGCCGCCGCTGATCGTCACCCTGGGCACACTCGGTATGGCGCTGGGTTTCTCCCAGATCATCACCGGCGGTGTTGATCTGCGCGACGTGCCGGATGTGCTGGCCAACTCGGTGTTCTCCGAGATCGGCGGGCAGCTCCCGACGCTGACCCTGATCGCGCTGGTCGTGGTGGTGATCGGTGCGATCATCCTGCACCGCACCAGATTCGGCCTCTACACCTACGCCGTCGGGTCGAACGCCGAGGCCGGCCGGCGCACCGGCGTGCGGGTGCAGCGGCAGCTGATCAAGGTGTACGCGCTGGCCGGGCTGACCGCCGGGCTCGCCGGCGTCCTGAACCTGGCGTTCTTCGATTCCACCACCATCGGTGGGCAGTCCGAGACCAACCTCAACGTGATCGCCGGTGTGGTGATCGGTGGCACCAGCCTGTTCGGTGGCGCGGGCACCATCTTCGGCACGGTGATCGGCCTGTTCATCCCTTCAGTGCTGCAGAACGGTTTCGTCATTCTCGGCGTGCAGTCGTTCTGGCAGCAGGTTGTCGTCGGCGCGGTGCTGATCGCGGCCGTCTATCTCGACCAGTACCGCCGGAGTGCGGCACTGCACGGGTCGAGTGTGCAATTCCCCTTCCTGTCCCGGTTTGGGAGCGGTTCGAGAAAGGTGACACCACGATGAAGCGCAAAGGTGCGATCATCGCCGGACTGATGGCGCTCGCGCTCGGCGCGTCCGCTTGCAGCTCCGGCAGTTCGGCAAGCGGCGGCAACGGCCCGATCAAGCTGGCGTTCGTGCCGGGCGTGATCGGTGACGCGTTCTACGTGACCATGCAGTGCGGAATCCAGGACGAGGCGAAGAAACTCGGCGTGTCGGTGACCACCAGCGGCCCGCAGAAATTCGACCCGACGTTGCAGACGCCCGTGCTGCAGTCGGTGATCGCCGCCCAGCCCAGCGCGATCCTGATCGCGCCGACCGACACGTCGGCCATGCAGAACCCGGTGCAGCAGGCGACCCGCAACAACATCAAGGTCGTGCTGGTGGACACCACACTGAAGGATCCGTCGATCGCGGTGTCGGCCATCTCCTCGAACAACTCCGGAGGTGGCGCGGCGGCGTTCGCGGCGATCAAGCAGCTGGTGCCCGGTGGCGGGAAGGTGATGACCGTCAGCGTGACCCCGGGTGTGTCCACGACCGACGCGCGTGACTCCGGGTTCTCCAACGCGGTCAAGACCGACTCGAAGTTCACCGACCTGGGTGTGCAGTTCGACAACGACAGCGCGCAGACGGCGGCGCAGATCGTGACCTCCGAGTTGCAGGCACACCCGGACATCGTGGGCATCTTCGCGGCCAACCTGTTCTCCGCGGAGGGCGCGGCGACCGGCGTGCGGCAGGCGGGTGACCAGGGCAAGGTGAAGATCGTCGGGTTCGACGCCGAGCCGGACCAGGTAACCCAGTTGAAGAGCGGTGTGGTGCAGGCGCTGGTGGCCCAGCAGCCGGCGTTGATCGGCAAGGACGGTGTGGACCAGGCGGTGGCGTCGTTGAAGGGGCAGTCGACCACCAAGTCGATCGGCACCGGGTTCACGGTGCTGACCCAGGCCAACCTGAACACCCCGGCCGGCCAGGCCGCGATCTACAAGACGGCCTGTTGATCGGTTCGTCCACAAAGGACAACCCCGGCGTCCGCTGCTTTTCAGCGTGGGCGCCGGGGTTTTCTTCTACTTGGTGATGGTGATCTCGAAGACCGGGAAGTCCGGGGCGATGCGCCGCAGGGTGTCGTCGTCGGCCGTGGCCGTGACCCCCTCGAAGAACCGGCCGACCTCCCAGCCCCACTTGCGCAGATACTCGCGCAGCACCGGCACCTTGTTGGTGTCGGCCATTTCGACCGCCGTGAACGCCTCGGCCTTGCGCCCCAGCCGCAGCTCCCCCGCGCCGTGCACGCGCAGGTTGCGCACCCACTGGGTGTGCCCGCGCGGGGCGACCAGGTAGCGGTGGTCGTCGACGGTGAGCGGGTTGGCCGGATTGGTCCGCCATTCGCCGGACTTGCGGCCGCGGACGGCGAGGATGCGACTGCCGTAGAGGCTGATCCCGTGGGCGGTAAGCCAGCCGACGATCCGGTTGAACTGGGCCTCACCCTTGCCGGCCTGGATGTTGCGGGGCTGCTCGGTCATCGTGGTCTCCTCGGACATCTCGGTCTCCCTGTCGCTTCGAGAGCAGTGCTCTCTGTTGAGAACAGAGAACACCCACGATCGGGCACTGTCAAGAGCAGTGCTCTCGAATTTGTGCACCGATCCCGGCGGTGGCAGACTCAAGGGATGAACGCAGGCCGAACCGCACGCGACCGGGCCAGGGCCGAACTGACCGCGGAGATCAAACTCGAGGCCAGGAACCAGCTGGCCACCTCGGGTGGCGGCGGCCTGTCCCTGCGCGCGGTGGCCCGAGAGCTCGGCATGGTCTCCTCGGCCCTGTACCGCTACTTCGCCAGCCGCGACGACCTGCTGACCGCCCTGATCATCGATGCGTACGGCGCCATGGCCGACGCCGCCCAGACCGCGGACGAGTCGGTCACCTCCCGCGACCCGGCGCAGCGCTGGCGCGCCATGGCCCACGCCATGCGCGAATGGGCACTGGCCAACCGGCACGAGTACAGCCTGCTGTTCGGCTCACCCGTGCCCGGCTACCAAGCGCCCCAAGACACCATCGCGCCGGCCGTGCGCACCTACCAGCTACTGCTGGCCACCGTGAACGACGCCTGGCAGGCCGGCGGGCTGAAGCCCGCATTCCCCGGCCCGGCGTTGTCCGAGTCGCTGACCGCCCAGCTCGACGCGGTCCGAGAGGCCCTGGCCACCGAATTGCCCGCCGAAGCCCTCAACCGCGGCTTCATCGCGGTCACCCAGCTGTTCGGCATGCTCAACTTCGAGCTTTTCGGCCAGTTCGTCGGCAGCGTCGACCCCACCGACGAATTCTTCGCCAACGCGGTGGACCAGTCCCTGGAGTTCCTCGGCCTGCCCGGGTAGCGCCAGAATCGCCTGGCCGCGGCGGCGGAACAGGCCGGTTTCCGGGACGCGCGGATCGTCGTCAGCCCGCTGGGCCGACTGGTCGCCGTACGCCGCTGAGTTGCCGGCGGAGAGCAAACTCAAACGACGCGGCACAAAACGTACGCCTCGATGCGCTGGCCACCGAGCTGCCTCCACAGTTTCTGGGCCTGTCCGACCAGCGCGCCCGCACGGAACTCGAAGCGCTCATCAGGGCCAGGTGCGCCGGATCCCGGTTGCATTCACCGCGTACGCCGCCGGCCCACCGCGCTCGATCGCATGGTGGATCGCGTCCTGCGCGTTGTGGAACCGATTGATCATCTCTGCTCGGACCAACCGCTGGTTGTCCAGTAGAACAATGTGGCGCGATGGGTTTCCAGCGGAGCTCGTTCGATGCTTCGACCCTTATTCGGCCGTCCTTGCAAAGCGGCGTCCAGCCGCGCCGCAGCCCGTAGTCCAGCCAGTCCTCGTCGGCGATGTCCTGTGCGTCGTGCGCGAAATGGTCCACCGCGCGGTGCACGATCCAACCCAGGCCGATCAGACCTTCCGCGACCCCGCGACCCAGTCCTCGGTCGAGGAAGAATTCAGGCGGCCCGGGCGGCACGGCACACGGCCTCGACCTGGTCGCGGGTCATGTCGTATTCGTAGGCGACCGCGTCCAGCGACTCACCGGCCAGCCACAGGTCGACCACCGCGTCGACCGGCACCTTCGTCGCCTCAATGACCGGTGCGCCCCAACCGAACCGGGGATCGATGATCACCGGTGCGACGTCCGGATACTGCCGCAGCCGCAGCCGCAGCCGCGACGGGAACTCGTCGTTGATGTCCCAGGTGATGAACCGGAGGCGATCGTTGATCACCTCGCGGATCGGGCGCTGACTGTCCCCTACCCGGGCCAGATCGCCGTCGGCGTGGTGCACGAAAATGTCGATACCGTCGGTGGCGATCCGCTTGGTGGCCAGGCCGTAGGGCGTGTCGAACTCGCGACGAATGTCGGCCGCCGCGTCCCGGACCTTGCGTTTGGTCAGGCCGAGATCGCGAAGCGAGCGCAGCACGTATGCCTCGATGGTCCCGATGAACGGCATGGACGGCCGTCCGCGCTTCTCCGGCTCGACCCGGTGCACCAGCGGTACGCCGCCAGCCTGCTCGTGCAGCCAGCCGTTGATCGTGCCCGGCGGGATGAGCAGGTGGCGCGCGGTCTCCCGTGGAGTCAGCAGCGGATCGCGGAACTTGTCGACCACGGTCCTCGCCTTCCCCTCCACCTTCACCGAACCTGTCGGGCACAGATTATCGCAGGTGATCAGGCCACCCATCCCCCACCAGGTATGTACCTTCGCATGCACGCAGGTACTCAGGTAGCCTGCCCGGCGTGACTCAACTGGCAGAGGTGGTGCGCCCGGCGACGCCGGTCCGGCGGACCCGGGTGTGGGCGCTGCCCGAGGTGCGCTGGGCGACCGCAGCCACGCTCCTGTTCGCGCTCGGCCTTATCGCGCAGTTCAGCGCCGGCCCCGCATGGCTGTACTGGACGCTCTACCTCGCCTGTTACGCCTCAGGCGGCTGGGAACCGGGCTGGGCCGGACTTTCCGCGCTACGACAGAAGACGCTCGATGTCGACCTGCTCATGGTGGTCGCGGCCATCGGCGCGGCGGCCATCGGGCAGGTGACCGACGGCGGCCTGTTGATCGTCATCTTCGCCACCTCCGGCGCGCTGGAGGCGCTGGCCACCCGGCGCACCGCCGACTCGGTGCGCGGCCTGCTCGATCTCGCCCCGCAACAAGCCACCCGAACAACCGACCACGACACAGAGGAAACCGTTGACACCGAACAACTTCGGGTCGACGACCACATCCTCGTCCGGCCGGGCGAGCGGATCGGCGCGGACGGCACGGTGCTGGACGGCGCAAGCGAGGTCGACGAGGCCACCATCACCGGGGAACCGTTGCCCGCGCCCAAGAAACCCGGCAGCGAGGTGTTCGCGGGCACACTGAACGGCACCGGCGCACTCCGCGTCAGGGTCACCCGCGCGGCCGGCGATTCGGTGGTGGCGCGGATCGTCGCGCTGGTCGAACGGGCCAGCCAGACCAAGGCCCCGACCCAGCTGTTCATCGAACGCATCGAGCAGCGCTATTCGGTCGGCATTGTCGTCGCCACGCTCGCACTTTTCGCGCTCCCGCTGCTGTTCGGGACTCCCCTGCAGACCACGCTGCTCCGCGCCATGACGTTCATGATCGTGGCCTCCCCGTGTGCCGTCGTGCTCGCCACCATGCCGCCGCTGCTGGCCGCCATGGCCAACGCGGGCCGGCACGGCGTGCTGGTCAAGTCCGCCATCGTGATGGAGCAGCTCGGGCTCACCGAACGGGTCGCGTTCGACAAGACGGGCACGCTCACCGAGGGACGGCCCCGGGTCGCGCGCATCGCACCGGAACCAGAAAGCACCGAGGAGGAACTGCTCAGCCTGGCCGCCGCGGCCGAACTGAATTCCGAGCATCCACTCGGCCGCGCCATCCTCGCCGAAGCGCGCCATCGCAAGCTGATTCTCCCCCACGCCAACGATTTCCGGGCGATCCCGGGTGTCGGAGTCGAGGCCACTGTGGACGGTCGGCGAGTGGAGGTCGGGCGCGGCCGGAATGCGGTCGAGGTGCGGGTGGACGGCACGCGGGTCGGCCAACTCGAGCTGACCGACCGGGTGCGGGACGCAGCCGCGGCCGCCATCGGCCAGGTGCGGACCGTCACCCCAGCCGAACCCGTGCTGCTGACCGGAGACAACGTCGAAACCGCCCGGAAAATAGCCGCCACGGTAGGCATCGAACAGGTCCACGCCGGGCTGTTGCCCGCGCAGAAGGCCCAGATCACCGCCGAGCACCGCACCACCATGGTCGGCGACGGCGTGAACGACGCGCCCGCGCTGGCCGCCGCGCATCTGGGCATCGCCATGGGCCGCGGCGGCGCCGACCTGGCCCTGGAGACCGCGGACGCGGTGCTGGTGCACGACGACCTGGCCGCGATCCCCTCGGTGCTCGCGTTGTCCCGCCGGGCGCGGCGGCTGGTGCGGGCCAACCTGGTGATCGCCGCCACCGTCATCACCGGGCTGGTCTGCTGGGACCTGTTCGGGCACCTCCCGCTACCCCTGGGCGTGGCCGGGCACGAGGGGTCCACCGTGCTGGTCGGGCTGAACGGACTGCGCCTGCTGCGCTCTTCGGCCTGGCCCACCCGCCGGGCGTAGCCGCAGGTGAGCGCCATCTCGGAGCGCCCGAGCCCGGGCCGGTCGATGTTATGGTGTCGGTTATGCACGGGGATATACCAGGATTTCACGCGCCGGACGACGCGGTCGTCGACCGGACCTGTGAGGTGCTGCGTATCCTCTCCGACCCCACCCGCCTGCGCCTGCTGCACGCTCTGTCCCAGGGCGAATCCAGCGTCGCCTGCCTGGCCGAGATCGTCGGCGCCACGCCGACCGCGGTCAGCCAGCACCTGTCCAAGCTGCGCCTGTCCGGCATCGTCAAGGCCCGCCGCGAGGGCACCTTCATGTACTACACGGTGATCGACCCCACCGTCCGCAAGCTGCTGGAACGCGTGCTGGACGAACTCACCGTGCCCGCCGAAGAGCCGGAACTACCTACTGCGCGGTGACCTGCGCGCCGTCGGTGCCCACGATCGGATGGCTGGCCACCACGGTGATCGGCCCGCGCTGGCCGCGCTGGGTGCGCACCCACACCGCCGCCGCCCCGCCGGCCGCGGCCAGGTCCAGCGGGTTGTCCCCGATCAGCGTGCCCGGCCCGGACACCGCCAGCTGCACCGCACCGTCGACATACGGCCGGGGCGCACCGTAGCGGTCCAGCACGCGCACCACGATTCTGGTGGTGTCCACTCCATCCGCGGCCAGCACCCGGTCGTCTGCCGTGCAGGACAACACATCCTGGCTGCGGTCCGGGCTGAATCGCCTGCTCTGCACCAGATTCCCGGCCAGATACCCGTCCAGCCGCAGCTCCGGCCTGCGGGTCGGCGGCAGCGACAGGTTCACCAGGAACGGCGGGTGGTCCAGGTGCGGGAACAGCGACCGGTCCGGCTTCAGGGTGGCCAGTTTCTTGTTGTCCAGGAACACATCGATGCGGTCGCAGTTGGACCAGATCACCGACCGGCGGCCTGGTCCGTTGCGCGGCATGCCCGGCCCGAAGTCCCAGTAGAAACCGGGTTCGATGACGATCCGGCGGCTCGGGTCGGCCTGGGACTGGTAGAACGCCGCGCCCAGCTTGGGAATGCGGAAGATGTCGGCCACACCGGGGTATTTGACCCCGTCCGCCGAGTGGTACCAGCCCGACGGGTAGTCGAACGCGCACCAGCCCAGCAGGCCGCAGTACCGGTCGTCACCGGCCGCCTGGTCGTGCACGGAGGCGTGCAGCATCGCCTGTTCCGCCTGTACCGCAACGGAATCGGTGCGCCGGTAGGTCGGCGGGCCGACCAGGGTGCCGACCGCCTCGCTGACCAGGTAGGCCACCTCGGGCCGGGGCGGGCGCAGCGGGGCCAGTTCGGCCGCGCCACCTTGCGGGCGGCTGTAGTCGTTGAACGCGAACACCGAGGGCCCGGCCGACACCGACGCGCTCTCGCTCCCGTTCCCGGCGCCGGTCGCGGTATCGTTCCCGTTCCCGGCCCCATTCTCGGCGCCGGTCGCGGTCCCGGTCCCACTCTCGGCGCCGGTCGCGGCCGTCCCGGTACCGGTCTCCTCGGCCGCGTCCGTCACGCCGGGGTGCGAGTCGGGGGCCTTGGGCTGGCCGTAGAGCGGGCTCTGGTAGCCCAGGATCCCTTTCACCGCACCGGTTGTCGGCCGCGAGCCGTCCAGTTCCATGGCCAGCTGGTCGGTGCGGTCGTACAGGTCGGCCTGGCCGAGGGTCTCGTTGATCCGGGTGCCCCAGACGATGATCGACGGGTGGTTGCGGTCGCGGGTGACCATGCCCCGCACGTCCTCCACAACGCGCTGCTGCCACACCGAGTCGCCGATGTAGTCCCAGCCGGGCACTTCTTCCCACACCAGCAGGCCCAGTTCGTCGCAGGCGTCCAGGAACGCGGTGGACTGCGGGTAGTGCGAGCACCGCACCATGTTGCAGTTCAGCTCGTTCTTCAACAGCACCGCGTCGGCCCGCTGCATCCGCTCGGGCATGGCCCCGCCGACGTAGGGGTACCACTGGTGCCGGTTGAGGCCGAACAGCTTCAGCCGCCTGCCGTTGAGGAAGAACCCGTCCGCGGTGAACTTCGCGTCCCGGAACCCGATGCGCAGCGCGTACTCGTGCACCTGCTTGCCGTCGATCCACAGCCCGGCCGCCACATCGCACAGCTGCGGGTTGTCCACGTCCCACAGTGCCACCCCGGCCAGCCCGTTCACCGACAACTCGATCGTGTTGGCGCCGTTGGTCAGCCCGGTGACCTCGATCGACTCCTCGGCCAGCATCATCCCGGCCTGGGACACGCTGACCTGCAGCCGGACCGGACTGTTCACCGCGCCGGCCGAGTCGACGGTGGCCCGCACGCCCAGCGCGCGGTCCGGGGTGAGCACGTCGACCGGGCTGGCGAACACGTCGGACACATAGGCCTTGGGTGTGGTGGTCACCGCGGTGGCCCGGTACATGCCGGCCGGCTGGTAGAAGTCGATGGCCGACGGCTTGGCGAAGGTGGTCAGGTCCGGTGGCACGTCCTGGTTCCACCGGCCGTCCACCACCACGGCCAGCACATTGCTCTGCGGGTTGAGCTTGCCGGTCAGTTCGAACTCGAAGGGCAGGTAGCCGCCCTCGTGGGTGCCCAGCAGCTTGTCGTTGAGGTACACCGAGGCCGCGGAGAGCACCCCGTCGAAGGTGAGGAACGCCCGGCCACGGCGTAGCGCCGGGGTGCTGTCGAAGTACTGCCGGTAGACCCACAGCGATTCCCAGGACGGCGGCTGCCAGCCCTGCCAGGAGAGCGGGGTGACGCAGTGCGGCACGGTGACCGGGGTCAGCCCGGCGTCGGTGAACTCGACCGCCGTGCAGCCCGCGGTGTACCGGCCGAACAGCCACTGGTCGGTGGGCACCGCGCTGTCCTGCTCCTCGGCCGAGCCGAAGAAGGTCGCGCCCAGGGTCGCGGTGCCGATCGCGCCGATGCCCACGGCGACCAGGAAACGCCGGCGGGACAGCCCCGCCGGTCTGCCCCGTTCCTCGCCGTCCACCGACACTCCCCTCGCCCCGTCCGATCGCCCGCACCGCTCACCGCCTGGCCTCGATCATCGTTACGCACAGGCAAGATTTCTGTGAGTTGTTTAAGAGGAAAATGAGAAAAATTGGGAGAAGCGTCACCGGACCGTTGCCGGAAACAGTTCCCGGTAGGCCGGGATGCGGCCGGCCGGAGTAGTCACCGACTCGGCGGCCAGCATCCCGTGCACCATGGCCCGGGTCACCACCCGAGCCGCCGCCGCGAGCAGCGGCTCGACCGCCTCGACCGGCCCGGACGAGCCGCTGGCCAGGGCGAACAGCGTGTCGCCCTCGGTAAGGCCGTGGGCCGGGCGCACGGCGAAGGCCAGCCCGTCCTGTCCCGCCGCGGCCAGCCGCTGGGTCTGCGTGCGATCCAGCGCGGCGGTGGTCGCGACCACCCCGATCACGGTGTTCAGCGGGTGCGGTAACGCCCGTTCACGAACCGTGTCAGCCAGTAGCCGCAGACCTGCGGCCAGCGCGTCAGCTGACGGCGCGACCAGCGGGAACTCCCCGGGCAGTCCGGCGGGCAGACCGTAGGGCAGGCCAGTGGCCGGGTCGACCGAGGGGCCGGAGGCGTTCACCGCGATCAGCGCGGCCACCACGGCACCGTCGGGCAGCACTTCGCTGGCGGTGCCGATGCCGCCCTTCAGGCCTCCGTTCACCGCGCCGGTTCCGGCCCCGGCCACGCCCTGCTCGATCGGGCCGTCGGACGCGTTGGCCGCCGCCCGGGCGCCGAGAGCCGCATCCGGCGTGACGTGGAAGTCTCCGCCCCGGCCCAGGTCGAACAGCCCGGCCGCGGGCACCACCGGAGCCCGCCCGGCGATCGGCCGGTGTTCGGCCAGCCAGCGCAGCACACCGTCGGCCGCGGCCAGCCCGTACACGCTGCCGCCGGAGAGCACCAGCGCGTCCACCGGGCCGCTCGCCTGCCGCGGGTCCAGCCGCGCGGTGTCCCGGGTGCACGGCCCGCCGCCGCGGGAGTCGACCGCCACCACGCACTCCGGCGGCGGCAACACCGCGGTACAGCCGGTCAGCGCGCCGCCGCCGATCCGGCCGGCCTGGCCGACCCGGACGCCCGGCACATCGGTCAGCGCGTTGTGGGTGCCCGTGCGACTCATTCGGCACATCGTAGGGCCGCCGAGGTGACCGGGTATTTTTCCGCACATGAGCGCTTATCTCGTGGGGGTCGTGGGCAGCCTGCTGATCCTGGCCGGCATCTTCGAATTGCTGCGCCGCAGGCAGCTCAGCGAGAAGTACGCGGTGCTCTGGCTGGTGGTCGGTGTGGTGCTGCTGGTGCTGACCATCTTCCCCGGCCTGCTGGAGGCGTTGTCCCGCACGCTCGGCGTCGCCGTGCCGACCAACCTGCTGTTCTTCGTGGCCATCGTGTTCCTGGTGGGTGTGGCGCTGCACCTGTCCTGGGAGTTGTCCCGGGTGGAGAACGAGACCCGCAAACTGGCCGAGGATGTCGCGATCCTGCGGCTCGAACTGGACGAGCACAAGAAGCAGACCCCGACCGAGTAGGATTTTTCCCGTGGCAGCACTGGAATCGACCGACGGCTCGGACTACACCGAACGGATGATCCGCCTCGAGCAACCGTGGTGGAAGCGGGTGCTGGACGTGCAGGCCCCGTACCGGTGGAATGTGCGCAGGCTGTTCGGCGAGCGGGAAGTGCTGGACGTGGGCTGCGGCATCGGCCGCAACCTGGCCCATCTGGCCCCGCGCGGGGTCGGCGTGGACCACAACGAGCATTCCGTGCAGGTGTGCCGCGACCGCGGGCTGATCGCCTTCTCCACCAAGGAGTTCGCCGACACCGACTACGCCGAGGCGGGCCGGTTCGGCGGGCTGCTGGCCGCGCACCTGATCGAGCACCTGCCGCGCGAGGACGCGATCGAGGTGCTGCGCGGGTATCTGCCCTATGTCGCGCCGGGCGGGCTGGTGGTGCTGATCTGCCCGCAGGAGCGCGGTTTCGCCAGCGACAGCACGCATGTGCGGTTCACCGACCTGGCCGGCCTGGCCGAGATCGCCGAAAAACTCGGCCTGACCGTGGACCGGCGGATCTCCTTCCCACTGCCGCGTGCGGCCGGAAAAGCGTTCCTGTACAACGAGTTCGTGCTGACCGCCCGCGTGCCCGGTTGAGCCCCACGACGCTAGTAGTGTGTCGCCGCTAATTTTCTGGGTAGAGGTGTTTCAGTTTGGTGCGGGCGTCCTTGGTGGTGAATTGCCAGTTGACCTGTCGTTGGTGGGCGTTGACCGTGTTCTGCCATGCGGCGAGTTCGGTGTTGAGGGTGTCGAGGTC
>DASZNF010000112.1:0-36638 GCA_035551355.1 Pseudonocardiaceae bacterium | reverse complement strand
TGAGACCTCTGTCTCACCCCCCGCACGGCGTCGGGGTCCACGACTAGGGTTCCGAGCACTCGCCCCCGACCCAGGAGACGATCGTGCAGCAGATCCTCGAGGCCATCTCGACCAGCAGCGCGAGCGCGGAGGACCTCGCCGCGCTGCCCCTCCCGCAGTCCTACCGCGCCGCCATCGTGCGCCGCGACGAGGTCGAGATGTTCGCCGGCCTGGACTCCGAGGACAAGGACCCTCGCAGGTCGCTGCACGTCGAGGAGGTGGCGCTTCCCGAGCTCGCCCCGGGCGAGGCCCTGGTCGCGGTGATGGCCAGCGCCATCAACTACAACACCGTGTGGACTTCGATCTTCGAGCCGGTCTCCACGTTCTCCTTCCTGGAGCGGTACGGCCGGCTGAGCCCGCTGACCAAGCGCCACGACCTGCCCTACCACGTGGTCGGCTCCGACCTGTCCGGCGTCGTGCTGCGCACCGGCCCGGGTGTGCACGCCTGGAAGCCGGGCGACGAGGTGGTCGCGCACTGCCTCAACGTCGAGCTGGAGTCCCCGGACGGCCACAACGACACGATGCTCGACCCGGAGCAGCGGATCTGGGGCTTCGAGACCAACTTCGGCGGCCTGGCCGAGCTGGCCCTGGTCAAGTCCAACCAGCTCATGCCCAAGCCCGACCACCTGTCCTGGGAGGAGGCCGCCGCCCCCGGCCTGGTCAACTCCACCGCTTACCGGCAGCTGGTGTCCCGCAACGGCGCGGACATGAAGCAGGGCGACGTGGTGCTCATCTGGGGCGCATCCGGCGGCCTCGGCTCCTACGCCACCCAGTTCGCGCTCAACGGCGGCGCCATCCCGGTGTGTGTGGTGTCCAGCAAGGAGAAGGCCGAGATCTGCCGGCGGATGGGCGCCGAGCTGATCATCGACCGGGCCGAGGAGGGCTACAAGTTCTGGTCGGACGAGGAGAACCAGAACCCCAAGGAGTGGAAGCGCTTCGGCGCCCGCATCCGGGAACTGACCGGCGGCGACGATCCGGACATCGTGTTCGAGCACCCGGGCCGGGAAACCTTCGGCGCCAGTGTGTACGTGGCCCGCAAGGGCGGCACCATCGTCACCTGCGCGTCCACCTCGGGCTACCTGCACCAGTACGACAACCGCTACCTGTGGATGAATCTCAAGCGAATCATCGGCTCGCATTTCGCCAACTACCGGGAAGCCTGGGAGGCCAACCGGTTGATCGCCAAGGGACTGGTGCACCCCACCCTGTCCCGGGTCTATCCACTCGTCGAAACCGGCCAGGCCGCCTTCGACGTGCACCGCAACACCCACCAGGGCAAGGTTGGCGTCCTGGCGCTGGCTCCCGAGGAGGGACTCGGCGTGCGTGATCCGGAGTTGCGGGCCCGGCATGTCGATCAGATCAACCGTTTCCGCGGGAAATGATCACCGGCTGCTCACCCGTATTGGGCATGGTGTAGCACGACCGGGTTAGCAAGCCGGGTAGCGTGAACACATGGGCCTTGGTAACGAGCGCGATTTGGTGCCCCTGGGCACTGGCTTCGACATTGTCAAACGCGGATATGACAAGGGACAGGTCGAGGAACACCTGGAGCGGCTGGACGCCGACCTCCGGCTGATCGTCGCCGATCGCGACGCCGCGGTGTCGCAGAGTTCGGATCTGGCTCGCCAGTTCGAGCGAGCCCGATCCGAACTGGACGACCTGCGGGGTCAGGTGCAACGACTTTCGTTGCCCCCCACCACCTTGGAGGGCCTGTCCGAGCGGTTGCAGCGAATGCTGCGGCTGGCGCAGGAAGAGGCCAACGAGATCAAGGCGCGCGCGGACGCGGACGCCGGGCAGATCCGCGGGCGGGCCGAGGCCGACGCGACCGCGCTGCGCATCCGGTACGAGAAGCTGATCGCGGAGGTCGAGGGCCGCCGGGTCGAGCTGGAAACCGAACACCGCGAACTGGTCACCAAGACCGAGGCCGAATTCGCCGCCAAGGAGAAGGAAGCCGCGGACGCCCGGGCCAAGCTGGACGCGGAGTCGGCCGCCCGGCGCAGCCAGATCGAGGACGATTTCGAGATCGCCATGTCCGCCCGGCGCGCCGAGTCGATGCGCGCGCTGGCCGAGCAGGAGGCCACCAGCAAGGCCGACGCCGAACGACGGGTGCGCGAGGCCACCGACGAGGCGGCCCGGATCCGCGCGCAGATCGCCCAGGAGCAGCAGACCAGCAAGACCGAGGCCGAACGGCTGCTCCGCGAGGCAGGCGACGAGGCCACCCGGGTGCGCGCCCTGATCGCCCAGGAACAGCAGACCAGCAAGGCGGACGCGGAGAAGCGGCACCGGGACGCGGTGGAGGACGCCAACCGGCGCCACCACGAGTCGGTGACCGAGGCCAAGGCGCGCCTGCAGGACGCGGCCGACCAGGCCAACACCATGGTCCGGGAGGCCACTGAGGAGGCCAACCGGCGGATGGCGCACGCCACCGGCCGGGTCGAGGAGCTGCGCAGGCTGCGGGCCCAGATCGCCGAGCAGTTGCGCTCCGCCCACGTGCTGATCACCAACGCCTCGCCTGCGCTGGACGCGCTGCCCGAGGAGGCCGCGGCGGTGGCGGACGGCGACCGGCCCATCGGCACGCCGATGTCCGGCGGCGACGCCGCCGCGCCGACCAAACCGGCCACCTCGCCCGCGCCCGCGCCGGGCAAGGACGGTTCCGGCGCGGCCAACGCGAGCAGCGGAAACACGAGCGCTGGTAACGCGAACCGGGGCGGGGCGAACAGCGGGTCGACCGCGTCGAACGCGCCGACCAAGCGGGTCGCGCCGGTGTCCTCGCCGCACAACAAGACGCCCAACCGGCCCACCCAGGGCGTCCGCCGCTGAACTGAGCACGCGTGAGCGGGTGCGGCCGGTTCAGGCCGCACCGCTTTCGGGTGTGCTCAGGACCAGCGGCGGGTGGGGCCGCGCCGGTCCCGGGCGGACCAGCAGCCGGAGTGCCAGTGCCTGCGGTCGGCCACCGAGCCGTGATCCTCGGCCGACCAGGCCACCAGGTGGGGCACGCCCGGCCGGATCTCGTGGTCGCAGCCCGGGCACCGGTACACCTTGGTCGCGTTCGGCCCGGAGACCGGCCGCACGATCCACTCGCCGTCCGGATGCGACTCGGTGCGCGAGGCGGCCATTGCGCCGCGCAGCGGGGTCTCCGCTCGGTTCGCTCGGTTACGCCGGGGCACGCCCGCGACGGTATCCGTAGCCGCCGGGCCAGGCCGGATAAGGGGTGGCCGAAGACGGCCGGGACTGATATGCGTGGTGGTATGCCGATGAATCGCATGCACCAGCGGATCTGCGCCTCAGCGAAGTGGGCGGCGATGATCGAGCAGGCGCTGCCCGAGCGGCTGGCCGGGGTGGACCTGGGCGAGGACGTGCTGGAGATCGGCCCCGGCTACGGCGCGACCACCCGGGTGCTGGCCGCAATGGCGCCGAAGCTGACCGCGGTGGAGGTGGACAAGACCTCGGCCGACACGCTGGCCGGGCAGTTCGCCGGACAGGTGCGCATCGTGCACGGCAGCGGGGCGGACCTGCCGTTCGAGGACGGCAGCTTCAGCGGGGTGTGCTGCTTCACCATGCTGCATCACGTGCCCTCGCCGGAACTGCAGGACGCGTTGTTCGCCCAGGCCTGCCGGGTGCTGCGGCCGGGCGGCGTGTTCGCCGGTTCGGACAGTCAGCTCTCGCTGCGGTTCCGGCTGATCCACCTGGGTGACACCATGGTCGTGGTCGATCCGGACACCCTGGCCGGCCGGCTGACCGCGGCCGGGTTCACCGACGTCCGGATCCGGCGCCAGCCGAAGAAACTGGTCGTGTTTTCCGCGCGGAAGCCCTGATCGGCGATAATTCAGGCATGCCGACGTATGCGTACAAGTGCCGGGAGTGCACGAGTGAGTTCGAGCTGTCCCGGCCGATGAGCGAGTCGGGCGCGCCCGCCCCGTGCCCGGGCGGCCACGCCGACACGGTGAAGCTGCTCAGCACGATCGCGCTGTCCGGCCGCGCGGGCGCCCCCGCGCCGGTGGGCGGCGGGGGTTGCTGCGGCGGCGGTTGCTGCGGCGGCTGAGCCGGAAACCGGCCCAGCCATCCGGCCAAGCCGGTTACGCCGCGGCGGCTGAGCTGGAAACTGGCCCAGCCATCGCGGCCGAGTCGGTTACGCGGTGGTGTAGTCGCGGAAGCCCTTGCCGGTCTTGCGGCCCAGCCGGCCCGCGGTGACCAGGTGCTCCAGCAGCGGCGCCGGGGAAAACCCGGCCTCGCGGAACTCGTTGTACAGCGTGCGCTCGATGGCCAGCGACACGTCGAGGCCGACCACGTCCAGCAGCTGGAACGGGCCCATCGGCAGGCTGCAGCCGACCTTCATCGCGGTGTCGATGTCGTCGGCCTCGGCGTAGTGCGCCTCCAGCATCTTGACCGCGTCGTTGAGGTAGGGGAACAGCAGCGCGTTCACGATGAACCCGGCCCGGTCCCCGCAGTGCACCGGGTGCTTGCGCACCTGCCGGCACAGCGCGTCCGCGGTGGCCACCACGTCGGCGGCGGTGGAAATCGTGGACACCACCTCGACCAGCTTCATCACCGGCGCCGGGTTGAAGAAGTGCAGACCGACCACATCGGACGACCGGGTGGTGGCCGCGGCGCACTCGATGACCGGCAGCGAGGAGGTGGTGGTGGCCAGGATCGCGCCCGGCTTGCACACCTTGTCCAGCGCGGCGAACACCTCGGTCTTGACCGCCAGCTCCTCGGCGACCGCCTCGATCACCAGGTCCACCTCGGCCAGATCGGCGAAGTCGACCGCGGGCGAGATCCGGGCCAGCGCGGCGGCGGAGTCCACTTCGGACATCTTGCCCCGCTTGACCGCCTTGTCCAGCGACTTGCCGACCTTGCCGATGGCCGCGTCCGCCTTCTCCGCGGTGCGGGCCCGCAGCACCACCGGCAGCCCGGCCTTGGCCAGCACCTCGGCGATGCCGGTGGCCATGGTGCCGGTGCCGATCACGCCGATCTGCTTGATCTCGCGCCGGTTCCCGGCGTCCTCGGCCGCGGCCGGGGTGAGCGCGTCGGGCACCACGACCGGCGAGTCGGGGGCGTCGTAGGTGTAGAAGCCGCGACCGGACTTCCGGCCCAGCAGACCGGCGGTGATCATCTGCTTGAGCAGCGGCGCGGGCGCGTGCAGCCGGTTGCGGGACTGGTGGTACATCGAGTCGAGGATCTCGTAGGCGGTGTCCAGCCCGATCAGGTCCAGCAGCTGCAGCGGGCCCATCGGATAGCCGCAGCCCAGCCGCATGGCCGCGTCCAGGTCCTCGCGGGTGGCGTAGCGCTGCTCGGCCATGCGCACCGCGTGGTTCAGGTAGCCGAACAGCAGCGCGTTGGCGATGAACCCGGCCCGGTCGCCGATCACCACCGGCTCCTTGCCGAGGCCGCGCACGAACTCCACCGCGCCGGTGATCACGTCCGGTTCGGTGACCACGGTGCGCACCACCTCGACCAGGGTGAGCACCGGGGCCGGGTTGAAGAAGTGCAGGCCGACGACCTTGCCCGGCCGCCCGGTGCGCACGCCGATCTCGGTGACCGACAGCGAGGAGGTGTTGGAGGCCAGGATGACCTCGGGCCGGCAGATCCGGTCCAACTCGGCGAACACCGCGGCCTTGGCCTCCAGGTTCTCCGGGATGGCCTCCACCACCAGGTCGGCCTCGGCCAGCGCGGCCAGGTCGGTGCCGTAGCTGATGCGCTCCAGCAGTTCGACGCGGCCGGCCGCGTCGAGCTTGCCACCGGCCAGCGCGCGTTCGCTGGAGTGCTCGATGTGCCCCCGCCCGCGGTTGACACCGGCCTCGTCCAGCTCGACGGCGATGACCCGCAGGCCGGTGCGGGCCGCCACCTCGGCGATCCCCGCGCCCATGGTGCCCAGCCCGACGATGCCGATCGTGGTGATTTCTCGTGTGGTCACGGCTCTACCTCCGATGACGACATTGTTCGGAAAAGCTACGCGCCGGTAACTTGCCGAAATAGTGCCATGCGTGAAGCCGGAGCGCAGGTGAGCTTGACCACCGGATCGAGTCAGAGTGACCCGATCGGTGCGGAGCCGTTCAGGTGTGCGGCCGTTCGGGTGTTTCCGCCCGACTCAGCCGAAATCGTGGACGGCGGCGCGGACCTTGGCCAGCGCGTCGGCCGCGTCCGGCCCGTGCGCGCTCACCTCGATGGTGTCCCCCTTGCGCGCGGCCAGCCCGAGCAACGCCAGCACGCTGCGCGCGTCCGCGCTCTGCGTGCCGTGCCGCACGGTCACCTCGGCGTCCAGCCCGGCCACCGAGCGGGCCAGGATCGCCGCGGGCCGGGCGTGCAGCCCGACCTCGTTGTCCAGCACCAGCTCGATCCGCTGGTCGTCCGGCGCGGGCGCCGCGACCTCGGGCTCAGCGTCCCCATCGGCGCCCGCGCCGGTCGCGGCGGCCAGCACCCCGGCCAGGTCGGCGCCGCCGGCCGCGGCCACCGCGGCGGCCACCGCACCCTCCACCAGCGGCGCCTCGGCCACGGCGAAGCGCTCCGGTTCCTCGGCCGCCTCCACGGCCAGTTCCGCGGTCATCCGGGCGCTGCCCAGGTCGTAGAGCAGCACCGCACCCGCGCCCTGCTCGGCGGCGGTCAACGCGTCGGTCACCCGCTGGTAGTCGGTGCCGAGGCCGCCATCGGGCAACCCGCCCGCCGCCTCGATCGGCACGTCCGGGGCCATCTGCCCGGCCAGCTCGGCCACTCCCTCGGCCAGCCGGGCCGAGTGCGAGACGATCACCAGCCCCACGGTCACGATCGGGCCGCCGCGTCGGCGAACGCCCGCAGCAGCAGGGCGGTGGACCGGGCGCCCGGATCCTGGGTGCCGGCGCTGCGCTGGCCCAGGTAGGAGGCCCGGCCCTTGCGGGCCACCAGCGGGATGGTGGCCGCGGCCCCCTCCTCGGCGCCGGTGGCCGCGGCGGCCAGGATCTCCGGGATGTCCGCGCCGCGCTCCAGCGCGCCGGCGGCGGCGTCCACGGCCGGGATCAGCGCGTCCACCATGGTCTTGTCCCCGGCCTCGGCCTTGCCCCGGGCGACCACCCCGGCCAGCGCGCCGCGCAGCGCGTCCACGACCAGCGGCGCGGTCAGCTCGGGGGCGTCGCCGATGGTGGCCGCGGCCCGCAGGAAACCGGTGCCGTACAGCGGTCCGGCCGCCCCGCCGACGGTGGAGATCAGCGTGGTGGCCAGCAGCTTGAGCACCGCGCTTGGCGTCGCCGGAGTCGACCGGTCGACCGCGGTCACGAAGTTGCGGAACCCGCGTTGCAGGTTCTCCCCGTGGTCGCCGTCGCCGATCTTGCGGTCCAGTTCGACCAGTTCGTCGCGGTGCTCGTCGATCACCTTGGCGGCGGCCCGCAGCGCGGCCACCACATCGTCAACGGCGCAGCCCATCACGCCCCCCAGCGCAGTGCGGCGGTGCGCACCGGCGCGTCCCACAACTGGGCCAGCTCGTCGTCCAGGCGCAACAAGGTCAGGCTCATGCCCTGCATCTCCAGGCTGGTGATGAACGGTCCGACCAGCCGGCGCGCCACGGTGATGCCGCGGTCGGCCAGCAGGCGTTCGGCGATGCCGTGCGCCAGGTACAACTCGATCAGCGGGGTGCCACCCATCGAGTTGGTGAACAGCAGTACCCGCTCGCCCTCGGCGAACGGGAGATCCTCGACCACGGCGTCGACCAGCCGGCCCACCAGCGCGTCGGCCGGTTCCAGCGGGACCCGCTCCCGGCCCGGCTCGCCGTGGATGCCGATCCCGACCTCCATCTCGTCATCCTCGAGAGTGAAGCTCGGCTCCCCCACATGGGGAACGGTGGGCGCGGTCAGCGCGATGCCCATGGACCGCACGTTGGCCACCACCTTGCGGGCCAGCGCCTCGCAGGCGTCCAGATCGGCCCCGGCCTCCGCGGCCGCGCCGACGATCTTCTCCAGCAGCACGGTGCCGCCCACGCCCCGGCGGCCTGCGGTGAAGGTGGAGTCGCGCACCGCCACGTCGTCGTCGATGACCACGGTGCGCACATCCACCCCGTCGGCCGCGGCCAGTTCGGCGGCGGTCTCGAAGTTCAGCACGTCCCCGGTGTAGTTCTTGACGATCAGCAGCACCCCCGCGCCGCCGTGGGACTTCTCGATGGCCGACTGCACGGTGTCCGGGGTGGGCGAGGTGAACACCGGGCCGGGGCAGGCCGCGGACAACATGCCCGGTCCGACGAACCCGCCGTGCAGCGGCTCATGCCCCGAGCCGCCACCGGAGACCACCGCCACCTGGCCCGCCACCGGGGCGTCGGCGCGCACCACAACGGCCGGCTCGAGGTGCACCGTGAGCAGCTCGGCGTGGGCCAGGGCCAGGCCGCGCAGGGATTCGGTGACCACGGACGACGGATCGTTGATGATCTTCTTCATCGTGCCTCCGGATCGAATCAGCGTCGATTCGTATGGTCCATTTGTACCGCCTGTCAGCTCAGGACAGGGTCGGCAGATTTGACTGCACGACCTTGGCCACCGCGTCGGCCTTGGCACACACGTCCACGTTGATCTTGTTGATGTCGTCGAATTCGACATCGGCGATCTGGTTGGCGTCCGAGCCGCCCGGCTTGACGATCCACTTGACCTCGCAGGCCGGGAACACGTCGGTGGTCAGCACCGAGTAGGCGGTGATCCCGTTGCCGAGGTCCACCGGCATCGGGGTGCCCAGCGCGTCGTCGGTCTTCGGGTCCTGGTCCAGGGCGAAGGCCACGGTCAGGTCGGTGTCCGCGCCCTGCCAGTCGCACTTGTAGAGGCTGTCCCGGGACTTGCTGGGGTTGGCCCCGACGGTGGCGGCCGCGGTGTTGTCGTCAACCACCTTGCACGGGTCGTAGCCGGCCAGCGAGTTCTCGTAGTCGCTGCGGGTGGGCGGGTTGGTGCGCATCCGGCTGACCACGGTCTGCGCCAGCTTGCGGGCCGGGGTGCACGGGTCCTTGCCGTCCACCTCGATCTCGATGCCCTCGGTCGGGGTGTTCTGGGTGATGATCCGCTCGTAGCAGCCGCTGCCGTCGGCCAGCGGCTTCTCCGCCACCGGCATGCCGAAGATGACCGTGTTGGGCGTGTCGTCGATGGACGAACCGAGGGTCACCGTGACGTTCAGTTCGTTGCCGCCGGTGTCCTTCATGTAGTCGCTGCATGCGTCGAAGCCGGAGGCCGACGGCGCGGCCGGGGCGCCGAGCGCGGCCAGGGTGCTGTTGTCCAGCAGACCGCACGGGTCGGTGCGGGACAGCGTGGCCAGGCTGAAGGTCACGTTGGTGGCGCCGGAGGAGGAGCTGCCGCCGCTGACCGACGAGCCGCTGGCCGGCACCGTGGTGCGCGGGAAGGTCGCCTTGGCCAGGTTCGGCCTGGCCGCGCAACCCGCGACCAGGGCCAGCGCGCACAGGGCGAGCACGGCGCCGCCGGGGCGCGCGCCGTGGTGGGTGATACCGCGCCGGGCGCCGCGCATGCTGCTGGTGCGGGCGGATTCGGGGGCGCTGACTGCGTCGGGCACCACGCAACGGTATCGAGCCGGTGACCGGCGCGAACAACGATCCCGAAAAAGGGCGACCCCGATCGGGCGAACGACGCGCACCGCGTGGGGGAGGTCACGCTCTGATTCCGGAACGATTCAGAAGATCGATGCGTCGTTACAAGTGCACGGACCACAGCGACGTGGCACCAGACAAGATCAGAAAAGGAGCACCCTACAGTGCGTCGTTTCGGCCTGCACCGCATCGCCCGCGCCATGAAGTGGATGGATGCCTACACGCTTGCCGCCTTCAACCCGGCTCACCCGTACCGCCGCCCGGTCTCCGGCCGCTGAGCGACGGGTAATCCGTAACGAAAAAGCGGGCGGGGTCCAACCGGACCCCGCCCGCTTTCGGTTCTCCTGAGTTACTTCGCCTCGGTGGTCGACTCCTCCGGGGCGGTGGGCGCCACGTCCTCCGGCGCCACCGGGCGGATGAACGCCCACAGCGCCATCAGCACCGCGAAGATCAGCATCGGGATGCCGGTCCACAGGTTGACGTTCACGCCGACCGGGTCGCCGCTGGCCGACACCGAGGAGGTGGCCACCAGTCCGGAGACGGTCACCACCACGCCGAAGACCAGGAACAGCAGCGCGATGACGATGCGCAGGTCAAACAGCTTGTTCATCGAAAATCCCGTTCCTCACCAGAAGATGATGTTCAGCACGAGGGCGATGACCAGCACGCCGCCACCCAGCACCGCGGGCTTGCGGTACCAGCCGGCGTCCGCGGCCGACTCGATCTTCTTCAGCCCGTCCCGCGAGGTGAGCGACCAGACCAGGCCCTTGAGGTCGGCCTCCGGCCGGGGCGCGGTGAACATCGTGATGATGATGCTGATCAGCACGTCCACCACGAACGCCGCCGCGGCGGAGATGAAGCTGCCGCCCTGCCCGGACAGGTTGAGCACGCCGGTGCGGTTGAGCGAGTCGACCACGACCGCGGCCACGGTGCCCGAGATCAGACCCCAGGCGCCGGCCGCCGCGCTCATCCGCTTCCAGAACATGCCCAGGATGAAGGTGGCGAACAGCGGGGCGTTGAAGAACCCGAACAGGGTCTGCAGGTAGTCCATGATGTTCGAGTTGCCGAGGCTGGCCGCGATGAAGGCGGTCAGGATGGCGATCAGGCTCGCGGCGATCGTGGCGTTCCGGCCGACCCGCAGGTAGTGCTCGTCCGGGCGGTCCTTCTTGATGTACCGCTGCCAGATGTCGTAGGTCCACACCGTGTTGAACGAGGACACGTTCGCGGCCATACCGGCCATGAACGCGGCCACCAGACCGGCGATCGCCACACCCAGCATGCCGTTGGGCAGCAGCTGGCCGATCAGCAGTTCGATCGCGTTGTTGTAGGTGACGCCGTTGGACAGGGTGCCGCCGCTGGCCTTGTAGGCCGCCAGCTGCGGGGAGATCACCGCGGCGATCATGCCCGGGATGAAGATGACCAGCACGATGAAGGTCTTCGGGTAGGCGCCGATCAGCGGGGTGCGCCGGGCGGCGGACATGCTCTTGGCCGACAGCGCGCGCTGCACCTCGGCGAAGTTGGTGGTCCAGTACCCGAAGGACAGCACGAAGCCAAGGCCGAAGACCAGGCCGATGACCGACAGGACCGGCGAGGAGATGCCGGTCAGGCCGGTGGCCGGCCAGGCGTGGGTCTGCGCGGCGACCGAGTTGCCGGTGGTGGCGTGGATCTTGGAGATCAGACCGCTCCAGCCGCCGACCCGGTGCAGACCGATGAACGTGAGCGGGACCAGCATGGCCACGATCACGAAGAACTGCATGACCTCGTTGTAGACCGCGGCCCGCATGCCGCCCAGCGTGGTGTAGGCCAGCACGATCACCGCGCCCAGCACGATGGCCAGCCACAGCGGCCAGCCCAGCAGCAGGTTGATGACCGTGGCCAGGGCGTAGAGGTTCACGCCCGCGATCAGCACCTGGGCCAGCGCGAAGCTGATCGCGTTGACCAGGTGCGCGAACGGACCGAACCGCCGGAGCATGAACTCCGGCACCGACCGCACCTTGGCGCCGTAGTAGAAGGGCATCATCACCAGGCCGAGGAACACCATGGCCGGGATGGCACCGATCCAGTAGTAATGGATCGTCGGCACGCCGTACTGCGCGCCGTTGGCCACCATGCCGAAGATCTCGACGGCGCCCAGGTTGGCGGAGATGAAGGCCAGACCGGTGACCCAGGCGGGCAGTGACCGGCCGGACAGGAAGAAGTCCAGACTCGAGGACACCGAACGCCGCGCCAGGACGCCGATGCCCAGGACGAGGATGAAGTAGACGGCGATCAACACGTAGTCGATCGGGCCGGCGTTAAGCCGGAGACTGCCGTCCGCGAGCGCTTGCACCGGGCTCACCCCTAAGGTTCGGTCCGGCCTCGGGCCAGACCAACATCTTCAAACAACATTCGTCAACAACTGTCGGGGGAGAACGGTACTCCACGGTTCGACATATCGGCCATGGCTGGTTGACGCCCACCCACCTCGTTGCGCATTCGTTGTGGAGTCGCCCGGCCGCTGTGCGTTTGTTGACATGTTTCCTGCGCAGATGTTGAGGCCGCGCGGCGCACCGCGCCACCCCACACACCGGCAACAACCCGGTCGGTCGACACTGGAGGGGTGACCACGCCACTGACCCTCACCGAGACGCTGACCGGCTGGACCTTCGACATCCCGGCGGTCGTCTTCGTCTTACTGGTCGGCGGTCTCTATCTGGCCGGTGTGCGCCGGTTCCCGGAGGCGTGGCCGCGGTCGCGGACCACCTCGTTCGGCATCGGGCTGGCCCTGATCCTGCTGGTGACCTGTTCGTTCCTGGGCGGTTACGCCGACATCCTGTTCTGGGCCCGGGCCGCGCAGGTGATCACCCTGCTCATGCTGGCCCCGCTGTGCCTGGCCATGGGCTCGCCGGTGGCGCTGGCGCTCGGCTCGCTGCCCGAGCGCGGCCAGGACCGGCTGCGCCGGGCGATGGCCGGCCGGTTCGCCCGGGTGCTGACCTATCCGGCCACCGCGTCCCTGCTGCTGGTCGCGCTGCCCTGGGCGCTGTACTTCACGCCCTGGTACCCGGCGGTGCTGGACAACGCGGCGCTCGACCAGGTCACCCGGCTGGTGCTGCTGCTGGCCGGATTCACCTACTTCTACAGCCGGTTGCAGCTGGACCCGGTGCCGCACCACTACCCGCACCTGATCTCGGTGATGATCACCTTCGTCGAGGTCATCTTCGACGCCGCGCTCGGCCTGGTGTTGTGGCTGTCCCCGCACCTCGTGGCCCAGGGCCATTACCAGGCGCTGCACCGCAGCTGGGGGCCCAGCCTGCGCACCGACCAGATCATCGGCGCCGGGGTGCTGTGGCTGGTCGGCGACGTGGCCGGGCTGCCGTTCCTTGGCGCGCTGATGAGCCGGATGGCCAAGGACGACGCCCGCGAGGCGGCCGAGATCGACCAGCGGCTGGACGAGGAGGAGCTGGCCGCCGCGGCCGATGCGCCGGACTCCGACGAGCCCGCCGCACCCGCCCGGCTGTGGTGGGAGAACGACCCCCAGCTCGCCGAACGCTTCCGCCGCCGCTGATCGCCCCGGCCCGGGTTTCTGGTCAGCGGCTGGGCCAGCCGGCCAGGGCGGCGGCCCAGCCGCCGCCGATGGACGCCATCACGTGCCCGGCCGAGGTGGTGCTGATGAAGAAGGCCGTTCGCTCATCCGCAACCCGCGCAGCTGCAAGGCGAGGGTGAGCCGGAACCGGCCGTCCGGAGTGTCCAGCGCGAAGCCGAGGGACCGTTCGGCGTGGGCCAGCCGGCTGGCCACCGTGCTGTGATGCCGGAACACCAGCCCGGCCGCCTTGCGCACGGAATCGGTGGCACAGAAGGCATGCAGCACCGCGAGCAGATCCGCCCCAACCGGTTCGGCGGCCAGCCGATCCAGCAACGCGACATCCGGCACGGCCGCGATGTCCGTGCCGGACAACGATTCCGCGAGCAGCGCCCGCCCGCCGAGCTCGTCGAACCGGACCACCGCGGGCGACAGCGGGGACCCGGCGGTGAACCGCAACGCGGTGCGCGCCCCCCGCCAGGACCGCGCCGCCGTGATCGCCTCCCCCACCAGCCCGATCCCGATCCGGACCTCGGGCCCCGGCGCGAAATCCGCGGGCACGGCGGCCGCGTTGGCCGACGAGGTGGCCGCGTACCGACGGGGCCTGAAAACCGAATCCTGACCGAGCCCAGCTAGGCCACCAGTCCGCGCCCGGTCACCGGCGGCAGATCCAGCGCCGTGAGCAATCCCGGCGGCGCGGCCACCACCGCCGGAATCGCGTTGACCAACCGCATCGCGGTGGCCTTGAGCCCGGCGGTGTTGTGGTCGCCGTCGCTGCCCAGCAACCGCAGGTCCACGGTGTAGTTCGGTTCGCCGGTGAGCTCCACCCGGTAGCAGCCCTGCCCGGCCGGCTGCGGCCAGTCCGGTCCGAGGTCGGGATGCAACCGGGTCACGTGTTCCAGCACGCACACCGCCCGCCCGGCCCGCATGCCGCGCACCTCGAACCGCAGCGCGGCCATCGTGCCGCGCGGGATGGCGCCCGACGCGATCGGCAGGTCGGCCGGCGCGGGCAACCGCTCGTGCCACTCCTCCACCGCGTCCAGTTCCACGTCCAGCCCGGCCGCGAGCTGCCGGACCACACTGCCCCAGGCCATGCTCAGCACCCCGGGCCGCAACAACATCGGCGTCTCGTCCATCGGCTGCCCGAAGCCCATGATGTCGCGCAGCACGGCCGGGTTGTCGTAGGTGGAGTAGTCCAGGATTTCCAGGCAGCGCACCTGATCGATGCGCTCGCACACCCCGGACAGCACCAGCGGCAGTGCGTCGTTGGCGAACCCGGGGTCCACGCCGTTGACCCAGATCGAGCTGTGGCCCTCGGTGGCGGCGGCGCGTACCGGCTCGATCACCTCGTCCGGCACGGTGCCGTAGGGAAACTGGAGGAACACCGGTCCGCTGGCCACCACGTTGACCCCGGCGCGCAGAATCCGTCGCAGATCCGCCAGCGCCTCGGGCAACCGGTTGTCGGCCATGGCTGTGTAGACGACACAGTCCGGCCGCGCGGCCAGCAACGCGTCCGCGTCCGAGGTGGCCGGAACGCCCAGCTCCCGCCCGAGCCCGGCCAGCGTGCCCGCGTCGGTGCCGACCTTGGCCGGGTTGGACACCCACACGCCGGCCAGATCCAGCTCCGGCCGCGCGGCGATCCCGGCGATCGCGTGCCGTCCGACATTGCCCGTGCTCCATTGCACGACCCGATACGACATCGAAGTCCCTTCGCGATTTCCCTTACAGGTCAGGCAATCCGAGGTCCAGGTTGGTGGTTTGCAGGCCACCGTCCACGCCCACCACCTGACCGGCGAGATAACCGCCCGCCGGAGAAACCAGGTAGAGCACCGCGGCCGCGACATCCTCGGGCGAGCCGATCCGGCGCAGCGGGGTGGCTTTTTCGATCTTGCCAAGCAGTTCGTCGTTGCCGGTGACGATGTCCAGTGCGGAGGTGGCCACCGACCCGACCGCGACCGCGTTGACCCGGATGCGCGGCGCGAGGTCGAGCGCGGCCAGTTCGGTGTAGTGGGCCAGCGCGGCCTTGGCCGTGCCGTAGGCGAGATACCCGCGCCCTGCCTCGCGACCGAGCACGGAGGAGATGTTGACCACCGCGCCCCCGTCACCCGCGAGCATCAGCGGGGCGGCCGCGCGGGTGAGGGCGTGCGCGGTGGACACGTTGAAGTGGAACGCGGCTTCGAGGAACCGCGGCGAGGTGTCCATCAATGGCCGGGGCATCGTGCCGCCCACGTTGTTGACCACGATGTCCAGCCGCCCGAACACGTCCTGCGCGGTCTGCGCGAGCGCGCCGACGGCGTCCAGATCGGCCAGGTCCGCGGGCACCACGTGCGCCTTGCGCCCGGCGGCCTCGATCTGCTCGGCGACGATGCGCAGTTGTTCTTCGGTGCGCGAGGAGATCACCACGTCCGCCCCGGCCTGCGCCAGCGCGACCGCCGTGGCCGCCCCGATGCCGCGCCCGGCGCCGGTGACCACCGCGACCCGGTCAGTGACCAGAAACCGATCCAGGATCATCGCGAAACTGTAACACGTTCTACCGGTCTGGGAAGCCCCTCGAAGGCCCTGCTTCGGCCAAGAAACACCGTCAGCGCAACGAGTTTCAGAACAGCCGGAGGTCGTCGCTCTCGATGCCGCGCAGCGAGTCGTAGTCCAAGGTGACGCAGCGGATCCCGCGGTCCTCGGCCAGCGTCCGGGCCTGCGGCTTGATGATCTGCGCCGCGTACACCCCGCGCACCGGGGCCAGCAGCGGGTCGCGGTTGAGCAGTTCCAGGTACCGGGTCAGCTGCTCGACACCGTCGATCTCGCCGCGCCGCTTGATTTCCACCGCGACGCTGGCGCCGCCGTCGTCCTTGGCCATGATGTCCACCGGGCCGATCGCGGTCGGGAACTCCCGCCGCACCAGGGTCCAGCCATCGCCCAACGTGGTGATGTGCTCGGCCAGCAGCTCCTGCAGGTGGGCCTCGACGCCGTCCTTCACCAGTCCGGGCTCGGCGCCCAGCTCGTGCGCGGAGTCGTGCAGCACCTCGTCGATGGAGATGACCAGCTTCTCCCCGGCCTTGTTCTGCACCGTCCAGATGTCGCCGTCGTCGATCAGCCAGCAGGGCGGGCTCATCCAGTTCAACGGCTTGTAGGCCCGGTCGTCGGAGTGGATCGACACCGACCCGTCCGCCTTGACCAGCAGCAACCGGCATGCCATCGGCAGGTGCGCGGTCAGTCGGCCGACATAGTTGACCTGGCACCGGGCGATCACGAGACGCACCCGGTCAGCGTAGGGGTCGCCCCGGTCGGGCAGGATCCGGGTGTGGAGTCGCTGCGATCACGCGAGGTGTACGCCAACCCGTGGATGACCGTCCGCGAGGACGACATCCGCCGCGGCGACGGCTCGCCGGGCATCTACGGTGTGGTCGACAAACCCGACTACGCCCTGGTCATCCCGCTGCACGAGGGCAAGCTGCACCTGGTCGAGCAGTTCCGCTATCCACTCGGCCTGCGCCGCTGGGAGTTCCCGCAGGGCACCGCACCCGACCGGGCCGAACTCCCGCCGGCCGAACTGGCCGCGCGCGAACTGCGCGAGGAGACCGGGCTGCGCGCGGGCAAACTGGTGCAGATCGGGTTGCTCGACGTCGCCCCGGGCATGTCCAGCCAGCGCGGGCGGGTGTTCCTGGCCACCGAACTGGAGGTCGGCGCGCCCGAGCGCGAACTGGAGGAGCAGGACATGCGAGCGGCCTGGTTCGACCGCGCCGAATTCGAGGCGATGATCGCCGACGGCGAGATCACCGACGCGCAGTCGGTCGCCGCCTACGCCCAACTCCTGTTGCACGAACGCCGATCCGGGTGACGCCGGCGCGAGCGGCGATCCGCCGGACCGTCGGTCGTCAGCCCGCTTCGCGCGAGGCCAGCACCACGTCGACGATCTCGCCCATCATGTCGGTCAGCGCGAAGTCCTTGGGGGTGAACACCTTCGCCACCCCGCGCTCCCGCAACCGGGCCGCGTCCTCCGGCGGGATGATGCCGCCGACGATCACCGGCACGTCCTCGGCCCCGGCCGCGCGCAGGCCGTCCACCACCGCGGGGACCACCTCCATGTGCGAGCCGGACAGCACCGACAGCCCGACCACATGCACGCCTTCCTGCACCGCGGCCGCCACGATCTGCGCCGGCGTCAGCCGGATGCCCTGGTACACCACCTCGAAACCGACGTCCCGGGCCCGCACCGCGACCTGCTCGGCCCCGTTGGAGTGGCCGTCCAGGCCGGGCTTGCCGACCAGGATGCGCAGCCGCTCACCCAGCTGCCCCTCGGCCGCCCGCACCTGCTCCCGGACCCGGGCGATGGCCGAACCGGCCTGCTCCGACCCGCTGCCGGACAGCGGCGCACCGCTCACCCCGGTCGGCGCCCGGTACTCGCCGAACACCTCGCGCAGCGTGCCGGCCCACTCCCCGGTGGTCACCCCGGCCTTCGCGCAGGCCAGCGTGGCGTCCATCAGGTTGACCTCGGTCTTGGCCGCGTCCCGCAGGTCGGCCAGCGCGGTGTCCGCGACGGTCTGGTCGCGGTCGGCGCGCCACGCGGCGATGGCCTCCGCGGCGTGCCGTTCCACCTGCGGGTCCACGGTCAGGATCGCCTCGGCGCCTTCGGACTGCAGTGGGCTGGGCTCGGTGGTGTCGAACTTGTTGACGCCCACGATGACGTCCTCGCCGGACTCCAGCCGCTGCCGCTTGGCCGCCAGCGACGCCACCAGTTGCGACTTCATGTAGCCGGTCTCCACCGCCGCGACCGCGCCGCCCATGTCCTGCACCCGGTCGATCTCGGCCCGCGCCCCGGTGAGGATGTCCTCCACCTTCGCGGCCACCACCGGCGAACCCTCGAACAGGTCGGCGTACTCCAGCAGATCGGTCTCGTAGGCCAGCACCTGCTGCATGCGCAGCGCCCACTGCTGGTCCCACGGCCGGGGCAGGCCGAGCGCCTCGTTCCACGCGGGCAACTGGATCGCCCGGGCCCGTGCGTCCTTGGAAAGAGTGACCGCGAGCATCTCCAGCACGATTCGCTGGACGTTGTTCTCCGGCTGGGATTCGGTCAACCCCAACGAGTTCACCTGCACGCCGTAACGGAACCGGCGGTGTTTCGGGTTCTCGATGCCGTAGCGCTCCCGGGTGATCTCGTCCCACAACTGGGTGAACGCGCGCATCTTGCACATCTCTTCGACGAACCGCACCCCGGCGTTGACGAAGAACGACATGCGGGCCACCACGTCACCGCGCTTGTCCTCGGGCACCTGCCCGGTGGAGAACACCGCGTCCAGCACGGAGATCGCGGTGCACATCGCGTACGCGACCTCCTGCACCGGCGTCGCACCGGCCTCCTGGAGGTGGTAGCTGCAGATGTTGATCGGGTTCCACTTCGGCACGTTGCGCACGGTCCAGGCCACCATGTCGGTGATCAGCCGCAGGCTCGGTCCGGGCGGGAACACGTAGGTGCCCCGGGACAGGTACTCCTTGATGATGTCGTTCTGCGTCGTGCCGGACAGCTTTTCCGGCTCCGCGCCCTGCTCGTCGGCCACGCTGACGTACAGCGCAAGAAGCCACATCGCGGTCGCGTTGATGGTCATCGAGGTGTTGGCCTCGGCCAGCGGAATGCCGTCGAACAGGGCCCGCATGTCCCCGATGTGACTGACCGGCACCCCCACCTTGCCGACCTCACCCGCGGACAGCTCGTGGTCCGGGTCGTAGCCGGTCTGGGTGGGCAGGTCGAACGCCACCGACAGACCGGTCTGGCCCTTGGCCAGGTTCCTGCGGTAGAGGGCGTTGGACGCGGTGGCCGAGGAGTGCCCGGCGTAGGTCCGCATCACCCATGGGCGATCGCGTTCGTGATCTGTCGGGTACGGCACGGTGACCTCCGGGTTGCCGCCTTTCGGTTCACGATACTGAGCGGTAACCAGCGTAGGCGGTGCGCTACCTCACAAACCACTCGTCCGGCTGGCTGGTTTCGACCAATCCGGACGAGGAGGATGAAGGAATGCTCCTGGGCGACATGACGGACGAGTTGCTGGTGCTCGCGGTGGTCGTGTTCATCCTGACCCTCGTGCTGCGCTGGTCGTTCGGCAGCGAGACGGCCAGAAGCGGGCGTGCGGAACGCAAACTGGCCAAGGCCCGGGACTACGGCCTGCTCCACGAAGTCGCGTCGGCGCCCTCCGAGCAGTCCGCCGTGTTCGCGCGGGATCTGTTGCGGCGCAACGGAATTCGCGCCACCACGGTGCCCACCGAGGTCGGCGACGGACAGCGCGTGCTGGTGTTCCCCCAGGATGCGTCGGCCGCCGCCGACGTGCTGCTGCGCGACGAGGAGACCGGCGAGCAAGCGGAAACCGACGAGCACACCGAGCCGAACGACTAGCGCCGAGCGGAGCGCCGCCGTCCTCCAGCCAGGTACGAGCCCGGATACCGAAGCCGGTCAGTCCCGTTCGGCCGGGCACCAAAGCCGTTCAGTCCGCTCGGGCCGGGTACCGAAGCCGGTCAGTCCCGTTCCGGCGGGGCGTCGACCCGGCGCACGTCCGCGCCCAGTTTCTGCATGTTCTCCACGAACCGCGGGTAGCCGCGGTCGATGTGGAACACGTCCCACACCTCGGTGACCCCCTCCGCGCACAACCCGGCCAGCACCAGGCCGACCCCAGCCCGGATGTCCGAGGCCCACACCGGCGCGCTGGACAGCTGCTCCAGGCCGCGCACCACCGCGTGGTGGCCGTCGGTGCGGGCGTCCGCGCCCAGCCGGATCATCTCCTCGATGAACCGGAACCGGGCCTCGAACACGTTCTCGGTGATCATCGAGGTGCCCTCGGCGACCGCGGCCAGCGCCACCGCGAACGGCTGCAGGTCGGTGGCGAAGCCCGGGTAGGGCAGGGTGACGAAGTCGACTGCGGCCGGCCGCCCGCGCTGCACCACGCGGAACTGCTCCTCGCCGATGGTCACCTCGGCCCCGGCCATGCGCAGCTTCTCCAGCACCAGGTCCAGGTGGTGCGGGTCGACCCCGCGCACGGTCACGTCACCCCGGGTCACCGCGGCGGCGAAGGCCCAGGTGGCGCCGACGATCCGGTCGCCGATCACCCGGTGGGCGACCGGGCGCAGGGTGTCCACGCCGTGCACGGTGAGGGTGGAGGTGCCCGCGCCCTCGATCTTGGCGCCCATCTGCACCAGCAGCGTGCACAGGTCGGCGATCTCCGGCTCGCGCGCGGCGTTGTCGATCACCGTGGTGCCCTCGGCCAGCACCGCGGCCATCAGGATGTTCTCGGTGGCGCCCATGCTGGGGAAGTCCAGCCAGATCTGCGCGCCGCGCAGGTTCTCGGCCTCGGCCACCACGCAGCCGTGCTCGATCTCGCTGTGCGCGCCGAGCTGGCGCAGGCCGCTCTGGTGCATGTCCAGCGGCCGGGAGCCGATGGCGTCGCCGCCGGGCAGCGCCACCACCGCGCGCTTGCACCGGCCGATCAGCGGCCCGAGCACGCACACCGAGGCCCGCAGCTTGCCCACCGAGGCGAAGTCGGCCCGGTGGGACAGTTGCGCCGGGGTGTCGATGACCGTGGTGTCACCCTCGATGGTGACCTCGCAGCCCAGCCCGCGCAGCACGTCGGCCATCAGGGGCACGTCGAGGATTTCCGGACAGTTGGTCAGCGTGGTCGTGCCCTCGGCCAACAGCGCGGCCGCCATCAGCTTGAGCACGCTGTTCTTGGCGCCGACGACATCCACCACACCGGTGAGTCGCGCGCCGCCGCCAACTCGGAAATGCTCGCTCAAATCAGGTCTCCACATCTGTGACCCCCAAACGTCCGCCGAGCATCGTACGGATACCGCCCGAACACCCTTAGGCTGGCGGTATGGCAGTGCATCTGACGAGGATTTACACCCGCACCGGGGATGACGGGACCAGCGGACTGGCCGACTTCTCCCGGGTCAGCAAGACCGACCCGCGCCTCGTGGCCTACGCCGACACCGAGGAGGCGAACGCCGCCATCGGGGTCGCGCTGGCCGCCGGCAGGCTGCCCGAAGCGCTGCACAAGGTCCTGCGTCAGGTGCAGAACGACCTGTTCGATGTGGGCGCCGATCTGGCCAGCCCGATTGTGCCCGATCCGAAGGTACCCCCGTTGCGGGTGACCCCGTCCTACATCGAGCGACTCGAGCACTGGTGCGACGAGTTCAACGCCGAACTGGCCCCGCTGGCCTCGTTCATCCTGCCCGGCGGCACCCCCGGCGCGGCGCTGCTGCACGTGGCCCGCACGGTGACCCGGCGGGCCGAGCGCAGCGCCTGGGCCCTGCTGGAGATCGACCCCGACCACGCGAACGTGCTCACCGCCAAGTACCTCAACCGACTGTCCGATCTGCTGTTCATCCTGGGCCGGCTGGCCAACCCGGACGGGGACGTGCTCTGGCGCCCCGGCGAGAGCGACTGACCGGCCCGGCACCACCGCTGCGATGAGTTCTGGCCGGGTCGCCGGTCTTCTTCGGTGACCGCTGCCGCACACCACGGAGGACACCATGACGACCACGCCGAACAAACCGACCACCACGCGCCCGCCCGTGGTCGACCTGGCCACCTGGCAGGCCGCATCGGCCGAGCTGCTGCTGCGGGAGAAGGCCCACACCCGGGAGGGGGACGCGATCGCCGCGGCCCGCCGCCGGCTCCCGATGGTGGAGTTCGACGGGACGGTCGAGGTCGTCGGAGCCGACGGCCCGGTTCCGTTCATCGATCTGTTCCAGGGCCGCGAGGAGCTCGTGGTCTACAAGCACATGTGGTGGGACGGCGCGCCGCACCAGGGACAGTGCGAGGGCTGCACCACCACGGCCTGGCATCTGCGGGACGCCAGCTACCTCAACGCCCGGGGCGTCTCGTTCGCCGTCCTGACCGCCGGCCGGTGGCCGGAGGTGGCCGCCTTCGTGGAGTTCATGGGCTACACCGAGCCCTGGTACTCGGTGCGCGACCTGCCCCGGCCGGTCGGCGGTGGGGCGGGTCGCCTCACCTCGTTCCTGCGCGACGGCGACCGGACGTTCATCACGTACTCCACGACCGGCCGGGGCAACGAGCGGGTCAACGGATCGCTGGGCCTGCTGGACATGACGCCCTACGGCCGCGGCGAGGACTGGGAGGACAAGCCCGAGGGCTGGCCGGAGGGCGGCGCCCCGTGCTGGTCCTGGCGCACGGACGCGGACGGGGCCGACACGTGGGGCCCGACCGGCCGCCCGGTGCCGCAGTGGACGCGCCCCGGGGCGACGCCGGAACAAACCCTCGGCCGCCCCGGCCAGTGGCACTGACACACGCTCAGCGGCGGCTCAGGGGGTCAGCGGGGTGTGCCCGGCGGGCACCGTCTCGGCCGCCGATGGCGGCCCCGGCGGGGTGCCCTCGCCGAACGGGCGGCCGCCCAGCGTGGCCCGGTCGTGGGGGTCCAGCCAATTGGCCAGGTCCGGCCCGGCCGGCACGATGCCGCTCGGGTTCAACGACTTGTGCACCAGGTAGTAGTGCCGCTTGATGTGGTCGAAGTCGATGGTGTCGCCGAAGCCCGGGGTCTGGAACAGGTCCCGGGCGTAGGCCCACAGCACCGGCAGCTCGGTCAGCTTGTTCCGGTTGCACTTGAAGTGCCCGTGGTAGACCGCGTCGAACCGGACCAGCGTGGTGAACAGCCGGACGTCGGCCTCGGTGATCGTGTCGCCCACCAGGTAGCGCTGGCCGGACAGGCGCGCGGACAGCCAATCGAACCGGTCGAACAGCCGGTGGTAGGCCTTCTCGTAGGCGGCCTGGTCGGTGGCGAAACCGGCTTGGTAGACGGCGTTGTTGACATCGCGGAACACCGCGTCGCCGACCTCGTCGATCTCCTCGCGCAGGGCGTCCGGGTAGAGGTCGGGCGCGCCCGGGCGGTGGAATTTCCGCCACTGGGTGGACAGGTCCAGGGTGATCTGGGCGAAATCGTTGGTGACCAGTTTGCCGGTCGGCTCGTCCACGATGGCCGGCACGGTGATGCCCCGCGGATAGCCCGGGAAACGCGCGAAATAGGCCTGCTGCAGGCGTTCGATGCCCAGCACCGGGTCCTTGCCGCCGGGGTCGAGGTCGAAGGTCCAGCTGCGCTCGTCGTGGGTCGGCCCGCACACCCCCATGGACAGCGCGTCCTCAAGGCCCAGCAGCCGGCGCACGATGATCGCCCGGTTCGCCCACGGGCAGGCCCGGGCCACCACCAACCGGTATCGCCCGGCCTCCACCGGCCAGCCGTCGCGGCCGTCCTCGGTGACCCGGTCGGTCACGTAGTTCATGTCGCGGCGGTACTCGCCAGAACGGGAACCTGCTCCAGAGCTCACGAAGCCCAGGGTACGGCGCGACCGGGCGGAGAGGACTCCAGCCAGGACAGGAAACCGGTGAGCGCCTCGGTGTCCATGGCGATCTCCAACTCGCCCACCTTGGCCCGGCAGCGCAGCACGATCGCGTCCGCGGGCATCGAATAGCTCTCCGGGACCGACGGTTCGCGCCGGTCGGCCACCTCGAAATTGGCCCGTTGGATCACGCAGTCGGGGCCGCTGCGCACGGACAGCACCCGGTACCAGACGAACTCGTCACCCCGGTAGCGGCCGACGCCCAGCTGCCAGCCGCGGCCGGAATCGTCGATCCGGTGGCGCAGGGCGACGTGCACGCCGCCCTCGCGAAGCAAGCGGAACCGCCGTGAGGCGTAGAAGGCAAGGGCGATCGCCACGGCGATCAGGATCAGCCCCACGAACCCGGTGATCCCCACGGCCGCTCCCACCCCGCCTCGCAGCCGCGCCTCAGACCGTCTGTCCGGCCGCGCGCAACTGCGACGCGGCTCTCGCCCGCACGGCCTCGTCCTCGCTGTCCAGATCGGATCGCGCGGCGTCCACGTCGATCTCGTTGCCGAACTGGGCGGTCTCGGCGAGGATGCTGACCCGCTCACCGGTCACGGACAGGAAGCCACCCTGCACGGCGGCATGGATCTGCTCGCCGTCAGTGGCGTCGATGCGTACCACGCAGTCGCCGACGAGCTCGCCGAGCAGCGGAATGTGCCGCGGCAGCACGCCGATCTCGCCCTCGGTGGTGCGGGTGTACACGGCGGTGGCGGTGCCGGACCACAGTTGCCGTTCGACGGCCACCAGCTCGACGGTCATCTCGGCCACGTGCGTCTCCTCATCGTCGAAACCATCTCGCGCCGCGTCACCCAGGGCAGAGGTCCGCAGTCTAAACGGTTTGTCCACAATCCGGTGTGTGGGCCGCCCCCGGAAGGAGCGACCCACACACCGAACAGGGGTGCTACTTCTTGGCGCCGAGCTCCGCGGCGCGACGCTCCAGGTCCTCCAGGCCACCGATGAGGAAGAACGCCTGCTCGGGCAGGTGGTCGTACTCACCCTTGGTGATCTTGTCGAAGGCCTCGATGGTCTCCTTCAGCGGCACCGTCGAACCGGGCTGACCGGTGAACTGCTCGGCCGCCATCATGTTCTGCGACAGGAACCGCTCGATGCGGCGGGCCCGCCACACGGTGACCTTGTCCTCCTCGGCCAGTTCGTCCATGCCGAGAATGGCGATGATGTCCTGCAGGTCCTTGTACTTCTGCAGGATCCGGATGACCTCCTGCGCGACCCGGTAGTGGTCGTCGCCGACGATCGACGGGTCGAGGATCCGGGAGGTCGAGGTCAGCGGGTCCACCGCCGGGAAGATGCCCTTGGAGAACACCGACCGAGACAGCTCGGTGGTGGCGTCCAGGTGGGCGAAGGTGGTCGCCGGAGCCGGGTCGGTGTAGTCGTCCGCGGGCACGTAGATCGCCTGCATCGAGGTGATCGACCGGCCCTTGGTCGAGGTGATCCGCTCCTGCAGCTCACCCATCTCGTCGGCCAGCGTCGGCTGGTAACCCACCGCGGAGGGCATCCGGCCCAGCAGGGTGGACACCTCCGAACCGGCCTGGGTGAACCGGAAGATGTTGTCGATGAACAGCAGCACGTCCTGGTTCTGCACATCGCGGAAGTACTCCGCCATGGTCAGCGCGGACAGCGCCACCCGCATACGGGTCCCGGGCGGCTCGTCCATCTGACCGAACACCAGGGCGGTGTCCTTGAGCACGTCGGCCTCGCCCAGCTCCAGGATGAGGTCGTTGCCCTCACGGGTGCGCTCACCCACGCCGGCGAACACCGAGGTGCCGCTGTGCACCCGGGCGATACGGTTGATCATCTCCTGGATGAGCACCGTCTTGCCGACGCCGGCGCCGCCGAACAGGCCGATCTTCCCACCACGCACGTACGGGGTGAGCAGGTCGATGACCTTAAGGCCGGTCTCCAGCATCTCGGTGCGGCCCTCGAGCTTGTCGAAGTCCGGCGCCTTGCGGTGGATGCCCCAGTGCTCCAGGTCCGCGCCGAAGCCCGGCTCGTCCAGGCAGTCGCCGAGGGCGTTGAACACGTGGCCCTTGACGCCCTCGCCGACCGGAACCGAGATCGGCTTGCCGGTGTCGGACACCTCGGTGCTGCGCACCAGGCCGTCGGTGGGCTGCATGGAGATGGTGCGCACCACGTTGTCGCCGAGGTGCTGGGCGACCTCGAGGGTCAGCGTGCGCTCCTCGCCGCCCAGCTCGACCGACACGTGCAGCGCGTTGAACAGCGCGGGCACGGAGTCACGCGGGAACTCGACGTCCACGACCGGCCCGATCACCCGGGTGACGCGGCCGGTCGCCGTTGCAGTGGAAACAGTGGCAGTCATTTATTCATCACTTCCTGCAGCGGCGAGCGCGTCGGCACCGCCGACGATCTCGCTGATCTCCTGGGTGATCTGCGCCTGGCGGGCCGCGTTGGCCTGCCGGGTGAGGTTGCGGATCAGCTCGTCGGCATTGTCCGTCGCGGCCTTCATCGCGCGCTGCCGGGCAGCCAGCTCGGAGGCCGCCGAGTCCAGCATCGCGGCGAAGATCCTGGTCTTGACGTACTTGGGCAGCAGCGCCGAGAGCAGCGACTCGGCGTCCGGTTCGAACTCGTAGTCGGGCAGTTCGGCCGGGTTCTCGACCTCGTACTCCACGTCCAGCGGCGCGATCCGCTTGGCCACCGGCGTCTGGGTCAGCATCGAGCGGAACTCGGTGTAGACGATGTGCAGCTCGTCGATGCCCTCGTCGTCCTCGCCCTCGCCAAGGAACGCGTTGACCATGGCCTCGCCGGCCTCGGCGGCCTGCTCGTAGACCGGCTGGTCGGAGAACCCGGTCCAGGACTCCTCGACCGGCCGGTCCCGGAACTTGTAGTAGCCGAGCGCCTTGCGGCCGGTGACGTACAGGCGCACCGACTTGCCCTCGTCGCGCAGCAGCTTCCGCAGCTCCTCGGCTTTGCGCAGCACGTTGGAGTTGTAGCCGCCGCACATGCCCTTGTCCGAGGTCACCACCAGCACCGCGGCCCGGGTCGGGTTCTCCTTGGCCACCAGCAGCGGGTGGTCCAGGCTGGAGGCCGCGGTGCCCAGCGCGGAGAGCACCTTGGTGATCTCCTCGGCGTAGGGCTGGGCCGCCGCCACCCGGGACCGCGCCTTGCCGATGCGCGAGGTCGCGATCAGTTCGAACGCCCGGGTCGTCTTCTGGATCGACTTGACCGAGCGGACGCGCTGTCGAAGGATTCGCAGTTCAGCTGCCATAGCTCACGCGGTCACTTCTGGCTGGGCGCGGGGCGGTTCACGCTGACCGACTCGTGCCCTTCCTGGTCGGGGTCCAGAGCCTCGGTGTGGTCCTCGACCACCGAGGAGCCGTCGCCTGCGGCGAAGCCGCGCTTGAAATCGTTGATCGCGGTCACCAGGCGCTCGCTGACGTCGTCGGAGAGCTCCTTGGTGTCGCGGATCTCGTCGAGGATCCCGGAGGCGCCGCGCAGGTGCTCCAGGAACTCCGTCTCGAACCGGCGGACATCGCCCAGCGGCACCGAGTCGAGGTGACCCTCGGTGCCCAGGAAGATGGAGACCACCTGCTCCTCGACCGGGTACGGGTTGTACTGCGGCTGCTTGAGCAGCTCGACCAGGCGGGCGCCGCGGTCCAGCTGGGCCTTGGAGGTCGGGTCCAGGTCGGAGGCGAACGCGGTGAACGCCTCCAGCTCGCGGTACTGGGACAGGTCCAGCCGCAGCGAACCGGCGACCTTGCGGATCGCCTTCACCTGGGCCGAACCACCCACGCGGGACACCGAGATACCGACGTTCACCGCGGGCCGCACGCCCTGGTTGAACAGGTCGGACTCCAGGAAGCACTGGCCGTCGGTGATGGAGATGACGTTGGTCGGGATGTAGGCCGACACGTCGTTGGCCTTGGTCTCGATGATCGGCAGGCCGGTCAGCGAACCCGCGCCCAGCTCGTCGGAGAGCTTCGCGCAGCGCTCCAGCAGGCGCGAGTGCAGGTAGAAGACGTCACCGGGGTAGGCCTCGCGGCCCGGCGGGCGACGCAGCAGCAGCGAGATCGCCCGGTAGGCCTCGGCCTGCTTGGTCAGGTCGTCGAACACGATCAGCACGTGCTTGCCCTGGTACATCCAGTACTGGCCGATGGCCGAACCGGTGTAGGGGGCCAGCCACTTGAAGCCGGCCGAGTCCGAGGCCGGGGCGGCCACGATGGTGGTGTACTCCAGGGCGCCGGCCTCCTCCAGCGCGGTCTTCACACCCGCGATGGTGGAGCCCTTCTGGCCGACCGCGACGTACACGCAGCGCACCTGCTGCTTGGGGTCGCCGGACTCCCAGGCCTGCTTCTGGTTGATGATCGTGTCCACGCAGACCGCGGTCTTGCCGGTCTTGCGGTCGCCGATGATCAGCTGGCGCTGGCCGCGGCCGATCGGCGTCATCGCGTCGATGGCCTTGATGCCGGTCTGCAGCGGTTCCTTCACCGGCTGCCGGTTCATCACCGACGGCGCCTGCAGTTCCAGCGGCCGCTGGTCGTCGGCGACGACGTCGCCCAGCCCGTCGATCGGGTTGCCCAGCGGGTCGACGACCCGGCCGAGGAAGCCGTCGCCGACCGGCACGGACAACACCCGTCCGGTGCGCTTGACCTCCTGCCCCTCCTCGATGTGCTCGTAGTCACCGAGGATCACCGCGCCGATCTCGCGCGCGTCCAGGTTCTGCGCCACCCCGAGCACCCCGCCCGGGAATTCCAGCAGCTCGTTGGACATCACCGAGGGCAGGCCCTCGACGTGCGCGATACCGTCGCCGGTGTCGGCGACGACGCCGACCTCCTCGCGAGCGGTCTCGGGCGAGAAGGTGGAGACGTAGTTCTCGATCGCGCTCCGGATCTCGTCCGACGAGATCGTCAGCTCCGCCATGGCTATTCGGTCCCTGCTCTCGATCTTTTCTGGTCTGTTTGGGGGTGCCGGGCTCGACCGGCCTGCGCCGAGCTCAGCTCGGCAGGTCCTGCCGAGCCTTGGCCAGCCGGGCCGCGACGCTGCCGTCGATGACCTCGTCTCCGACGCGGATCACCAGCCCGCCCAGCACGTCCGGGTCCAGCTCGACCTGCACCGAAACCGGCCGGCCGAAGATGGTGCCCAGCACCTGGGCCAGGCGCCGTTCCTGCTCGTCGGTCAACGGGGCGGCGGCCGTCACGTGCGCGACGGACCGATCCCGCTGGGCCGCGGCCAGTTCGGCCAGGCGTGCGACCAGCAGCTCCAGGCTAACGTCCCGGGGCAGCCGCACGGCTTGTTCCAGCAGTGCCCTGGTCACCGGGCTGACCTTGGCCTCGATCAGCCCGTCGAGCAGGCTGACCCGGCCGTCCACCGGATGGGAGGTGTCGGCCAGCAAGGTGCGCAGCCGGGGCTGCCCGTCCAGGATCCGGCCGAACCGGAACAGCTCGTCCTCGACGTCCTCGCCGCTGCCGTCCTTCTCGGCGATGGCCAGCAGGGCCCGCCGGGACAGCAGCTCGATCGCGTCCAGCAGGTCGGCCGAGGACGACCAGCGGCTGCTCACCAGTCCGCCGAGCTGGGCCAGCGCGGTGTCGCCGATCTTGCCGGTGAACACCCGGTCGGCCAGCGCCTTGCGGGCGTCGGCCTCGGTGCTCGGGTCGGCCAGGTGACGGCGCAGCACACGCTCGGTGGTCAGCACCTGCAGCACCGCGAACAGCTCGTCGCCGAGGGTGCGCAGGGCACCGGCGTCCGCCGCGTCGAGCACCGGTGTGATCCGGTCACCCGCCGCGGCGAGGGATTCCCTACTCGCCGCCTGCATCACGCGTTCCCCTCACTGGCCGCCATGGCCTCCAACTCGTCGAGCAGCTTGTCCACGCTCGCCTCCCGGCGATCGGTGGCGGACAGGTGCTCGGCGACCAGCTCGCCGGCCAGGTTCACGGACAACTCGCCGATCCGGCCGCGCAGCTCCCGGATGACCTGCTGACGCTGGGTCGCCAGGTCCTCCTCGCCGCGCTTGCGGATCCGGGTGACCTCGGCCTGCGCCTGCTCGCGCATCTCGGCCAGGATCCGTTCGGCGTCCGCCCGGGCGCCGTCGCGGATCTTGGCGGCCTCGGTGCGGGCCTCGGTGAGCGCCTCGGAGTACTTGCGCTCCGCCTCGGCCAGCCGGGCCGAGGCCTCCTCGGCGTCCTTGACCTGCTTTTCCACCAGCTGCTGGCGCTCGGTGGCCATCCGGTTGACCCCGGGGTACACCTTGCGGACCAGCACCCAGACGATGACCACGAAGCCGATCAGGACGCCCAGGTAGTTGAGCAGTGTCGCCATCTACAGGCTCCCCTCCAGCTGGCCGAGGAAACGGCGGACCGTGGTGGTGCGCAGTTCCTCGGGCAGGTCCTCGCCGACCACCCGGCCGGCCAGGGTCACCGACAGCTCGCCGACATGGCCCTGCAGCTCGCGCACGGCCTGCTCCCGCTGGGCGGCCAGTTCGGCCGCGCCCCGCTGGGCGATCTGCTCGGCTTCGGCGTGGGCCTGGCCGCGCAGTTCCTCCGACACCTTCTGGCCCTCGGACCGCGCGGTCTCCCGGATACGTCCGGATTCCGCCCGGGCCTCGTGCAGCGCCTCGGCGTACCGCTTCTCGGCCGCGGCCAGCTTCTCCGCGGCCTGCTGGCTCTCCTTGATCTGCCGGTCGACCATCTCCTGGCGGTCGCGCAGGGCCTTGCCAATGGCGGGCCCCACGTACCACCCGAGGACCAGCAGCACGATCACGAAGATGATCAGCTCGACGAAGAACGTGCCGTTGGGGATCAGGAAGTTGTTGGTCGCGGCGGCTGTGGTGCGCATGTCAGCCGGACTTCAGCACGAAGACCAGGATCGCCATGAACGCGAGGTTGATGAAGTACATACCCTCGACCAGGGCGACCGTCAGGAAGAACGGGGTCATCAGCCGACCCTGGGCCTCCGGCTGCCGGGCCACACCGGCGATGAGCTGGCTACCGGCCAGGCCGTCACCGACACCGGCGCAGATCGCCGCGCCACCCAGCATCAGGCCACCGCCGATGAACGCACCGGCTGTCGTGATGGCCGTGTTCAGGTCTGCCATTTCTCTCCTTGAATCACGTGGTGCCCGAAGTCACCGAATGAAAACCGTACGAAGGAAAAACGAACTCGGCGTGAACAATGTCTTTGTCACAACGTCAGTGCGCCTCCTCCGCATGGGACTCCAACGTCTGGCTGAAGTAGATGATGGTCAACAAGGCGAAGACGAACGCCTGGATCAACCCGATGGCCATGTCGAACAGCTTCCAGCCGGCCAGCGGCGCCCAGGCGATGTAGAACGGCAACAGCCCGATGACGGCGACCATGATGGTGCCGGCGAAGATGTTGCCGAACAGCCGCAGCGCCAGCGCGATCGGGTTGGCGATCACCTCGACGATGATGTTGATCGGCGCGAGGAACGCCTTGTTGCCCGGTCCCTTGGCCACGTGGCCGAGGTAACCGAGTCCGTGCCGGCGGAAACCGGCCACCCACACCCAGACGAACACCAGGATCATCATCGCGTAGGTGAGGTTCGGGTCGAACGTGGGCGGCGGCACGAAGTCCTTGCCGCCGGCCTGCGCGGGCAGGATGGACAGCCAGTTCGAGACCAGGATGAACACGAACAGGGTGAAGGCCAGCGGCAGCACGTAACCCGGCGCCTCGGCCCCGATGTTGTCCTTCACCTGATCCCGCGCCCAGGCGAAGATCGTCTCCAGAAGCAGCTGCGGCTTGTTCGGCACCTTCGAGGTGACCTTGGCCCGCACCCACAGGCCAAGACCGATCACGATGGCCGCGGCGATCGCGGTCGACCACACGGTGTCCAGGTTGATGGTCATCCCGAACACGGTGGCGGTGGGGTGCGTGCCGACCTCAATGCTGCTGTCGGCGAGGAGGACTTGGGCACTCATCGCTGGCGAGCCTCTCGCATCATCGGCAACGCCGTGCTGCCGAGCGTCAGAACCTGGAACACGGCCAGACCGGCGAACACCGCGATGCCGCTGGGGGCGAACACGAAGGCCAGCACCACGGCGATCACCGTGGTCAGCGCCAGCCGACCCGCGATCGAGCCGGTGAGCAGCTTCTTCGTGTTGGACGCCTGGTCGGTGGTGCCGTAGCGCACCACGGAGCGCTGCACCAGCAACGCGTTGATCGCGCCAAGCAGAATTCCCAGGCAACCGAACAGACCCAGCAGCACGTGCCCGGTCAGCGTGAGGGCCACCAGCGCGATGGCGCCGATGGCCACACCCAGGATGATCGTGCGGCGGAAATTGGCCTTCACGAACGCGGGAATGTTCACCACGGGTTGCAGTGACGACATATCAACTCACTTTTCCAGGAACTTGCGGAACGCGACGTAGCCGTAAGCGCAGGACAGCACTATTCCGAGTGCGATACCCACGAGGACGAACACCGGGAAAGTCTTGAGGCGAGCGTCCACGAACCAGCCGAGCGCTGTGCATCCGACAACCAGGCCGGCGATCGTGGACCCGAAGCCGATCAGTTGGGTCAGCTTGGGGCCGTTCTGCGTCATGTCCAGAACTGGCCCGAAACCACCAGGACGGTGTTGCGGGCTCGCGGTGACTGCACACGGTCATCGTTCAAAGGCAACTCCTCGTGGTCTCGGGGCGTCGTAGTCTCGGGCGCGCGTAGGAGCTGGGCCGAAGCCCTGCGGTGGCACGGTGCAGCGAACCCCCCGTTCGGGGGGCTTGACGGAGACGCTATCACAGCACCGAGACCAGCTTCCCACACTGGGGGTAATCACCCGAACCGGACACCACGCCACGAACGTGGGCAGGTGCGCAAGCCGACCCGCCTCCCGGGTCGACGAGTTCTCCGGCACGGTGATCACCCCACTCCATTGGGAGATGACTCGAAGCTGCTTAACCGCCAAGTTACCGTACGGTCGTCCGGCTTCGGACGGGACCCCCGCCACACTCGCGACCTACCAGCCGCTTTACCGATTGCGGAACCGATCCAGCGGCCCGGGGCTAACTCCGGCGGAAATCCCGCACCCGCGGGATCGCGGTCACCGACAACGCGACCAGCAGCCCGATCGCGATCACCCAGACCACGACCACCGCGTTGAACAGGGTCAGTGCCACCGCGCCGAACGCGATCACCGCCGCCCACAAGTAGATCAACAGCACCGCGCGGCGGTGCGAGTGGCCGATGTCCAGCACCCGGTGGTGCAGGTGCATCTTGTCGGCGTGGGCCAGGCTCAGCCCGCGCGGCAGCCGGCGGCCGATCGCCATCAGCAGGTCCAGCATGGGCACGAACAGCACGGCCAGCACCACCAGCAGCGGGGACAGCAGGGCCAGCGTGTCCTTCGGGCCGATCGGGTGGTCGGCCCCGCCGAGCTGGGAGAAGCTGATCTTGCCCGAGGCCGAGGTGCTGGCCGCGGCCAGCATCAGGCCGATCAGCATGGAGCCGGAGTCACCCATGAAGATCCGGCCCGGATGGAAGTTGTGCGGCAGGAAGCCAAGGCACGCCCCGGCCAGCGTGGCGCCGATCAGCGCGGGCGGGTAGCTGAGCACATTGCCGTCGGAGTTGTTCAGCAGCCCCAGCGAGAACGCACAAGTCGCAACGGCGGCGATCAGCCCGATGCCGGCGGCCAGCCCGTCCAGGCCGTCCACGAAGTTCATCGCGTTGACCATGGTGACCACCAGCAGCACCGACAGCAGCCCGCCCTGGTTCTGGTCGAGCACCAGCACCGAGCCGTGGATGTTGCTCTGCGACCCCCAGGGCACCCAGAACACCACCCACTGCAGACCGAGCAGCACCAGCAGCCCGGCCGCGGTGGTCTGGCCGGCCAGTTTGGTCAGCGAGTCCAGTTCGAACCGGTCGTCCAGCGCGCCGACCAGCACGATCAGCCCGCCGCCGAGCAGCACCGCCACCGGGTCCAGGGAGTACTCGAACGCGCGGCGCAGCACCGGCAACTGGTGGGCCAGCAGCATGCCGCCGACCACCCCGCCGTACATGGCCAGCCCGCCCATCCGCGGGGTGGGGATGACGTGCACGTCCCGGGCGCGCGGATTGGCCACCGCACCAGCGCGGAACGCGAGCATGCGCACCACGCTGGTGAGCAGATAGGTCACCGCGGCGGCGGTCAGGGCCACCAACAGGTATTCCCTGACGGGCAGTCCCGCCGGGGTGGCGTCGAACAGAGGACCCACGATGTCAGGCTAGCCTTGCCGGGATAGGGATTCGGTTGTGTTCGGCCGGTTCACACCGCGACCTCGTCGGGCTTGAGCCCGAGTACCTCGGCGACGTCGACCCGGGTGACCGCGCCCTCGCGCAGCATCCGCGGTTGGTCGCTGGTCAGGTCCACGATGCTGGAGGGCACCGGCTCGCCGGACGGGCCGCCGTCCAGGTATACGGCGACCGCCTCGGCCAGCTGGTTGCGGGCGTCCTCGACCGTGGTGGCCGGGCTGAACCCGCTGCGGTTGGCGCTGGACTGGGCCATCGGGCCGACCTCGCGCAGCAGTTCCAGGATGACCGGGTGCAACGGCATCCGGATCATCACCGTGCCCCGGGTGTCCCCGAGGTCCCAGGCCAGCGAGGGGGCGTGCGGCAGCACGATGGACAGTCCGCCCGGCCAGAACGCCTCGACCAGGTCGCGCGCCCGCTGCGGCACGGAAAGCACCAGGCCGTCCACAGTGGACCAGGAGCCGACCAGCACGGACAGCGGCATGCTGCGGCCGCGGCCCTTGGCGTCGAACAGCGCGTTCACCGCGATCGGGTCGAAGGCGTCGCAGCCGACTCCGTACACCGTGTCGGTGGGGAAGACAACCAGCCGCGACGACCGCACCGCGCCGGCCGCCGCGGTCAACCCGGCCTCCCGCTGGTCCTGCCGGGCGCAGTCATAGGTCATCGCCACGGGCTGAATCCTCGCACGGGCGGGTGAACCGGCCCGCGAAGGGTCGGCCTGGACCACCCGGCGACCGCGGGCGAATGTTCGGCGAACTCGACACCGCGGTCGGTAAGAATTGTTTCACCGAGAGTTCATCCGCGCCGGAAAGCGTTATTCCGGCACGGCGAAGCCGGTGACCCGGCTCAGCAGAATCCGTTGGCGCGCAACGAAGATCAAACCGTCCGGTGTGGACCACAGCACGGCACGAAATGCTCGAAAAGACTCAGACCGGACTGGTCCGCCGGGCCGTGGCGAACCGCGGCCGCCCGGCCAGATCGTTGTACTCGGTGACCTCGGTGAGCACCCGGCGGGCCGACAGAAGGGATAGCACCCCGCCGCCGTTGGTGTCGTCGTGCTCGATGGCCACCCCGGCCCCGGCCCGCAGCAGCCGCGCGGCCAGCGGCACCACCGAGCGGATCACGCTCAGCCCGTCCGGCCCGCTGAACACCGCGGCCGCCGGATCGTGCTCGGCCACCTCCGGCGGCACCGGGGTGCCCTCGGGGACGTAGGGCGGGTTGCACAGCACCAGGTCGACCTCGCCATCCAGATCGGACAGCAGGCCCGGATCGGTCACATCGCCTGCGTACAGCCGGATCGGGGTGTCCCCCTCCTGCGCCCGCAACTCGGCGTTCTGCCGGGCCCAGGCCAGCGCGACCCCGTCCAGCTCGACCGCGTGCACCACCGCGTCCGGCCGGGCGTTGGCCAGCGCCAGCGCCAGCGCGGCCGACCCGGTGCACAGATCAAGCACCACGGGGTCGGTCACGTCCTTGATGGCGCGCAGTCCCCAGTCCAGCAACAGCTCGGTCTCCGGCCGGGGCACGAACACCCCGCGCCCCACGCCGACGGTGATCTCGCCCATCGCGGCCCAGCCGGTCAGGTGCTGCAACGGCACCCGCTTGGCCCGCTCGGTGACCAACTGCCCGATCGCGTCCACCACCGGCGGGTCGACCAGAGGCACCATCATCAACCGCGATCGCTCCACGCCGAGCACGTGCGCGGCGATCAACTCCGCGTCGACCCGGGGGCTGCCCACACCGGCGTCGGTCAGGACCCGCTCGGCCTCCTTGATGGCCAGGCGCAGCGGCTGTCGCTTCACGCCCGTCAGTGTGGCATGTACGGCAGGCGCAACCGGGACTCCGGCGGGCGAGTCGCCGCTCAAGCGCCGACGCTCTCGCTCAACCGGGCTTCCCGGTCGGCGGCGCGCAGCGCGGCCAGCACCCCGCCCAGGTCCCCGTCGAGCACCTGGTCGAGGTTGTAGGCCTTGTAGTTCACCCGGTGATCGGAGATCCGGTTCTCCGGGAAGTTGTAGGTGCGCACCCGCTCGGAGCGGTCCACGGTCCGGACCTGGCTGCGCCGCTCGGCCGATGCCTTCTCGTCGGCCTCCTGCTGGGCCTGGGCCAGCAGCCGGGCGCGCAGGATGCGCATGGCCTGCTCCTTGTTCTGGAGCTGGCTCTTCTCGTTCTGGCAGGACACCACGATGCCGGTCGGGACGTGGGTGAGCCGGACGGCGGAGTCGGTGGTGTTGACGCTCTGGCCGCCGGGCCCGGAGGAGCGGAACACGTCGGTCCGCACGTCGTTGGGGTCGATGTCGATCTCGGCCTGCTCGGCCTCGGGCATGACCAGCACGCCAGCGGCCGAGGTGTGGATGCGGCCCTGGGACTCGGTGACCGGCACCCGCTGCACGCGGTGCACGCCACCCTCGAACTTGAGCCGGGACCAGGCACCGGCGGCCGTGGCGCCTTTCTTGCCCTTGACGGCCAGGGTGGCGGCCTTGACCCCGCCCAGGCCGGTGACGGTGGAGTCGAGCACCTCGGTGGCCCAGTGGTGCCGCTCGGCGTACCGCTGGTACATGCGCAGCAGGTCCCCGGCGAACAGGGCCGACTCCTCGCCGCCCTCGCCCGCCTTGATCTCCAGGATCACGTCGCGGCCGTCGTTGGGGTCCTTCGGCACCAGCATGCGCCGCAGCTCCTGCTCCAGCTCGGCCTGGCGCGCCTTGAGCTGGTCGGCCTCGGCCGCGAAGCCGGGGTCTTCGGCGGCCAGCTCGCGGGCGGCCGCCTCATCGTCCTGCGCCTGCCGGTACTCGGCGTAGGCGTTGACGATCGGGGTCAGCTCCGCGTAGCGGCGGCCGATGTCGCGGGCCTTGTCGGCGTCAGCGTGCACACTGGGGTCGGCCAGGGCGCGCTCCAGTTCCGCGTGCTCGGACGCCAGCTCGCCGA
>DASZNF010000111.1:0-26993 GCA_035551355.1 Pseudonocardiaceae bacterium | reverse complement strand
GGTGGCAAGGCGCTGAAGTTCTACGCGTCGGTGCGGCTGGACATCCGCCGGATCGAGACGCTGAAGGACGGCGGCGAGGCGGTGGGCAACCGGACCAGGGTCAAGGTGGTCAAGAACAAGGTTTCCCCGCCGTTCAAGCAGGCCGAGTTCGACATGATCTACGGCCAGGGCATCAGCCGCGAGGGCTCGCTCATCGACATGGGCGTGGAGCAGGGCATCGCTCGCAAGTCCGGTGCCTGGTACACCTACGAGGGCGACCAGCTGGGCCAGGGCAAGGAGAACGCGCGGCGGTTCCTGCGCGAGAACCCGGACGTGGCCAACGAGATCGAGAAGAAGATCCTGGAGAAGCTGGGCATCGGCCCGAAGCTGGATGTGGTGACCGAGGAAGTGGCCGCGGGCCCGGTGGAATTCTGATTCCGGCCCGCTGCTGATCCCCGTTGCCGACGATTCTGGTTTCCTGATGACCGAATTCCAGCGCGGCCGTCGCGGGCGGAAAACTCGCGACGGCCAGCCTCCCGAGCCCCCGGCCGACCCGATCGCCACCGCCCGGGAAACCTGTCTTCGCCTGCTGGCCGACCGCCCAAGAACCCGCGCCGAACTGGAGAAGAAGTTGGCGGCCAAAGGGATCGACCAGGAGTCGGCCGACCTCGTGCTGGGCCGGCTGGACGCCGTGGGCCTGATCGATGACGCCGCATTCGCCGAGCAGTACGTCCAGTCCCGGCACCGCTACCAGGGCATGGCCAAACGGGCGCTGATGTCCGAGCTGCGGCGCAAGGGCGTGGACAACGAGGTCGCGGCCGAAGCGGCCGGCGCGGTGGACGGCGAGGCGGAGGAATCGCGAGCGCGAGACCTGGTCCGCAAACGTCTCCGCTCGGTGTCCACTCAGGACGAACTGACCAAGATCCGCCGCCTGGTCGGAATGCTGGCCCGCAAGGGTTATCCGGAGGGCCTGGCCTATCGGGTGGTCCGCGAGGAACTCCGCGAGGCGGGCACCGAAACCGACCTCCTGGACACCACCCCCGAATAGCGGTCGCCGTGGCCGGCGCAGGTGTGCGGCCATGGCGGACCGACGTCGGCGTGCGGCAACCGGCCGCCCCGGTCGTCGGCCCGGCCGAACCGGCCGACCGTTACTGGAAGATGTACGTCTGGAGATGTACGTCGAGCGGGATCAACTCGAGCGGTGCCACCCCGAATCCCGCACCCCGCCGCCCATCGCCCAACTCCCCATCGGCGGACACTGCCCGACCCGGCCGCCGCCGCGGCCCCACGCCCGACCCGGCCGCCCCCCCACGCCCGACCCGACCGCCGCCGCGGCCCCACCGGCGAGCGGTGACGTGCGTCAGCTGGATCCGTTGCGGGGCATGACTTTGCCGCCGGAGTCGGGCACCAGCGCGACGTAGGCCGGACCCGTGGTGGCCGCCGCGAGTTCCAGTGCGGCCGCCGGGTCGTCCAGCCCGACCGTCCGGACATCGAGCGCATCCAGATCGATCGTCCCGGCCGCGACCATCCGCCACACCGCGAGCATCGTCTCGGCCGGGAACATCCACGAGCCGCGCACGGTCAGCCGCCGCCGCATGATGTCCCCGTACGGCAACGGCAACTCCTGCCGGACGCCCCCGACCAGCACCATGGTCCCGCCCGGCCGCAGGCTGTCGAACCCGGCCAGCGTGGGCTCGGCGCTGGGCACCGCCCCCAGCACATCGATCACCACATCCGCCCCCGCCGCGACCCCCAACTCCCCGACAGCGCCAACGTTTTCCGCTGTCCACGCGCTCTGATCACCAGCCGCGCCCTCAGCCGCGCCGCCGCCGAAGCCGCCAATCCGGCCGTCCGCTTCATCGCCCCACTCCGGCGCAACCTCGGCACAAGCCCGCCCGATCGCCGTCGTGTCCTTCCCACGATCACCGGTCAGCGCCACCGGCCGCACTCGCCGGTCCAGCCCGCCCAACCGCTCGAGCACCTCCGCATTCCGCCCCACGGCCACCACCCGCGCCGCGCCCTGCGCCAGCGCGACCAGCACCGCCGCCGCGCCCAGCTGCCCGGTCGCCCCCAGCACCACCACGGTCTGCCCGGCCCGCAGTTCCGCCCGGTTCAGGCCCTCCGCGGCGATCGACAGCCATCCCAGGAACGCCAGCCGCTCCGGCCGCGGATACCGCTCCGCGCCCGGCAACCGGATCTGGGTCTCCTTCGGCCACACCGCCCGCTCGGCGAACGTGCCGTCCCGCCACCGCGCCTGCATCCCGTCGGTCACCTCGGTGGTGATGCCGCGCCCGCCGACGCCGGTCCAGCCGAGCAGCACCTCCTGCGGCTCGACCACATCGCCCGAGCGGAACAGCGAACCCACCACCACATCCCCGGGCCGCACGTTGAACACGTCCTCGGCGACCGCCTCGACCCGGCCCACGCAGCCCGGCCCGAGCACCAGCGGGGTCGGGATCCCGCCGCGCACCCCGGTCAGCAGCGCCCCGGTGTACGCGGGCACGTGCGAGGCCAGTATCCGCACCAGCACTCCACCGCCCCGCAACGTCGGCTCGGGCACCTCGGCCAACCGCAGGTCGGCGCCGATCTCATCCAGCATCCATGCACGCATGACACCAGCATCGGGCCGGTTTAAGCTGGTATCCAGAGCCAGCTTATTCTGGAATTGAGACTGCCAGAATGACGCAGGGAGGGTCATGCCGGACGTTCTGGTCCGCCGCGAGCTCGGCGCGTTCCTGCGCAGCCGCCGCGAGCGCATCACCCCGGCCTCGGCCGGGCTCCCGCGCACCGGCCGTCGTCGCACCCCGGGCCTGCGCCGCGAGGAACTCGCGCTGCTCGCCGGCATCAGCGCCACCTGGTACACCTACCTCGAACAGGGCCGCGACATCCGCCCCTCCGACCAGGTGCTCACCGCCCTGGCCACCGCGCTGCGCCTGTCCGACTACGAGCGCGAGCACCTGTTCCGCCTCGCCGGCAACACCACCACGGCGCAACCGGAGCAGCCCGAGGAGGTCACGCCGGAGGTGGCCGCGGTGCCGGACCTGGTCGCGCCCAACCCGTCCTACGTCACCGGCGCCGCCTACGACCTGCTCGCCTGCAACCAGCCCGCGATCGACCTGTTCGCCGATCTGATCAACGACGCCGGGCCGACCAATGAAGCGGAACGGCCGAACCTGGCCCGCTGGATGTTCACCAGCCCGCACGCCCGGCACGTCCTGCTGGACTGGGAACAGGAAGCCCAGCAACTGCTCGCCCGGCTGCGCGCCACCGCCGCCCGCTACCCCAACCAGCCCCGGTTCGCCCGGTTGATCGACGAGCTCCAGCAGGCCAGCCCGCAGGCCCGTGCCTGGTGGCCGCGCTACGACCTCCAGCCCCGCCACTCCGGCGTCAAACGGGTGCGCCATCCCCGCCTGGGCCCGATCACGTTGGGGTACACGGCTTTCCAGGTCGCCGAGCAGCCGGACCAGACCCTGGTGGTCTACTCCGGTATGCCGCAGCCCACGCGGAATCCCGGACGACGCAAGCCATCGGCCGCTTAAACTGTCCGGGTGGTCAGCCATGTGGTGTGGGACTGGAATGGAACGCTGCTCGACGACAACGACGCGGTGTTAGCGGGCGTTAACGCGGTGTGTGAGACGTTCGGGCGGTCGCCGGTGGATCTGGCGCGATGGCGGGCGATCTACCGCCGTCCGCTGGTCGACTGTTACGCCGACCTGCTCGGCCGGCGGCTCGGCGAGCAGGACTGGGCCGCACTCGACCGGTCCTATCACGACACCTACCGCGCCCTGCTGCACACCTGCCGCCTCGCCCCGGGCGTGCCGGACGAACTGCACCGCTGGGCCGCCGCCGGGCGCGGCCAGTCGTTGCTGTCCATGTGGTTCCACGACGAGTTGGTCCCGCTGGTCACCGAATACCGGCTGGCCGAGCTGTTCGGCCGCATCGACGGACTGCGGGTGCAGGTCGGCGGCGGCTCCAAGGCCGAGCACCTGGAAACCCACCTGGCGGCCCAGGAACTGGACCCGGCCGACGTGGTGTTGATCGGCGATGTGCTGGACGACGCGGTGGCCGCGGAACGGGCCGGAGCGCGCTGTGTACTGGTCACCACGGGCATGGCCGACCCGGCCGCGCTGCGGGCCGGCGGGGTGCCGGTGACCGACTCCGTGGCGGAGGCGTTGTCGCTGGTCACCACCTGGGGATAGATCAAGAAACTGTGGAGTAAATCGCGTGTGTTACTTGTCACAAGGGTCTCAAGTGGGCATGCTTCCCAAGGGGGGCGGACATCCGCGCAAGGACCGAAGTGGAGGCGCACGTGACCGGAACCGAACTGACCCACCTCCAGCGCACCATTGCTGAACTGCGGCAATGCGTCGGCAGTCTGAAGGCGCAGTACGGCGACTCGACCGAAGTCCGCCGCCTCGCCAACGACGTCGACCGTCTCGGAATCGATGCCGAGGACATCGCTCAACTGCCCACCCCGCGTTCTCCGCGGCTGCCGCTGGGTGGTAAACCCGAGAAGGTTGTGGTGCCGGACACACCGTATGACCCCGCTTTGTGGCTCGGCGCCGACGACGAAGGAGTCGGTGGTATCCACCCACACCGGCAGTAAGAGTCGTCACGACGAACGTGAAACCGCCCGTGCGGGTCACAACGACGTGACTGGCACGGGAGCGAGGAGAGCATGACCACAACGGGTGTCGGTGCGCCGGGGCGGGCGCGAATCGAGGCTCGCACACTGCGAACCGACCGATGGTGGTGGTCGCCGGCCAAGAACGCGGCCGTGCTGCTCATCGTGATCGTCTATCTGACCTGGGCGGTCCTGGTCAACGCGAACTACTTCTGGGAGCCATACATCTCCCCGCTGTACTCGCCCTGCCTGACCGCCAACTGCACTCCCGGCAGCGGCTGGGGGTGGTTCGGCAGCATCGCGCCGGTCACCCCGGGCCTGATCATCATCATCTTCCCGATGGGCTTCCGGGTCACCTGCTACTACTACCGAAAGGCCTACTACCGGTCTTTCTGGGGTTCGCCGCAGGCCTGCGCGGTGGCCGAGCCGCACAAGAAGTACTCCGGCGAGACCCGCTTCCCGCTGATCATGCAGAACATCCACCGGTACTTCTGGTACATCGCGGTGGTGTTCGCGGTGATCCTCACCTGGGATCTGGCGCTGAGCTTCCGTGACCACTCCGGACAGTGGGGCCACGCGGGTATGGGCACCCTGGTCATGCTGGTCAACATCGTGCTGATCTGGCTGTACACGTTGTCCTGCCACTCCTGCCGCCACATCATGGGCGGCAAGCTCAAGCACTTCTCCCAACACCCCGTGCGCTACAAGGCATGGACCTACGTTTCCAAGCTCAACGGCTGGCACATGGAACTGGCCTGGGCCTCGCTCATCTGGATCTCCCTGACCGACCTCTACATCAGACTGGTCGCCTCGGGTGTTATCACCGATGTGCGGTTCTTCTGACAAAGCCTTGGCCGGAAAGGGTTTTACGCGATGACTGAGGTTGAACGGCACGCCTACGACGTGGTGGTGATCGGCGCCGGTGGCTCCGGCCTGCGCGCGGTGATCGAGGCGCGGCAGCGCGGCCTGCGGGTCGCCGTGGTGTGCAAGTCGTTGTTCGGCAAAGCGCACACGGTGATGGCCGAGGGCGGCTGCGCGGCGTCGATGGGCAACTCCAACTCCAACGACAACTGGCAGGTGCACTTCCGCGACACCATGCGTGGCGGGAAGTTCCTGAACAACTGGCGGATGGCCGAACTGCACGCCAAGGAAGCCCCGGACCGGGTCTGGGAGCTGGAAACCTACGGCGCGCTGTTCGACCGCACCAAGGACGGCAAGATCAGCCAGCGCAACTTCGGCGGCCACACCTACGCCCGGCTGGCCCACGTCGGTGACCGCACCGGCCTGGAACTGATCCGCACCATGCAGCAGAAAATCGTGTCGCTGCAACAGGAAGACCACAAGGAGACCGGCGACTACGAGGCCAACCTCAAGGTCTACGCGGAGTGCACGGTCACCGAACTGATGAAGGACGGCGACGGCCGGATCAGCGGGGTGTTCGCCTACTGGCGCGAAAGCGGCCGGTTCGTGTTGTTCGAGGCGCCCGCGGTGATCCTGGCCACCGGCGGCATCGGCAAGTCGTTCAAGGTCACCTCGAACTCCTGGGAGTACACCGGGGACGGGCATTCGCTGGCGCTGCGCGCCGGTGGCCGGCTGATCAACATGGAGTTCGTGCAGTTCCACCCGACCGGCATGGTCTGGCCGCCGAGTGTGAAGGGCATCCTGGTCACCGAGGGCGTCCGCGGTGACGGGGGAGTGCTGCGCAACTCCGAGGGCAAGCGGTTCATGTTCGACTACGTCCCCGAGGTGTTCAAGGGGCAGTACGCGGAGACCGAGGAGGAGGCCGACCGCTGGTACACCGACCCGGACAACAACCGGCGCACGCCGGACCTGTTGCCCCGCGACGAGGTGGCCCGGGCGATCAACTCGGAGGTCAAGGCGGGCCGCGGTTCCCCGCACGGCGGCGTGTTCCTGGACATCGCCAGCCGCATGTCGGCCGAGGAGATCCAGCGCCGGCTGCCCTCGATGTACCACCAGTTCAAGGAACTGGCCGATGTGGACATCACCGCCGAGCCGATGGAGGTCGGCCCGACCTGCCACTACGTGATGGGCGGCGTCGAGGTCGAGCCGGACACCGCGGCCGCGGTGGGCGTGCCGGGACTGTTCGCGGCCGGCGAGGTGGCCGGCGGCATGCACGGCTCCAACCGGCTGGGCGGCAACTCCCTGTCCGACCTGCTGGTGTTCGGCCGCCGGGCGGGCATGGGCGCGGCGGATTACGTGCTGGGGCTGGAAAACCGGCCTGCGGCGAGCCAGTCCGATGTGGACGCTGCCGCGCGGGCCGCGGTGACCCCGTTCGACGGCGCGGATACCAGTGACAGCCCGGAGAACCCCTACACCGTGCACCACGACCTGCAGCAGATGATGAACGACCTGGTCGGCATCATCCGCCGGGAGGCCGAGGTGGCGCGGGCGGTGGAACGCTTGCAGGAACTGAAGAAGCGCGCGGCGAAGGTGGTCGTGGAAGGTCACCGGCAGTTCAACCCGGGCTGGCACCTGGCCATCGATCTGCGCAACATGTTGCTGGTCAGCGAATGCGTGGCCAAGGCGGCGCTGGAGCGCACGGAGAGCCGGGGCGGGCACACCCGGGAGGACTTCCCGGAGATGGCCGCGGACTGGCGCAAACAACTTCTGGTGTGCACCAGGGACGGCGACAGCGTGCACCTGGCCCACGAGGACCAGGTGCCGATGCGCGAGGACCTGCTGGATCTGTTCGAGGTCACCGAGTTGGAGAAGTACTTCACCACCGGCGAGCTCACCGGACACCACGCGAGGAAGGGCTGAGGAATGGCTTACAACGGGCAATTCCGCGTGTGGCGCGGTGATGACGAAAAAGGCGAGCTGAACGACTACACCGTCGAGGTCAACGAGGGTGAGGTGGTGCTGGACATCATCCACCGGTTGCAGGCCACCCAGGCCCCGGACCTGGCGGTGCGGTGGAACTGCAAGGCGGGCAAGTGCGGCTCGTGCTCGGCCGAGATCAACGGCCGGCCGCGGTTGCTGTGCATGACCCGGATGTCGGTGTTCGCCGAGGACGAGGTCGTCACGGTGACCCCGATGCGCACCTTCCCGGTGATCCGCGACCTGGTGACCGACGTGTCGTTCAACTACACGAAGGCGCGGGAGATCCCGTCGTTCACCCCGCCGGCGGACCTCAAGCCGGGCGAGTACCGGATGCAGCAGGTCGATGTGCAGCGCTCCCAGGAGTTCCGCAAGTGCATCGAATGCTTCCTGTGCAACAACACCTGCCACGTGCTGCGCGACCACGAGGACAACAAGGAGTCCTTCGCCGGGCCGCGTTACCTGATGCGGGTGGCCGAGTTGGAGATGCACCCGCTGGACACCGCCGACCGGGTGCCGGCCGCGCAGGAGGAGCACGGGCTGGGCCTCTGCAACATCACCAAGTGCTGCACCGAGGTCTGCCCGGAGGGCATCCACATCACCGACAACGCGCTGATTCCGATGAAGGAGCGCGTGGTCGACCAGCGGTACGACCCGCTGACCCGGATGTTCCGCCGCAAGAAGTGACGCGGTGATCGAAAAGGGGCGGCTACGGCCGCCCCTTTTCGCCTGAGCGAAAACAGCATGCCGATCGCCGTCCCCGGCTGGGACAATCGTTGCCCTGTGGGGACTTCTGGGGGGCGATGATGGAGGACGTCAGCTTCGGCGCGCGGCTGGCCTGGTTCTTCGGCGGGCTGGTGCTCGGCGCGATCTACCTGTTTCTCAGTCTGCCGCAGGGCATCGAGGCGCTGGCCGGCCGCAAGGGGTGGAGCTGGGCGGCCGGACCGGCCCGCTGGACCGACACGCACCTCAACTCCGTGTTGCCGCCGTTTTCCGGCCTGTGGGCGGTGCTGATCGGCGCGACGGTGGTGTACCTGCTCGCCCTGATCGTGCTGTCCGCCCGGCACCGTTCGGCCGGCCTGATCGGGGTGGCGGTGCCGACGCTCGCGGTCACCACGTGCGTCGTGCCCCTCCTGGCCTGGCTGTCCTTCCTGCTGCTGCACGTCGAACTGTTCCTCGGTCACCTGCTGGCCTACGTGCTCGATCCGGCGGTGGACCCGTGGGCCTGGGTGACGTTGTCGGTGATCGCGATCATCTGGGTCGTGCGGCTGGTGCGGGCCATGCTCATCGTCTACGACGCGGGCTGGGACGTCTTCGTGTACTTCGTGCGGTCGATGGTGCTGACCGTGCTGGTGACCGGGATTGGCGTGGGCATCGGTTTTCTGCTGCACTTCTTCGCGTCGTTCCTGCTGGTCGTGCAGGTGGTGATCTTCTGCGTGGTCATGTGCAGCGTGGCCGGCCAGTTGATCATTGACCAGCTGCGCGGCGCGCTGCTGGCCGGCAACGATCTGCTCGGCGTGGTGCTGGGCGCGATGAGCATCGGCTCGGCGTTCTCGACGCTGATGCTGGTCAGCGATTCCTTTGGCGTGTACGGGATCTACCCGGCGCCGGTGGCGCACTGGGCGCGGCAGTACGCCTTCGACTCCGCCGGGCCGCGGCTGGACGCGCTGATCGCGCTGGCCGCGGTGGTCCTGTCCATCGTCGGCGTCGTGCGCAACCTGGCCGCGCTGCGGGAACCGCCGGAATGGGAGGAGTTCCAGAAGTCGATGGTGTTCCAGGTGGTCGGGGTGAGCATGGCGGTGTTCATCCCGGCGGTGAACGATCAGCTCAGGACCGGCCGGTACCAGTAGCAGCGGCTCAGGTGGGCAGCGCGAGTTCGGCGTACACGGCGTGGTGGTCCGAGCCGGGGACCTTGCACACCCGGTAGTCGGTGACCGCGGCCCGGGCGTCGGTCAGCACGTGGTCGATGGTCACCGGTGGCGGGAACCACCTGGCCGGCCAGGTGGGCCGCAACCCCGCGCCGTGCCGAAGCCCGGCGTCGGCGTACCCGGTGGCCAGCAGCGCGCGGAACGCGGCGTGGTCGACGGTGGCGTTGAAGTCCCCGGCCAGTACTCGGATGGTGCGCTCGTCCGGGCGCGGCAGCCCGGCCAGCTCCCGCTTCCACGCGGCCGGGTCGCCGGTCGGCGGCACCGGATGTACCGCGACCACCTCCACGTTCACCCCGTCCACGGTCAGCCGGGCACTGGGCTGGGCCAGCAGCGACGGTCCGGGCAGAGTCAGCTCGTCCAACGGATGGCAGGCCGCGATGCCCGAGCCGATGCCGCCCGAATCCGGCCGGAACACCTTGTGCGGCAACAGATCGAACAACCCGGCCCGGTCGAACTCCTCGGCCGCGGCCGGGGTCAGCTCCAGCAGGTGCAGCACGTCCACCCGGTGCTCGCGGACCAGTTCGATCACCGTCTTGACGTCCCCGCGCCCCACGAACAGGTTGGCCGAGAGCACCCGCAGCCGCGGCCCGTCGCCGCGAATCCGGGCCGGGATCACCCGCGGCGCCACCTGGGTCGCCAGTGCCCCGGCCAGCACCAGGCCGGCCAGCCCGATCCACCAGTGCCCCAGCGCCAGCCCGACCACGCCGAGCACCACCTCGGCGGCCAGCGAGTACGGCGTCAGCGCGAGCAGGGCCGAGCGCAGCCGCCCGCCGTCGGTGCCGTCGAAGCGCAGCATGGTGACCGCGGCGAACAGCACGGTGAGGATCAGGAGTGGGATCACTCCACCCAGTGTGGCCGACCCGGCTGATCCTCCGCTGAGCCGCGACTGTGCTCCGGCTGTTCAGCCGTCGAACTGGCACCTCGTCGCAGTCGTGCTAGCATTGACTGCAGTGCCTGCGGAGGTGATGGCGATGGCGACGTTGACGATCAGGGACTTCGACGATGGCCTGAAATCGGAGTTGAGGGTCCAGGCGGCCCGGCATGGCCGGTCGATGGAGGCCGAGGTCCGGGAGATTCTTCGCGCGGCGCTCACCAAATCGGCGTCGGGCACTGGACTGGGCACTCGAATCCACGAACGGTTCAAGGGCTTGGACGCCGACCTGCCACTGCCACCCCGAACCGATCTTCCACGAGCCGCGGAGTTTCCTGAGTGATCGTGCTCGACACGAACGTCGTGTCCGAACTGAGGCGTCGCCGGCCCGACCAGAACGTCCTTGCCTGGCTGGACGCCTGCCCCGCTGATCTGATGTTCCTGACCGCGACCACGGCGGCCGAGCTGTGGTTCGGCATCGCCCGGATTCCGGATGGAAGCCGGAAGACCGCTCTGGCCGCCCAGACGCGGGGAGTCCTGGACGAAGATTTCGCCGACCGGGTGTTGCCCTTCACTGCCGCCGCGGCCGTCGTGTACGCGGACATCACCGCTGCCCGTGAGCGCCGGGGCCAGCCGATCGGGATGGCCGACGCGCAGATCGCGGCGATCTGCCGGGTGCACGGAATGGATCTGGCCACCCGCAACGTGAAGGACTTCGCCGACACCGGCGTCCGTGTCGTCAACCCCCGGGATGCGGCCGGTCCGACCAGCGGGCGAAGCTGACCGCAGGCAGGACTACCCTGGTAGCCGATGAGCGCCGCAGGTAATGGCAAAACGTACCAAATCCGGACGTACGGCTGCCAGATGAACGTGCACGATTCCGAACGGCTGGCGGGCATGCTGGAAGACGCCGGCTATACCGCCGTGCCCAGCGACGGCGCGCCGGACATCGTGGTGTTCAACACCTGCGCGGTCCGGGAGAACGCCGACAACAAGCTCTACGGCAATCTCGGCCACCTCTACCCGGCCAAGAAGGCCAATCCGGACATGCAGATCGCGGTCGGCGGCTGCCTGGCCCAGAAGGACCGCGGCGAGATCGTCAAGCGGGCGCCCTGGGTGGACGTCGTGTTCGGCACGCACAACCTCGGTTCGCTGCCCACTCTGCTGGAGCGCGCCCGGCACAACCGGGCGGCCGAGGTGGAGATCCTCGAATCGCTGGAGACCTTCCCCTCCACGCTGCCGGCCAAGCGCGACTCGGCCTACTCCTCGTGGGTGTCCGTCTCGGTGGGCTGCAACAACACCTGCACCTTCTGCATCGTGCCCTCGTTGCGCGGCAAGGAGGCCGACCGCCGTCCCGGCGAGATCCTGGCCGAGGTGCAGGCGCTGGTCGCCGAGGGCGTGCTGGAAGTGACCCTGCTGGGCCAGAACGTCAACTCCTACGGCGTGGAGTTCGGCGACCGGCTGGCCTTCGGCAAGCTGCTGCGGGCCTGCGGCGAGGTCGACGGGCTGGAGCGGGTGCGGTTCACCTCCCCGCACCCCAAGGATTTCACCGACGACGTGATCGCCGCGATGGCCGAGACCCCGAACGTGTGCCACCAGCTGCACATGCCGCTGCAGTCCGGTTCGGACGCCGTCCTCAAGGCGATGCGCCGCTCCTACCGGTCGGCCAGGTACCTGGGCATCCTGGAGAAGGTCCGCGCGGCCATGCCGGACGCGGCCATCACCACCGACATCATCGTGGGCTTCCCGGGCGAGACCGAGGAGGACTTCCAGGCCACCCTGGACGTGGTGCGCGCCGCCCGGTTCTCCGCCGCCTTCACCTTCCAGTACTCCAAGCGCCCCGGCACCCCGGCCGCCGACATGGGCGACCAGGTGCCCAAGGCGGTCGTGCAGGACCGCTACGACCGGCTGGTGGCGCTGCAGGAGGAGATCTCCTGGGAGCTGAACAAGGAACTCGTGGGCCGCGAGGTCGAGCTGCTGGTGGCCGAGGGGGAGGGACGCAAGGACGCCGAGACCCACCGGATGAGCGGCCGGGCCCGGGACGGGCGGCTGGTGCACTTCGTGCCCGGCGACGCCGAGATCCGCCCGGGTGACCTGGTGCGCACCGCGGTCACCTACGGCGCCCCGCACCACCTGGTGGCCGACGGACCGATCCTCGGCCACCGCCGCACCCGGGCCGGCGACAACTGGGCGGCCGGCGTGCGGCCCAAGACCTCCGGGGTCAGCCTCGGGCTGCCGTCCTTCGGCGCCCCCGCCGCCCCGGCCATGGCGACAGCGGAAGGATGCGCGGCCCAATGACCGAGCGGCAGCACGGCAAGGTGCCCGACGACGCCGACCTGGACCTCACCGACGACGAGCGGGCCGCCCTGCAGGTGGAGCTGAGCCGGATGGAACGCGGCGTGCTGCGCCGCATCGACCCGGGCCTGCGGGCCATGGTGATCGCCGTGGCCGTGCTGGTGGTGATCATCGCCGGCATCCTGCCCTGGGTGTCCGGGGTGAGCGGCTGGCAGGTGCTGTTCGGCGCCGGCTCCGGCGCGGACGCCAAGGTCGACGTGGTGCCCCGGGTGTTCGGCATCGGCGTGTTCGTGTTCGGCCTGCTCGGCTCGGTGCTCGCCCTGGCCACCCGGCGCTGGGCCGTGGCCTGGCTGTCCACCCTGGGCTGCGGCGCGTTCACCGTGATCGGCCTGCTGTCCATCTGGTCGCAGCAGACCACCGCCAGCCACCAGCCCGGCCCGGGCCCTGGCATCGGGCTGATCCTGGCCGTGCTGGCCATGCTGGTGCTGGTGGTCACCTGGGCCCGCGTGGTGTGGTCGCGCCCCGGCGGCCTGTTCACCCACCGCACCGACTGACAACCGGTTCCGGCGTGGGCGGTACGAGACCACCCACGCCGGATCGGTTCACCGGCTGGCGACCGCCTGCTCGGCCGCGGCCAGCCACTCCCGCCACTGCGCGGCCTGCGCCTCGGCCTGCTCGGCCCGGCGCCTGTCCCCGGCCGCCCTGGCCTTGCCGGCCTGTGCCTCGAACTGCGCCACCCGCTCGCGGAACTGCGCGGCCCGGGCCTCGGCCTCCGGGTCGGTCTTCCGCCACCGGGCGTCCGCGGCCTGGCGCACCTTGTCCTCGATGGCCCGCAGCTTGCCCTCGAGTTCGCGGATCCGCTCCCGGGGCACCTTGCCGACCGCGTCCCACTGGTCCTGCAACCGGTGCAGGGCCGCGCGGGCGGCCTCCAGGTCACTGCCGGGGTCGATGTGTGCCGCCTCGGCCAGCAGTTCTTCCTTGCGCTTGGCGTTGGCCTCCAGTTCCGCGTCCCGCTCGTTGAACACCGCCGAGCGGCGCGAGAAGAACTTGTCCTGGGCGGCCCGGAACCGCTGCCACAGCGCGTCGTCGGCGTCCTTGGGCGCGTGCCCGGCCGCCTTCCACTCGGTCATCAGGTTGCGGTACCGGGTGGCCGTGGCGCCCCAGTCCGCGGAGTCGGAGATCTCCTCGGCCTCGGTCACCAGCTCCTGCTTGCGGGTCTTGGCCGCGGCCCGCTGCTTGTCCAGGTCGGCGAAGTGCGAGCCGCGCCTGCGGTTGAACGTGTCGCGGGCCTTGGCGAACCGCTTCCACAGCTGCTCGTCGAGCTTGCGGTCCACCCCCTTGATCGTCTTCCACTCGTCCAGGATGGCCCGCAGCCGATCGCCCGCGGACTTCCACTGGGTGGCCTCGGCGGCGATCTTCTCCGCCTCCTCGGCCAGCGCCTGCTTGCGCCCGGCCGCCTCGGCCTTGGCCGCCTCACGCGCCGCCCGCCCGGCCGCCACCGCCTGGTCGGCCTCGCCGACCAGGTAGTCCAGCCGCGCGCGCAGCCCGGCGACATCGCCGAGCACGGTGGCCTCGGCCAGCGACTCGCGCAGGTGCTTGGCCGAGCTCAGGGTGTGCTTGGCGTCGCCTGCGCCGGAGGTCAGCCGGGAGTGCAGCAGCTCGACCTCGGTGCGCAGATCGTCGAACCGGCGGGCGAAGTGCAGCAGGCCTTCGGCCGGGTCACCGGCCTGCCAGGAGCCGATCGCCCGTTCCCCGTCCGGTGTGCGCAGGTAGACCGTGCCCTCGGCGTCCACCCGACCCCAGCGGTCCGGGTGCTGCTCGGCGACCGGGGGCGGCGGCACCGCGTCCGCGGGTGTCGTGTTCACGACCGGCGCGGCCACCGCCGCCTCGGCGTCGGCCGGGGTCGGCCGCGGTTGCCCGCTGTGCTCGCCGGAGCCGGTGTGCGCGACCTCGGTCGGCGTGGCCGCGGTCGGCGCGACCTCGGTCGGCGTGGTCTCGGTGTGCTCGCCGGGTTGCCCGGCAAGCCCTTCTTGTGGTGCCGTGTGTTGCGCCGTCGCGTCGGCCATGTCCTGGTCCGTCATCGCGGCTCCTCCTCGTGACCAGCTCAAAGCCCGGGAACGACTGCGCGTCCCCGGGCGCCCCGCCCTCGCCGGGGCCCTGCGCGTGCTGGCGTCGGCACCGCACTGTGCGGTACGACACCACGCGCGCATTGAAACAGGTCAAGCGCTCCACCGGTACTCCGAGGTCGGTGTGAGCACTCCGGGTAACGTCAGGCAGCGTGATCGTCCGCGCCGCCGTGGTGCCCTGCCCACCTCTGCTCGTGCCGGAACTCGTGACCGGCGCACTCGCCGAGACCGAGCCGGTGCGGACCGCCTGCCTCGCCGCGGCCACCGCCCTCGCGCAGGTCAGCGACGAGTGGATCGTGGTGGCCGCCGATCCGGCCGGGCCGGCTTGGCTCGGACCTGATGCGCGCGGCACCCTCGCAGGTTACGGCGTCGACGTGCCGGTCGCCCTTTCCGCTGGTGCGGATGGCTCACCGGATCCGGAGCTGGCGTTACCGGCGCTGATCGCGGGCTGGCTGCGCGGCCAGGTCGCCGCGGGCCCGGTGCGAGTCGCGCTGCTGGCCCCGGGGCTGTCCGCGGCCGAGTACGCCCGGTTCGGCGCTCAACTCGCCGCCGGGTCCGGCCCGCGGACCGGGCTGCTGGTGCTGGGCGACGGGTCCAACCGCCACGGGTTGAAATCGCCGGGCAGCCAGGACGAGCGCGCCCCCGGCTTCGACGCGGCCGTGGCTGCCGCGCTGGCCGCCGTCGACACCTCGGCGCTGCTGGGGCTGGACGCCTCGCTGGCGGCCGAACTCAACGCCGGTGGTGTACCGGCGTGGCAGGCGCTGGCCGGCGCGGCAGAACACCGCTCATGGCGGGCCACGCAGTACTTCTCCGGTGCCCCGTTCGGGGTCGGCTACCACGTCGCCGTGTGGGACCCCCGCTACGCTGACTCTCCGTGACCGCCCGTCCGCGCCCGATCGCCGTCGTCGGCCCCACCGCGACCGGCAAGTCCGACCTGGGCGTGTGGCTGGCCCGCCGGACCGGCGGCGAGGTGATCAACGCCGACGCCATGCAGCTCTACCGGGGCATGGACGTGGGCACCGCGAAACTCACCGAGATGCAGCGCGAGGGTGTGCCGCACCACCTGCTGGACGTGCTCGAGGTGACCGAAACCGCCTCGGTGGCCGCCTACCAGCGGCACGCCCGCGCGGTCATGGACGAGCTGCTGGCCGCCGGCCGCACCCCGGTGATCGTCGGCGGCTCCGGCCTCTACGTCCGGGCCCTGCTGGACGACCTGGAGTTCCCCGGCACCGACCCGGCCATCCGGGCCCGGCTGGAAGCCGAGCTGGTCGAGGCGGGCGCGGCCGCGCTGCACGCCCGGCTGGGCCGGGTCGACCCGATCGCCGCCGCGGCCATCCTGCCCGGCAACGGCCGGCGCATCGTGCGCGCGCTGGAAGTCTTCGAGCTGACCGGCCGGCCGTTTTCCGCGACCATGCCCAAGCCCGGCCCGCCCCGCGCGGACACCCTGCTCATCGGCCTGGACCGCGCCCCCGCCGACCTGGACGCCCGGGTCGAGGCCCGGGTCACCCGGATGTTCGAGGCGGGCCTGGTCGACGAGGTGCGGACGCTGGAGAAGCAGGGGCTGCGCGAGGGCCGCACCGCCGCCCGGGCGCTGGGCTACCAGCAGGTGCTGGCCGCCTTCGACGGGGACGGCGACCTGGCCGCGGCGGCCGAGCGGACCCAGGCCGCGACCCGGAAGTTCGTGCGCAGGCAACGCTCCTGGTTCCGGCGCGACGACCGGATCAGCTGGCTGGACGCGGCCGCCGAGGACCTGTTCGAGCAGGCCGCGGCGCTGGTACCGGCGTTGATCTCGTAGCCTGGACGGCGTGGGCATCGCGTTCGTCAAGGGGCACGGCACGGAGAACGACTTCGTGCTGCTGCCCGATGTGTCCGACAGCCTCGCGCTGACCGAGGCCCGGGTGCGCGCGCTGTGCGACCGGCGACGCGGGCTGGGCGCGGACGGCGTGCTGCGCATCGCCCCGGCCGCCACCGCCGCCCCCGAGCAGGCGCACGCGGCCGAATGGTTCATGGACTACCGCAACGCCGACGGCTCCGTCGCCGAGATGTGCGGCAACGGGGTGCGGGTGTTCGCGCACTACCTGGTCGACGCCGGCCTGGCCAAGCCGGGCGAGTTCGGCGTGGCCACCCGGGCCGGAGTGCGCCCGGTGACCACCCACCCGGACGGCTCGGTCACCGTGGACATGGGCCCGGCCCGGATCACCGGCGCCTCGGCCGCGACCCTGGCCGGCCGCGAGTTCCCCGGGGTGGCCGTGGACGTGGGCAACCCGCACCTGGTGTGCGCCATCGACCCCGCCGAGGTGGCCGGCCTGAACCTGACAACCGCGCCCGGCCACGACACCGCGTTCTTCCCGCACGGGGTCAACGTCGAGTTCGTCGGCCAACTCGGTGCGGACGAGCTGCGGATGCGGGTGCACGAGCGGGGCGTGGGGGAGACCCGGTCCTGCGGCACCGGCACGGTCGCCGCCGTGGCCGCCGCGCTGCACCTGGCCGGACGGACCACCGGCGAGGCGACCGTGCGCATCCCCGGCGGCGCGGTGCGGGTGGCCATCGGCGCGGACACGGCCACGCTGACCGGTCCGGCGGTGCTGGTGGCCCGCGGCGAACTGGATTCGGCGTGGTGGGACACCACGGTCTAACGACCCTGTTTCTTTCGGTCCTTCGCCTCTGCAGAAATACATTTTTTCCCGGATTGAATTCGTTTTTCCGTTTCCGGTAACGGGTGTCCGTTGTCTTTCGATGAGTCGTATGCCGCAAATGCGAGCAGATGAATGTCAACTCCTCGAGAGGACCAAGGCGATGACCGCTCCGCAGCCCTATGGGCAGCAGCCGCCCTACCCCCAGCAGAATCCGTACCAGCAGGCGGCTCCTCAGCCGGGCAACGGAATCGCCATCGGCGGCATGGTCACCGGCATCGTCGGTCTGGTGTTCGGCTGGGTGCCGGTCGTCGGATTCGTCCTCGGCGCGATCGCGCTGATTCTGTCCGGCGTCGGAATCCACAACGCCAACACCAAGAACGCGAGCGGCCGCGGCATGGCGGTGGCCGGACTGGTGTGCGGAATTCTCGCAGTCGTTTTCGGGATCTTCTGGATCGTGGTGTTCGGAGCGGCGGGCGCCGCGGCCGGGGTCAGCTGATCCCAGGGTCGGAATTCGCCGGTGCGGGGGCAGGCTGCGCGGACTCGGGTAGATCGCGCAGCCCGCGCAACGGCGACAGCAGCACCGACACCGGGGCCAGCATCGCGCCGACCGCGCCCACCCACATGGCTTCGCGCAGTCCGATGGTGCTGCCCAGCACCCCGCCCAGCAGGCCGCCCAACGGAATGGTTCCCCACACCAGAAACCGCACGCTGGCGTTCATCCGGCCCAGCAACCGGTCCGGGCAGATGGACTGCCGGAAGGACACTTGGGCCACGTTGTAGACCACCGCGCCGGCCCAGGACACCAGGTTGCCCGCGGCGAACAGCAGCAGCAGCGGGCCGCGCCCGACCAGTGGGATCAGCAGCATGAACGGCGAGGTGGCCACCAGCGAGGCCCAGATCGTGCGGGCCTGCCCGAACCGGGCGATCAGCCGCCCGGAAGCCAGCGCGCCCAGCACCCCGCCCACGCTGCCGGTGGTCAGCAGCAGACCGACGATCCCGGCCGAGGCGCCCAGCTGCCGGGTCAGCAGCAGCACGTCGACCGCGCCGATCACGTTGGTGAAGAAGTTGCTCACCCCGGTGGTGATCACGATGGCGGTGAGCATCCGGTTGCCGAACACGAACCTCAGCCCCTCGGCGATGTCCGCCCGCAGCCGGGGCCGGGTTTCCGGGCGCTCGGGTTCCGGCTCCGGCGTGCGGATCCGCCACAGGCACAGCGCCGAGGCCAGATAACTGAGCGCGTCCACCAGGACTGCGTTGGCCGCGCCGACCCACTGGGTCAGCCCGCCGCCCAGCGCCGGTCCGGTGACCTGCGCGGTGGTCAGGCTGGCCTGCAGCTTGCCGTTGCCGTCCACCAGGTGCTCGCGGCTGATCAGTGAGGGCAGGTAGGACTGGTAGGCCACGTCGAAGAACACGGTGAGCACGCCGACCAGCAGGCCGACCACGATCAGCTGGGCGATGGTCAGCACCCCGGCCCACCAGGCCACCGGCACGGACAGCAGCAGCGCCGCCCGGCCAAGATCGGCGCCCAGCATCAGCGACCGGCGGCGCATCCGGTCCACCCACACCCCGGCCGGCAGCCCGATGAGCAGGAACGCGGTGGTCGGCGCGGCCGCCAGCAGGCCCATCTGGAACGGGGTGGCGGCCAGCACCAGCGCGGCCAGCAGCGGCACCGCGGTCGTGGTCACGTTGGAGCCGAGTTCGCTGATGGTCTGACCGACCCACAACAACCGGAAATCGCGATGCCGGAACAGGGAGCCGGAGGCCATGACGGCAACCTAGCGATACCGATTGGAAACCGTCAATCGATCAACCCGCGAAGATCGCCACTACGATTTGGGGCATGAGCGCGGTGGCACGGCGAAGGCGTCCGGCGACCAGGGCAGAAGCGGCCGTCCTGGCATCGGCGGTCCGGCTGCGGATCATCCGGCTCACCTTCGCCAGAGCGCTGACCAACAAGGAGATCTCCGAGCGGCTGGACAAGGACCCGGCAACCACCCTCTACCACGTGCGCAAGCTGGTCGACGCCGGTTTCCTGGCGGCGCTGCCGGTGCGGACCGGGGTGCGCGGCGCGCGCGAGATCCCGTATGAATCCACCGGCCTGTCCTGGCGGCTGGAGGGTGCGGCCACCGAGGACGGCGCCGCGCAGGCCATGCTGGAGGCGTTTCTCGGTGAGGTGGCCGAGATCGGGGCGAACAGTCTGGAGGCCACCCGGCTGGTGCTGCAGCTGGACCAGCAGGCCCAGGAAGAGCTGCGGAGCAGGCTGTATGCCCTGCTCGACGAGTTCGCCGCACGCTCGCCACAGCCCGGCCAACGGCGCACCGCGGTGTACCTGGCGGTCTACCCGAGCGAGTGAGACGGGGAAATTGACTCCGTTTGGTCCGGAAGGCGTGGAACAATGGGAGCAGGATGACTGACCACCTGCGCGCGCACGACGCGGACCACGAGACCGAATTCGCCGGCGACCACGACATCGAGCTGGCGGCCGGGCTCGACGAAGACGACGAGGCCCTGGACCTGGTCCAGGGCACCTCGCAAGACCCATCGACCGGAGAGTTCGAACTGTCCGACCGCGCGGCGCTGCGCCGGGTCGCCGGACTGTCCACCGAGCTCACCGACATCACCGAGGTCGAGTACCGGCAGCTGCGCCTGGAACGGGTGGTGCTGGTCGGGGTGTGGACCGAGGGCTCGGCCCAGCAGGCCGAGATGTCGCTTACCGAGCTGGCCCGGCTGGCCGAGACCGCGGGTTCGCAGGTCCTGGAGGGCCTGATCCAGCGGCGCGGCCGGCCCGACGCGGCCACCTACATCGGTTCCGGCAAGGCCCGGGAACTGGCCGACATCGTGGCTTCGGCCGGCGCGGACACGGTGATCTGCGACGGCGAGCTCTCGCCCGGTCAGTTGCGCCAGCTGGAGGCCGCGGTCAAGGTCAAGGTCATCGACCGGACCGCGCTGATTCTGGACATCTTCGCCCAGCACGCCCGGTCCAAGGAGGGCAAGGCGCAGGTCGAGCTGGCCCAGCTGGCGTATCTGTTGCCGCGCCTTCGTGGTTGGGGTGACGCTCTGTCCCGGCAGGCCGGTGGCCGGGCCGGTGGTGCCAACGGCGGTGTGGGCCTGCGTGGTCCCGGTGAGACGAAACTGGAGACCGACCGGCGGCGGATCAACAAGCGGATCGCCAAGCTGCGCCGCGAGATCGCCGGGATGGAGCAGATCCGGGCCACCAAACGCGGCCGCCGGGTGGCCAACGCGGTGCCGAGTGTGGCGATCGCCGGTTACACCAACGCAGGCAAGTCCAGCCTGCTCAACGTCATCACCGGCGCCGGGGTGCTGGTCGAGGACGCGCTGTTCGCCACCCTGGACCCGACCACCCGCCGCAGCCAGACCCCCGACGGCCTGCTGTACACCCTCACCGACACGGTTGGCTTCGTGCGGCACCTGCCCCACCAACTGGTCGAGGCGTTCCGCTCCACCCTGGAGGAGGTGGCCGACGCCGACCTGGTGGTGCACGTGGTGGACGCGGCCGATCCGATGCCCGAGGAGCAGGTGACCGCGGTGCGCCAGGTGCTGGCCGAGATCGTGGACCGCTCGGAGCGCACCATGCCGCCGGAACTGCTGGTGGTCAACAAGGTCGACGCGGCCGACCCGTTCACCCTGGCCCGGCTGCGCAACGTCATGCCCGACGCGGTGTTCGTGTCGGCCAAGGGCGGCACCGGCCTGACCGAACTGCGCGAACGCATCGCCGCCGGCCTGCCGCACCCCTCGGTGTCGGTGGACGTGCTGCTGCCCTACTCCCGGGGCGACCTGGCCGCGCGGGTGCACGCCGAGGGCGATGTCCTCACCGAGGAGCACGTCGAGCAGGGGACAAGGCTGCGGGCGAAGGTCTATCCGGACCTGGCTGCCGCTTTGGACCGATTCGTCACTGATCGTACCGGCGCCTGAGCAGCCGGAAAGCGCTACGGTTGTAGACAGATCGGTTCTGGCTGCCTGGGAGGCGTCGTGTTGGGTGAATTCGGCCCATGGCACATCGTGATCGTGCTGCTGGTGTTCGCCGTGCTGTTCGGCGGCCGGAAGCTGCCGGACGCCGCGCGCGGCCTCGGCCAGTCGATCCGCATCTTCCGCCGGGAGATGAGCGGCCAGAACGACACGCCGGCCCCGCCCGAGGACCCCACCGCCTACGCCCAGCCGTCCGCGCCGGCCACCGCGGCCCCGTTCGCCGCGGCTGACCCCGCTCCGGCTCCGGCCGAGGCCCCGTCCGCGCCCACGGCCCCGGCCGATTCCACGGCGACCCCCACGGCCGCTGCCCCGGCTCCGGCCGAGTTCCCGGTGCCCCCCGCAGCCGCAGCCGCTGCCCCGGCTCCGGCCGTGGCGCCGCAGCCGGTCCCGCGCACCACCGAACCGGCCTGACCCCGGCCCAGCTGGCGGACCAGACGAACGGGCGGCCGATCCTTCAGGATCGACCGCCCGCCAACGTTTTCCGGATCCGCCTCAGAGTCGGCGCAGCACCGCCACCACGCGACCGAGCACCGTCGCCTCGTCCCCGAGGATCGGCTCGAACGCCGGGTTGTGCGGCATCAGCCACACGTGCTCGTCCCGCCGCTTGAACGTCTTGACCGTGGCCTCGCCGTCGATCATGGCGGCCACGATGTCGCCGTTCTCCGCGTTGGGCTGCTGGCGCACCACCACCCAGTCACCATCGGTGATGGCCGCGTCGACCATCGAGTCGCCGACCACCTTGAGCAGGAACAGCGACCCCTCGCCGACGATCTCCCTTGGCAGCGGGAACACGTCCTCCACCGCCTGCTCGGCCAGGATCGGCCCGCCTGCGGCGATCCGGCCGACCACCGGCACGTAGGCCGGGCTGGGCCGGCCGAGCCCGCCGGTGGCGTCCAGGTCCTCGTCCGGCGGCAGTACGCCGACCGCGCGCGGCCGGTTGGGGTCGCGCCGCAGGTAGCCCTTGCGCTCCAGAGCGCGCAGCTGGTGGGCGACCGACGAGGTGGAGGTGAGGCCAACGGCCTCACCGATCTCCCGCACGCTGGGCGGGTAGCCGACCCGCTCGACCCATTCCCGGATCACCTCCAGCACCCGGCGCTGCCGCGCGGTGAGCGTGGGGCCGTCGGCCGCGTCGGCCGGCTCGGGAAACTCGCGGATGTCCGCACCCGCGGCCGTGTCGGTGGACGCGGCGCCGGCCACGTCCGACGAGGACTTGGTGCCGGTACCGGCGTTCCTGCCTGCCACTGGGTGCCTCCCTGCCCGTGCCGATCGGCCCTCGACCGGCTCGTCTGTCCGAGATCAACGTTAGCCCGGCACAAGGTCGAGATCAAACACCTGTTCGAAGGACACGCCGGGAAAGACTCGATTTTGTCGGTGACTGGTGGTAGACACTCGCACAGCAGTTCGATCGAACCTCTGTTCGATGTTCGATCTTTGGCTCGGGAGGGTGTTGACGATGACGGTGCTCACCAGTACCAACGCCGGCCGCACGACCGGCCGCGCGCTCCAGGACCGGACCGGCGCGGCAGCCGGTTCGGACATCGGCGCCGAGGCGCTGTTCGACGAGGACTACGTCGACGGCACCCGGCTCGGCGCGCGTTCGGTTCCGCGGGAGGCCGCCCCCGGTCATCCCCGCCCCGCCCACCCGCACACCGGCGCCCGCCTGGTGCGGGTCGGCCCCTACAGCCAGGGTCGCGGTCCGGCCCGGCTGGCCGCCGCGCCGCGCCCGGCCCGCGCGGTCAGCTGCGCGCCCCGGCGGGCCGGCGGTTCCCTGGTCTGGCTGGCCGCGATGGCCGGCGTGGCCTGCCTGGTGGTGCTGGCCTTCGTCTGGGCCGGCAGCGGTTCCTCGGCGGCCGGAGTGCCCACTGCCACCACGGTGGTGCAGGTGCACCAGGGGGAGACGTTGTGGGACGTGGCCGGGCAGGAGGCGCCGGGCAGCCGGGCCGACGAGGTGGTTGCCCAGATCGTGCGGCTGAACTCGCTGTCCGACGAGTCGGTGTATCCCGGGGAGATGCTTCGGGTGCCGACTAGTCTGCACGGATAACTCTCCCCGGCAGACCTCTGTCGTTCCGCCCTGTGGGTGAAACCCGGTCGGGCGAGCCTCGACGTGTCAACTTGCGAAATCTGGCGTCGCGGCATACGGTCTACCCCAACATCTAGTGGTTACACCGTTGTTGTTCCTCCACAGGTTGGGTTTGGGGCCGATGAGGGCCCTTCTTCGACGTACCCTGGGGACGACGCGGTGGCCAAGGCTGCGTGTTGGGGTGAGCTGTCGATGCGGTGTCCATTTTGTCGTCATTCGGAGTCGCGGGTCGTGGACTCGCGAGAGGTCGACGAGGGCCAGGCCATCCGCCGGCGCCGTTCCTGCTCGCAGTGCAACCGGCGGTTCACCACGGTCGAAGAGGCCGTGCTGGCGGTGGTCAAACGCTCCGGCGTCACCGAGCCGTTCAGCCGGGACAAGGTGATCAGCGGCGTGCGCCGCGCCTGCCAGGGCCGTCCGGTGGACGAGGACCGGCTGGCCCAGCTGGCGCACCGGGTGGAGGAGTCGATCCGCGCCACCGGCGCCGCCGAGATCCCCAGCCACGAGGTCGGCCTGGCCATCCTGGGCCCGCTACGCGAACTGGATGAGGTGGCCTACCTGCGGTTCGCCAGCGTCTACCGCTCGTTCTCCTCGGTCGAGGACTTCGAGAAGGAGATCGGCGAGCTGCGCCGGGCCATGGCCGAGAAGGCCGCCGCGGGCGCCGGTGGCGACAACGGCCAGGACGCCGGGTGAGCAAGCCGACCCGCGGCAAAAGGCGGGCGCGCCGGCCCGCGGGCGCGCCGAAACGACACGAACTTGCCGGACCGCATCGGACGGGGAGCCCGGACGGGGCCGGAAGCGAACGGGACAACGAGGGAGAGGGACTGGGAATGACGGAGACCATCGGGGCACCGACCCGGCTGCGTGTCCAGCGCGTGTACACCACTGAGGGGGTGCACCCCTACGACGAGGTGGTGTGGGAGCACCGCGACGTCGTGATGACCAACTGGCGCGACGGCTCGGTGAACTTCGACCAGCGCGGCGTGGAGTTCCCGGACTTCTGGTCGGTCAACGCGGTCAACATCGTGACCAGCAAGTACTTCCGAGGCGCGGTGGGCACCTCGGTGCGCGAGTCCAGCCTGCGCCAGCTCATCGACCGGGTGGTCAGGACCTACGTCAAGACCGGTGTCGCGGAGGGCTACTTCGAGACCGACGAGGACGCGGTGATCTTCGAGCAGGAGCTGACCTGGATGCTGCTGCACCAGGTGTTCAGCTTCAACTCGCCGGTCTGGTTCAACGTCGGCACCAACTCCCCGCAGCAGGTCTCGGCCTGCTTCATCCTCGCCGTCGACGACACCATGGACTCGATCCTGAACTGGTACCGGGAAGAGGGGCTGATCTTCAAGGGCGGCTCCGGCTCCGGCGTGAACCTGTCCCGGATCCGCTCCTCCCGCGAGCTGCTGTCCTCCGGCGGCAGTGCGTCCGGCCCGGTGTCGTTCATGCGCGGCGCCGACGCCTCGGCCGGCACCATCAAGTCCGGTGGTGCCACCCGGCGCGCGGCGAAAATGGTCATCCTCGATGTCGATCATCCCGACGTCGAGGAGTTCATCGAGACCAAGGCGCGCGAGGAGAACAAGATCCGCGTGCTTCGCGACGCGGGCTTCGACATGGACCTGGGCGGCTTGGACATCACGTCCGTGCAGTACCAGAACGCCAACAACTCGGTGCGTGTGTCGGACGAGTTCATGCACGCGGTGGAGGCCGGCGGCGAGTTCGGGCTGCGCGCCCGTACCACCGGTGAGGTGATCGACCGGATCGACGCCAAGAAGCTGTTCGGCAAGATCGGCAAGGCCGCGTGGGAATGCGCCGACCCCGGTCTGCAGTACGACGACACGATCAACGACTGGCACACCTGCCCGGAGTCGGGCCGGATCACCGCGTCCAACCCGTGCAGCGAGTACCTGCACCTAGACAACTCCAGCTGCAACCTGGCGTCGCTGAACCTGTTGAAGTTCCTGGACAGTGACGACATGTTCGACGCGGCGAAGTTCGCCAAGGCGGTCGAGCTGGTCATCACCGCGATGGACATCTCCATCTGCTTCGCCGACTTCCCGACCGACGCGATCGGCGACACCACGCGGAAGTTCCGCCAGCTGGGCATCGGCTACGCCAACCTGGGCGCGCTGTTGATGGCCACCGGCCACGCCTACGACTCGGACGGCGGTCGCGCGCTGGCCGCGTCGATCACCTCGCTGATGACCGGCACAGCGTACCGGCGCTCGGCCGAGATGGCCGGTGTGGTCGGCGCCTACGCGGGCTACGAGCGCAACGCCGCCCCGCACCAGCGGGTGATGCGCAAGCACGCCGCGGCCAACGACCTGATCCGCACCTATGCGCAGAACGACGCGAAGATCCAGAAGCTGGCCACCGAGGAGTGGCAGCGCTGCCTGGAGATCGGCGCGCGCAACGGCTGGCGCAACGCGCAGGCCAGCGTGCTGGCCCCGACCGGGACCATCGGCTTCATGATGGACTGCGACACCACCGGCATCGAGCCCGACCTGGCGCTGGTGAAGTTCAAGAAGCTGGTCGGCGGCGGTTCGATGCAGATCGTCAACCAGACGGTGCCGCGCGCGCTGGTTAACCTGGGCTACCAGCAGGAGCAGGTCGAGGCGATCGTGGAGTACGTGTCCGAGCACGGGCACGTGGTGGACGCGCCGGGGCTGCGGCCGGAGCACTACGAGGTGTTCGACTGCGCGATGGGCGACCGCTCGATCGCGCCGACGGGCCACGTACGGATGATGGCCGCGGTGCAGCCGTTCGTGTCCGGTTCGATTTCCAAGACGGTGAACATGCCGGAGTCGGCGACCGTCGACGAGGTCGAGGAGATCTACTTCCAGGGCTGGAAGCTGGGCCTGAAGGCGCTGGCCATCTACCGGGACAACTGCAAGGTCGGGCAGCCGCTGTCCAACGCGCGCAGCAAGGTCGCGGCGGCCGAACCGGAGACGGTGGTGGAGTACCGGCCGGTGCGCAAGCGGCTGCCGAAGAAGCGCCCGAGCCAGACGGTGTCGTTCACCGTGGCCGGCGCCGAGGGCTACCTGCACGCCGGTTCCTACCCGGACGACGGGCTCGGCGAGATCTTCGTGAAGCTGGGCAAGCAGGGTTCCACGCTGGCCGGTGTGATGGACGCGTTCTCGATGTCCATTTCGGTCGGTCTGCAGTACGGCATTCCGCTGGAGTTCTACGTTTCGAAGTTCCAGAACCTGCGCTTCGAGCCGGCCGGCATGACCGACGACCCGGACGTGCGGATCGCCACCAGCGTGCTGGACTACCTGTTCCGCAGGCTGGCGCTGGACTACCTGCCCTACGAGAAGCGGGCCCAGCTCGGCGTGTTCACCGCGGACGAGCGTTCCGCGCAGGTGAGCGAGAACTACGCCGACAGTGCGCCGCGCACCGAGTCCGACCCCGAGGTCGATCTGGAAGGCTTGCGTACCAGCGTGGACGCCAGCCCCCAGCCGGCCGCGCTGGAGCGGGAACACGGCTCCCACACGGTGGGCAGCTCCACGGAGTTGCTGGAACTGCACCTGGGCAAGGCCGCCGACGCGCCGCTGTGCATGACCTGCGGCACCAAGATGCGCCCCGCCGGTTCCTGCTACGTCTGCGAGGGCTGCGGCTCCACCTCCGGCTGCAGCTGA
>DASZNF010000110.1:0-8974 GCA_035551355.1 Pseudonocardiaceae bacterium | reverse complement strand
GGCCGCCTCGAACTCCTGGTTCGAGGCGGCCCGGTGGGGTGGGTTTCTCGTTGCTTCGGCCTGGTCGGTCAGGCGCCGATGTTCAGCGGCCACACCGGCAGCACGGCCCGCTTGAAGGTCGCGTTGGCCACGCCGGCGAACGATGTGTAGAACGCCGCGATCGCGGTCAGGATGCCGATCCAGCCACCGATGTGACCGATGGCGTCGGCACCGGCCAGCGCGCCGATGGTCAGGAAGATGAACGTCAGCGACAGCAACACGAACACGGCGAGGATGGCGCCGGTCGTGCGCAGTGCCGCCACCGTCAGGTAGACGGTGACCACGGCGAAGACCAACAGGAACAGGCCCTCCGCGGTGCCGGCCGAGGATGTGGCGACCTTGGCGGCGAAGAACCATTCGTAGAACGCGAAGGCCAACCAGAACGCACCGTAGGTGGAGAACGCGGTGGAACCGAAGGTGTTGCCCTTACGGAACTCCCACATCCCGGCGATGAACTGGCCGAGACCGCCGTAGAACAGAGCCAGCGGCAGCACGGCGAAGGCAACGGATTTGTCCACGAGTCCGGCGTTGACGAAACTCAGCACGAGTGTCGTCGCGGCGAACCCGGCGAGCCCGAGTGGGCCGGGGTCGGAAATGTTGTCCGCCGGTGCGGCCTCCCTGGTCGGGTCGGCGGAGCGGGCTTCGGTGTTGACCATTGACGGCACCCCTTCGTGGCGTCGAGTTCTCAGAAACCGACAAGACTGGATTACTCCGGTTGGATGCACGACACAACAGCGCCTGGATGGCGGGCGGCTAATACCGCTTAACGATCGCTGAGTGGATCACCCGGATGGCCTAATCTGCGGAAACGCTCCACCGCCGAGTGCCGGATCCGTGGGTCCCGGTCCCGGTGGTTACCGTGTGTTCGTGACCGACCGGCTGACCACTGACGACCCGCTGCGCCCGCTGCTGGACCTGCCCGGTGTGGCCGAGGCGGTGACCACCGCCCGGGAGTCGATCGACCGGGTGCACGGGCACCCGGCCAACCGGCGCGGCTGGCCGACCACGGCCGCCGAGGCCTCGGTGCGCGCGGCCCGGGCCTCGGCCGCGATCGAGGGCGTGGACGTGTCCATCCCGGAGGGCGGCGCGGTCAGCGACCCGGTGCTGGCCGGCGCGCTGCGGGTGGCCGAGGCGATCGGCCCGATGCTGGGCACCTGGCAGCGCGCGCCGCTGCAGGCGCTGGCCCGGCTGCACATGCTGGCCGCGGCCGACCTGGTGCCCGCGGGCAGCCCGGACACGCTGGGCCGGCCGCGCTCGGCGTCCGGGGTGGCCGGACGGCTGGAGCTGCTGGCCGGGTTCGTCAGTGGGGGCACCTCGGTGCCTGCTCCGGTGCTGGCCGCGGTGGTGCACGGCGAGCTGCTCACCCTGGCCCCGTTCGGCACCGGCGACGGCGTGGTGGCCCGGGCCGCGGCCCGGCTGACCCTGATCGCCACCGGCCTGGACCCCAAGGGCCTTGTGGTGCCCGAGGTGGCCTTCCTGCGGCGCGGCGAGCGCTACCCGGCGGCCGCGCGGGCGTTCGCCAGTGGCGAACCGGACGGCGTGGCCGAGTGGCTGGTGTTCTGCTGCACCGCGATCCAGGACGGCGCCAAGGAAGCGGTCAGCATCGCCGACGCCGCCGCCGAGGGCTGACCGGCCCGGCTCCATGCTGACCGGCCCGGCGCCAGGACGCGCCATGCTTCCGGGCACGCCGAAGCGAGAGCCGTCCCTGGCCCTGGTCACGCTCCGCCACGGCTGCGAGGTCACGCTCCGCCACGGCTGCGAGCGCGATCGCCGATACGCGATCGCCGATAGCTGAATCAGCTACAAGCGCAATCGCGCGCCGGCCTGGCCACCTGCGACGGCGATCATTCGCGGGTCGGCGGAACCGATCCGGCGCCGCGGCCGTCGAACCGGCGCCCGTCGGGCACACCGGGACCCCGGCGGGGCGCTGCACGCGGACCAGCGGAGGTGGAAACCGCCGCTGGGCATGCGTCAACGCCGTGGGTCCCGACTCGGGTGAGCTCGCCGTGTGCCGTGCGCGCACGGCGAGTGCGTCCGGGGTGTCCGGGTGGCGCCGGCACAGCGGGAGGGTTGGGTCACCTCGCGGTGTGCCCAACCCTCCCGCCGTACGGTGCGTCAGTAACGGTCGTTGTCATGACCGTCGTCTTCGTCGTCCTCGAAGCGGTCGTCGGCGGCCCGAGGGTTCCCGGTATCGCTCGACAACTCCTTCCGCAGAGCGTCGAAGTCCGCAGGTGAAGTGCGGTATTTGACCTCGCGGGCCAGCTTCGTCTGCTTGGCCTTCGCCCGGCCGCGCCCCATATGGCTCGACCCCCTCGCACAGGTGCGGGGCGGCCGGGGGAATCGGCGGCCCCGTTCATCACGACAACTATTTCCTGGTAACTACCGTACCGTGCCGATGGGGTTCCACGCGACGAGGCACGGTGTGCAGGACATGACAGTTCTCATCCGGAGGTCGCGATCGTGACACGATGCCTGCGTGCCCCGTCCGTTCGTCGCGTATCTGCGGGTTTATGAACCGCTCTCCGCGTTCGACCAGTCGCAGGTAGCCGCGTTGTCGGCCCGGCTGACCGATGGCGCGCTGGCCAGGAAGGCCGCGGGCCAGCGCGAAGAGGAATTGTGGCTTCGATCACAAATTTGTCGGCCACCTCGGCTGCTTCCGGGGGAGCGGGCCGACGGCAGCCCGGCCCCGAACGCGCCGCTGGACGTGTTGGTGCTCGACCCGGCCGAGTTGCCCGAGGGGCAGGCCACGGGCCCCGGCGCCGACCCGCTGGTGTGCCCGCTGGACCTGCGTCCGCGCGCCGCCGCCGCGCTGGCCGGCTTCCTGGACACCACCACTCCGGCGCTGCGGGACGCGGCGCTGGGCGACTCCGGGGTGTCCGAGGAGGCGGCCAAGGCCCGGACGTCGAAGGTGATGACCGGCCTTGACCGTGGCACCGTGCACATCATCTCGGCCACCTGGACCGTGCCGCTGCCCTGGTTCGCCCTGGTCGAACCGGACGAGCGGCGGCTGGTGCTCGGCGAGTCGGCGGTCCGGGAGCTGTCCTGGCGCACCCCGATGGCCCGGGCCCGGCAGCGCACCGCCCGGGCGCTGTCGGTGACGCGCGACACCATGGGCGAGGAGGGTCCGGCCGCGGTGTTGCGGGACACCGGCCAGTGGCTGGAGAACTTCCACCCGGACTCGGTGGTCGAACTGGACTACGGCGGCCTGGTGCAGTTGCTGGCCGACGACGAGCTGCAGGCGGACAGCTCGGTCACCGATGTGCACGCCATCGTGGCCGCGATGGAGGACGGGGACGCCACCGAGATCGCCACCCGCTACCAGAAGCTGCGCGAGTTCTGGGCCCGCATGGCCTCCCACGAGCGTCACAACTAGAGCGGAGCGCCCGCCCGGGTCACTGCCCGGGGTGCTGCCGCTGGGAGGCCAGCAGGTCGTCCACGGACGCGCTGCCGCCCTGGTAGCGGTTCACGATCTCGGCGTTGAGCTTGTCCATCACGACCTGCACCTCGCGCCGCCGCGCGGACACCGAGACCTCTTCGGACTGGTAGGTGCGCAGCGCCTCGGCCAGGCGCTCGTCGGACAGTGAGCCCACGTCGGACAGGTCCACGTCGGAGACCAGGGCCTCCACGTGCCTGCGATGGGCCTCGGCGCGGGACGGTTCGACCGTCGAGTAGCGGCCCTGGCCGGTGGCCGGGCCGACCGCGTTCGCGGACAGGATGGTGACCAGTTGCTCGACCACGGCCACCGAGCCCCCTTCCGCCCGACGTTTCTGCTCAGCGCGCACGATGTCGATCCGCGCGTGCAGCAGCCGCCGCAGGAAGGAGAGATCGGTCTCCTCCTGGGCGGCGTCGTCACGGCGCGTGCGGACCTCGTCAAGGGCGCGCTCGGTCAACCCCTCGGTAAACGCCGGGTCGAGCACGCGGTCAATTCGACGGCGCCCGCCTGGACGGACCTCGATCACTCCACCATCCTCCGGTACGCGGGCAGTTGTCGCCAACACCCAAGAGGAGCTTTCTTGGAACTTTTCAGGCATTGGTTGCACCAGCAAGTCCGTCGCCCAGCAGCGCGCGCGCCTCGTCGGCGGGCAACGGGGGCCGCTGGGCGATCTTGGCCACACCGGCCGCCCGGGCCACCAGCTGGGCATTGTTGCGCACCGGCTCGCCCTTGGCGTAGGTGATGGTGTCCTCCATGCCGACCCGCAGGTGCCCGCCCGCGGACAGCGCGGCCAGCAGCACCGGCAGGCTGGTCCGGCCGATGCCGGTGGCGCTGAACGTGGCCCCCTCGGGGATCAGCCGCAGCGCCGCGGCCAGGGTCTCGGTGTCCCCGCCCATCCCGCCCGGCACGCCCATCACCAGGTCGACGTGCACGTGGCCGCCTGCGGGCAGGCCGTGCTTGTCCAGCAGCCGGTGCAGGGAGACGAGCTGACCGAGGTCGAAGATCTCGTATTCGGGCAGGATGTTGCGCTCCTGCATCCGCTTGTGCAGCTCGACCACGAACTCCCAGCGGTTGAGGAACACGTCCGGGCCGAAGTTGACCGTGCCCATCGTGCAGGAGGCCGAGTCGGGCAGCGCGTCCAGCACGCGCAGCCGGTCGGCTTCCGGATCGGTGACCGCGCCGCCGCTGGACAGCTGCACGATCAGGCCGGTGCGCTCGCGCAGCGCGGCCACGGTGTCGGTGGCCCGCTTGAGATCCAGGGTCGGCTGCGCCTCGTCGTCGCGCAGGTGCACGTGAATCATGGCGGCGCCGACCCGCTCGCAGTCCTGCGCGGTGCGCACGAGTTCATCGAGGGTCACCGGGAGGGCGGGGACATCGGATTTGGCGTGCTCGGCGCCGGTCGGCGCGACCGTGATGAGCGTGCCGTGGGAGCCCGGTCGGGGCGTCAGCACTGACATGGCCCCGACCCTATCGGTCCGCCTGGTCGGCACCGGTTTGGCTGGTCAACGGCGTGTTCTGCCGGTGGCGCCGGGTCAGCCGCGCAGCCGTACGGCCGCCTCCCGGCCCAGCGCGGGCCCCTCGGCCGGCACCGAGTCCGGATCGATCGCGGCCTGCACCACCCGGTCCTCGGCGCCGGCCAGCAGTTCGGCCTCCACCGGGACGGATCGCTTGAGCAGCGCGAGCGCGATCGGCCCGAGCTCGTGGTGGCGGGCGACCGTGCCGACCCGGCCGACCGTGCGTCCGGCCAGCGTGACCGGCTCGCCGGTGAGCGGGAGGACCTCGGGGGAGCCGTCCAGGTGTAGCAGCACCATCCGGCGCGGCGGGCGGCCGATGTTGTGCACCTTGGCCACGGTTTCCTGACCGCGATAGCAGCCCTTGTCCAGGTGCACCGCGGAGCCGAGCCAGCCGACCTCGTTGGGGATGGTCCGCTCGTCGGTGTCCTCGCCGATGCGAGGCCGCAGCGATTCGGTGCGCAACGCCTCGAATGCCCAGCTGCCCGCGGGCCGGGCTCCCGCGCCGGTGAGCGTGGTCCACACTGCGGCCAGCCGCTCCCTCGGCACCAGCAGATCCACCGCGTGCCGTCCCGGCCACGGCATCCGCCGGGCGAGTCCGAGCTCACCCCGGGCCAGCACGTACGGCTCGACCGGCACCGCCGCGCCCACGGTGGACAGAAGATCGTCGGTCCCCGGCCCGACCACACTGAGCACGGCCAGCTCCGGACTGGCGTCGCGCGGCTGCACCTTCGACCAGAACCGCATCGACTCCAGGTAGCCCAGCAGGCCGGCCGCGCGGCCGGGTTCGGTGTCCAGCCACACGGTGCCCTCGTCGTGCGCGGCGAGCATGTGGTGCTCGACGTGCCCGTTGGCGTCCAGCACGAGCGCCTCGGTGCCCACACCCTCGGCCAGCATGGTCAGGTGCTGGGAGGTGAGCGCGTGCAGCCAGGTCAGCCGGTCTTCGCCCGGGACGGCGAGCAGTTCCCGGTGCGAGCGGTCGACCACGGCCACGCTGCGGTTGGCGGTGCGCTGCTCGGCGAACGGGTCGCCGTAGTGCCAGGCGACGCCCTGATCGGGGATGTCGTCCGGGGCGGCGACCGCGCCCGGCGTGTCCATCAGCGGAGAGTTCACGGGTTCTCCTCGGTGCGGCAGTCCCGGCAGACGCCGGACAGAGCCAGGTGGGTCGGGTCGAGTTCGAAGCCGTGGTCGGCCAGCACCTGGGCGGCGACCGGGTCGAGCAGTTCGGTGTCGACCTCGGTGGTGCGGCCGCAGCGATGACAGACCAGGTGGACGTGCTCGTGCGCGTGCGCGGAGTAGACCGGTGCGCCGTGCCCGAGATGGGTGTGCCGGACCAGGCCGAGGCCCTCGAGCAGTTCCAGCGCGCGGTAGACGGTGGTGATGTTGACCGTGGGCGCGACCTCCTGGACCTGGCAGCACACCTGTTCCGGGGTGGCGTGCCGCAGTTCCCGGACGGCGTCGAGCACGAGCTGGCGTTGCGGGGTCATGCGCATGCCGCGGGCGTGCAGGGTGCTGCGCAGCGCGGCGCGATCGGCCGCGGTGGGCTTGCCGCCCGCGGCTGGGTTGGGGCCACCGCCGGTGTTGCTCACGTCGCCCACGTCGGTCACATCGCTCGCGTCGCTCGCGGAGGGTGGTGGGAAAGACTCGGTCCGCACCCCATCAATCGTAGGCCGCCGGGCCGACGTGGGTAGTGTTGTCCCATGCGCGTGCTGGCGATGCTCGATGGAAGCGTCGGTGACCCGGATCAGCCGTTGATCAAGGTCGAGGACCTGGGGTTGATGCGCGGGGACGGGGTGTTCGAAACCATCCTGGTGGTGGACGGCCGCCCGCGTGAACTGGACCCGCACCTGGACCGGCTGGCCCGGTCCGCGGCGATGCTGGACATGCCCGCGCCGGACGCCGAAGGCTGGCGCCGAGCCGTGCGGACGGTGCTGGACAACTGGACCGGCGACGCCGATTTCGCGCTGAAGCTGGTGTACACCCGCGGGGTCGAAGGCGCCGACGAGCCGACCGCGTTCGCTCTCGGCATGGAGATCGGGGAGAAGGTGCGCAGGCAGCGCGAGCAGGGGATCGCCGCGATCACCCTCGAACGCGGCATCGAACCCGGCCTGGCCGAGCGGGCGCCGTGGCTGCTGCTCGGCGCGAAATCGCTGTCCTACGCGGTCAACATGGCCGCGGGCCGCGAGGCCGCGCGGCGCGGTGCGGACGAGGTGATCTTCACCGCGACCGACGGCACGCTGCTGGAAGGCCCGACCTCGACGGTGGTCCTGGCCGGCGGCCGGACCCTGCGCACTCCGCCCTCACAGCTGGGCATCCTGCCCGGTACGACTCAGTACGCGCTGTTCCGGGCCGCGGAGCGAGCCGGGTGGTCGGTGAAGGTCGAGCCGATTCCCGCGGCGGACCTGACGAGTGCCGATGCGGTCGTCATGGCTTCGTCGGTGCGCAAGATCACCCGGGTGCACACGGTGAACGGGGCGGCGTTGAAGGATTCGACGGCGGTGCACCGGGATCTGGTCGGGTTGTACGAGTCCGAGTATCAAGGGTAGCGGTACGGGCTTGTAAATCTCCAGAACGGTTGTAAATCTCCGGAAGGCCGGTAATTCTCATACTCGAATTCTGGCGCTCGTGAGAGATTCTGGCGCTCGTAGGTATTAAAGTCCCCACAACGGTATTAAAACCCCACAACCTGATAAGCGTGCCGCAGAACAAGAATGCCCTCAAAAAATTCTCAAACATCCCCTCCGAACATCCCCCACCCATCCACGGGGGCACGACCCTGGGCCAGTCTAGTCGGGAAGGGGCTGGTGGGCAGGGGTTCGCGGAGGGGTGTGGACAACTCCGCCGGCTGTGGATAACCGGCGATGCTCGCCATGCCGGTCTGGTACAAGCCGCCGGCGAGCCAGTTGCCAGCCAGCTGTCAAGCCGCTATTTCAGGCGGCAGGTCTGCCACAATCAAACCCAGCCGTAGCGGCCAAAACAGTGTGCGTCAGCCAAGTCCGGCCGCGCGCAACCAAACCTGTTCGCAACCGAACCCGCGCACAATCAGACTCGCGTGCGACGACCAGACCCTGGGCACCCCGCCCACGCCAAGCCCGCTCAGGCACACAGAGCCGCCACACCGACCAAACAGAAAGTGGGCCTACGCGCCCAACGCCAGCAACGCCGACCGCACATGCCCCTTCGCCTGCGACAGCGCGTCAGCCGAGCGTTCGGTGTCCGCGCCGGACAGCAGGTGCACCAGCGCCACCTTCAAGTCCCCGTGCGCCTCGGCCAGCGCGTCCGCGCACGCCTGTTCCGACGCCCCGGTGGCCTCGTGCAGGATCCGCAGCGTGCGGCCGCGCAGTTTGGCGTTGGTCGCGCGCATGCTGACCATCAGGTTCGAGTATGTCCGCCCGTAGCGGATCATGGTCGCCGTGGAGAACGCGGTGAGCACCAGTTTCTGCGCGGTGCCCGCTTTCATCCGCGTCGATCCGGCGATCACTTCCGGGCCGGTGTCCACCGCGATCGGCACATCCACGTCCAGGTTCGCGGGCGCGCCGGGGTTGGCCGAGATCAGCGCGGTCCGCGTGCCCATCCGCCGCCCGGCGGCCAGCGCGCCGATCACGAACGGGGTACGGCCGGAGGCCGCCAACCCCACAATCACGTCCCCGGCGCTCGCGTGCGCGGTGATCCGCGCGTCCCCGGCTTCCGCGTCGTCCTCGGCGTTCTCCACCGCACGCAGCAACGCGTTCGGCCCGCCCGCGTGGTGGGCCACGAACCAGTCGGCCGGAATGTTGAACGTGGGCACCAGTTCCGCCGCGTCCAGCACCGCCAGCCGGCCCGAGGTACCCGCGCCCACGTAGTGCACCCGGTTGCCGTTTTCCAGCGCCGCCACCGCGTAGTCGACCAGCCGGGCCAGTGCGGGCAGCACCGCGCCCACCGCGGCGGGCACCGCCGTGTCCTCCGCGTTGATCATGCGTAGGACATCCACAGTGGACAGTCGGTCGATCTC
>DASZNF010000109.1:0-6974 GCA_035551355.1 Pseudonocardiaceae bacterium | reverse complement strand
ACTACGACGTGTGATCTGATCTCGCCGGGCCAGTGACACAGGCCGGCGGTCGCGGGAGAGCCCCGACCGCCGGCCTGATTCTTTTGTCAGCTCAATCCAGCGCCGGCACCGGGATCGGGACGCCGCCCTCGGCCACGGACCGCGCGGCGGCCAGGACCACGGCCAGGTCGGCCAGGGCGTCCTGGGCCGGCACCCGGGGAGCGCGGTGTTCGGCCACCGCGGCGGCCCAGTCGTCGATGATCAGCCGGTGGCTGTCGTAGTAGTTCTCCGGTCCGCTGATCGGGGCGCCCACCGGTTCGGAGGCGTCGTAGCGGATCGCGCCGCCGCGATCGCCGTGGTAGCTGACCCGGATGTCGATGCGGCCGGTCGAGCCGAACACCGTGGCCTCCGGCTCGCCGTCCAGGGCGAGGCTGCCCCACGAGTACAGCGACTGGCCGAGCAGGCCACTGGCGAACCGCACGGTGAGCAGCACCGTCTCGGCTTCCCCCGCGGTGTGCGCCTGCGCGCTGACCGACACGATCTCCCCGCCCAACCGGCGCAGCAGGCTCGTGTGATGGGTGCCCTGGTCCAGCAGCACCCCGGCGGACGGGCCGCCGTCCTGCCGCCAGCCGTCCCGGGTCCACACCCCGTCCAGGGTGTACGCGCGGGTGGTGCGCAGCGCGTGCACCGTGCCGATTTCCTGACGGGCCAACGCTTCCGCGACCGCGCGCACCGAGGGCAGGTGCGGGTAGTTCTCGGCCACCGCGACCACCACGCCGGCCGCGCGACCGGCGTCGACGATTCGCTTGCCGTCGGCCAGGGTGGTGGCCAGGGGCTTTTCCACCAGCACGTGCACGCCGTGCTCGACGGCCTCGACGGCCACCGGGGCGTGCAGGTGGTGGGGCAGGCGCAGATCCACCGCGTCCACCGCGACCTCGCTGGCGAAAAGGTCGGCCAGCGCGGCGAAACCGGGCACGCCCAGCGATCTGGCCAGAGGCTCGGCCCGCTCCGGGCGGGCATCGACCACGGCCACCAGTTGATAGTTGTCGTTGGGTTGGGCGTAACAGGCACCGGCCACGATCTCGCCCATCGCCCCGCATCCGACCAGCGCGATCCGCACGTCGCCCATGATTCGAGCGAGCCGGCCCCGCTGTCAAGCCGAACCGGGCGTTGCACATGGTGCATATGGCATTGCGCACACCGGAGTACGGTGAGTCGTTGGCACCGCGGCCGAAACGGGGGGCACCTCATGCGATCGACCGGGGGCAGGCACGCGCTGGATTCCACCGGCGACTTATGTCCATTGCGGACAGCGTTGGCGCACAACGACTTCTCCTCCCGGGTCCGGTGATGGGCCGTGTCGCAGTCGGTGGATCGCGCGCTGACCATCCTGGTGTCCTGCGCGGGCGCGCCCCGGCGGCTGGGTGAGCTGGCCGACGAACTCGCCGTGCACAAGTCGACCGCGTTGCGCCTGCTGCAAGCCCTGGAACGCCGGGCGTTCATGCGCCGCACCCACGACGGCCTGTGGGCCATCGGTTTCGGCCTGACCGACGTGGCCCAGGCCGCGCTGGACCACATCGACGTCCGGGTCGCCGCCCGGCCGCACCTGTCCCGGCTGGGCCGGGAACTCGGGCACACCCTGCACCTCGCCGAACTGTCCGGCACCGACGTGGTCTACGTGGACAAGGTGGAGGGCGACGGCGCGGTGCGGATGCGCTCCCGGGTGGGCGCGGCGGCGCAGCTGCACACCGCGGGCGTGGCCAAGGTGGTGATCGCGTTCGCACCGGACGAGGTGCGCCGGACCGCGCTGGCTTCCGCGTCCTACCAACGATTCACCGCCACCACGCTGACCTCGCCGGCCGCGCTGGCCCGGCAGCTCGACGGGGTGCGGGCCCGTGGCTGGGCGGTGGACGACGGCGAGTGCGAGGACTACCTGAGCTGCGTGGCCGTGCCGATCCGGGACCACACCGGCGCGGTGGCCGCGGGCATGTCGCTGACCGCGTTGCGGGCCATCGAACCACTGGACGCGCTGACCCGGCACATCCCGGATCTGACCCGGGCGGCGGCGCGCATTTCCCGGGAACTGGGCTGGGACGGCCGGAAGGGGCTGGACGAGCCGGCCGAGGCCGGCTCCGATCGGAATGGGTTCACCCTCGCGGAACGGAGTCGCTGATGTCCGAACCGGTGCCCGGTGGTTCGCGGCGTTCCTGGACGGTGGCCGACAACCGGGCGACCACCCTGGGCAACGGGACCGAGGGCCAGCCGCAAACCTTGCAGGGCAACGTTCCCGTCAATGCACTGGACTACGCGATCTCGGCATCAGTCACCCCACACAGCAGCGCGGTGGCCGACCGGGACAGCGTGCTGCTGGCCCGATGCACCGACCGCGAGACCTACTACTATGCGGGAATCGCCTCGTGGGGCCACAAATACGCGATCGGGGTGGTGACCGAGGGGGCGAACCGCCAGCTGGACGGCGTGGGCGACGCGGCCGGCATCATCCCGGACACCACGTACCACCTGACGTTCGCATTGTCCGGTTCGACACTGGAGCTATACGGCGGCGGGCAGTTGGTGGCCTCGGTGGTCGATCCGACGCTGATCCCGGCGACCAGTTATGTGGGGATGCAGAGTTCCACGCCGACCGGTTCCACGCCGACCGGCCAGACCTCGTTCGGCGCGGCCACCGTTACCACTCTGCCCCGCCACTGACAATCCACAGTGGACACTCAGTCCTCGTAGAAGACGCGTTCCACCACGGCCCGGGCGCGGCGGGTGGTGCGGCGGTACTCGTCCAGGAAGCCGCCCGGGTCGTCGACCAGATGGCCCTCCACCGCACTGGCCACCCCACCCAGGTCGCGCATGGAGGTGGGCAGCTGGTCACCGGCCTTGCCACGCACCAGCATTGTGGCGTTGCGGGCCCGGGTGGCCAGCAGCCAGGCCGCGGTCAGCTCGGTCGCGTCGTCTTCGCTGAGCAGATCGGCCTGCTGCGCCGCGGTGATACCGTCCAATGTGGACGTTGTACGCAGCGCCGGGAGTTCGTGGGCGTGCCGCAGTTGCAGCAGCTGCACGGTCCACTCGATGTCGGCCAGGCCGCCGCGGCCGAGTTTGGTGTGGGTGCTGGGATCGGCGCCGCCGGGCAGCCGCTCGCTGTCCACCCGCGCCTTGATCCGGCGGATCTCCCGCACCTGCGCGGCATCCAGCCCGCCGTTGGGATAGCGGATCTCGTTGATGCCCGCGATGAACCGCTCCGCGAGCTCCAGGTCACCGGCCAGCGGCCGGGCCCGTAGCAGGGCCTGGGCTTCCCAGATCTCGCCCCATTTGCGGTAATAAGCCAGATAGGAGTCCAGGGTGCGGGCCAGCGGACCCTGCCGGCCCTCCGGGCGCAGATCGGCGTCCACCTGCAACGGCGGGTCCTGGCTGGGCGAGGCGAGCACCTTGCGCAGCGTTTCGGCCACCGACCCGGCCCAGCGCGCGGCCATCGAGTCGGTGATTCCCTCGTGCGGCTGACACACGAACAGCACGTCCGCGTCCGAGCTGTAGCCCAGCTCGCCGCCGCCCAGCCGGCCCATGCCGATCACCGCCAGCTGCGCGGGCGGGTCGCCCTCCCGGATCACCGCGGCCCGCAGGACCGCGGCCAGCGCGGCCCGCAGCACCGCGACCCACACACTGCTCAATGCCTGGCACACCTGCGGAACCGCAAGCAGGCCAAGCAGATCGGCGCTGGCCACCCGAGCCAGTTCCCCACGGCGCAGCGAACGCGCCGCGGTCACCGCCTCGGCCACGTTGGGGTGGCGGCTCACCGCGGCCCGCAACGAGCTGGCCACCTCGTCCGGATCGCGCCCGGCCAGTTCGTCGGTGTGCGCGTACAGGCGCAGCACCTCCGGGGCCCGCTGGATCAGGCCGGGCACCAGTTTCGAGGTGCCCAGCACGGTGGCCAAACGCTGCACCACCGCGCCCTCGTCGCGCAGCAGCCGCAGGTACCACGGGGTGTCGGCGAGGGCCTCGGACAGTTTCCGGTAGGCCAGCAGGCCGCCGTCCGGGTCGGGGGTGTCGGCCAGCAGGTCCAGCAGTACCGGCAGCAGCGTGGTCTGAATGGCCGCGCGCCGGGACACGCCCTGGGTGAGCGCGCCGATGTGGCGCAACGCCCCGTCCGGCGCGGCGAAGCCGAGCGCGGCCAGCCGGGCCACCGCCTGCTCGGTGGTCAGCCGGTGGGCCTCGGTGGGCACCCGGGCCACCGCCTGCAGCAGCGGGCGGTAGAACAACTTCTCGTGCAGCCGCCGGATCCGGTTGGCGTGCCTACGAAACTCCCAGAGCAGTCCCTCCGCGGCCGACCGCCCGCGGCTGGGCCGAACGCCGGAAGCCCGGGCCAGCCAACGAAGTTCGACCTGGTCGTGCTCGTCCGGGAACAGATGGGTGCGGCGCAGCTTGTGCAGTTGCAGCCGGTGCTCGATGGTGCGCAGGAACCGGTAGGACTCGCCGAGTTCGGCCGCGTCCTGGCGACCGACGAAGCCACCGGCGGCCAACGCGTCCAGCGCCTCGGTGGTGGCCGGTCTGCGCAAGGATTCGGCGGTGCGGCCGTGCACGAGTTGCAGCAGTTGCACCGCGAACTCCACATCGCGCAGCCCGCCCCGGCCCAGTTTGAGTTCCCGGTCCACCAGTTCGGTCGGCACGTGCTGCTCGACCCGGCGGCGCATGGACTGGATGTCGGCCACGAACCCGTCCCGGTCGGCCGCGGTCCACACCAGCGGAGACACCAGATCCAGGTAGGTCCGGCCCAGTTCCGGATCGCCGGCCACCGGGCGGGCCTTGAGCAGCGCCTGGAACTCCCAGGTGCGGGCCCAACGCTTGTAGTAGCCCGCGTGCCCCTCGACGGTGCGCACCAGCGCGCCCGCCTTGCCCTCCGGCCGCAGCGCCGCGTCCACCTCGAACGCGGCCTGCCCGGCCACCGTCATCATGGTGCTGGCCAGGTTGGTGGCCTGGGACAGATCGCCCTCGGCGACGAACAGCACGTCCACATCACTGACATAGTTCAGTTCCCGGGCCCCGCACTTGCCCATGGCGATGACCGCCAGCTGGCAGGCCTGCGGCTCGTCCTCGGGCACATGCTCGGCGACCGCGACAGCCAGGGCGGCGTGCAGCGCGGCCTCGGCCAGATCGGTCAGCTCGCCGGTGACCTGCTCGTAGCTGAACCACTCCAGCTCGGGTTCGATCAGGTGGGCCAGATCGGTCGCGGCCACCTGCATGATCAGGCCGCGGTAGGCGATGCGCAGCGCGCGCACCGCCTCCTGGCCGGTGAGCGTGGCCCGGGCGCCGTCCGTGACCCCGGGCAGCGGGGCGGCCGGATCGGCGCCGACCGCAGTCAGCAGATGTTCGGTGAACCGGGCCGAGGGCACCGAGACGACCGAGCCGTCCGGGGCGCCCAGCTCGGCCAGCCGCCGCCACTGGGTCGGGTTGGCGGCCAGGTAGTCGGTGAGTGCGGTGGATCCGCCGAGCACGGAGATGAGCCGGCCGCGGAAACCCCGGTCCACGCCGAGGTGCGCGGCGATCTCGGCCCAGTCGGCGCCGACCGACTCGTACAGCCGGACCAGGCCGCGCAGCGCCAGATCCGGGTCGGGGCTGCGGGACAGGGCGAGCAACACGGTTTCGCCGATCCCGACCGGTCCGCCGGCCCACCAGCCGAGGGCGCGCAGATCTTCCTCGGCCCGCTGGTCGGTGAGACCGAAGCGGCCCAACGCTGGGACGGTGCGAGATCGATCGCTCATCGACCACCACCGTAGCCGTCCCCAGGCAGTACGGCGGGCTTTAGGGGTGCGGAACGAAGTCCACCTTCAGCTGATCGGCGACCGGGCGGAAGCCGATCTTCTGGTAGATCGAGTTCGAGGTCGGGTTGGCCAGATCGGTGAACAACACCACGTGCCCGGCTCCCTGAGCCAGCGCCCACCGGCCGGCCACCGCGGTGACCGCGGAACCGTAGCCGTGCCCGCGGTGGGCGGGCGGGGTGTAGACCGGGCCGATCCGGGACATGCCGGCGTTCGGGCTGCCCACCACGGCCAGCGCCACCGGTTCGCCGTCCACCCGCCAGAACAGGTTGGCCGAGCCAGCGGCCAGCGAACTGCGGGTCTGCTCGACGGCGTCGAGCAGGGTGGCGCCGGAGTTGGCCAGCGCCTCCGCGGAGAACGCCCGGCGCCAGTCGGCCAGCAGTGGGATGTCCCCGGTGGTGGCCAGGTCGGCGGTGCCGGGGATGCCGGCCGGCGGTGTGAGGAGGTCCAGGCGGTAGAGGCGCTCGCGCATGACCAGCTCGGAGCGAAGCGCCGGGTCGGCCGTCCACAGCCGGACGAAGGCTTCGACTCGATCACGTTGGCCCTGGGCCCCGGGGAGCTGGACCTTGGCGGCCCGCAGGACGGCGATGACCTCGGGCATGGTGTCCTCGGGAAGCGCGGTGACACACAGTGGATGCGGTGGAGTGGACATGGCCGCGCCGAGCAGCCGGTCGCCGTCCTCGGCGTGCACGGTGACCAGGATCGGCGCGTCCGGGCCGTAGGACATGCCGCGCAGCAACCGGTTCAGCACGGTGATGGTGATCGTGTTATCGACCGGATCGGCGGTCAGCAGCGGCTCGGCGACCGCCCAGAACTTCGTCGCGTGCTCGTGCAGAACCGCCCTCATACCAGCCGAGGATGACCGCTCGCTCCCCCGGTGTCGACCGAATTAAACACACGGGCGGCCCGCGGGGGTCGCGACGTGTCGGGGGCCCGGCGCGGGAAGATTCCGGACGCGGAAAGCCTTGTGGCACAGAAAAAGACCCCGGGAGACCGAAGTCTCGACCGGGGTCCTTCTCCTTATTCAAATAATGTTCGGCGGCGTCCTACTCTCCCACACCCTCACGAGTGCAGTACCATCGGCGCAGGGAGGCTTAGCTTCCGGGTTCGGAAAGGGACCGGGCGTTTCCCTCCCGCCATAACCGCCGTAACCCTATAACCACACACACCCAC